>NZ_AFWJ01000290.1 GCF_000222685.1 Vibrio nigripulchritudo ATCC 27043 | reverse complement strand
AGGTGGCAATTTTTTATTGCCGCATGTGAAAGAAAAAACGCAGTTGCCAGTTCTATATGGTTGTTATACCCAAGTGACCTCAGAAATCCATAAAGCGAGGTCACTTGGGTATAGTAAGGTCATGGAAGTATATTATGAAAAAACTTGTCGCACTCTCATTAGCATTGGTATCTGGTTCTACATTCGCATTCGAGCCAGGTGAGGAATACGGCATCATTGGTGCTAGCGGTACATTTGGACAATCGGTTTACTCTACCGAAGATTCTGCAAAGTTTGGCATTACGCCTAACCTGTTTTACTACGGTGAACGCGGATTTATTGACGGCAGCCTGGCAAGCTACAACGTTTTGCCATACGTCGGTATCTCCGGTAACTGGCGTTTTGCTCAGGTATCTAACACTTTTGATACCATTCCAGATGGTATCGATGAGCGAGACGGTAACCTGGAATTAGGTCTTACCATAGGTACACCTGGCGCTCGAATTACCTACCTTCAGGATGTTATGAATGTCCACGGTGGTAAAGAAATTCAGGTTCACCTAGGAAAAACATTCAACACGCCAATGCGTCGATTCACACTGACTCCTTACGTGGAATTAGACTGGAGAGACAGAAAGCTGTCCGACCATTTGTACGGTGTCAGCGCTGCGGAATCCAGTGCATCAGGATTGAAGCAATATGACGCATCCAGCAGCTTTGTCTATCAGGCTGGTGTAATTGGTTTGTACGACTTCTCGAAGAAGTTGGTGATCATCAGTAAAGCAAGAATGGAAAGTCATGATGATGACAGCCCAATCGTTCAGCGTAACTTTGGTTGGTCATTTGAAGTTGGTCTTACCTACAAATTTGCTGGGAAATCTTGGTAATTTTAGCTAAAACAGTTAGTTAAATTCACCACGAAATATAACAACCCCTTTAAAATCAAACGATTAGAAATTGGCACACATATTGAAATACCAAGTATGTGTGCCAATTCTAATTTAAAGGGCTAGTTATGTTTTCTCAATCAAGGTTTTACGCGAGTTTCTTATTCCTAACCGGGATCGTTTCTCTGGCTATTGCTGACTCTGCAATGGCAGACGAAGAACGTGCATTTCCTACCACTTCCTTCCACTCACTGGGTGTTTCTAAAGACATTAGCGTCAACGTTCAATGCGGTGCAAAACCGATGGTGATTGCTCAGGGTCACGAAGACGTACTGGATAAGCTTTCTTTAAAGAATACCAGAGGCAAATTGCTGATCAGCAATGAAGGCGAAGACCCCGGATGGTTTGCGACTAAACACCTCGACATTACCGTGGTAACCGACAAGCCACTCACAAGCGTCGAAGCAAAAATGGGCACAAACCTCACCGCTGTTCCATGTGCCATTTCAAGCGACGAGTTAAAAGTAGTGGGCAGCATGGGTGCAGAAATCTTCGTTGAGGGCAAGGTTTCAAACTTGGATGCTCATTTGTCTCTGGGCGCTAACCTCAACAATTCAGATTCTTTACTTGATGTCGAAAATGCCAATATCGACTTTTCTATGGGAGCCAATGCCTATTTGTGTCATGCCAAACGGGTGACAGGTTCACAGGAAATGGGCGCTGCTCTCTACGTTGGCGAGAATACGCGCTATAAAATTGATCAGGTAATGGGAGCCGTAGTTTCCTACGATGGCTGTTGGTAAAAAGGTTATTGATAGAAAAACTGTCGGCAAAAATGGTTTTACATAAAACCAAAATAATCGTACTATTCAAACTCTAGGAGATAAAAGGCGAGACAAAAAGCACACGAGACAGTCTCGCCTGACAAAAGTTCACCCTGTTCTATCCTCTTGCAACGAGATATGCATCAAGCTTTTTATATGCGACATCTCAAAGCATCTAAAACAAACAAAAAATCTCCGTATGTTCCCTTCTGTTTCAAGCCTTACCCAAGCACTCTCTTTCAATTATTCATCTATCTAAATCACTGATTATCTATTTTTACATCTGTTTGCACAGTGATGCTATCCCATTGAAAAATATAGCTTTATATTTTTCTAAAAAGCTAAATTTTGACCCTCTTCAAATCCATAACTGCTTGAAACTACCCAAGAAAAATTTCTGATTAAGCTTGTTCACGTACTCAATCTAACAACAACGATTCTCTGTGCGAGTATCCAGCGGCCTACAGGAGCTGGCACAGAATTCAGCTATACACCTTAGGAGTAAACATGAACAAAATCTTTAAGCCTAGCATCATCGCAATGGCAGTAAGCAGCGTTGCACTGACAGCATTTCCAACTGTCGCAGAAGAAACCGATGCGAAATACGATGTGTACGGAATCATCGCGTTACAGGCGCATTATCGTGACTACGAAAACTCCCCTAGCCTTACTGGCTTCCAAACCAACAATGAAAGCCGCATTGGTTTCAGAGGTTCTAAACAATTCCAAAACTTTGGTCCTAAATTTATCTGGCAGATAGAAGGCGGCTATGTCGACCCTTCTTATTCTGATCATACGGCAAGCGGTGGTTTTGGTGAGCGAGATACTTTTGTCGGTTTTGAAGACTTTGACTCATTCGGTCAGTTCCGACTAGGTCGTGTTCTCACACCACTCTATGAAGTGGTTGACTGGCCCGGTGCAAACCCAGGTTTAGGTGATGTGTGGGACTGGGGTGGCTTGATTGGTGGTGCAAAATTCCAGGATCGCTCATCAAACACGGTTCGTTGGGACTCACCGGAATGGGGCGGTCTGACTCTGGATGTGGCTTACGGAAGAACCAAAGCCGCAGCAACCGGAAGTGACGAAGGTTGGTGGCAAGGTGCTGCTGCACATTACAAAGTAGGACCAATCCAGTTTGATGCAGCCTATGAGATCAACCGAAACACTGCTGAAAGTTTTCAGGATGGCACGCTTGATCCCGACGCCCATGACCCATCAACCAAAGATACCTTTAACCGTATCTGGGATAACAATACGTACCTGATTGGGGTTCAGGGATGGTTTGAAAATGGTATTTCTTTCTTCGCGCAGTACCGTATCCAGGATGCAAAAGTTACCGAAGGCGTCGATAACGGGCGTGAAGAGAAACAAAATGCCATGACATCTGGTTTGATGTACAACACAGGCGACTGGCAGTTTAAAGTCGGCTACACCAAAAACTTTGAGCTAGAAGTGAATGGCGAGAAAGTGGCAGACTCAGCTGACGATATAATCTCTGCTCAGGCGATGTATTTTGTAGACCCATCTGCGGTGCTTTACGTACGTGCTCGTGACGTCACAATGGGTGGTAACACGGTTGACTCCGGTAACGCAGGCATGACTTATGATCGCTGGAAGTCAGATTCATTTAATGAAGTATCCGTTGGCGTGGAATACTACTTCTAATCAGTCAAAATAAAACTCAGGGCGGGATATTACCCCGCCCTAACCTGTTTCTGGAGGCTTCATGGCATTTGCTTTACGTATAGTTGTCTTAGCACTGGCTGGCTTTACCAGCTTTACTTTTGCATCCCCACTCACATTGAACCTGAGTAACGAGCTCACCCCAAGAACCCTCAATGGCGCTAAAATTGAGAGTCAGTGGATTAAGTCCACCTCAGCTTTGGAGATTCAGCCCGGATTAAATCAGATTGCCGTGACTATTGGTCAGATCGTGGTAGAGGATGGCAGAAGAACCAAATACTATTCACAGCCCTACGTCCTTCTGTTCGAAGCAAGAGAGTCACTGACTTTAGATTACAAGGCGTTCAGAACAATGAGTGATGCACGCCAATTTGAAAAAGCGCCAACCTTTACTCTGACCGATGCCTCATCCAACTCAATCGACTACAAGATAGATACGATACACATAGGCGGCTTACAGACTTTGCAAGACTTTGAAGGAGCGATTCGCCGATACAATGAAAAGGGTGAAGGACTGGCGGTCTATCGCTCAGAAAAAGAGACGACCGTTACGTTGACTCATTCTGAAGAACATCTTCTTAAGTCAGCACAATCTGCCTTTCAGGATTTAAATTCTGAAACTCAAAGAAAGTTTATGGCTTGGGCGATGGAGAATTTAAAGTAAAAAAAAGCGGGCACCGCATGCCCGCAAAGCCCGTTCCGGCTGAAAGAATAGTGCTAGACCCAATTAACCTTGTGTTTACTGGGTATATAATTCATTGCGGCGGCTAAGATACCATTTGAATATCAAACATACAACACATCATTCTATTTATTTTGACTCTCATTCTGAGAAGGTCGACTTCTTTATATATTTATCTCTTTAAAAACAATACGTTATAAACCCACATATATTGGCACTTCCCTTGCTATCTCTCATATAGATATCAAGGAGATGCCATGTTTTCTACCCAACAGCAAACAGACTACAGCAAACACCTGGGCACGATTTTGTGTGTCAGTGCGCTGTGTGCCGTGCTGGGTGGGCTATGGTATCTGGTCCCGCATCCGGCGATACCTGTTGCGCTTGCCATTGTGCCTTTTGCTATTCTGTTTACACTTAATTTCCCTGTCCTTCTCGCCCTACTGTTTATCGTTTTCTCTTATTTCCGGTTGCATGAGGCATTTCCGGTTTTAATGCCTTTGCGCATTCCTTTGCTGCTCTCACTGGCGACGCTGATGACCTTCTTCTGGCACATAGCCATCACACGAAATATTCAGTTCAAGCCAAGTAAGGAACTGAAGTGGTTTGCGGTGTTTTTCATTATTGTGATGCTCGGAATTCTGTTTGCTGGTAATAAAACGGCATCCATCAACTACTTCACCAGCACGTATGTCAAAATCGCCATCATGACACCCGTCTTGTCATGGATCCTTACTCAACCCAATCACTTCAAACTGGCTATTCGCCTTTTCTGTATTGCCGGTGGACTGGTCGCTTTTGTAGCTATCTCGAACAAACTCGCTGGAATTGGTCTGGTAGAGGGAACGCGAGTCACCATCGGCAGAAGCTTTCAATCGGTACTTGGGGATCCAAATGACCTCTCTTTGGTCCTACTGTTTCCCTTCTCGTTTGCACTTGCTCTCGTTATGGCTCCGGGCATGAACAGATATGAGCGTGTCTTCGGTGCCATTACCAGTGTACTCATTGTATGGGCAATCATTGCGACTCAAAGCCGAGGCGGGTTACTCGGCATTGCCAGCGTGCTCGGCATTTTTGCTTATCGACGTGTGAAATCTAAAGCGCTGCTGTTTTCTGGCGGTGGCGTTCTTATGGTGATCTTGTACTTCGCTGCTGGAATCAGCGGACGAAAGTCCGGAGGAGCCGCAGAGGAAGGTATTGATGAATCAGCCATGGGGCGGATACATGCCTGGGAAGCCGCATTCAAAATGGCGCTAGACAACCCAGTTACCGGAGTTGGCATCGATAACTACTTCTACAACTATTACTTCTACAGCAGCTACTGGGACGGTAAGAACCATGCGGTTCACAGTACCTGGTTCGGCGTATTGGGTGAAACAGGGTTTGTCGGTCTTTTCGTTTTCTTAGCCATGGTGATCACCATGTACAAAACTGCCATCTACTCACTCAGAAAAGTGAGTGAGAACGTTGATCGATTCCCACCTGTCACTTATGCCATGAGTGAGGGCACCTTAGCCGGAATCATTGCTTTCAGTGTTTCGGGTTCTTTTTTAACTCAAGGGTTTACATGGCCTGTCTACATTCTGGTGGCCCTGACGGCGGCCAACTATCATTTCGTTAAGCAACACGGGGAGAAAAATCATGGAGAATAGAATTCCATCACTGGATGGGCTGCGCGCAGCGTCCATTTCTCTTGTCTGTTTTGGTCACTTGGTTGGCACCGTAAACTTTCCGCAGATATTCATGCCTCTTCACAATTTGGGCAACTTTGGCGTGAAGGTCTTTTTTGTCATTTCAGGATTTCTGATCACCACTCTTTTGCTGAATGAGATGAACAGAAACGAAAAAGTGAACCTGTCTCAGTTTTTCATTCGCCGTATATTCCGACTGTTTCCGGCTTTCTATTTTTACGTGCTCTGTATCGCAGTGGCAGAATATGCTGGGATTATCTCCCTGATGCCCGGTGATCTTTTCCACGCTGTCACTTACACCATGAACTACCACCACGAGAGAGAATGGTGGTTAAACCATACTTGGTCACTCGCGGTTGAAGAGCAGTTTTATCTTCTCTGGCCTCTACTTCTGACTTTGTTGGGTAAAAAGCATGCCAAACACTTATTGGTCATCGCTGTAGTCATCATTCCTTGCGTTCGCTACTGGATGTGGTTTGAAGCAGGCAGTTCCCCTTCAGCCATGACACGGGAATTTCAGGCAATCGCCGATGCACTCGCGATGGGCTGTATTCTCGCTTACATGAAGGAAAGTGGCTTCAGGCTCCCTGAGTTTTTTGGCTCTGGCTGGTTCATCGTGATACCGGCTGCCATGATTCTGGTTCCTAGTGCAATCTACAAACTTAGCCCTGCCTGGTTTTATGTCGCTGGGCAAACCATCATCAATATTTGCGCGGCTCTGATGATTTTACGTTATAGCCAATTCAATCAGGGCATCACCTTTAAAGTTCTTAACAGCAAGCCTGCAATTTGGCTGGGTGTTTTAAGTTACTCACTGTATCTGTGGCAAGAACCTTTCCTAAATTCCTGGACCCGTGAGTGGTACGCCAACTGGCCGACTAACATCATTCTTGCGTTTGCATTCGCTCTCTTCTCCTATTTCATAATTGAGAAACCGGGGTTAAAGCTACGCAAAAAGCTGATGACACCCCGTGAGAGTGTGAGGGCGGTAAACACAAGAGGGTCGAAAGCGTGATATACCTGACCCAGTACGTTTAACCATAACAGCACAGGAATCACATGGCTTCTTACTAGGGTCTGTTGACCTTTCGAGATGATTTTTGCAGCAATTTGTGGGTTCTTTATACAAGGCAGCGCTTATTCGGTGTAGTCGCTCTACATCAATAAGCGGTAACACAGTAGAAAGGAGCCACAAATGCTGCCCGAAGGGTTCAGTTCTATGCGCTTTACTCTTTGTTGCAAGGTATTTACTTAGAATGACTAAGCGAAAGACCTTGCGCCGCGATTAAACCACATAGAACTCGAACAAAATTTAACCGCGAAAGGTCAACAGACCCTAAGAATTGATAGCCACGTGAGCGATCAAACAAGGAGAGGACGATGGAACTGGGTGCATTTTCGGTTAGTTTAACCGTCAAAGACTTACAGAAATCCAAAGCGTTTTACCAAGCGCTAGGGTTTACTGAATTCGCAGGTGACGAAACGCAAAACTGGCTCATCATGTCGAACGGTGAACATAAAATTGGGTTGTTTCAGGGGATGTTTGAGAAGAACATGCTGACCTTCAACCCCGGCTGGACGCAAAGCTGCGCTACCCTTGAAAACTTCACCGATGTAAGAGATATCCAGAAGCATCTGGAAAGCTCGGGGATTACGCTTGCTTCCAAAGCCGATGAAAACAGTTCAGGACCAGCGCATATTATGCTGGAAGATCCCGATGGCAATCCCATATTGCTAGACCAGCATGTCTAGGGTCTGTTCGGACCCTATATCACATAAAGGTGTAACTATGATTGAATGCCCATGATTTACTCGGTTCAATAAACCAAGTTTGGGGTTCAATTCATAAAGGAACACATCATGATCAACGTACACTACTCCTATCGCGAAGGTGATGCGAAAGAGCCCACTCACTTCTCATCTGAAAACGCAACCATAGAGCAGGTCATGTCCATTCTGACCGAATACCCTTGGGATACCGAAGGTAACTTGCCAACAGAAGAGTACGCTGGCGGTGGTATTTTTGTGGAAATCACCAATCACAATAAGCAGGAAGCGACCTTTCAGATTGTGCCTTTTGGCAATGAACATTGCATGTTGTTTGCTAACGTTGTGTTGAAAAAAGGGTTTCTCGGTATATTTGGAAAGCAGAGCGTTTCAAAAGATTTTGAAGAGCTGACACCCGAACAAGCTATCGAACGAATTAAACCTTTTTTATCCATTTCAGTGCCATCTATCTACGAAGAGCTTGTCTCGATTTAATTTCATATTCTGTCCGCGACAGGAAATTAACCCTGTCGCATACATGGTTAAAAATTACATATCGATTGGCAATTTTATTGAAGTAACCTCTCATTTCATACTCTTACACCCCACTTCTCTGCACTCTTAATACAATCAGTTGAGCTCAAATTAAAGCTTGATATCCGAACGGAATATCCAGCCACTTAAATGTTCTTAAAACACGTTTGACGCTGTCAGATGTGGCTCCTAAAGTTTGCTATACCCTCACTTGTTCTGAATAGTCAGTTCAGGTTTCCACACACCAAACATAGGAGTCATTGTTATGAAAAGAGCCAGTTCAGCCTATCGCCTTCAAATGATTAAAGAAGTCGCAATTAGGAATCAGCAGCAACCGGTTGATGACCCTATGGCAAGCCACATACGCCAAATGTTGGCAGAAGACCCAAGTAAAGATCAGAAAATGGAAGACCAAAATCGCTTTATCGGTGTTCACTTTGATGAAAACGCCGGAGGTTGGGTAGATGATCGCTGGAGTTTAAAGTAGAACTCCAAACTTCAGATTAGAACAGCCAGCGACTCTCGCTGGCTGTATCAGGATGTTCATACAGCTATACTCAAATCACTTCCATAAGCAAAACTCTAAGAAGCTTTCCCCTCTAAATCGTCACATGTATTCACACCAATTGCTGATAAAACCTCTAATAAAGACTATTCTAATAGTTAGTGCTTTCCCATAATTTTCTCGGTTCTATGTGGTAAAGAAAAACTGCTTATGTGTCTTATTTTAAAAGCAATTTTTCATTCAAAACCACATAGGTCTTACCTACACTCAGGATTCAAAACACAGGGCAAACCTGAAAATTAAAACAGGCTAGGACAATGAACAATCAACACACCCCGATTTACACCACTTCGCAAATTAGAGAAGGTGAAAAACTGGCGGCAAAAAAGCTCGGCATCCCGATGTACGAGCTGATGGAAAGAGCGGGCAAAGCCATCTTTCACCTCATGACTCATGAATACGCCACGGCAAAAAAGATACTGGTTTTATGTGGCACCGGAAACAACGGCGGTGACGGATACGTCGTTGCCAAGTTGGCTAAACTCTCAGGGTTGGATGTGACTTTGTGGCATGTGGGCGACTCTGACCGCCTTACGGGTGATGCCCTGACTGCGCAACAGGGTTGGCTGGGTATCGGAGGGGAGATTCTTTCGCCAAGTTCATCCTTTCCCAAACATCTGGAACTGATCATTGATGGCATGTTGGGTACGGGGTTGTCTGGAAACGTCAGGCGACAATACGCAGAAGTGATTGAACGTGTAAACCTGCACCCTGCTCCTGTTGTTGCGGTGGATGTTCCTTCAGGGCTTTGTGCCGATTCTGGCTTCCCTCTCGGGACAGCAATAGAAGCCGAATTTACCGTAACATTTATCGGAATGAAAAAAGGTCTGGTCACAGGGCGCGCAAAAAACTTTACTGGGACTTTGAGTTGCGATTCTCTGGGGACAAGCGAGTATTTTAAACAGAATGTTTCCACGCCCTATCAGATGATAGGCTCACGAATCCTTGATGATGCGTTACCCAAACGAAAGCCTAACAGTCACAAAGGTAATTTTGGCAAGGTGCTTTTGGTGGGCGGAGCTCACGGTATGGGGGGCGCTATTACTCTCGCAGCTTCTGCCTGTGCACGTACTGGTGCGGGGTTAACTAAAGTCATCACATACAAGGACAATGCTCCCTCTTTATTAGCTACGCATCCAGAAATCATGATCGATCCAAACATGGGCAATAAGCATCTGGTCAATGACTCACTTCAGTGGGCAGACACTTTGGTTTTGGGACCCGGGCTGGGTCAACTGGTTTGGGGAAGCGAACTCTATCATCTGTTCTGTCATCTTGATCTTCCAAAAGTACTGGACGCCGACGCGCTTAACTTTCTGGCTACTCAACCAGATAAGGATGATAACCGGATTATTACTCCTCATCCTGGTGAAGCCTCCCGATTACTTGAATGCACAGTGGCAGAAGTAGAGGACAACCGCTATCAGGCTGCGGCGAACTTGCATGAAAAATTTGGTGGGGTTGTAGTATTAAAAGGTGCAGGCACCATTGTTTATGATGGTGGAACCTTCTGGGTCTGCGGTCAGGGCAACCCCGGCATGTCGACAGGTGGAATGGGAGATGTATTAAGTGGTGTAATCGGCAGTTTGTTAGGGCAAAAACTGAACTTGCTGGACGCTGCGAAGCTAGGGGTATGGCTTCACAGTAATGCCGCTGACTGGTGCGCCAGAGAGGAAGGCGCAATCGGGTTGCTCGCCAGCGATTTACTTCCGTATTTGAGAAAACTCATCAACAAAATGTAAGAATAATGATTGCATTAGACCTTTAATTTCGAAAATTGCATCCGGCTTGTAAAAGCGGGATGCGGTCATTCTTTTAGGTCGCTTCCAGCAATAATGTGTGTTAACCAACCGCTCTTACCCAAATTGTCGTGTGATGCAGGCTTGCATAAATTTCATTCAGACATAAGAGCTAGGCTGATAATCCATGTTCATTTTTTCTCGCTCAATTCATAAACTTGAAGTAGATTGCTCGTATAGTTCATTAACACAACAGTAACCATCAGGGTCAATTTAATGGTTACGACAGATAAAACATTTATAAAAATGATAAAAAAACACTCACTCTTTGCCTTTCAATCATAACGTTGTTTCTCCCTACACTTGCCTGTTCCTCAGTCGATCTTGTCAAAGTCGTCAAGGCTGAGAGGAAAATGTACCTAATTGATGAAGGGAAAATCATTAAGGAATACCGGATCGCTTTAGGTGGCTCCCCCAAAGGGCATAAAGTTCAAGAAGGCGACCACAAAACCCCAGAAGGTCGATACATTCTGGATTACAAAAAAGAAGACTCGGCATTCCACAGAGCCATGCACATCAGCTACCCCAATACAGCAGACAAAGCGAAAGCCAAAGAGCTGGGCGTCGATCCTGGTGGCTTTATCATGGTTCATGGCAACAACCCTAAGAACAAATATCTTCAGGTAGACTGGACTGAGGGCTGTATTGCCATTACAGATGACGAGATGGACGAGTTTATGGATTTAGTTCAAGTGGGAACCCCAATAGAAATAATGTGGACAGAATCCGACCAACACAACTAACCTCGCCTTCATTTCCCTTTTCTCAATAGCCCAATGAATTTACTGCCATTTATTTCGCATTAGTTTTTCTAATCATAATCATAGAAAACTATCGTGCGTGGGCTATCTGTTTTTTCTTGTCTGACAAAGGCTTTACTCTTACTATCTCGCCCGTATCGGGATTTTGTGTTGTATCTGGTAAATATACAGTTTAAATAAACGCCAGATAGCATTTCTTTTCATATCCCGAGTATCGAAATACCCAATATTTTCCATTAGGAGTAGTAAACATGCCTTCATCTGTGCCTTTGGCTCGGTTGACCTTTCTGATCGCAATTCTGACCGCTGTTGGTCAGATGACTCAAACCATGTACGTCCCCTCTATTGGACATATGGCGTCTGAGTTTATTGTTGATCCTGCCGTATTGCAGGCAGTAATGGCGTGCTATTTGATTCCTTATGGATTATCTCAGTTCATATATGGTCCCCTCTCAGATCGCTTAGGCAGAAAG
Source organism: Vibrio nigripulchritudo ATCC 27043 (assembly GCF_000222685.1). Taxonomy (GTDB): domain Bacteria; phylum Pseudomonadota; class Gammaproteobacteria; order Enterobacterales; family Vibrionaceae; genus Vibrio; species Vibrio nigripulchritudo. Next base: position 16,278 of record NZ_AFWJ01000290.1, on the reverse strand, counting down.
CCCATTATCGTGGTTGGACTGATCATCTACCTTCTGGGTACCTTGGTTGCTCTGTTTGCACACAATTACGATGTATTTCTGTTAGGAAGCTTTATTCAAGGGGCAGGCATTGGCTGTGGTGGAGCAATGGCCAGAACACTGACACGCGACTGTTTCGAAGGAAGCAGGCTGCATCGAGCCAACAGCTTAATCAGTATGTGCGTCATCTTTTCGCCTTTAGTTGCTCCATTACTAGGTGGATACCTGACTGAAACATTCGGCTGGCGCAGCAGTTATCTGTTCCTTGCGTTGTTTGCAGCGGCTGTCGTGCTCACCATGATGACAAGCTTTAAAGAGACCTTGCCCAAATCAAGAAGAAACGCGGCACCAGTCTGGCAGAATTATCGCTATGTTTTATCAAATCGCCGATTCCAGGGATACCTGGGATGCCTTATCGCAACATTTTCAGGTGTTGCTGTATTTGAAGCTGCGGCTGGGGTGTTATTGGGCGGAACACTTAACTTACCGGCAACGGTAGTAAGCCTGTTATTTATTGCCCCAATTCCCGGCTATCTTGCAGGTGCAGGGCTTTCCAGCGTAATTGCAGAAAAGTTCTCCGAAAAATACGCGATGAACTTTGGTTTGATTGCTGCAATTCTGGGCTCTGGTATTGTTCTGTTCCCAGGTTTGAACGACCAGACCACTGCCGTGACTTTGGTTGGTGGCGCTACCGTCTATTTCCTTGGTGCCGGGGTATTGTTTCCTGCGGCAACAACGGGAGCGATTGCACCATTTCCTGCGCATGCTGGCACGGCTGGCGCAGTACTAGGAGGAATGCAAAATTTTGGGGCTGGTGTAGCCACATTAGCGGCTTCTGCACTGCCTGCAAGCAATCAGCTTCCTCTTGGAATCATTATGCTGGTGTGTGCCATTGCAGCCTTTGTAAGTTTGATTTGGGTAGACAAGCATCCTGACTCTCAACAAAATCCTGAAATTTCTGCGATATAGATCCAGCTTTAGTCTCGCGCTCATGACATGTCATAAATCTGTCATGAGTGCTGACTAATCTCACAACCTTATGCGCCCTCTGTTTATCATTTACGAATACGCAAATGAGTCAGTATTTATATTTACAGTTGATAATAAATATCATTTACATATTTAAAAAATATGACTAACATTAATCGAGTTGCTACCAGAAAGACCTGAGAAAAGATTGAAATATAACCGGATTCAGCCGCGAACAACCTATATTTGGCTAATAGGAATTTTAGTCGCCCTCCTTTGTTTATTTACAATTAACTATTACGAAAACAAACGCGCGCAATACGCCCTTGAACTGCAAACAAACGAAAAGGTAAAAACCTTAGAGAAATCTATTGGTTCTCTTACTACTATTCTGCATTCCACTCGTGATTTCCTTCAAATTAACAACAACTTATCATCAGAACAATTTCATACGCTATTAAAAGACAGAACGGGTATTGGCTCTGGTATTCATACTATTTTCTGGGCACCTTTAATTTCGACAGAAGACAAACTTCAAGCGCAAAGTCTGGCGAATCTCAGTGGTCAATTGAGTTATGCAATTACTCCCTCACTTTCAACTACTTATGCCTGTGCCAGTTGGCTTGGTCGACATGCATTCCCCGTGTTGTTTGCCTCCCCTAAATTTGAAGGCAGCGACTTTCTGGGTTCAAGAATTGAGAGCCATTGTCCAAACAATTTTGCATTGAAGCGGGCGATAGAAATTAACGAAGTGAAGGCTTCCACGTTTTACCATGAAGGAAGAAGAGGGTTACAAATCTATTTGCCTGTGCAGTCTGGAAGCGGGCAAACTTTAGGCATTTTGGTAATGAATATTATCCTCCATGAATTTTTAGAGCTGACGTGGCAGGAAGAAATCATTGCGAAAAATATCGATATATTGGTCGAAGACGACGATAGTCGTCAGCTATTTAAAACTGAAAATCAAAGCGTTAAACAGAATCAATACGGTTTGATTAAATATCCATCAGCCACCCGAACATTATATTTCCCTATATTAGATAAATCGTTAAGTGTCACTGTTACACACTTATCAAAAGACTACCGACCCTATATTTACAGTACGGTTTCAACATTACTGATTTTTATGCTGACTCTGTCGGTTTCAGTCAGTGTGAAAAGCTATGCTAATCGGCTCAGAGTATCGAACAAGCTGGTCGCTGAGAAAACCCAGAAACTGCGTACACAGGCAACACATGACGCACTCACTGGTTTGTTCAACAGACAGGCGCTTGCCGAACAGCTTCAAGAATTTATTGAGAACATCACTCCAAACGGAGGCAATGGCTTTGCCATTCTGTTTATCGATTTGGATCGCTTCAAAATCGTCAACGACTCTATGGGTCACATGGTTGGCGACCTCCTGTTGCAGCAGGTTGCGTTGAGACTACAAAGCAACGTAAGAAATGACGACATATGCTATCGATTCGGTGGCGACGAGTTCATTGTCTGCCTCCGAAACAAGCTAAATCGCTACGACATTAATAACGTCTGCCAGAGATACCTAAGCGCTTTAACCGAGCCTTACAACTGCAATGGTCAGTTATACAACATAGGTGCGAGTATTGGAGTCACGACCGTCAATTCCTCCACCCAGACGTTAACCAATATTCTGCGGGAAGCCGATACAGCCATGTACCGGGCGAAAAAATCTTCATCAAGCCAGATTGTTTTTTACGAAAACACCATGTTTGATCAGGCAAAGCAGCGATTCACTATCGAAAACGAATTAAGTGAGGCACACAATAGAAAACAGCTGTTGCTCAACTATCAGCCTGTGTTTTCGACCGAATCAAACCAGCTTTCAGCGTTTGAAGCACTGCTGCGCTGGAAGCATCCTGATAAGGGTTGGATTTCTCCAGATACCTTCATTCCTGTTGCCGAAGAAACCAATCAAATCATTGAGATTGGCGATTGGGTGCTAGAGGAAGTGTGTTCAACCATTCAGGAACTATGGGACAAATCTGAATCAGGGAAATGCCCACGCATCAACGTTAATGTATCGGTAAAGCAGCTTAAGTCGGGGCATATCGTTAAAACTCTTCGTCATGTACTGAAAAAGTATCGATTCCCAGCGTCACGCTTAGGTGTCGAAATTACTGAATCGACACTTTTAAACCACAGCACGGCACTGAGCACGCTCAAGCAAATCAAATCACTGGGGGTGAGCCTGTATCTGGACGACTTTGGAACTGGCTATTCCTCACTATCTGTTCTCAATGACTATCCATTTGATGTCGTAAAGATGGATCGCAGTTTCATTTGGAAAATGGACAAACCGGGAGACAAATCTGCTCAGCTATGTGAAGCCATTATTCAGATGTCACATGCAATCCAGTTGGAAGTGGTGGCAGAAGGGGTCGAAACTCAGGCTCAGTTAGACATGCTTAGAAACTATGAATGTGACTACATTCAAGGGTACTTAAAAGGAAAGCCCGTTTCGAAAAGCGAGCTTTCAAGGTTTGTGGGTGCATCAAAGACGGTACAAAGGCTAACTGCCATCTCCCACCCTTCAACAAGACCAGAGAAAGTAGAAAAAGCCTGATGGGCTCTGGCGAGTTCGTTTTTTTACCTGTCGGCGGGATAAACCAACCCAATCTGCTTTCTCACTTCAGTCAGGATCTTCGCGGTAGACAAAGAGCGTTGCTTTGACACTTTGTCTGCTTTTCCTTCACGAACTAACTGCACAAAAAACTCAGCTTCATAGCGCATGCTCTGTTCATCTGAAGGCAGCGTAATATCTTGCGCCAACTCCCCTCTGGGTTTGAACTCTATTTTTTCGGCGTCTGATAGCGCATGGATAATCAAGTTACCTTTTTCGCCCTGTATCTCACTAGGAATGGCAGAATCTGCAATTTTAGAATGGAGAATCACCACATCAAACCCATTGTACTCAAACAGCATACTTCCCTGCCCGTCCACACCAGAATCCAGCATGGTTGCGGTTGCGCTCACGCGTTCTGGTTCTCCAAACAGGCTGATAGCACTGGCAACGCAGTAATATCCGATGTCCATAGCTGAGCCATTCGAAAATTCTGGATTAAAAGTATTTGGGTTTTCACCATTTAAGTATTTCTGATAGCGAGAAGAATACTGACAGTAGTTCAATACGGCTTTTCGAACGGGCGCGATGTCGTTCATGCGCTGTTTTATCAGGTTGAAGTTAGGCAGGTAGTCAGTTTTAAAGGCTTCAAAGAGAACAACCTGATTCTCTTCTGCTGCCTGAAACATCTTTTGCACTTCATCGTAGTTAGAAGCAAGCGGTTTCTCACAAATAACATGCTTCCCGCTATTCATCAGAGCAATAGCCTGTTGGCAGTGGAATGAATTAGGGCTTGCAATGTAAACCGCATCTATGGATTCATCTGAGCACAGTTCACCGAATTCAGTAAACACCACCTCACAATCAAACTTCGACGCAAACTGCCTGCCTGTTTCTTCAGATCGTGAATAGACAGCGCTCAGTGCATATTGTTCGGTCAGCAGTGCTGCATTTAAAAATCGTTCAGTGATCCAATTGGTTCCAATAATGGCTAACTTAATCATTCGTAATTCCATGAAATCTCACAAGACAAAGGGAATTGTGACTGAATCAACTGATTGTTCAACAAATTATTTACAACTATAGATCTATACACTTCAATAAACTGAGTACTTTAGGTTCCAACTTGGATTGTTCCTTACTCATTTTTCGCAGATTTCGGAGTCGTTATGTCAGACGTATCACCAATCTGGTCACCAGATCCAAACCGGATCGAAAATGCTCATATCACCCAGTTCATTCAGAAAGTGAACAAGGACTTTGATTTTTGTCTTTCTGACTACCCATCTCTGCACTCGTGGTCCGTAAGTTCTAGTGAAGATTTCTGGACAAGCTTGTGGGACTTTACCAATCTGATTGGCAATAAAGGCAATACTGTCAGGGAAGTGGGTCCCTCAAAATGGGAATCTCCAGCAAGCAGCCGCGACACCTTATGGTTCCCTAATGCTTCACTCAACTACGCCGAAAATTTACTGGCTAATGGATCTCGAACCCCAAACGCAATAGCTATCGAGTTCCATAATGAGCGAGGTCAGCAGGTAAGCCTAAGCTGGCGTGACGTTTGTGAACAGGTGTCAGTTATCCAGCAATGGCTAATAGATTGTGGTGTAGAAGAGGGAGATGTTGTTGCCGGCTACCTCCCCTATTTACCAGAAACCGTCATCGCGATGCTTGCAGCAACCAGCCTTGGAGCCATATGGACTTCAACATCTCCTGATTTTGGTATCGACAGTGTTTTGGAGCGATTTGGGCAGGTGAAACCTAAAGTATTGTTCTGCTGTGACGGGTACAGCTTTGCGGGTAAACAGCATTCTATGCGTGAAAAGAATCAGGCATTAAATGAACAGCTTGTTTCACTTAATCAAGTCTGTGAAATACAGTATTTAAATACCGATGCACAAAGCGATTTTTCATCTTGGTCAGTTATCCTCGGAAACTACGAAGCAAAGAAGCTGGAATACCAAAGAGTCGGCTTCAATTCACCTCTGTTCATTCTTTATTCCTCAGGCACCACTGGCAAACCAAAGTGCATCACACACTCCGTGGGCGGTACTTTGCTGAATCATATAAAGGAACATCAGCTTCACTGTGATATTAAGCGGGGAGATAAAGTTTTCTACTACACCACGTGCGGGTGGATGATGTGGAACTGGCATGTTTCTGCTCTGGCTAGCGGAGCAACGCTCGTCATATTTGATGGTAGCCCGGTGTTCCCGCATCAGAGCATCTTATGGGAACTGGCAGAGTCCTCCAAAGTAAAACTGTTCGGTACTTCCGCAAAATATCTGGCTGCATTAGAAAAAAACGGTTACCACCCAGCTGAACACTATGATCTGAGTTCAGTGAAAACATTGTGCTCTACTGGTTCTGTTTTGTTTCCCGAACAATTTGACTATGTCTACCAAAACATTGGTAGCGATATCCATCTCGCTTCGATTTCCGGCGGAACCGACATCTGCGGTTGTTTTGTTTTGGGTAACCCTATGTCCCCAGTCTATCGGGGTGAGTGCCAGGCAGCGGGCTTGGGATTGGATGTCCGTGTCTTTAACAGTCACGGGAATTCTGTTCTTGGTGAAAGAGGAGAACTTGTCTGCCTTAACAGCTTTCCAAACCAGCCAATCGGTTTCTGGCAAGACAGTGGTGAGCGTTATCACAATGCCTATTGGGGAGAATTTGAGAACGTATGGCACCATGGGGATGATGTGGAAATGACGCCCAGAAAAGGAATGATTTTCTATGGGCGCAGCGATACCGTACTCAACCCAGGCGGGATAAGGATCGGTACTGCGGAAATTTATCAGCAAGTGAATCTGCTAGATGGCATTGTTGATTCGATTGCCGTTGGTCAGCAATGGGAAGGGGACGAAAGAATCGTGCTGTTTGTTCAGATGGAAGATGGGCAAGTTTTGTCGGACGAGCGAATTGACGAGATCAAGTCGACACTAAAAAATCGATGTTCACCCAGACACGTTCCTTTTCTGATATATGCGGTTAGCGACATACCAAGAACTAAGTCAGGTAAATTGGTGGAAGTGGCTGTTAAAGAGGTCATTCATGGCAATGAAGTCAAAAACATTGGTGCCATTGCCAACCCAGAAGTATTGGGGGAAATTGCCTCGGTTTTCGCTCAACGTTGAATGCAATAGCGCAGGCATATATACCTGCACTTTGATTATGAATTATTGATCTAATTTTGGTATCTATTTTTTATCGTCAGTAGCTTCGGACTCTGACCAATCTACTTGAGAGTGATGCTCTTCTTCGACCGGCTCTTCTGCTTTTTTCAGTAAACTCATGTCACGAGTATTTTTCTGTACCGTGATAGCAGCAAAGAGAGACATTAGAAACGCCAGACCATAGAAGCCTTTTTCGCTAAGCAACATATCAGCATTCCATAGCCCTGCCCCCATTAAAGCAACTGAAGCAATTATCGCTACCCATGAAAGCCCAAAATACAAATCGGTTACAGGAATACCTTCAGACTTATCCCGAACAGTTTTTTGCAACGAAATGGCAGCATACAGACCAAGCAAAATAACCGTGAAGTAGAATCCTTTTTCATTCAGGAGTAACTCTGAGTTCCACAACCCCAAAAGAAACCCACCAAAGCCTGCAAATAAGCATGCCCAAGATGCACCGACAAACGCTTTTGTTGGTTGATTAATTACGTTTTCCATATTCTTATTCCTTCTTTCATTTTGCAATCGAACACTGTTTTATTGCAAATAATCTTGGCTCAAGAATTCGAATCAAACAAGAAGAAATTTAGAGCCAAAATTCTAAATGCGACATAAGTCACATTAAATTGATACTACTATTTTCCTGAAATCGACGAGGTATTAGTAGAAACAGGACCTAACCTATAGGCATGGTTCAGGTCGTAAATGGTTGCGATATCTGCTATTTTTCTGATAACCAAACGATAAGAGCTCAAACACATGAACCTTTCCCAAATCGAAGCCTTTTGCACTGTTGCTGATTTAGGATCTGTTTCGGAAGCTGCAAGACAACTTGAGTGCAACCGAACTAAACTCAGCATGGCGATAAAAGCACTGGAGAAAGAACTGGATACCGAGCTTTTTGTAAGAGCAGGCAATCACTTAAGCCTTTCAGAAGCAGGCAAAGCGATATACAAAGATTGTGAAAGCATGCTTGTGACTCAAAAACGCATCATGCAGACTTGCCGTCAAGTGTCTGGTGAGTTTAACGCTGAAGTTTGGATTGCTCGCGACGATTCACTACCGGATGAGCTGTGGCAAAATTTAGCTCACCAAATCAACAAAAAATTCCCTGCAACTTCCTTCAACATCGTTCTTGCATCCAGTGGCGACCTTGCGAACCTGGTTGAAACTCAACAAGTCGATTTTGCATTTGGCGTCGATTACGAACGCATTGATGACCCAAGAGTCACCTACCACCCAATTGGTAAAATTCGCATGATGTCGGTTTGCAGATCTGGACACCCGCTTACCAAAATGCGTCGTGTGGCGGATGAAGACCTGAGAAACGCAATGCAGGCTTCTATCGCTTACCTGAATGAAAAAGACAACCCAGAGCTACAACCCTTTTCATTGCGCTACATTGGTTTCTCTAGCTTTGATTACATGCTCAATACCATTCTTGATGAAGATGCGTGGGGCGTACTACCTGAACCGTTAATCCGTCCTTTACTTCGAGAAGAACGGATTTCGGTTATCAAGCATACCTATGGTCTGACTCAGGAAGATTACTGCATGTTCACAGCAGCGGGTATGACTGAAGATTCCGCAATGGTATGGCTAGCCGATCAACTCAGTGACTATCTGTTTGATTTCTAGCTTCGCACTCAACACCTGCGTTCCATTGAGTGATTGGCTCTGTTTAATTAAGGCACATATCACTCACCGTCAATATTAGTGACACCAAGATCAACATATAACTTATTGTTTTAATTTTCTTTTTACTTATTTCATCTATTATCATTTCTACCACTAGTCATAAACTGTTTGTAAAAACACCATCTAGCACGAAAAATAAAAGAGTGTTTACCACCGAGATATTTTATGTGTGCCAGGACAAGCAAAAACGAAAATAGTGTTCTTACCTTTTCAGCCCTTTTAGCATCAGGCTTTGCGTTTGCTGGTTTAGTGCTGGGACTATGGGTTGGTTCATTAGTCATTGTTTTTGACGGCGTTTATTCTCTAGTCAGCTTACTGTTAACTTTATTGTCACTTGCTGCATCCTGGTACATTCAAAAGCCCTCTGACGCTCAGTTTCCTTTTGGGCGAGCGGTAATTGAACCCATCGTTATCATCATCAAAGCCTCCACAATTCTTGCGGTAGTCAGCTATTCCCTTTATTCGGCAATAGAAGCCATGTTCACTGGTGGTCGCGAAGTCGATGCGTCGATCGCAACTCTGTTTGGGGTTGTTAATGTATTAGGTTGTGGGTATGCATGGTGGTTTATTGCACGTAAAAGCAAGCAACATTCTTCTGGGCTGATTGAAGCCGAATCCAAACAGTGGCAAATGGATACCTTGTTAAGTGTCGCGGTGACGGCAGGCTTCGTGATAGCGTGGCTGGTTTCCGTTTCACCAGCAAGCGCATACGCCGTTTATGCTGATCCCTTAATGATGCTTTTAATGTCTTTCTACTTTATTAAAGTGCCATTCGACATGCTTAGAGAAGCAGCGCGAGAGTTGTTGATGATGTCACCAGACAAAGAACTATGTCAGAAGGTAGATAACAACATCTCGGCGGTAGAAAAAGAGATGCCGCAGGACATTCAAGTCACTGGGGTTACAAAAATTGGTCGCGAACTTCGGGTTGATGTTGACATTCTGACCAACAAGAAAGCCATTGATATCAAAGATATTGAGCAGACACGTAACAAAATTACTCGTCGATTGTCGGCTCTGCCTTACGATCTCCAACTGAATCTGAATATCTCCCACTAATAATCTCTACCTGAGGAAGCAGCTCCACACTGTTGGGCGAATTGCTTTCTCTGATCAAAGGCTTTAATCGTTAGTTTTTTCTAAAAAGATCCTCTCCCCCTAACCTTGATCAAAGTTTCACTGACTTAATAACCTTAAAGTTGTATTATAAATACATCTTTAAGGTTGTAGGTGTTTCCTATGCTAAACATTACTGATCTGCGTGTTGAAAATCGTATCCCTCCGTTACTTCGCCTTGGTTTCCGTCCTTTCTTTCTGGCTGGTGCTTTGTACGCCATTGTTGCAGTTCTCGTTTGGGTTTACGCCTTTCAAAAAGGCCAACCCGCCGCTCTGAGTGTGCCAGCATTATGGTGGCATGTGCATGAAATGTTCTTTGGATTTGCTATGGCCATTGTCGCCGGATTTGTGCTAACCGCAGTACAAAACTGGACAGGAGTGAACGGCACTAAAGGGAAAGTTCTCGCCATCATCTTTTCACTCTGGTTGATACCCCGACTTTTGTTCTGGACGCCAGCACCATTGTGGCTGGTCTCTTCAATTGAAGCGCTTTTTTTGCTCGCGGTCGCATGGGAAGTTGGCTGGCGTGTATTTAAAACAAAAGGCTGGCGAAACCTGTTTTTTATTCCAATGTTTTTGCTGGCAACCGTTGCTAACTTTGCGAGCTATGCCGCTATTAAGGGTATGCCCCCCTTTCCAGCGAGTGCAGTATGGCAATCCATGATGTGGTGGTTTGTGTTGCTGCTTGCCATTATGGGTGGGCGTGTCATTCCTTTTTTTACCGCCCGACGTTTTCAGTTCGAAAAACCCCAACCTATCGTATGGTTAGAATGGGTTGCAAACTTCCCATTAGTACTATTGTTCATCACCAGCTTTTTTCCACTCCTACCACCGCAAATCGGTCAGTGGCTAATGCTTACCTCAGCTGTGGGGCAGTTTTATCGTGTTGCCCGCTGGAAACCATGGAAGACACTTTCTGAACCTCTGGTCTGGTCACTGCATTTGGCGTATCTGTGTATTCCTTTAGGACTGGCGATTAAAGGATTAACGTCGGACTCGTTTGTTAATCACACCATGATCCATTTATTCGCACTTGGTGCTTTGGGTGGGTTAATTCTGTCAATGATTTCCAGAGTGACCATGGGACACACGGGTCGAGAAATCTACAAAGGACCGAGCATGTGGCTGGCTTTTGGAGCGCTTATTCTTGCTGCCGTTTTAAGAGCAATTGGTGTCTCTGTTATGCCTTCGTACATGATGGGGTTTATTCATGTATCAGCGCTTTTGTGGGTAGTCGCCTTTGGCATGTTTGTCTGGCATTTTGCGCCTATGTTATGTACACCAAGGGTCGATGGCAGACCTGGCTAGGTCTGCCAGTAAATGGATGCTATAGACGATCGAGTAAAGCTTTAACCAGCTTATTGATGCCTGATGATGCTTCCGAGATGGAGCCAGCAAGCATGTAAGCTGGCGTAGTTATCAACTTGTTTGCTTCGTCTACAACAATATCTGAGACCTGACAATCCACATGTTCAGCTCCCATAGTTTCAAGTGTTGCAGCTGTTTCTGCATCGGTTCCTATCGTCAGTTTGACACCTTGCCCGTAAATTTCAGGCAGCAAAGCCGGAGCAATACACATATAACCGGCAGGCTTTCCTGCGGAAGCAAACGCTTTACAAGCCGATAGCACTGTGTCATCCACTTTGCTCTCCTTCCCTTCAAAGGCAAACGTTGAAAGGTTCTTAGCCGCGCCAAACCCGCCAGGAACGAGCAGCGCATCGAACTCACTTACATTGAGACTTGCCACATCCTGAATGTTTCCACGAGCGATTCGAGCCGCTTCAGTTAGGACGTTACGCGTCTCTGAGACTTCTTCACCTTTCAAGTGATCAATGACGTGGTGCTGATTGATGTCAGGAGCAAAGCAGTGCCACGTAGCTCCATTCTGTTCGATAGCAAACAGTGACAATACTGCTTCATGAATTTCTGCACCGTCGTAAACACCACAACCACTTAAAATTACTGCAACTTTCTTCATTCTTTAACCTTCCTTGCCTGACGTATAACCTCTCGCACAAACCATGTTTTAATTAGACACAGTTTTGTACTAAGCATTTATAGCAGAAGAGATGAAGCAAAAGCGAGATCGTGCTCAGACAAAAGACCCGCCATCTGGCGGGTCTGAAAGAAGAGATTATAACTTGAAGAATGAGAGCTGGTGTTTCTGCTGCTCAGCCAGTTCAGAAAGTTCACCACTTGCGGTGGCACTCTGGCTTATCCCCGTTACGTTTTGGTTAACTAACTCAGACATGTTATTGATGTTGCGGTTGATATCTTGAGTAACCTGAGACTGTTGCTCTGCTGCTGTCGCTACTTGCGCATTCATATCATTGATATCAGCAACGGATTCGGTAATGCCAACCACAGAGTCATTCGCCTGATTACTCAACTCTTCATTGCGCTTCAACATTTCCAGGCTGGTCTGCATACTTTGGTTTGCAAGCCCGGACTTCGCCTGAAGTTCTTCGATGATTGTTTGAATCTCTTGAGTAGAATCCTGAGTTCGGGCTGCCAGCATTCTTACTTCGTCCGCAACCACGGCAAACCCGCGACCAGACTCACCTGCACGTGCCGCTTCAATTGCTGCGTTCAGTGCCAACAGGTTAGTTTGCTCTGAAACTCCACGAATTACCTCAACAACATTGTTAATCTGTTCTGACTGATCCTGAAGTTGCGTTACAACCTGAGCTGCATCATTCAACGCAGAGGACATCTGCAAGTTTGCATCACCCGCTTCGCTGAAGACTTCAAGGCTTGCCTTGGCAAGATGATCAGCCTGTTTTGCCGTTGAATCTGCTGCTGTTGCATTGTCAGAAACGTTGTCAGCCGTGCTAGCCAATTCCGTCACCGCAGAAGCAACCTGATCCAGTTCATTCTGTTCTTGTTGCGCGTTGCGCTCTGCCTGAGTCATTACAGCCGCAAGCTCTGTAGATGCCGAAGCAACGTCTTCACTGATTCGAGTCAGAGACTCAACGGTCGTATGAAGCTGTGCAACTGTGGTATTCACGTCTGCACCTAGTTTTGCAATTTCGTTCTCACCGTCTTGTTCAGCGCGCACAGTCAGATGACCTTCTGCCAACTTACGCATCACACTCTGAAGTTTGGTCACAGGTTCCACAATTAGCCCCGATAGCCACCAAGCCAGAGCTAGGGAAATAGCAAATACCACCAGCAAAATGTAAGTCGCATTGGCTTTAACGTCTTCATTGCGTTGCAAGCTGTCGTTCAGATGCTCCATCGCATAGTCGTTAACACGCTTTGATAGCGAGTTAATTTCTTCAACCATGTCATTACCCACCGTGCGGTATTGAGAAATAAACGCATCAAACTCCGCATCAGAAAGCGTGCCCTCATCGTGCTTGTCGAGCACAGGAACGGCACGGTGTGAGTAATCGACATAAGCAGAGATAGCGTTCTTTACTTTTTCAACTTCATGTTGGAAAACCGTTGTTTTCTCTAACTGAGCAAGATTAGTGGTGAGGATTTGACTGTTTTCACGCAGATGCTGTTGAAAATCGTCACGACGGCTTGGATCGTAGATGGCGTATACCGCGCTTATACGAAGTGGGTAAATGGTGTCGTCCAGCTTCGCTAACGTATCTTTGTAAAAAACCAGCGAACTGACGTTGTCTGCCATGTCCTTTTGTTCTGCCTCAAGGTTGAATTTTGTTACCCAAAGTGAACCGAAAAGAGAAATCACAAGAATCAATACTGGAATAAGAATCTGGACTCGAATTGATATATTTTTCAAAGAAAATGGCATAGACACCTCATACAGTTTTTCACTGCATCCTTGCTGGTCATTTATAGAAAGGTGAAATATAGAGATTCATCACATTTTTGTCCACAATAAAAATACGTTTTACATAAATTAACTGGTTAATTATTGAGCCATTAATTTGACTTGCAGTCAGTTATTTGGCGATCCATTAATAACTGTATATTTTTATATCGAATAACAGACAATAAAAAATAACTGATAGAATTATTAAAGGTTGTTACAGAAAATTAACAGCCATTAAATACTAATATTTTTTGGGAAATTTTCGAATCACAAGTCGAAATTTCAATATATAACCGCCATTTAGACATCTATACTTCCACTAAAAATTAAAATTTCCAATGAAATCATAACTATTTGTTATAAATGGATAAATATTTTTTATAAGTAGAAAATCGAAACTGAGTTTTTCGGTGAAAAGCCAATCAGCCATTACGATTAACCTTGGCTTATCTTTTTCAATTTAACATTAATTAAAATGATAATTCTTTTCATTAACTCATGATTATTACAATTTTAAACTAGATGTTAATTTTATAAATAACTGAACTATTTGGATGGAAAGGTTTAAACAAATTCGCCTGTTTATTCTTTAAATATCGTTTTATTCACTTCGTCAACCATTGCCATAAAATAAAGTCTGAATGCATCTCACATATATAGATATAAATACACTCTTCATCTCTAGTCATAATTTATTTGTTTGACTGCTTTTCAAACTAGACATCACACAGTGTTAATAGAAAACAGTGGTCACAAACTGTCACTCTTTCTTTACGTCATCTAATTATAATGACATCAGTACAGCTTTAAAAATCGAGCTCTAGCGAAGTATTAGCTTAAAGTTTGCGGAGTTTTAGACATGAATTTTACTATGAGTAAAACGCTCCAACGCCGAGCAGAAACAGCCGAAAAATTCTAAAGCTCTAACAAGTTGTTAATGCTGGAAGGAGCAGAATCACTGGGAGCTTGTTGAAAGAGTACACTTGTCTGATGCTTAACATATTAAGATTGGTGGATGTCGCCAACATGTGGTTTATTGCACCACATCGCGTTCAGATTCAGACAGAGTTTTAACTTAACCATTTGTTTTTTAAAGCATATAAAGCTGGCACCTTGCTTGCTATTTAGCTTTAAAATGTATCACCTACAAATATAGATAGTGTGAACGTTTTTGGGCTTTGAGTGTCTCTGATTTAAGAACAAAACCAGAACATAAACAAATTCGTATTTAGAGAAGCATTTTGAACACAAAAAGGGAATCAAAATGTTAGGTAAATCCATTCGTTGGTTGGCACCTGTCGTCATTCTAGGTGGCGCTTATGGCGCATTCAGTGTCATTGCGGCAAACGGTCCCGAACCAGAAGAAAAGAAAGAAGTCTTAAGCATTCCCACGGTTAAGGCTGAAAACATATTCCCAAGCGATCATCAGGTGGTGATCACCAGTTTTGGTGAAATTTCCCCTGTTGAGAAAACGCGATTGTCAGCACAGGTTTCGGGTGAGGTCATTAGTTGGCACCCCAACTTCGTTGCAGGTGGCATTGTTAAACGTGGTGAAGTCTTATTTCAAATAGAGAGAGACAACTATGAAGCCGCGGTGCTGCAGGCAGAAGCAACCCTGGCCAGCGCAAAGGCCTCTCTGATAGAAGAGCAGGCAAAAGCCAAAGTAGCCGAGAAGCAAGCGAAAAAGCTCAACAACAAGCAAGTGACGGATTTGTACCTGCGTAAGCCGCAAGTTCTGAGTGCGAAAGCTCAAGTTAAATCCGCTCAGGCTGGGTTAAAACGAGCGAGACGTGACCTAGAAAATTGCACCATCTATGCCCCTTATGACGCGCTGGTTGTCTCCCGAAATATTGGTGTCGGTCAGTTCATCTCCGCAGGTTCAGAGGTGGCAGAACTCAACAATATTGAAGCCGCAGAAGTGAGTATCCCTATCGCTGGTTTTGACAGCTCATTCTTGCCTGAACAACCGAAAGGCATCAAAGCATCCATCACAGAAAATGGTATTCGCTCCATCCAACGAGAAGGCTACATTGCGCGTGATTTGGGTTTGGTAGACAGCAGCACACGTATGGTGAATCTGGTCGTTCAACTTGATGACCCATATGGCATTCAGTCTGGAGAACCTGCGTTGAAATTTGGTTCTTACGTTCAGGTGAGTTTTGCAGGAAAAGAGCTGAAACACATCTATCGCCTTCCGCAAGAATTAGTTAAGAACCGAACTGTATGGGTTGTCGATGAAAACAATCACCTCGAACCCAGAACGGTTGGTGTATTGCGTGAAGAAGGCGAATTCTTCTTGATTGGCAGCGGCATTGAAGAAACGGATCAGGTTGTACTGACTGTCCCTGAATACCCGCAACAAGGCATGAGTGTAGAAGTCGCTCAGTCGGGAACAGAATCTGCAAAATTGGCTAAGTAAGGACGGATTCATGGATTCGAATACATCAAACCAGCCCAAAGAAACCGGGTTGATAGCCTACTTTGCGAATAACTCAGTAGCAGCTAACTTATTGATGGTCTTTATCATCATCATGGGTGTCGTGAGTTATTTCTTCATCCAGAGACAGATGTTTCCTAACGTTGAAGTCAACTACGTTAATATCAGTGCCTCTTACCCTGGAGCTTCGCCTCAGGAAATCGAAGAAAGCATTCTCATCAAGATCGAAGAACAGCTGAAAGATGTCACTGGCATCAAGAAGGCGGTTTCCAGTGCTTCACGTGGAAGCGCTCATCTGTCGTTAGAGATTGACGTCGACCAAGACCTCAAAGACGTGCTCGACAAAGTGAAGCAGAAAGTCGACACCATTTCGACCTTCCCTGCCGCTATGGAACCTGTAAATGTTTATCAGGTTGAATGGCAGCAGGAGGTAATTGAACTTGCGTTGGTGGGTGACATGCCGATCAGCAAGCTCAAACCACTTGCCAAAAAAAAT
>NZ_AFWJ01000291.1 GCF_000222685.1 Vibrio nigripulchritudo ATCC 27043 | reverse complement strand
ACGGGTTTGTCCATCTCTAACCAATCTTCGAGCTGAATACTGAGTAACGCACTGCTACCAGCAGCAAGGTGCATTTGAAGCGCCTCACTCAGGTGTCTGTCCATCGGGACTTTAGAGGCATCTCGACCCACACCTTCCGGCAAGTAACCATGCCACGCCACACTATTCAAAATCTCTTGTTTCGAGCGAAGACGATCGTCAAATAGTTTATTAAGCTGCTCTTCATCGGGGTACAAACCCAGTTCTTCTCCCATTTTTAAGTCGTCACAGTGCCAGAACCCTCTCAGGGTTGGCATATCGTGAGTACAGAGGGCAGACATCGACTGCTCAGCATAGTGTTGAGGGGAGAAGTACCCACCGTCTTCCGCCACTTCGAAGAAGAACACTTTGTATGAATGAATGCCCGCTTCAGAAAGCAACTCGACAATTTCATCAGGCACAGTTCCCAAATCTTCTCCGATAACGGAGCACTGGTGGCGATGACTCTCTAACGCCAGCAGTGCCAGCATCTCCTTCACTGGGTAGTAGATATACGCACCTTCTGATGCGTTTTCACCTTTAGGAACCCACCAAAGACGCAATAAACCAAGAACATGGTCAATTCGTAGCGCTCCGCAGTGGGTCATGTTTGCTCGTAACAGCTCAATGAATGGCTTGAACTTTCTCGCTTGCAATTCCTGTGGATTCAGCGGTGGAAGCCCCCAGTTTTGCCCCAGCGGACCAAGAATATCTGGCGGAGCCCCTATACTGACGTCCTGACACAATTCGCCTGTATCTGCCCAGGTTTCAGAACCTGAATCCGCGACACCAACTGCCAGATCCCTGTACAGTCCAACCTGCATGCCCTTCTCTTCTGCAAGTAACTGCGCTTCTTTGATTTGGCAGTCCGCTAACCACTGCAGGTAAAGATGTAGTTGAACCAAATCCTCATGGTCGACAATAAACTTTCTTACCGCTGGGCTGTGGTATTTGCGATATTTTTCAGGAAATACCGGCCAACCCCATGTATCACCGTCGTCTTCCTTAAGGTAGGCATGCAGGGCGTCAAAGGTCGCCTGCTGCAACAGACTTTGCCCGCCTTGATCAACAAACGAAACGAATTCAGTCGCACGGTCGGTATTTTTCTCAAGGTGACGTCGTTTAAATTCTGTGTAGAGAATGGGCAGGACACTCATCTTCAGTGCCGATACTTCACTATAGTTGACCCAGTGGGATTCTCTGGCTTCCTGTAGCCTCTGCTGAAACTCAGCACTTCCTACCAGTGCCTGAGCGTCGCTGCTAAGTGCAAATTCAGGAACCGAACTGACATCAATATAAAGAACGTTTAGCCAGCGACGAGATGATGGGCTGTACGGGCTTGCGCCTTCAGGGTTAGCAGGGAACAGAGAGTGAATCGGGTTGAGACCAATGAAATCGCCACCACGCTCCGCTACCTGGCTCACGAGTTGTTTCAGGTCGCCAAAATCGCCCATTCCCCAGTTATGAGAGGTTCTTAAGGTGTACAACTGAACGCTTGGTCCCCACATTTTTTCGCCGCACAGCAAAGATTCCTGCTTGTAGCAGCGCTTAGGGGCAATAACCAGAGTCATCTCATAAGGTGCTTTTCGACGTTTACGAGTAATACTAAGTTTGTGATAACCCCACGACAGGTTGTTTGGCAGTGCAAAAACTAAAGGACCACCTGATTTGCGTTTGTCGCTTACGATCTGGGACTGGAGATATCCTTCCAGCATCTCACCGTTTTCGGTTTCCAGACGCCAGCTAAACTCGCTTTCTCGGGCACTGGCGCCCAGATTCAGTTCAATATGTACATCCTGATCGTCGGTCAGAATTAGGATCGGTTCGAGAACCGGTTTCTTGTGCTTCTTCTCGGCAGATGCTAGCAAAGCCTTGTCATTCGAGACGTCGTAGCCGAGTGAATTTAGTAAATGCGCAATGGTATCAATAGAAACATCGGTTTCCTGCCCCATGGCATTAATGTACTTTTCTGCAATGTTCGCTTTGATCGCGACTTGTTTAATAGCCTCTGGCGTTGTTTTTCGGACTTCTTTCATTATTTTCTCCGGAGGTGACTTATGCCCTCTTTTTCGCTGATTGTGGATACCTTGGTAAGGTCGGTATCCACAGTTTCAGCAACAAGCGTTATGAACGTTTTACTGCTTCCAGTTTCCAGATATTGTTTACGTAATCTCGAATACTGCGGTCAGAACTGAATTTACCCACCAGCGCAGTGTTCAGAATCGCTTTGCGCGCCCATCCTTTCTGGTCTCGGTACTGCGCATCCATATCTTCATGCGCTTTGATGTAGGAAGCAAAGTCCGCCAGAACCAGATATGGATCCCCTCCATCTAACAGGCTTTCATAGGTGGCAGCCAGACGACCCGGTTGCCCCGGAGTGAATTCGTCCCCAACAAGAAGATCCAACGACGCTTTCAGTAAGTGATCCGCATGGTAGTAGTCGTATGGGTTATAGCCTGTTTCACGTAATGCCTGAACTTCATCCACTTCTAAACCGAAAATGTAGATGTTGTCGTCACCCACTTCTTCACGAATCTCTACGTTCGCACCGTCCATCGTACCTATGGTCAGTGCACCATTGAGCGCCAGCTTCATGTTTCCGGTTCCTGAAGCTTCTTTACCAGCGGTCGAAATCTGCTCGGAAACATCCGCAGCAGGGATGATAATTTCAGCCATGCTTACACGGTAATCAGGCATGAACACGACTTTCAATTTGTGTTTAACGCGATTGTCGTTATTGATTTTCTCTGCCACTTTATTGATGGCAAAGATGATCTCTTTTGCGAGGTGATAACCGGGGGCTGCTTTTGCCGCGAAGAACACCACGCGAGGTGCCATATCGAATTTAGGATCGTTAAGCAGACGGTGATAAAGCGACAGAATGTGCAACAAATTCAAATGCTGACGCTTGTACTCATGCAGACGCTTGATTTGCACATCGAAAATGGCGTCAGTATCCAATTCAATGTCCATGTTCTCTTTAACCCAGTCTGCCAGACGCTGCTTATTAGCTTGCTTCACACGCATAAAGTCTTGCTGGAAGTTTTCATCGTCTGCAAATTTTTCTATTTTTCTTAATTCATCGAGGTCGACAATCCAGTCTTCCCCAATTTTACTGGTAATCAGATCAGATAATTCTGGATTACAGAATTTCAGCCAGCGCCTTGGCGTAACTCCGTTCGTCACGTTTTGCAAACGTCCGGGGAACATCTCATTGAACTCAGGGAACAGATCTTTCTTTACCAGAGCAGAGTGAAGCGCGGCCACGCCATTAACGGCATAAGATCCGACAACACAAAGGTTCGCCATACGAACCATGCGGTGCGTACCTTCTTCAATGATCGACAGTTTGCGCATCTTATCGACATCACCCGGCCACTTCTCTTTCACATCGTGCAGGAACAGGTGGTTAATGTGATAGATGATCTCCATATGGCGGGGAAGTAAGCGTTGCAGAAGCGCTTCGCTCCAGGTTTCCAACGCCTCGGGCAGCAAAGTGTGGTTGGTATAAGCGAAGGTTTTCGTACAGATCGACCAGGCATCATCCCACTCAAAATCGTTCTCATCCACCAGAACTCGCATCAGTTCGGGGATCGCCACTGTCGGGTGAGTATCGTTCAACTGAATGGTTTCGTATTTTGGTAAGTCTTCGAGCGAATGACCATTTGCCTGATGGCGGTGAAGGATATCGGCCATTGAGCAACGAACATGGAAGTATTGTTGCATCAGTCGAAGCGTTTTGCCTTTTTCGTGGTTGTCGTTCGGGTATAGCACCTTAGTGACGTTTCCGGCATCGATAAGCGCATGCTGAGCTTCAAAGTAATCGCCGTTATTAAAGCTTTCCAGACTGAATGGTGCTATTGCACGACATTCCCAGAGTCTCAGTGGGTAAACTGTGCGGCTCTGGTATCCGACAATCGGCATATCCCAAGGCATTCCCTGTACATACATGCCCGGTTTCCAGCGACGCTTTTCGACACCATCATCATTCACGTAAAAATCCACGTGACCATAAAATCCGGCTTGTTGTGCCAGTTCCGGACGCGCGACTTCCCATGGGTAACCTTCAACTCCAGCCCATGCATCTGGCGCTTCTTTCTGATGGCAGTCTTCAAAAGACTGACGGAACAATCCGTACTCATAATGCAGGCCATACCCCACTGTCGGGAATTGCTGCGCGGCACAAGAATCCATAAAGCAGGCGGCAAGTCGACCCAAGCCACCGTTACCCAGTGCCGGGTCGCGTTCGTTTTCTAAAATATCAGTCAGGTTCTGCCCTAACTCTTTGACGGCCTCATCGACAACGTCATACAGCCCAAGGCTAATAAGATTGTTACCGGTAAGACGACCGATCAGAAATTCAAGAGACAGATAATTAACGCTTCGGGCATTCTTAATTTTTGGGTCGTTTTCTGTCTCTAGTAAGTCAAATGTGGTTAATTCTGCAAGCGCTCGACCTGTCGCCAAATACCATGCTCTTTCTGACGCATTTTCAACGGTGGTCGCATAAGTGGCAGCCAAATGCTTTTTTACTGCGTTTTTGAACTCTTCTTTATTGAAATTCACGTGCTCTGTCGGCTTCATTTGGAATTCTCGCTGTTGGTTTTCCATGTCCCCCCAAGCTACTCACGCATCGGACTACCAGACGCCGCTAACCTGAATCAGTCGAGCCATCCGCGGACGAAAATTCAGCACAAGAAAGCTAACTTGGGTTCAAAATTTGTTGCTCCGTATTAAGGGCTTTTGATCCTAAAGACTGGAGCGTTGTTTATCTTCAGCCGAACACGCGAGCAAAACATCATCCTGAATGAAAGGAGGAGGAGGAGGAGGATTAAGGGCGTAGGTAGTAGAGCGAACGATATTGGTGAGCCAATGAGCAAAACTTGTGCAAACGATTCATGGATGGTGACTTACTTCACCTTTTTAATGCAATAAAACCTACATTGAGAAGTTTAAGTAGCTCCCACGCAAATTATATTCGACAAATGAATCAATACGGTGCAGTTATTGTCACTTTACGCAGCGATAAATTCCCCTTTTTATGTGTTTACTCATTAAATTTCTCTGGAAAGTTGAGCCATAAATAAGATCTAAATCACACTATTAAGGCGTAGTCCTCCTCAGAATATCCCCTATCTTTAGATTTAAGAGATCGATCAAGGATGGTGAGAACCCCTCCTCGTAGTATCCGGCGTAGAAAACATCAATAAGAAAAATTATGTGGATTCCCTCTAAACTTACTCGCCCTAAACGCTTGCACAACGCCATTCTTCGCCCAAGAGTTCTTGAGTTGCTGAAACAGGCTCCGCACTACAAACTGATTCTATTTCGTTCTCCTGCCGGATACGGCAAAACGACGATGGCCGCTCAGTGGCTGGCAGAACAGCCAAACGTTGGCTGGTTCAGCATCGACGACAGCGACAACGAGAGCTTTCGCTTTGTGAACTACTTTTTGCGGGCACTGAACGTCGCAACCGATAATGCTTGTCGCAAATCTCAGTCTCTGGCG
Source organism: Vibrio nigripulchritudo ATCC 27043 (assembly GCF_000222685.1). Lineage (GTDB taxonomy): Bacteria > Pseudomonadota > Gammaproteobacteria > Enterobacterales > Vibrionaceae > Vibrio > Vibrio nigripulchritudo. The sequence continues at coordinate 21,822 of NZ_AFWJ01000291.1, read as the reverse complement.
GAAAAGCGTCAGTTTTCCTCACTCAAGACTCTGTTTAGCGAGGTGTTTGCTGAAGTCAGTCAGGTTACAGAAAACTGTTTTGTTGTTCTGGATGATTACCACTGTATCGAGAATGAAGAAATCCATGAAGGCATGCGCTTCTTCCTTAAACATTTGCCAGACAACATTACACTGGTCGTAACCAGCCGTGCACTGCCGCCGTTGGGCGTGGCTAATTTGAGAGTTCGCGATCTGATGATCGAAGTAGATAACGACTCGCTGGCATTCGACAACGAAGAAACCGCTCGCTTTTTCAAACTCCGTGTAGCAGACGGGATTGACGACTCCACTGCCAACGCATTGCGTCATTATGTCGAAGGCTGGCCTTCTGCATTACAGCTGTTTGCCTTGCAGGCTCAACATCAGAAGAAGTCTCTGGTGCAGTCTGCTGAAACCTTATCTGATTTTAACCATACGCACCTTTGGGATTATTTACTCGAAGAGGTGTTTGAGCTACTGGATTCAGAAACCCGCCAGTTTCTGATGCAATGCTCCGTATTCGATACGTTTAATGATGTGCTGGCATCAAAGGTAACAGGTCGGGAAGATGCGCTTGGAATGATCGAAACACTAAATCGATTCGGCTTATTCATCTATTCGCTTGAAGGAGAACAGAACTGGTATCGGTTCCACAACCTGTTCGGTGAGTTTCTTAGTCACGAGCGCCAGACACACCTCCCCGCACAAGACAATAAACTGCATTCCTCCGCTGCCCATGCCTGGCTATCATTGAAAAATCCGGATCAAGCTCTGAGTCATGCCTTAAAATCGAAAGATGATGATCTGATTGTGGATGTACTGGATAAACACGGCTGGGCAATGTTCAACAAGGGTGAACTGGTTCTGCTTGATCGAGCATTGGAGTATCTACCACCCGAAAAAAGATTCAGCCAGCCCAGCCTTGCGCTACTGCGTGCGTGGCTAGCTCAGAGCCAGCACCAGTATGATAGGGTCGCCTCACTGCTTACAGAAGCAGAGCAACAGCTTAAGTTAAACAATATAGAACTCACCAATAATGACCAAGGTCAGGTCAATGCCCTACTCGCGCAGGTGGCAATTAACCAGAATGAACCCGAGAAAGCGCAGACACTGGCAGATTTAGCGCTGAGCCAGCTTTCACCGACAACCTATCGCAGCCGAATAGTCGCAACTTCCGTCATGGGAGAAGTGAATCACGTATTAGGGCACCTCGACCGCGCCTTACCACTTATGCAGCAGACGGAGAAGCTGGCGAGACAGTATCAGATCATTCCGCAGGCTTTGTGGGCACTGCTTCAGCAGAGTGAAATACTTATCGCTCAGGGATACGTTCAGGCCGCTTATGAAGTTCAGGACAACGCATTAAAACTGGTTGAAGAACAGCATTTACACCAGCTTCCACTTCACGAATTTTTGCTTAGAATTCGCGCTCAGGTACTTTGGGGCTGGAACCGACTGGATGAAGCTGAGGATTGCGTACACAGAGGTCTGGATGTTTTGGGTAAACATGATCAAAGTAACCACCTTCATGGCTACTCCATGCTTGCACGCATTGCTATTGGACGAGGTGAACTGGATAAGGCATCGCGCTATGTCGATCAAATTTTGCACCTGATTCAGCTTTCTGATTACCACATTGACTGGAGTGCAAATGCTTCACTTTCACTGTTGCTTTTCTGGCAGGCAAAAGGAGCAACACAAGAGATTGAGCAGTGGCTTGGTAGCGTCCATCGCCCAACAGACGCAAGAAACCACTTCAGCCAGCTCCAGTGGCGAAACATTTGCAGAGCTTACGCAAGCTTAAATATGCTTGAAAAAGCCCGAGATACATTGGAATTTTTGCAAAGCGAAGCATTGAAAGCCAACTTGGTCACCGACCAAAACCGAAACTTGATCGTTGAAGCGTCTATCCAGATACAACTTGGCGATTCGGCTTCTGCCGAAAGTGCGCTAGAACAAGCCATTAAGCTGACCACTCAGACAGGTCTTGTTGGGTATTACCTGATTGAAGGTGAAATCTTGATCGCGCCGCTGCAAAAACTGCTCAGCAACGACAAGATAGGTGATTTAGAAAAACACCGTATTCAGCAGCTACTCAAAGACATCAGTAGCAGGAACCGAAACCGATCGGTGCACTTTGATGAGCAATTGGTAGAGAAACTGGTGAATCACCCCAATGTTCCGGAACTGGTCCGAACCAGCCCACTAACTCAAAGAGAATGGCAGGTTCTAGGGTTAATCTATGCAGGCTTGAGCAATGAGCAGATCTCGCAGGAGCTGGACGTTGCAGGAACCACCATCAAAACCCACATTCGCAACCTTTACCAGAAACTGGCGATTGCCAATAGAAAACAGGCAATAGAAACTGCCGAAAATCTTTTGCATTTAATGGGCTACGCATAAAGCGTAAAGAAACGGACAAGGAGGTCTGATGCTAGTTGAGTGGCACCCAAAAAGGTTGTGGTATTGCGATACTAGAATTCGTCGCCACGGGTTTGACTGTCTTCACCGGATGATAGTGGTTAAGCGCACTGACGATACGCTAATCATTATTAATCCAGTGGAACTCACCACCCAGTTACAACTGGCTCTGTCTGATCTAGGGCTTATAAAACAGATCTGTGTAACTTCACCTACCTATCACCCTACACTGTCTGAATGGTGGCTTGCCTATTCCGAGGCGCAGTTTCTTGCTACACCAACAGTTATTCAGCAGCGTTCGGATCTGCATTTCGATGATGCACTCTCCTCACAAACTCATAAATTGTTACAAGGTGAACTGCTTCAAACCTCTCTGTTAGGCTCAAAGTTACCCAGAAAGGTGATTTTTTGCGATCCGCAAAGCCGAACGTTAATCCTGCCTGATCTGCTTTTAGCCAACCAACCCCATCTGCCCTTACCTCAACGCCTGATTACCGTTATTTTTGGTGCGGGTAAAAGCACTGTTTTTCCCTTTTCTGACAGAACTCAATTCGAAAGAATGTCTCTCCTTAGAGCGTCGATTCAGGAAGTGTTGACCTGGCCAATTGAGCACATAATTTCAAGTAATGGACTGACAGTAGGCAAAGACGGGAAAAATGCTTTCTATCAGGCATTTCGATGGGCATTTGTTTCCGACTAAGTCCTTCCAACTCATTTTAATCACTCAACTCATCTTTACTTTTGTGAAGTGCATTCAAATCCAATTTGGGAAGAAGTTGAGCCCTAGAGCACAGTTTTTTCTTCATTTTCGCATAATGCAATTCCCATTTTGCAAATCACTGCAAAATGTAAAACAGATCGCATATTGTGTTGACTTAATTGTCAGCAGTTGCAGTCGCTTTATCGACCATTGTCACAAAAATGAGAGTGATAAAAGAAATGTCATGAACATTTAAAAATATTATTTTAATACAAAGACTTATATTGATTTTATGGTTGTTTAGGCAAAAAAATAGCCAACCGCAATAGGGCGATTGGCTTATATTTTTTGTGAACAAATCGGGTTCACTAACAACGTCAGTTGGCTAGGTGACCCTCGGCTTTAATAAGGGTCACATGTATAAATGCAATGGGTGTGCCAACTTTTCAAAACTAAAATCTAAGTTACTGTAAATGACTCATTACTCAGTCGGAAAGTAGCGCCACCTCTGAACACAACTGACATACATCCTCATTAATATGTCGCTTTTCTTCATTGGTTTTCTATATCATAATCCATTCAACCTTTTATCGAAGAGAATGAACGACCTAAATGAATCTTTTAAAAACCTTTTTTAAAGGTGTTGCCATGGGTGCTGCAGACGTAGTGCCAGGCGTGTCTGGCGGTACAATCGCATTTATCACAGGCATTTACGACACGCTTCTGGAAAGCATTCGTCGTGTTAACCCTTCTATTATCGGCATTTGGAAAAGAGAAGGTTTTAAAGCCGCCTTCGACCACATCAATGGTTTGTTCCTTATCACTCTGTTCAGCGGCATCATTCTTAGTATTCTGACGCTTGCCAAACTTATCTCGTGGCTATTGGTTGAACATCCTATTCCACTTTGGTCATTCTTCTTCGGTCTGATCTTGATTTCAGTTGTGCATGTACTGAAACAGGTTGAGAAGAAGAACATCGTGACTGGCGTTTTCTTATTGCTAGGCGTCGGCTTTGCTTACACCATCACTGTCGTCAGCCCTCTTCAGATGGCGGATACCAGTTTGAATATCTTCATCGCAGGAATGATTGCTATCTGCGCCATGATTCTTCCTGGTATTTCGGGCAGCTTCATTCTTTTGCTGCTGGGTATGTATGGTCCTATTCTGGCTGCGGCAAAAGGATTACAGATCGACGTTCTGATGTTGTTCATGCTGGGCTGTGTAGTGGGTATTCTGAGTTTCTCTCATGTTCTTTCATGGCTATTGAAAAACTTCAGAGACTACACACTGACATTTTTGACAGGTCTTATGTTGGGTACCCTACCGAAAATCTGGCCATGGAAAGAGACAATCTCCTGGCGCACTAACTCCAAAGGGGAGCAGGTACCGGCGGTTCAACACAATCTGTCTCCGTTTGAATTCGAATCTGTTATTCAACAACCGTCTCAACTGACTCTTGCCATCGTAATGATGCTGGTAGGTATCGGGTTGGTTTGGGGACTGGAGAAAGTCGGTTCGCGAACTGAATCATAATTTCGATTTTCAAAGATCTTACCTAACCAATGCCAGTCAACGAACCTGACTGGCATTTTAATTTGAGGATTACGCCGCTTACTCCCCACCAGCTAAACACCTCCAGTTTACGAGGAATTTCTTCCCTCCAATATCTCACTTTTTTTGGAACAAACGGCTGATTTTTCAAAGTAAATTGCACAAATTGCGTCCACTTTTGAAACCCAAGCTTCCCTCACAATACTCTGACATTTGTCTATATTTCAGCCTTACCTTTTACCCTGACACCTCAGTCAGGAGAATATAATGAAAACGGAAAAAACAAAGAAAGTACTGCTTTCAGTCACTGCACTTCTGCCGACGATGATTGCAGCCAATCTCGCGTTAGCTGCGAGCCCGGATACACAAAAAATCGAAAGTTTGATACGTCAGGAAATGAACGATACTTCCAGTATCTACACAGTTAAGGCTCCAAACCCCGACTTGTATCGAAAAGCACTGATTTCACTCAAATCCAAAGTTCTCGAATCCGATGAGACTAAGATGACTTTCATCATGTCAGTGTCGGATGAAGAGAAAAACGACCTAACACGTCTGGGATTTAAGTTCTCTGATGCTCAGAACTGGATCAATAAGCGAAATGAGAAACTGGAAAAGAGAATCGACAACATTCAGCGTCGCGCTCGCTCTAACTCTGCCCCTCTGAATACGGGTCAGATACAAGGCATTCCTGGGTACTCTTGCTATGAAACGGTTGAAGAAAGCTATTCGGTAGCCAGAGGGTTTACCACCACCTACCCAAATCTTGCAGAGTGGAAAGACGTCGGCGATTCCTTTGAGAAGACTCAGAGAAATGGCGGTTACGATATTTTTGTACTGAAGCTGACGAATAAAGCTAAAGCTGGCAATAAACCCGCGCTGTACATTAACTCTGCGATTCACGCTCGCGAATATACAACTGCTGCGCTGACGCTGGATTTCGCCAGATACCTGTTAGAAGGGTATGGAAATGATGCTGATGCCACCTGGATCCTCGATCATCATGAAATTCACTTAATGATTCAGTCCAACCCCGATGGCAGAAAAATGGCAGAAAGCGGTCTGTCCTGGCGGAAGAATACCAACACGAATTATTGTGGACCAACAAGCAATCAGCGTGGTGCAGACCTGAATCGGAACTTTACCTTCAGTTGGAATAGCACCACAAACGGTTCAAGTGGTAATCAATGCGACAATACGTATCGCGGAACCAGCCCGGCATCCGAACCAGAAACCAAGGTTATCGAGGCTTACGCAAGAAACCTATGGCCTGACCGACGCGGTCCTAACATCAATGATGCTGCACCACTGGATACCAGCGGTATTCACCTCGATATTCACAGTTACAGCGAACTGATGCTCTGGCCATGGGGAGGAACCCAGCAAGCGGCACCAAACGGTCCTCAGTTACAAACTCTTGGTCGGAAACTGGCGTACTTCAACAACTACTACCCAACACAATCCATTGGTTTGTACCCAACAGACGGCACCAGTGATGGAGTGAGCTATGGCGAGCTGGGTGTGGCTGCGTTTACTTTTGAACTCGGTAAACAGTTCTTTGAAAGTTGCAGCAGCTACGAAAACAAGATCAAGCCCGACAACCTGAAAGCTCTGATTTACGCTGCCAAAGTTGTCAGAACGCCTTATGTCACACCTTCTGGTCCTGACACAACTCAAGTGAATATCAGTAACGGTGCGTCCGGCTCTGGCGTCAATGCCGGCACTCAACTCACTATAACCGCGACGGCTTCGGATACCCGATACAATAATCGCAATGGTACTGAACCCTCGCAAAACATTGCTGCGGCAGAGTATTACATCGATGTTCCGCCTTGGGACACTGCAAATAACCCGACACCGTTCACGCTGAACGCAGTAGACGGGTTTAATCAAAAAACAGAGCAGGTTACAGGAGTTATTGATACTACTGGCTTGTCCGAGGGTAAGCACATTGTATATGTGCGAGCGAAAGACTCACAAGGTAACTGGGGACCCATTACTGCTGAATTTGTGAATATTCGTTCGGGTGGCACCAACCCTCCCGCAACTGGCTACTGTGACACAAAGAGTGGCAATGCACGATATGAGTGGATCCAGCAAGTAGACGTAGGTAACTTCTCGCATCAGTCTAATGCAGCTGTCTACAGCGATCATACGGAATCTAAGATCAACAAATCCATAGCTGTCACATCGGGGCAAAACAACCTTACTCTGACTCCGGGGTATTCTGGAAGCACGTATCGTGAGCACTGGAAGGTTTGGATCGACCTGAATCAGGATGGTGATTTTGAAGACACAGGAGAAAGTGTATTTGCGACTTCATCCGCCGCTGCAGGGAGCGTAAACGGTACGTTCAATGTCCCAGATTCCGCTAAAAAGGGAAAAACAACCATGCGCGTTGTTATGAGCTACAACTCAATTAATAGTGCTTGTGGGACATTCAGATACGGTGAAGCTGAAGATTACACAGTGGATATTCAATAAGAGACCACGTGTAAACACTGTTCGGCTTAGCTTTTAGAATTAAGCAGGACACACTTAAAGGTTGTTATCAAAGGCTCTAAGCGCTCACGCTTAGAGCCTTTTTCTTTTCAGGTAGCTCGATCCAGCTCTCGATAAAGTATACGCAATCGTTTTGCTTATTTCCTTCGCCGATTTATTATTCGAATGAATACACGATAGTCACATTCTGACGTAAATACCCTTACGTACCGTATTCTATGTGCTAGCATTCACGCGTTTATAAATTAATAACTTAACCACACATGCTCCAAAGACTGATTCCTGTTTCTTTAATTTTTCTGGCTATGCTGGCAGGCTATTTCGCCCCGACCATACTGGCGCAGTTCTTACCTGATGACCAAGAAGTGGATCTTGCGGAATACTGCATGCTTTCGACTGAACCCTGCAAAACAGAAGGTGCCACCATTGTACTGGAGCACGACTCCACCAAACCGCTGGAGCCAACTCGTATTTTTGTTGTCTGGCCGGAAAGTACCGCGCAGTCTCTGACTCTTGAGATGGAAGGGCTTGAAATGGATATGGGGGTCGTTAAATTCCGGTTGGAAAATCAAGGGAATGGCAACTACGAAGGTGAACTCATGTTGCCCGTTTGTACTCTGGATGCCATGACCTGGTTAGGTAAACTCAGTAACGGTGATGAGAACGTAAAAACTGCAGTAAGGATGACACATGAATAAAAACTGGGCACTGGCGCTGGTTGTGGCTTTCGCACTTGGCGTTTCTTTAAAAGTATATTTTGATCAGCAGAGTGAATTAGTTAATCAGAATGTTCAGTCTGCTGACAGCTCTGTCACGCTTTTCGGAGCCGATGAAGCACCGGTTAACCTCTACGATCAGGCTGACAGCCGAGTTCGTGTCATTTACTTCGGTTTTACACGTTGCCCTGACGTCTGCCCTACTTCACTTGCGATGCTGGCAGGCGCACTGAATCAACTGGACGATGCGGATAAAAATCAGTTCAGACCGCTGTTTATTTCGCTGGATCCTGAACGAGATGCTCCGCAACTCGCCAGCGAATACGCTTCTTATTTTCATAAAGACATCGAAGGGCTTTCTGCACCTTTAGATGTTACAAAACCATTAGCCAGCAAATATGGCGTTATTTTTAGAAAGACCGAACTGGAAGGTTCTGCGTTGGAATACACGCTTGACCACAGTTCTTATTTCTACTTTTTGAAGCCCGATGGAAGTTTAATTACTAAAGTTCCTCACGCTCTTTCTCCTGCACCTGTATTGGCTGCTATGAAAGATATTTTAAAGGATAATCAAGGATAAGCTGATGAAACGTAAAGCTCTTCTACTTGCCGCTCTGACCCTTGCTCCAATGGTTGGCGCAGCGCATCATGATCACAACCACAAATCTGAAGGTTTGATGATTCACGAGCCTTATGTGCGTGCCACACCACCGAACGCGCCAACCAGCGCCGCATTTATGCATATCATGAACACTTCAGATAAAGACCGTGCCATTGTATCTGCTACAACACCTGTGGCGGGTCGTGTGGAACTTCACACAGTGATTACTGAAGGCGATGTAATGAAAATGCGTCAGGTAGACAGCATTGAGATCCCTGCTAATGGTGATGTTTCCCTGAAACCAGGTGGATTGCACATCATGTTGTTTGATCTTACTAAGTCCCTAAAAGAAGGGGATTCTGCAGATCTGACTTTAACTTTTGCAAATGGCGAAGTTAAAACCCTGAAAGCGCCGATTAAGAAGGTGATGTCAGGCATGAAACACAAGCACGACCATCATCACTAAGTTGCTAACGTAAAGTTTCGGCGATATGATGCACAGGAGCTCAAACAGAGCTCCTGTTTTATTTCTACCAAAGATAAGGAGACATGATGATTGTATTCAACACCCACCCGGCAAAAGAAAACGTTCGTCGATAAATTCATTAGCTTTTAATTCGCGATTCCTTTCTGTTGCCCGGTGATTCTCAGCCGGGGTCTATGCGTCTTTTCTGACGTACATCCAATTTAATTCGACCCCAATACCATTGTATATGGCGCATTCGTGTGCGCGTTGTCTGGGGAAGACAAATGAATTTAAACTACACTTTGCCACAACTTGGATGGCAACCATTTTTTCAACAACAACTAACTTTAGAAGACTACGAAGTTCACTATATTGCACGTGTTGCTGCTCATCACCGTTCTCAATATGAGGTGTGGACTGAGCAGGGTTCCGTGTTTTTACCTGTAACATCCAGTCTTCCTGAAATGGCAGTCGGTGATTGGGTACTTCTGACTTTAGAAAATCAGTTTGCCAAACTGCTTGACCGAAGTTCCCAACTTTCTAGAAAAGCGGCTGGAACTAAGGTTCAGGAGCAGTTAATTGCAGCAAACCTCGACACTCTGTTTATTGTGAGTTCACTGAATGCCGACTTTAATTTGAGCCGGATTGAACGTTATCTGGCACTTGCGAAAGAAAGTGGCATTCAGCCAGTCGTCGTGCTGACTAAGAGTGACTTAAGCGAGCAAACCGATGAGCTGCTTGCTCAGACACAGAAGCTAGATTCATTGATGACAGTGACCGCCATTAATGGTTTAGACGAACTGAGCGTCGAGCAGCTTCGTCCCTGGTGCAAAGCAGGTACCACGGTTGGCGTCATCGGTTCTTCCGGTGTAGGTAAGTCGACTCTGATCAATACGCTTTCTGGGAAAAACTCTCAAAAAACATCGGGAATTAGGGAAGATGACAGCAAAGGTCGACACACAACAACGTCTCGATCCATGCATCAGATACCTAACGGAGGTTTGATTCTGGACACACCTGGGATGAGGGAACTTCAATTAGCTGACTGTTCTCAGGGTGTGAGCATCACCTTTTCCGACATTGAAGAATTAGCGCTGCAATGTCGATTTAGTGATTGTCAGCATGGAAGTGAACCGGGTTGTGCCATCAAAAAAGCCATTCAGAATGGTGAGTTAGAGGAAAGGCGACTGAATAATTACTTTAAGCTTCTTCGAGAGCAAGAGCGCAATGGTGCGACTCTCGCAGAGCAAAGGCAAAAATTTAAGTCACTGACCAAGATGTATCGAAGCGTTCAGTCTCACCGCAGGCATCAGAAATCCATGGAGTGATGCCCGAGCCGGATTGAATTGTCTTTCTGAAAACAACAAGCCCACAGATTTCATTCTGTGGGCTTTTTTAGCGGATCTCATCCAGCTAAGATAACATTCGATGACTTTCCGATTTTTTCTCAGATGGTTTGGGATCTTTGACCAAAAACTCAAAGTTTGCGACGTGCTTTCTCAGCACCGTTGACAACTTGCTGAGATTAACGGGTTTGGACACAAAACCGTCCATCCCCACTTCAAAGCAACGCTTTTTCTCTTCAGCCAAAACATTTGCTGTTAAGGCAACAATTGGGACTCTGAGGCTGGAACTGGCTTCCATCTTCCGAATTGAATACGTTGCTTCAAACCCATCCATGACGGGCATCTGACAATCCATAAGAACCAAATCGTAATGTTCTATCGCGCACTTGGATACAGCAACTCTGCCATTCTCTGCAAGACTCACTTCAACACCGAGGCGCTCCAACATTTTCTTCATCACCACCTGATTGGAAACCTGATCCTCAACCAGAAGTACTTTCAGCATCGTCTTCATCGGAGACGGTTCATGTTCGCCAGAGGTGGCAACGGGTACCGATGGGCGCTCAAAAATAGCCCGAACCTTGTCTTCTAAATGGTTGGTTTCGTAGGGTCTAGCCAGACAAACATCCACACCGAATCTCATCGCTTCTTTGTGATCGAATTTAGACGATGAAATCATCATAATTGCAGGGCTGTGTTCTCCGATGTCTTTCTTGATTTTTTTCACAAAATCAAAGCTATCAAGGTAAGCCAGATCATGATCAATCACCAAGAGACGGTAAGGAAGCCCTTTCTTTAATGCAGTGCGAAGCATGGTTCCTACATGGCTGATGTCCTGACAACAGGTAGACTCCCACCCCATCTTATCCAGTTGAATCGAGGTGATTCGCATATTCAGACAGTAGTCATCCAGCAACAACACTCTCGGCTTTTCGTTGTCTTCATCACAAATGACTGGCTGCTCAACCGAATGAGAAAAGCGCAAAGTGAACGAGAAATGCGTGCCAATTCCAGGTTCACTGTCCAGTTTGAGCTGCCCGCCCATTAAGTGAATGAGATTGCGCGTGATCCCCAACCGGACACCTGCGGTTGCACGTTCCACATCCTGACTGTTTCCCTGATCGAATATTTCTTCCTGTTGGGATTTATCTATCCCTATTCCACTGTCTTTTACTTCGAAAAGGATGGTTTCTGAACTTTCATCGTAAGATAGATGCTGAACATCAAGAATGACGTAACCGTTATCGGTGTACTTGATGGCGTTAGAGAGCAAGTTACGTAACACCTGACGAATTCTGTTTTTATCACCAAGCAAGCGAGGGCTGATACTGGAATCTAAAGTACACTGGAAGAGTAAGTCTTTCTCTGTGGCTTTCGAACGGAACATGGCATCAATATCATCTACCAGATCATTGATGCTGAAGTCTTTCTTCACGATGTCTAACCGACCATTTTCGAGTTGGGACATGTCATGAATATCGTTGACCAGATCTTGTAGATTCCCTGTTGCCTTGTGGATGAGCTCACTGAATTCTTTAAGTTCTTGCTTACTGGGTTCTTCTTTTAGCAGCGATACCATTCCAACATAGCTGTTCAGCGAGTTTCGGATCTCATGACTCATTGTCGCCATTAACTCGCCTTTTCGCGCTTTGGCTATCTCTGCCTGCTGACAGCTGTCTGAAAGCTGAATGAAGGTTTCCCGAATGCGATCAACTGCGTTGTTGTAACGTTCGTTAAACTGAGTCACTTCGTCCTGAAACAGCCGAGAACGGAGGAGAATTTTGCGCGGGAGATTGTTTTCGTCGATTTCACCAACTCGTCTTGCCATCTGGCGAACTGGTTTTATGACGTTTTTCATTAAAACCACGTACCCCAACATGGACACAATAAGAGCAATAACTACCTGAGACAGAACCTGTTGAACTATCGAACCGATATCCCGAACCGTGCTTTCTGGCTTCGCGAGTGCGATCGTTAAAGTTTGTTCTGGTAAAAACTCGTCCTGTTCCAGAGTCCACGTGAGGATAGTCGACCTTTCCGACGAAAATAGCCCCAAGCGAAGTGCATCATCAACCGCAGGAACGACACTGATGCCATCCACTTCGGCAAAGCGGTACAGCTCTTTCACCACCATTTCCAGTTTGACGGCGTCTTGAATCAGGGCAAATTGTTGTATTTTAGGAATGAAATACGTATCAACTGACGCAAGTATGGCCTCTTTTCTTTCTGAGCTTGCCTTGTGTTCCCAAAACACGCTTGAAAGGGACGATAGCACCGCGAACAGAACACCTAAGGTGCACAACAGAAACAATGTCTGACGGGACAGGCCTAACCTAGCTTTCCAACTCAATACGCTACTTAAGATAGTCATTCGATAACCTTGTAACGTCTGCTTTTTATTCATTAAGCATAGTCTGGATTTCGCGACTAGATGAAAAACCAGTTGCTTATTGGTACTTTTTTAAACAGCTCAGAGTTTTCTTTCAGAGAATCAACCTGATGCGAGGTGAATCTGTTTTCAAAAAACTTAACTTTGGTTTAGTAAGGCGCTGAAGGCTAAAAATCAAAGAAACCATACAATTCAATAGATGCAACATATAAAACTACAATTAACATTATTATCTAATTTTTATTACATTAATAACTTTTATATTGTAGACAATAATACTGTTATCTATATCATCATCAATGATTATAAAAACACGATAGATTTACAGGAAATCTCATGAACAGTTCCTCCTTGTTCTTTCGCCTTGCAAACGGCAACCTCGTAATACAGATACTTCTTGGCATCACCTTTGGTGTTGCATTGGCATTAACTTCACCAGACACAGCAAAGCAAGCCAGCATGTTGGGTGAGCTTTTTGTTGGCGCTTTAAAGGCAGTCGCTCCCATTTTAGTCTTCATTCTTGTTGCTGCTTCTATTGCTAACCAAAAGAAAAACCAACACACCAATATGAAGCCCGTGATTGTGTTGTACCTGCTGGGTACATTCTTCGCGGCTCTGACTGCGGTGATCATGAGCTTTGCGTTTCCAACTTCTCTAACGCTGGTAGCGGGAGCAGAAGGCGCGACGCCTCCACAAGGTATTGCCGAAGTGTTGCATACCCTGCTGTTTAAGTTGGTTGATAACCCGGTCAACGCCTTAATGAACGCTAACTACATTGGTATTCTCGCCTGGGCTGTTGCTTTAGGCTTGGCGCTTCACCATGCTTCAGATACGACAAAAGCGGTATTTGAAGACTTAAGCCATGGTGTATCTCAGATTGTTCGCTTCATTATTCGCCTGGCACCATTCGGTATTTTTGGGCTGGTGGCATCCACATTTGCAAGCACAGGCTTTGACGCACTGTTTAGCTACGCGCACTTGTTGCTGGTCTTGCTTGGCTCTATGGCGATCATGGCATTGGTCATTAACCCACTGATTGTTTTCTACAAAACCAAGCAAAACCCTTACCCGCTTGTATTTACCTGCCTGCGAGAAAGTGGTGTGACGGCATTTTTTACCCGCTCAAGTGCAGCTAATATCCCAGTCAACATGAACCTGTGTTCGAAACTTAAACTGAACGAAGATACTTACTCAGTTTCTATTCCTCTAGGCGCGACCATTAACATGGGTGGAGCGGCAATCACTATTACGGTACTGACTCTCGCCGCTGTTCATACTTTAGGTATTCAGATCGACATTATGACGGCACTGTTACTGTCGATCGTCGCGGCTGTTTCAGCTTGTGGGGCATCAGGGGTTGCCGGAGGTTCTCTACTGCTTATTCCTTTGGCGTGTGGCCTGTTCGGGATTCCAAACGAAGTGGCGATGCAGGTGGTCGCGGTCGGATTCATTATTGGTGTGATTCAGGATTCAGCAGAAACCGCGTTAAACAGTTCTACAGATGTCGTCTTCACCGCCGCGGTCTGTAAGTCTATAGAAAAATAACCTAAAAAAATGCCTCGCAAATTTGCGAGGCATTTTTCTATCCGTTCTTTTAGGTCATTGCCTGAGTGTAATCAGGAGAGGCTGGCTTGGTTTCTTCTGTATTCTCGAGCGTTCGAACAACAAATTCGTCGCCATGAATTTCAGGAAAGTACTCTTCACGCTTATACATTTTATTCAAAGCTTTAATAATGGAGTGCTTTTTAATTTTCCCTTCATCCATCCGAGCTTGAATAGGCTTGGTTAGCCCCTGCAAACCAACAATTGCATCGATACCTATTGCATTGCCAATTTCGTCTCGACGCTTTTTCGCTTTTGCAAAGCCAGAATGTGCTGATAAGAAGAACCAGATGTATGCCAGAGCATTACCACGAGAGTCTGTGTCTGCCCACAACTCTCCGGCAAAGTACTGCGCTCTGCCACTTCCCGTTTCAGCTGCACGCTCAAGCCAGTATGTTGCTCGGGTTTGGTTTTGCTCGACGCCTTGCCCTTCCGCGTAATGACGACCCAGACGAATCATACCCTCAGTGGAGCCCTGTTGAGCCGCGCGATAGCTCCATTCAGCCGCCAGAGTCGCATTGGGATTTGGGTTGGATTCCGCAACGTGCCAGTCGCTCATGTATAGCTGGGCATCCATATTGCCTTCTTCTGCAACTTCTTCAATCAAGTCGATGCCTTTCTGCATATCCTGATCAATACCATGCCCTTTCAGTAAACATAGCCCCACTTCAAACTGGGCTTGCTTATCACCGCCACGTGCTTCAATCACCTTGTTCCAATATTTTCCTTTGAGGTTCATCATGTGATTATCACTAAAGCGGTTACACAAGCGAACCACGCTGTACATCGCGATTTCGTTGTCTGCATTTGCTGCACGCTCATACCAGTGTAAGGCTTCTCTTGGATTACCCAGTTCGGCTTCTTTGGCCAAAAACAACTGAGTTGGAATGTGCCCAGTCTCAGCCTTATAAACCCGCTCTTGATGTTCTTTGGCTTTTGATGCTTCCATCGCCTTTTTATATGCGGCTTCGCGAGCGATTTTTTCTTTCTCTTCCGCACGCTTTTTATTGCTGATGGTGATCATACCTATCCCGACTAAAACGAGACAGATTACGGATGCACCGATGGCGATGGTCATTACATTCATATGGGGCTGCTGCTGGTGAAAACAGGCTATAGTGTAACGGTTTTATTGTGTCATTTTTAGGGTGAATTGTTTGAAAAATTGTCTCTCGAGTTCTTTTTCGTATCTAGCTCATTAAAATCAGCTATTTATCACCTTCAGATTTTTGGTTCTATCCGCTGAACAAACCACACATTTTGATCAATTAACCCAAATCCCCCATACAAATTGTGATGTCGAACCCCTACTAACCGAGATAAAACTCAAAAATTTAAATCTCCTGGCGACATCAAACCGAAATACTTCTTCTCTAAAAAATAATGCTTAGTAAGGTTGACGAACGGTCATTAAAAATCATACTTAAATTATTACTCAAACCTATGCATATCAATAGGTAGCGCTGAGGAATGTTCTCGGCGTACGAATTGTAGGTATAGCGGAAAGCATTAACGCGAACCGCCAAAAACAAAGAACAAAACGAGATATGGAAACCAATAAAGCACATCCTTTTCCGCTTGGTGCAACCCTAGACTCGATGGGCTGCAACTTTTCGGTTCACGCACCTGATGCAGAAGACATTCAGCTCGCATTGTTTGATTCTGACGATGAATTTGTCTGCTACCCAATGAACAGTTTTCGACGGGGTATCAAAGCGGTATACATTGAAAATATACAGCCAGGTCAAAAATACGGTTACATCACGAACCACAATGATGAAGAATTACTGGTTTCTGACCCTTACGCCAAATCATTGAGTGCCCCTTTGCACTACGTTCCTCCATACACGTCAGAGAAAAGTTGGGAGCTTGCCAAAAGTGTGGTCATTCAAACCGACTTTGACTGGCAGGGTGTAACATCGCCTAACCGACCTCGTGAAGATTTGGTCTTATTTGAAACTCACGTAAAGGGGCTGACTCAGCTCCACCCCGAGATAGCAGAATCACAACAGGGGACTTATCTTGCTCTGGCTAGCAATCCCATGCTGGAATTCTATAAGAAGCAGAGCATCAACACTTTGCAGCTTCTTCCCATTGCCGCGTGCATGCATGAACCTCACCTGTTAGAGCAGGGAATGCAAAATTACTGGGGTTACAACCCTTTTGTCTTTATGGCTCCAGACCCACGCTATGCGGAAAAAAATGCTGTCACTGAGCTTAAAACCGCCATTCGCGAACTGCACCGTCACGGCATCGAAGTTATTCTCGATGTGGTTTACAACCATACTTCTGAAGGGGGTATTGACGGACCCGCATTCAACCTGAAAACTCTGGATACTCTTCATTATCTGTCTCATGAAGGACAGTTCTCCAATTACACTGGATGCGGAAATACTCTCGACCTCACCCACCAGCCAACCCTGAATTTGGTTATGGATACTTTGAGATATTGGGTAGAGGAATATCATATCGACGGGTTTCGATTCGATCTCGCCGCCACTTTAGGCAGAAACCGCGATCACTTTAATCACAAAGCTTCCTTCTTTCAGGCAGTTGGGCAAGATCCTGTTCTTCGGGAGACTAAACTCATTGCGGAGCCCTGGGATATCGGTCCTCACGGATATCAAGTCGGTGGTTTTCCTGACGGCTGGAATGAATGTAACGACAAATTCCGAGACATTAGCCGGAGTTTCTGGCGAGGAGATCAAGGCTACCTCAAAGAGTTTGCTACACGTTTAATGGGCTCCAGAGACATTTACTCAGCCAGTCGCTGGCCTGAAAAGCTCACCATCAACTACGTGACCTATCACGACGGTTTTACCCTTCAGGATTTGGTGTCTTATAAACACAAAAACAATCTGAAAAACGGTGAAAGTAACCGTGATGGACATGGAGATAACCGAAGCGCCAATTACGGAGTTGAGGGCGAAACGAACAATATGCTCATCAAAGCGATGCGCGAAAAGCAAAAACGCAATTTTATGGCGAGTTTGCTATTCAGTTTTGGCATACCGCATATTTTAACGGCAGACGTACTCTCCCATTCACAAGACGGTAACAACAACGCGTACTGTCAGGACAATGAACTGAGCTGGTTAAACTGGAACCTCACGGAAAACCAAAAACACTTCAAAGACTGGCTGGCAACCGTCATTGAGGGAAGAAGAAAATACATGATGCCTTTCGTTCGGGCTTTCAGCGGTGATACGCGAAACGATAATCGCGTCTCCTGGCTACGTACCGATGGAGAGGTAATGTCACACGATGACTGGAATGTGGTGAGTGCGATTGCCCTCCACCTTGGCATTGGCGAAACCGGTAACGAACTCTTGTACCTGATCAATCAGTCCAGTGTACCTGCCAGATATAAGTTGCCAGACTCCCAGAATCAACACTGGCAAATTATCTGCGATACGTCGTTAAACCATAAAGCCGACGAAGAGGTCTCTGGCGAACAATTAGTTACCCCCATGTCGCTTATGATTTTGCACAATTAACAATATTGGAGGCTTTCTGCCTCCAATTTAAAACTTAGATATACATCACATTAACATTTATAAATTAGCTCAACTCATTTCTTGTACAGATTTGTTAATTTCTGTTTGCAGTGCACTAATTTGCATTGAAGCACCATGAATTTAGGTCTAATATGACGAAAATAAAAATGGGATCTATGCCCAAATTTTAATAAAAAAACGTCTATGGCTTTACCAAAATTTCTAATCAGATTCATACGTCCGTTTATCGTATTTTTGATAGCGGGCATGTTCTATTTGGCTTATTTAGAACTGCAAAAAACAGAGGCACTGGCTTATCGACAGTCACAGGCCAACATTCGTACGGCAAGCTCGTTGATTCAGGCTCATTTGGAATCAACTGTCAGCAAGTTCTATATTCTTGAACAAACTTGGCTGGAAAAGGGTTTTCGCGAATACCAAAACATCGTTCGGCAAATATTGCTGGAAACGCCTATTTACTCAGATATTGTCCTGCATTCTGAATCGAAAGATCAGTATCGTTCCTATCACGGCACTTCTTTAACAAACAGCTCAGCCAAAACACTCACATGGAGAAAGCTTCACGATTATGGTGACGAATTCTACGTATCTTCTATTTACGAAAAAGAACCTGGTCACTGGGTGTTTGCCGTCAAACATTCCAATCCTAAGTTACTGTTTAACGTCTGGATTGAGTTTGATCTTCTCTATACCACTCAACATTTCAAAGACTTAAAAACTCTAGAAGATGGGTACGTGTTTGTTGTAGATGCTTCTGAGAAACGACTGGTTTTTCATCCCGATCCTAAGCGTGTAGGTACTCGCTCCATCAGCTATGGTGCAGGCATTGAAGATCGGGTAGACAGTGGCGTGCGGTACGGAAAGATTGAGTATTACTACAAAGGAGACAATAAAATATCGGTGTTCGATGCAGATAACGATCTTGACTGGGTGTTTGTATCCGGAACGGGTCGAGCAGACATTCTGGCCAGCTCCTATCAAATCAGCCTGACCGCGATTGTTTTTTCTTCCCTGTTATTTCTGACGGTTGCGGTTAACTACATCACTTTCCAGCTTAATCAGGACCTTGCCAAGCTGAATCGGGCTTCCGACCTGCTGGAGTTTAAAACCCAGATGAAGAACATCTTCAAGCGGTTTTTCAGTCACAATGGTGTCCAGTTATGCCTGTATGACTCCGATACTCATGCATTTTCTTCCATTGACTACCATGGCAATCTTAAAGTCATGCTGCAAAGTGAGTCACTTGCCAGTCGCTTAGGCAACCAGACGAATTTGAGCTATAAAACCGCAAAGTATGGCGATGAACTGGCGCAAAGCCTGAAAATCGATTCTAGGCACTACACCATTCCATTGATCAACCAAGGGGAACTCACAGGAGTTATCTATCTGTGTTGCAGTTTGCCAACCTACCGAACGTTGATTCTTTTGGTGCGAGATTTTACCCAAGTGTCGCTTTCTAATCTTATGCTGAATCACAAGCTCAAAAACAAAGATGGCATGACCAATCTGGACAACAAACCTCAGTTGTATCGACACCTGAGTACGACTGTGGATTCTCCAAACCGCTATCTGGCCTTTGTCGATATTGATAACTTCAAATCCATCAATGACACCTATGGCCATCAGTGTGGCGATCACGTCATTATTGAAGTTGCCAATACGATGCGGTCCCTGTTTTCTGCTCCCAGAGGCATCAGTGTTGCCCGCTACGGAGGGGAGGAATTCTGCATTCTGTTTGATGCATTAACCAGTCAGGAAGCGTTCGAAAGGCTGGAACATTTAAGGGATGAAATAGAGAACACGGATTACCGTTACAACGACATTGAACTGAAAGTAACGGTAAGTATTGGTTTGACCAAAGCAGAACAAGATCAACACTCGTCAATTGAGAGGGCTGATCTCGCACTGTACCGCGCTAAAGACACGGGGAAAAACCAGGTTATTATGAAGGCTGCTTAGGGTCTGTTGACCCTAGAGTGTAGCAACTCGTGGTGGCAGAAAGACTTCGCCAAGCATACAGCGAACGCTGCCGCCACCTATGGTCTCAATAGTAGAAACATCGAAAGGAAGCAGTTTGCCGTGCTGAGATAGCTGGGTACGTTGTGTGTCGCTGAATGCATTGTACGCAGACAAAGACATAGCAATCAGCTTATCGCCATTCACCGACTGTAGCTCAAGAATGTTTCCGCAAAACTGGTTCATCTGCTCAATACTGATGCTGATCACCTGACGATCTTTCGCTAGCGACTTCATCACGAAGCGGCGCTCGTATTCAGGGATAACTTCATCACAAATGACGCTAAACGACTCGCCAATCGCCATCATGACGTTGGTGTGATAGATAGGGTGCCCTGTTTCTGGCAAAGCGGTCTGAAAGCTAATCACCCTGTCGTAACCTATCTGTTCTGCATAGTCTTCCAAAACTTCTCGATCACAGCGTTGGGATAAAGCGGCATACAAGGTTCGGTTTATATGGTCTTTCACCATAACACCAGTGCTTTCTAAGTAAGCATGTTTATCTGTGTACTTAAGTAGGCTTTCGTTCGTGGAATGGACCTGCCTGCCAGACTGCTCTAAGGCTTCGATTAACGCATTGGAGCGAACTTCCTGTCGGCGGTTTTCACATGCCATTGGGAAAGTGAAGAATTCACCATTACCAGTTGTACTGAACCAATTGTTGGGAAATACAGCATCTGGCGTTTCGGTCTGACCTTCAGGGTAATCAAACTCAACCACCTGAATACCATTTTGTCTTAACGTCTTCACCATATTGTGAAACTCTGCCATTGCCTTTTCTCTGATAACCTCAGTAGATTCATTGACAGAATGCTGGAACTCATTGTCCTGGGCAGTTTCGGCGTTGAATGCAAATTCCTTTGGCGGAACCATAACAACACAGTTTGCATTTTGAACACCCTGCTCGCTACACAGGAGGGCATCGACATTATGATTTGGTGAATTAAACATGTTTTCCCTGACAACTTTGGATGGAACATATTTGAATTGTAAACACTATGTTAAGTGCTTTTTCACTGAATTCTCTTAAGTTTAGTCGACAAACTTGACCAAAACACTGCAAATTCATTAATTAACCAAAAATTTAGCTGTAAATCAGAGACTACAAAGTACAGCCTCACATCATAAATGAATAGTCATAACCTTCTTGAATATTCTGAATACCTTGCTTTTACCAATACATTTCTCTGATTATTCTGGTGGCTGCATCAAATTAATAAGTTTTTAACTAATGTATGTTTATGCTGATAAATTGCATTGAAATAGAGTACCGACAGATGTGAGACGTCAGCTAGCAGTTAGAAGAAAGAAGCTCAAAAAACACTCTATACGGTGCATTTAGTTGATTACATTGTGAAAGTATTGGTGTAAAGTGTGCCCCTCATGATTTCTTGTGGTGTGTACGAGAAATCAAGAATATTTCTGAGCTACTTCAATCTCTTATCTTGTCGTTGCTTATTCCAGTAGCCAGAAATACATGAAGAGCTCCTCTCCTCTTTATTAATTTCACTTAAACAAACTAAAAGTATTTTTTCAGTTGCGCGACTCCCTGCGTCTTATGCGGCGAGTGGTTTTCTATTAGGAAGGATCTATGTTCAAACTGTTCGAAAGCTTTACCACAGCTTTTCCAAAGGATGAGCCCGAACAGCCCCCAAAAGGTATATTCGCTTTTTGTAGGTACTACACGAGAGGGTATGAAATCCCACTCGTTATCATGGCGATTTTCGCGACCATTGTTGCCATTATCGAAGTTTCTCTGTTTGGCTTTATGGGCGAGTTAGTTGACTTACTCGGTCAAAGCGATCCAGAAACGTTCTGGCAGGAAAACAAAGACACGCTGATGTGGTTTGGTTTTCTGTTGATCGTTGCCATGCCTATTCTGGTATTGGTGTACTCACTGCTGACCCACCAGACTATGTTGGGTAACTACCCTATGTCTATTCGGTGGATGGCACACCGCTACCTGCTAAAACAGG
>NZ_AFWJ01000292.1 GCF_000222685.1 Vibrio nigripulchritudo ATCC 27043 | reverse complement strand
ACATAACGTGTGTTCCGGGTTCTTTGTTTTTTTAGTAAGTATAGGAGCTGGTTAAAAAACGTACTTGCGTTTTGTATGTGGTGCAGGTAAACCTAAGGTAACCGCAATCGGCGAAAAGTCGCTTTTGTGGTCAGTAGATAAACACCAGACTGGGAGGTGTGAATGCAAGATGTTCCGCACGGATTAACAGAAGGAATAGTTACTCAACGTGTTGATTGGACAGACAATATGTTCACGATTCAGGTGCAGGCGAGTATCGAATCTTATGTGGCAGGTCAGTTCACTAAACTTGGATTAAAGATCGATAACGAAGACTGGGTGCGCCGGGCATATTCAATGGTGAACTCACCGAATCAAACTCAAGGTCCCGATTTTCTTGAATTTCTTATCATCTCAGATTCCGAAGGTCAGCTTTCTCCAAAGCTCTTTGAATTGCAGGTCGGCGACTCAGTTTATGTCGATAAACGACCTTCCGGTTTTATGATAATGAGCGAGATCCCCGAGTACGCGAAAGAGCTTTGGTTCTTATCGACGGGCACAGCGGTGGGTCCATTTCTTGCGATGCTGGAAGATAAAGAAGAGTTTGATAAATACGAAAAGGTGGTGCTGGTTCATGCAGTTCGCGCCAGTCAGGAACTGATTTATCAGGATAAGATTGCAAAGGTCCACCACGATCTGGGTGGCAAGTTTATGTATGTTCCCGTGGTGTCCCGAGAAGATAACCCTCAAGCCTTGAGAGGGAGAATTCCAAAGTTGTTATTGAACGGGGAGTTATTGCAGGCGACCAATTTAGATTTGGATTCCAGTAAGAGCTTTTTTTACCTGTGTGGCAACCCAGCTATGGTGAAAGACACATCAGAAGCGCTAAAAAAATTGGGATTTGAAAAACACTTACGTCGCAAACCTGGACATTTCAGCTACGAAAATTACTGGTAATTTAGAAAAACGATGAAAACTCAGCGAGGGAATGCATGAACATTGACAGGCTTAAGGCGGCAGAGAAAGACTTTTTGATTCGTGTGCCGGGTGGGTTTAACAGCCCAGAAATGATCGAGATTGGCAAAAAGCACAAAATGGATCAGATGATCGCGCAGGCGCAGGAGGCATTCAGCGAGGAAAAATTTACGGATGCTCAGGGCACTGCGGAAATGATGACCAAAATGGTCAGCCGCTCTTCCATGGTTTCAATGTTTGAAAAACCAAAGTTCCGGGATTACGTCAAAGCCATGACTCATCAGGAACGAGAGGCTTTAGCTTACTCCCTGAAAGACATACTTCATGGCGATCAGGAGTATGGTTTTAACACCATGCTGGACTTGCTCAGACCTGTAAAGCTTGCCAAATGGTCGCTGGTCACCATCTTGCCTAACTACTATGCACCGCTGGATGAGGTGTTTGTAAAACCCACCACTGCCAAGGGTGTGATTAAGTTTTTTGAGCTGAAAGGGCTGGAATACAAACCTGCACCTACTTGGGATTTCTACCAAGAATATCGCAGGCAGATTTTAGAAATGCGTAAACACGTCAGTCAGGATCTTTCCCCTAACAACGCGGCATTCTGTGGTTTTCTGATGATGACCATGGAGAGCTAAGCTCCCGGTTTTTCACTCAATTCCGAAGATATCGAAAAGATGTCCGGAGAAAGATCAACGTGTTCACAAAGGGTAGGAATATCTTCGATTTCTATCCAATGCCCCGTCTCTCTGATGTACCCCTCATCCTTGAGTTTGGTGAGTGTGCGCGACAGGGTTTCTGGTGTCATTCCCAATTGAGTTGCCATCAGCTTTTTAGAAGCAGGTAAGGGGATTTTTCCTTCGTACTTCGCCGCTTCTTTTCGATATACCTCGGCGAGTTTCATGATCAATCTTTGCGGCGCACTTACTTGCGTGAGGATATCAACGGTGTTCATCAGTTCGTGTATCTTGTTGCTCATAAAATGCATCGTTTTGAGCGAAATTTCGGGTTCGCTGGTGAACACTCTTGCCACGTCTTTATGATGAAACAGCGATAAAGTGGTGTCCTGATCTACCCGCGCGCTCATCGGGTACTGGCGCGGATTCATAAACATGGCCATTTCTGCAATCCATCCACCCGACATAAAAACTTTAAAAAGCTTTTCATCGCCATTTGGCATCAATCGAAACAGCGAAACTTTGCCTTTTTCCACCCGAAACATGTGTTTTGCCTGATCACCCCGTTCAAACAGCACAGCACCCGCTGAGTAAGTTTTTTCTTTTCGGCAGTTGAGCAGGTCGGATTTTTTCTCGCTATCCAGCAGAGAAAGAATGGTGTCGGGCATTTTGGTTACCTCAGATTGATGATCGTCAAGCGCAGATCAAAGTCGCTCATTATAGATTGTAAATAACAATCATTATCAAAAGAAGGGGCGGGCTACATGGAAAGTATCAGTGCACCATTTCGCTGGATCGCCATCATCTCTTTTTTGTTATTCCTACTTTCTATCATAGTTTTTACCTAGGAGCGCCAAATGACCGAAAGAACTGTTATGCCGGGCGAGGAAAGATCCGTCGATAAAATGCCCGGTCACTGGGTGTTAGCGCGCTTAGGAAAGAAAGTATTGAGACCCGGAGGCAAAGCGCTGACCGAGAAGATGATCGACTCGCTCAGCATACGATCGTCAGATTCTGTGGTGGAATTTGCGCCCGGATTGGGCTTTACCGCCAGGTTGTGTTTGTCTCGGAATCCAGCGTCTTATACGGCAATTGAACAGAACGAACAGGCGGCTGAACTGGTACGGCGTTATCTGGTTTCACCCAACCAACAATGTCTGGTCGGAAACGCGCAGTCGACCGATCTGGATCAGAA
Source organism: Vibrio nigripulchritudo ATCC 27043 (assembly GCF_000222685.1). Taxonomy (GTDB): domain Bacteria; phylum Pseudomonadota; class Gammaproteobacteria; order Enterobacterales; family Vibrionaceae; genus Vibrio; species Vibrio nigripulchritudo. The sequence goes on along the minus strand of NZ_AFWJ01000292.1, from coordinate 24,296 downwards.
CTCGGCTTCCATTGTGTATGGTGAAGCCATGCTGACGATGCAGCCTGAGCCGAGAAAGGCAGACATCATTGGAGAGGCGGCTCGCGTTTTGGAAAGTAATGGTCGTTACGGAATACACGAGCTCTGCTTAGTGCCAAATGAAATTGATGAAGATCTGAAGCGTGAAATTCAACGAGACATCGCTCAGGCAATTCAGGCACCAGCAAAACCCATTACCCCCGAAGAGTGGGCTGAGCATTTGCACTCTCATGGATTTAAAATTCAGGCTACACACCTCGCCCCTATGCACTTGCTGGAACCTAAGAGAATGATCGACGATGAAGGGGTGTTGGGGTTCTTGAGGGTGCTTAAAAACTTAATTCTGGATAAGGAGGCACGTAAAAGGGTGATTGGGATGCGAAAGGTATTTCGTAAGCATCGACAGCACCTTGGAGCAATCAGCATTGTCGCAATAAAAGAGTAAAAGAACAAAAGACGAAAGAGTATAGCGGAGGCAATGTTGCCTCCGCACTTTGTTCTAATTCTGGTAAAGCTCGGTTTCCGGATAGAACGCCTGCCAAGCGAACCAGAACACCATCACCGATGGAATCAGGTTTCCATTACTGTCTTTCACGACAGGGTGGCGGGCATTCTTCTGATAGCGCACCTCAAGTTTTTTGCCGCCTAAGGTGTCGCTAAATTCCGGGTTATTCTCTAATTCTGATATTGGATAGGCTTTGGCTTTCCCATCCACAATCACGCCAACAACCCATTCTTTCTGAGACAGTTCATCGCGAGTATTAGGGACAGGAAACATCGGAGTGTCAGACGCGAAATAACGGGCGTATGCCTGACCAAAATAATCTCGGTGGAATCCGGTATCCAGAGAGAGGACTTCGCCATTTGGGTTTCTTTCCTTCCACGCTTTCCAGGTCATGTGCTGCGACGGCATCCACTTAAGGCGTGAGCCTGCTTCTTTGCCGCTAACGGACGTTAACCCTAGCTGTGTCCACAAAGAGTCAGTTTCACGATCGTACATTAAAACGTCGCTTCTATAGAGTAACCCAGACACGCCAAAGCTTCGGGCTTTGCCATTTACCCTAGCATCAAAGACCATTCCGGTGCCGCAAAGTGGGCAGTAGGTCACTGCAAACGGTGTTCCTTTAATTTGGTCGTTTACTATCTCATGCCACACCAAAATTCGGGTGGGATAAGCGCGAGCAACGCCATCGATTTCCACTCCAAGCACTATGTCATCATTTTGCAAATAGTCGACCTTGCTCGCAGCAATGAAATTTGGTTCATCGATCGATGGAATGCCGTCTCGCGGTGGTCCACCGTGCAAAATTTCGCTGGTTTCAATGGTGGCATCAGAGAGCTCAAATCCATTGAGTGAGTATGCATTTGCCTGAATAATCAAGGTAAACCACCCAATTAGCAGCACTGTCCCTAGTGTAGAAAGCTTCATAACCGTATCCTCGACGCTATTTTATCCTAGAGAGAGACCGTACAAATGACGGTGAAATTTCATGCTTTTAGCTATTGATAATTGTTCTCAATTCCATTACCTTGCGTGCCGTTGTGATGTTATACAATAACACTTTAATTAATAAACACAGTTGGAGATAGGTTAATGAAAGGACGTTTTTTGAAAGCACTTGGTGTAGCTGCTTTGGCTTTAGGCAGTGTTACGAGCGCTTTTGCTGACATTCATTTCAAGGACGTAATCGGTAGGGACATACATTTAGAAAAACCAGCAGAAAGCATTTTCCTAGGTTTTTATTTTGAAGATTATCTGGCGATTGCCGGACCAGATGCATACAAAAAGGTATCTATTTTCCCTCGTCACTCTTGGAAAGATTACCGCCAGTCTCAGTGGGAAACTTACAGCAAAATCATTCCTGAACTAGAAACTATCGTTGATTCTGGTTCTATTTACACAGGCACATTTGATTTCGAAAAACTGCTGTCAACTAAGCCGGATGTGGCACTGGTTGCGGCATGGCAATACAAGTCTCTAGGTGAAAAAGTCGAGATCCTTGAAAAAAGCGGAATCAAAGTGGTTGTTGTGGACTTCAATGCTCAAACGCTTGAAAAGCACGTAACCAGCGCTCGTGTTATCGGTAAAGTGATGGGCACAGAAAAGCGTGCTGAAGCGATTGCGACAGAATACGAAAATACAGTTAACGACGTAAAACAACGCGTTGCAAAGTACCTGAAAAACCACGATGCACGCCGCGTGTATGTTGAAATCGGTACAGGTGGTCCAAATGAGTTTGGCAAGTCTTACTCTAACGCGATGTGGGGTAACATCCTGAACATGGCGGGTGCGGATAACATCGCAAACGGCAAATTCAAAGGTTCTGCTCACCTGACTCCTGAATACGTACTAAGCAAAGATCCAGAAGTCATCTTTGTATCCGGCGCTCACTGGGCGAAGCACAGCGACAGTGCATTGCTTGGTTTTGGTACCACAATGGAAGAAGCGCAGGCAAGATACCGTCCATACCTGAACCGTGCTGGCTGGAAACAACTGACAGCGGTTAAGAACGGCGACGTTTACGGCATGTATCACTCAGGTACTCGTACAATTTACGATCACGTATTCCTGCAATACCTAGCGAAATCTATCTACCCAGAAGCATTTAAAGACGTTGACCCTAAGAAGTCGCACCAGAACTTCTTTAACAACTACATGCCGCAAGCGCTTAAAGGTACTTTCATGATTCAGGTGGAAGGCTAAGTCATGAGCGAAGCGGTCAAAGCGTCGTTGCCGTCTGATCTTAGTTCAGGCAGCGGCATCTATCAGCGAATGCAAAAGCGGCGGATCAAAGTTCTGCTGGCGACATTGCTGGCGGTGGGCGTTTCCGTTTTATTCGATATTGGTACTGGCTCATCGTGGCTAGGTGTGGATCAAGTTGTTGAGGCGCTCTTAGGCGGACCGTCTGGTGACAGCTTATCAACGACCATTGTCTGGCAGCTTCGGCTGCCAGTTACTCTCACCTGTATTGTTGTTGGTGCATCTCTTGGTCTGGCTGGTGGTCTGATGCAGACCTTACTTGCCAACCCGCTAGCAAGTCCCTATACCCTTGGTGTTTCTGCCGCAGCCGGATTCGGTGCTGCACTGGCATTACTGTCAGGCTTTTCTGTCTTTGGTCTTCATTGGTTAGGCGTACCATTTGCTGCGTTTGTCACCTCTGGACTCGCGAGCATGGCGATCTACATGATAGGTCGAAGCAGAAACATGGATGCCAAAGTACTGATACTTGCTGGTATCGTTGTTCTGTTCTTTTTCCAGGCGTTGCAGTCTCTGGTTCAGTATCTGGCTTCCCCAGAAGTGTTACAGCAGATTGTATTCTGGCTGTTCGGTAGCCTGCTTAAAGCAAGCTGGTTGTCCTTCTTTGTTTCCGGTTCCATATTGCTTTTCGGTCTTGCGTTTGCCTTGCCTAAGGTGTGGGCGCTGACGGCTCTGTCTTCAGGTGAAGAGCGCGCACAGGCTCTTGGGATTAATACCAGCAGACTCAGATTACAAATGTTCCTGCTGTGTTCATTGCTAACAGCGGGTGCGGTTTCGTTTGTCGGAACCATAGGATTTATTGGTCTGGTTGCCCCTCACTTAGCCAGAATGCTGGTGGGTGAAGATCAACGTTTCTATTTGCCACTGGCAACCTTGATGGGGGCACTACTTCTATGTGCTTCGTCCCTTGTTGCCAAGTTGATTGTGCCGGGCACCATCATCCCAATTGGTATTGTCACCTCTTTGGTGGGCGTACCGTTTCTTCTTTATTTGCTGGTAAGCAGGAGGTTTAGCTAATGAAGTCGCTTTCAATAGAAAATCTTGCGGTAACAGTTGGGCGAAAGCCTGTTTTGAAGAAGGTAGAAGCAAGCTTTTGTGGCGGAGAGTTTTCCGCCATTTTAGGCCCGAATGGCGCAGGTAAAACCACATTACTCAAAGCCATTATGGGCATCATGCCTTACAAGGGTAAGGTAAGTTCACGCGGCAGAGACGGGCAGGCGATACCACCCAAGTCTTTCTCATATCTCTGCCAACTCAATAAGTCTTCCAGTCAATTAACTGTGATAGAAGTGGTGTTACTGGGCTTAGTTCATCAACTGAGCTGGAACATTACCTCTGAGCAGGAACAAAAAGCGGAAGCCATTCTTAATGATTTAGGTCTGATTCATCTTGCGACAAGACAGTTTTCTCAGCTGAGTGGCGGTCAGCAACAGCTTGTATCGCTGGCACAAGCGCTGGTTTCTGAGCCAGACGTATTGTTGCTGGATGAACCAACCAGTGCCCTGGACCTCAAGCATCAGGTTCAGGTTTTAGACCTTGCTCGTCAATATACCCGAGCAAAAAACACCATCACCATTGCAGTGCTGCACGATCTGTCTCTTGCTGCTCGCTACTGCGACCATCTTCTGTTACTGGATGATGGCGTGGTGCAACACAGCGGTAAGCCAGACGACGTGCTCGATTCTGAAAAACTCAGCCAGATATATCAGGTACATGTGGACGTAGGTTGTTGCATACATGGGCACACTCACGTAACCCCAGTTCGAGCTCTCGAAACTGAGTAAGCATTATCAGGATTTACTATGACAATGACTAGCAGGCACTATCAATTATTAGTTGCCATATCTACCTTTGAATCTCAAATTCATACATTAACCAATTACAGCATTGAAAGTTGCGAGTGTTTTACGCTTTTGCAGGAAAAACTGGACGAGCTCTGCTCCTGGATTCTGCAGGAAAAGCAGCAGACCATCAGTGATGAACTTGGGTTTAACCCCGAGCACGATCGTCAGGTCAAACGGCTGCGTGAAACGGCGGTAAAAGCGCTGTGTATGCTGGAAAAGCACCAGTCTCAATGCGCCAGAGAGCATCAGCTCAGCGTCAGTGAGTACTTATGTCAGCTTTCCGAAAACGCCCAAATTGAACTGCGAAGTGCGGGAATTGAAAACCACTCCCGAGTGTTGTTTATCGGTTCAGGCTCTTACCCGCTTTCAGCGTTTACTATCTCTCAACTGACGGGTGCCGTGGTTCATGGTATCGACATTGACGAGCAGGCGGTCGCGTTGGCAAACCAGTTAGATTCGTCTCATCTGTCTACCACCTTTGGGTGTCAGGACTTGATCACTGAATTTGAATCTTTTCGCCCGACTCATGTTGTGGTGGCTTCTTTGGTGGAACATAAATGGGAACTGCTCAACCAACTTAAACCTTACCTTGATTGTTCTCACCGTGTACTGGTGCGATTTGGTAATGGTTTGAAATCCGCGTTCAATTACCCATTCAACCCTAACCTGATGGAAGGCTGGGATACGCAGTTGATTCACAACAAAGCCGCGGTGTATGACACCGTGTTGATGGGGAGAACGTAATGGCAGCATCATTAGGCAGAGTACTCATTGCTGGTGCTGGTCCGGCAGCATTTCAGACCGCCAGAATCATCAAGAATCAGTGCGAACAACTTGGTATCGTCAACCGCTCTTCAAAGCGATGGCAGCCAATGTTTGAATGCCTGAACAGTGAAGGTTCGGCGCAGGTGATTGCCGCAAAACCTTCTTTAGAACCACTTGCGGGACAAGTAAAGTTCGATGTGGCTTTTGCGGATTTACCCGCAACGGACGGGCAGTGGGATACCTTGGTTCTCGCGACACCGTCTCATGCCTATTCCGACGTACTGGCGGCGTTACCCAAATCGTGTCTGGGTTCTGTAAAACAAGTGGTGCTGATTTCCTCCTTGTTTGGTGGTCACAAGCTGGTGAAAGGCTTTTTTGCTGAACTGGATTTAGCGCCGAATGTGCTGGTGTTCTCCAACTACTTTGCAGCAACCAAATTCAGTGCCGGTGAAGCAGGCGTCAGTGTGACAACCAAAGCAGCGAAAAAACGCATTTATGCTTATTCCAGCGCTTATTCGAGCCAAAGTGGATGTGCGGTGCTGAATTTGTTGGCTCAAACGTTAGCGAAAGTGGGTGTCAAAGTGGTTGAGCTAGACAATGGGTATAGCGTAGAGGGGAGAAACATCACTTCTTACGTTCACCCCGCGTTTTTCATTACTCCTTTCTCTCTCAATCACATTCTGAGTGATTCGGGAGATATCAAGTACATGTACAAGCTGTTCCCAGAAGGACCAGTTACGACTGAAACCATCCATACTCTGGTTGAGCTGTGGCGGGATATTTCGACATTAACGCAGCACTTTGACGGAACACCGTTTAACTTGCTCCAGTTTCTGAATGACGACAACTATCCCGTGCACCCGGAAACCATTCGTCGTGATCAAATTGATCAGTTCATGTCTCTTAGTGCCATTGAGCAGGAATACCTGATTTATGTCCGATACAGCGCGATTCTGATCGACCCGTTTTCTACGCCAGATGCAAATGGTCGCTACTTCGATTTCTCTGCGGTGCCTTACGCGAAAGGCAAAGTAGAGAATGGAAAGTTACATCTGCCTCGTGTGCCCAAAGAGGACTTACAGACTCTGTACTGGTTTAAAGCACTGGCGGACGAGCAGGGAATTGAGCTCCCGACAGTGAATCGTGTGCTTGGCATATTTGAGTCCTGGTTGAGCGAACATGACCTTCCTAACCATTTAATTGAAGAATTTCACACTCAGGCGAGCAACTGCCTTCACTGGGTGAGACGATCGACCGATCTTTTGAGGAAACCATAATGAATAAAGGTGTGGCGTTAGCCATATTTTCTGCGTTTATTTTTAGTGTGATGAACGCACTTATTAAAGCGGCCAGTTTAACCATCCCAAGCTCTGAAATTGTCTTCTTCCGAAGTATCATTGGTACAGTGCTGATTCTGGGTCTGATGTGGCAGGCAAACGTCCGGTTCTCAACCTCTGGGGTTCCGCTACTGGTGCTTCGCGGTCTGTTTGGAGCTTTCTATCTTCTGGCATTCGTCTACACCATTGCGCACATTCCGTTGGCGGATGCGGCAATTCTGGCGTACTTGTCTCCGTTTTTCGTGATATTGCTGTCCAGCCTGGTTCTGGGAGAGAAACTCCCCAAAAAAGCGGCGTTTCTGTTGCCTACCGTGCTAGTCGGGGTAGCGTTAGTCGTGAATCCGTTCAACTTCGATTCGTTTAACATCTACGCTCTTGCGGGTGTAGCGAGTGCGTTGTTTGCGGCGGGTGCCTCCATCACTATTCGTCATCTGAGCAAAAAGCATCACACCTACGAGATTGTGTTCTACTTCCTTTTCACCGCTATGCTGGTGTCGGGTTACTTGATGAAAGATGAGTTTGTCATTCCACAAGGTATTGCCTGGGTTTACCTGATCGCCATTGGTGTGGTTTCTTTGATTGGACAGATTTTCCTGACCAAGGCGTTTACCCATGAAAACGCAGCGGTAGTCGCGGTAACACGTTATATCGGTCTTGTGTTCAACGTGCTTTGGGGTGTTATCTTCTGGCACGAAATTCCGGACTGGATGACCACGCTGGGTGGAGCCACTATCGTAGTGGCGTGTATTGCACTTTCCCGGAAGAAGCAGCCAGCCAAACCAGCAAACGAAGAACCAAAACCAGCAGACGCTAAAGCGTAGCTTGAGTATAAGACATTGAATTGCCTCTCGTTCACGCTATAGTTAGCAAAAACATGGAATGTAGGGGCAGAAATGAAAATAGTTAAGCTGGGGTGGCAACAGACCATCCCTGTGCGACATGAGGTACTTTGGCCAGATATGCCACCAGACTTTTGTCATGTACCGGGCGATGAAGATGCGCTGCACTACGGTGTGGAAGTCGATGGCAATATTGTTTGTGTGGCGTCCATTTTTATTGATGCGGTGGCAAAGTCTGCAAGGCTGCGAAAGTTCGCCACTTTAATTGAACATCGTCATCAGGGGTATGGCAGCGCTGTCATTGAATATGTGCTCACCCAGTTACCTGAGCAGGGCATTGAATATTTCTGGTGCGATGCTCGTGAATCTGCCATGGATTTCTACACCAAGTTTGGCATGTCTGCCGAGGGTGATGCTTTCTATAAGTCTGGAGTGGAGTACTACAAGATGGGGCGAAGCTTATGACCGATGGTTCTGTTCACGAGCGCTACATGAGAAAAGCGCTTGAGCTTTCCAAACAGGCGCTTCCAGGCTGCCGACCTAACCCCCCAGTGGGCTGTGTGTTTGTGAAAGATGGGGAAATAGTAAGCGAAGGTTTCTCTCAACCTCCGGGGAATCACCATGCAGAGGCTGGAGCAATTGCCAGATACAAAGGATCGTATGATGGGCTGGTAGCTTACGTCACGCTTGAACCCTGTTCTTTTCAGGGGCGAACACCTTCTTGTGCCAAAGCACTTGTTAAAGTCAGACCCGCTAAAGTGTATGTCGCTATTCTGGATCCAGACACTCGTAACAGTGGTGCTGGGATTAAAATTCTTCAGGATGCCGGTATTGATGTTGAAGTAGGGCTGTGTGGTGAAGACGTGTCCAACTTTCTCGAACGCTACCTGATAAAGAACTGAATCAAAGGTTAATCTTGACCGGATATGGATATTAAAGCCGCCTCATAAAGAAGCGGCTTTTTTATCGAATTAATGCTACATTTATACGAATCATATATATTTCGCATATAAATCGTATAAAGAGAGCAGATTATGGGAATTGTTAAGATTGGTGACGAACTGCACGAAGAGATCCGAAGATCCAGCAGTGTTATGAACCGCTCCATTAATGCGCAGGCTGAATTCTGGATAAAGATGGGTAGGCTGGCAGAGCTGAACCCGACAAAAACTTTTCAGGAATTGATTTTAGAGCAGATGCACCAGGTACCTGCTGAACTTAAAGGCGTGATTAATGAGTAGTGTACCGATTAAGACGGAGCAGGAAATTGAATGGATGCGCGAGTCTGGTCGATTGCTAGCAAAGGTGTTTACCTACCTCGATAGCAAAATCGAGCCGGGTGTCTCTACTTATGACATAAATGAGTGGGTAGAAGAGTATATTTTTGAAGTGTTGGATGCGCGCCCCGCCAGCATCGGGCAATACGATTATCAATACGCACTGAACAGTTCGATTAATCACGTCGTCTGTCATGGTATCCCAAACGAAAACGACATCTTACAAAACGGCGACATCGTTAATATTGACATCACGCTTGAGAAAAATGGGTTTATTGCGGACTCCAGTAAAATGTACGTTATGCCGGGGGCATCACCTCAGGCTCATCGCTTAGTCAAAGCAACCTACGATGCCTTGTGGAAAGGCATTGAACAGGTTAAGCCGGGAGCGACACTGGGGGATGTAGGGCATGCGATTCAGAGTCATGCTGAAGAAATGGGCTATACCATAGTTCGGGAGTATTGCGGACACGGGATTGGGCGGGAAATGCATGAAGACCCTCATGTACTGCATTACGGTCGCAAACGCTCTGGGTTGAAACTGAAAGCCGGTATGACGTTTACCATCGAGCCGATGGTGAATCAGGGTACTCACCGAACTAAATTGAAATCGGATGGCTGGACGGTGATCACCAAAGACAGAAAACTCTCTTCACAGTGGGAGCATACTGTTTTGGTGACCGAGACAGGCTATGAAGTGCTGACTTTGCGCCCTGACGAGGCTTAAACTATAGCTCTTGAATTAGGCTCCGAAGATTAGAATTTTTTCGGAGCGTAACCAGCCATTGCTTGCAGTTTCAGTTCCTTACCCAGTTTTGTCATTGGATGGACTACAACCAAGCCTTTCACCGATTTCTTCAGTTTCCCCATATCCGCTTGTTCAGCTTTGGTGATTTCGCGAGAGAATGGCATGTTAAGCAAGTTTTTACGCTCTTTGTTCATGTCGTATTGCTGCTTGTGCTTCATCGAGTTCGCTTTTTTACTCAATTTTTCTATTTCATCAGCGAACTTTGAAATCATTGCCTGATCACCGCGCCCTTTCGCCGCATCTAATTTACGCTGGCAGTTGTCTATACGGTTGTGAAGCTTTTGAAGTTCTTGCTTTAGGCTCATGGTGATCATCTCATTGAAAACAGAAAGGGCGGCGAGTGTAGCATAAGCTTCTACTACTGCCCTAGATATAAATGCTCGTGTCTTTTATTGGAAGAAAGACGAGAGGGTTTAGTTTGTCCGTGAGGTCGAAATCACAAGGTGTTTTGTTATCTAAAGAGAGCCAAGCTTATCGGTTTCAGATTAAATCGACTGTCTGAGCCTTGCCAGCATGTCGGCAGCTTGATCAAACTGGAAATTATCCAGCAGCTCGCTCATTTCATTCAAAGGTGAAGAATCCGCCAGTTGATATTTCTGCAATTCCTCGACAATCGTCAGTGCTTCAGTATCGGCTTCCAGTAGCGCAGTGTTTAACTGTTCCAAAAGCTTATGGAAGCTACTGTCGATAGCAATTTTGTCCTGAGGTTTTTCTTCCGTTTCTTTGATTTGGGAATTCACCATTTCTACAAACGCCATCATCTTCTTCACATCATCAGTAGCAGGAGTTTCGCCACCTTTGATCTGTTTTTCCATGAATCGCGACATCTGGTGAATATAGTCGACCGAAAGGTTGGCAGAGGCTCCTTTGATGGCGTGCAGTTTGTCCTTCGCCTGATCCAGTTCCTGATCCTGAATCATCGCGAGCAATTCCTTCAGATCAGATTCCTGTGATTTAAAGAATCGCTTAAGCGTGGAGAAATAAATTTCCGTATTACCGGAAAGGCGCTTCAAGCCACCTTCGAGGTCAATACCTTCCACCTCTGGGAATGTATGTTCGCCGTTTATATTGGCAGCCTTGTTGCTGTTCCCGTTCATCTCGATGGAACCCGCACGTTCCGAACTTGATGGAGCCGCATTGGATTCTTTACCATTTCGGCTTTGCGTAAATTCGCTGATTTTTGCCAACAGGCTCGGTACGTGTATCGGTTTGGCAATGTGCGCGTTCATACCCACATTCATGCAGCTTTCAACATCTTCACGCATTGCATTTGCCGTCATGGCCAGAACAGGTAAGGTCTTGTCATCGTATATTTTACGAATCTCTTTTGTGGCTGTCAGACCATCCATAACAGGCATTTGCATGTCCATAAGGACAACATCGAAGGTATGGTTATCGAGCATGTCCAGCGCCTCTATACCATGATTAGCGATGCTGACCTGTGCCCCTTCATTTTCAAGAATTGTGGATGCAATTTCTTGGTTAGTGATGTTGTCTTCCACTAACAGAATGCGAGTGCCTGAGATGTCGTGCACCACTTCTGGGGATTCAGCTGCTTCTTTGATCTCTTCTTTGCTGATGTAACTGCCAAGCGTATCGACGATGGTATCAAGAAGATTCGATGGGTTGATGGGTTTCAGCACTAAGCCATCAATAATGTGCCCGTACTGGTCATTGAAATCGAGCTGATTGCCGTATGCGGTGATCAGAATCATCTTCGAACCGGGGCTGAGATCGTGCTTACGAATGTGTTCGATGGTCTGAACACCGTCCATTTCGGGCATTTGCCAGTCGACCAATAGCAAGTCGTATTGCTTTTGAGCCTGTTCAAGGATGTGGAACGCATCACTAGCATTGGATGCTACATCAACTTCAAACATCATATCCGACAACATACTGGCGACAATAAGCCTTGCGGTGTCGTTGTCGTCTATGACCAATGCACGCTTGTGCTGAGTAATTAAGTAACGTTCTTTGGTTGGTCGCTCTTCTCCAATATCAAGCTCCAGCTCGAACCAGAAATGTGAGCCTCTGCCGTAGTGGCTGCTGACCATGATCTCACCACCCATCAGTTGGATGAGTTGTTGTGAAATAGACAGCCCGAGACCCGTTCCCCCATATTTACGGGTAGTAGACGTATCACCCTGACTGAACGCCTGGAACAAGCCAGACATTTGTTCTGGCGTCATACCGATGCCCGTATCCTCCACTGAGAATTTGAGCACCGCGCTTTTTTCATTTCTTAGCTCTTCCGATACGCTGATGATCACTTCACCAGTGTCGGTAAACTTAACGGCATTCCCGGCAAGATTGATCAACACCTGACCCAGTCTGAGCGGGTCACCAATCAGTTGGTTAGGAATGTTCGGTGAGACATTGAAAATCAGTTCGATGCCTTTATTTTCGGCTTTCACTGACAACACGCTGGCGAGGTTATCCAAGACTTTATCTAGGTTGAAATCGGTGTTTTCAATTTGAAGTTTTCCCGCTTCAACTTTGGAGAAGTCGAGAATGTCGTTAATGATGCCCAGCAGTTGCTTACTGGAGTAATCGATTTTCTCAACATAGTCGCGCTGCTTTTCACCAAGATCCGAAGACAGAACAAGGTGGGTCATCCCCATTATGGCGTTCATTGGCGTACGGATTTCATGGCTCATGTTGGCAAGGAAATCACCTTTGATCTTACTGAGCTTATCGGCAGATTCTTTAGACTCAATCAGATCACGCTCCAGACGTTTGGTTTCCGTGACATCCATAAAGGTTCCGACAATACCCATGATGCCATTGTTCTGATCGTAGAACGGTGCTTCGTAAACAATGAGGTTTCTGTCTTCACCTTTCCCATTGGTCAAAACCATTTCAAACTGCAGACGTTTTGTTCCTTGAAGCAATTCCAGCTCGTAGCGTTTGAGGATATGGACAATGTCTTCGTTAAACAGATCTTCTATGTGGTTGCCCAGAACATCTTCCACTTTGAGTTCCATAAACTCACAGAATTGCTCGTTCACCCCAAGGTATTCGCCTAAGCGATTCCGGTAATACGTCGGGTTCGGAATGGAATCAATAATGTGCTGGTTAAGCTCTAGCTGGCGTGTCACTTCCTGTTCGGTTTCTTTTTGTTGCTCGATGTTCAGACCAAGCTGGAACGCGATGCTAAAGTTTTCAACCAGCTCGTTCAAAATACGAAGGTTATTACCTGTCAGCTTGTTTACGGTACCAATCTGGAGCACGCCAAGTGGTTTATTGTTTGCCTGAATTGGAAATGCATGAAGCTCCAATAATTCAACTGTCATGTCACCCATGGCAAGTTTTAGCGGCGTCTCTTTTTTGGCTTCCACCACCAGATGAGCCCCGCTTTCTAAGCAGTAATAAGGGAAGGTGTGGCTATCGGGCGTTGGGTCGAACAAAGTACCAAAGTTGTCGATAGCGACTAAGTCACCGCTTTTGTTCTGGTAAAAGGTGATTAGCGGGAAAGAAAAATGAGTGCTTAAGAATTGCTTGGTTGCCGAGATGACTTCTTCTAACTGCTCTTTACCACGAATCACGTCATTGTAATTCTGGACGGTTTGCCCAATTCGTAATTCGTTTCTCAGGTTGAATAGCAGGGAATTAATCGCACTGGAAAAGTCACCCAAGTCACCTTTCACTTTTTCGCTTAGGGTAAAGTCGTAATCCTGATCATTCACCTTAGAAATCACCTGATTCTGCATTCTTCCCAGAGGTGCGATATAAACGCTCCATAAAAGAAGGAATGAAATCATCAGGAAGAACCCTAACATCAACACGCCGAGCAGCATCAGATTGGAGCTGGTTCCCACCATGTCTGCCGCGTTCTTATGTTCCACTGCCAAGCGGTCAATACTGGAAAGATAGGCGGTTTCAATAGCAGACATGATCTTGGACTTCTCATCAAAGTAGGTTTGTCCGTAAAGGAGGTCCAGCGCATTGCGCCTGCCTTGCGCAGTGGCGAGTTCAATTTGTTTAAAGGCTTCTTCTTCCAGTTTTACCAGTTGATCTGACGTTGCGAGCGCCAAAGCGAGGTTGTTTACTTCGGTCTCGGACATACCCGCTTTATTGATTCGTTGAAGGAAGGTGTCGCCTACAAAACCGGGTTCGAGCGAAAACTGAAGGTTATTTTCGGTAGCGATGACATCCCAGTAATCGTATTCATGCCCCGGTGGGAGGGGAGCTTTGCCATTTCGCACGTCAAGCACTCGCTGGAAGAGCTGCTTCCATTTTGTGTCACCTGTGACGGCATAGGCGCGAGCAAATTTGGTCAAATTATCAGAACTTTGCTTAAGTTCATTCCCCATTTTGATGAGTTCTGACTGTTGTAAGAGTATTTTTTCTTCTTCACTAAAAACATCTATCGTCCTGTTAGCCACAAAAATGATGCTAATGTTCACTACAAACATTAGTAAAAACAGTAGGCTAAACAGTGTTTTCATTTTCATTGGCGACACCAGGAGACATCTTGTACACATCTTTACTTAGCATAGTTAACAATGTGCACTTTACCCAAGAAGACAACTGTTTGATTTCAGAAATTTTAATTTGGCTCAATAACTCTCAATTTCCTCGTCTATACTTGAGTAAAAAACCAAGGTTTTGCGGGATATATGTACGAACTTTTGATTGTTGATGATGTAGCAGAAAATTTGCGGATGTTGCAGTTGATAATGCAGCAGCCGGAATATCGAATTCGAGCTGCAACCAGCGGACAAATTGCGCTAAAACTGGTTGAGAAGCAGAAACCGGATTTGATCATATCTGACATTAAAATGCCGAGAATGTCTGGGATTGAGCTGTGTAAAATCCTGAAAGAGAACACAGACACCAGCGATATTCCGGTGATCTTTGTCAGTGCTTTTACCGATGTGGAAAGCATAGTTGAAGCGCTCGATGCTGGTGGCGTGGATTACATTTCGAAGCCGTATCGCCCGCAAGAAGTTCTGGCGAGGGTAAAGACTCAACTTTCCCTGCGTGAAGCTCAAAAGAAACTCCTTAAAAAAGAGCTCACATCTGCTCTTAACAATTTGGTTGTCGGTGTCGCAAACGAGATTAACACCCCTCTTGGAACCAGTATCCTCACATCCACACACATGAAAGAAACCATTTTGAGCTTTGAACAACAGTTCAGGGAGCAAAAGATTACCAGCGCGAAACTTAAAGACTTCATTATATTCTGCCATGACAGTGTTGATCTCAACTTAAACAACCTGAACCGCGTTGCGGACATGATGGAGATGTTTAAGTCGATTTCAGCGACAGATAACGAGCTGGATATTGAAGAAATCAGCCTGATAAAAGTGATAGAAAAAGTGATTGCCCACTATCATGGCAAGCTCGCAGAATCCGGTATTATGGTGAAGCTGGACGGCGATCAGGAAACCCTGAAAACTGACCCCAAACTGCTGGGTATTGTATTCAATAACCTGATAGAGAATTCACTGGTTCACGCTTACAACGGAACCGATGAGAAGCGCAATATTCATCTTGCCTGGCAAAAAACAGGGCAGCATCTCACTATAACTTACTGGGATAATGGGGTCGGTGTGGAGCAGGAAGCACTTTCTGAAGTCATTCGACCTTTCTATACCACAAAACGCGGGCGTGCTGGTCATGTGGGCTTGAGTGCGACCGTCGCAGCCAATATTATTAATTCATCTTTAGCCGGAAGCGCCAAACTTTTATCCGATGAGCGCGGTCTGGTGTGGCAAATTCAACTTCCATTCGAATTGTAGTTTACGGCTGGAGTGCCTATGACTTATTCCGCAGCCATTCGCTGTCTTTTATGAAAGCGACGAAAAAAGACCTACCCGCTGTTAATGCATTGATCCAAGACTCCAAAGCTTCCTGGGGCTATGCACCGGAGCTGCTTGCTATGTGGAGGGAGGGTCTGACCATCCGAGAATCTCACCTAAGTGAACGAGAGCTGTATAAGGGATTGACGCCGGACGGGCTGATTTGCTGCGTCTATTCGTTCAGTAAAACCACAGATGGTGTATTCGAGCTGGAAGAATGTTTTGTTGAGCCTCGGTTTCATGGGCTTGGGCTAGGAAACCAAATTATGGCGGATCTGTTTGCTCGGCTTAATGAGCTGGGAGCCAAGAAAGTAATTATCGTTGCCGACCCTAACGCCGTAGGCTTCTATCGAAAATACGGAGCAAATCAGGTGGGAACCTATCCATCGATTCCTGAAGGGCGGCAGTTACCCGTGTTAGAAATTGAAATGCATGAAAAAGGCTGAGGTATCTCAGCCTTTTACTTTCTAAATTACCGCGAGTTCAGGTTAGTTATCACTTAAAGCGAGTTTGGCACCCAGACCAGCAAAGCTGGCGGCGAAGGTTTTCTGCAAATAGCTGATTGCGCGCTTGGACTGAGTAACGTACTGACTCACAGTATTGGCCAACAACCCGTACCCAATAAATACAATAAACGTCATCAGCATAAATACACTTCCAAGAATAAGCATGCTTCCTAGGGTGGAGCTGCTGTCAGCCGGGACAAACTGAGGCAAGAATGCCAAGAAGAAAAGAGAGAGTTTTGGATTCAGGATGTTGATTAAGCATCCCTGAATGGCAATTTTTTTGAAGCTGACTTCGTTTGATTTGGCGAAGGTCATTTCACCTTCTGAACTTGAACGCCACATTCCCCACGCAAGATACAACAAGTAAGCTACACCAATGTATTTCACTACCTGAAAGGCGAGGGCACTGGTGTGTAAAATGGCACTTAGCCCGAGTACACAAGCCAGCAGCGCAGGTATGATCCCTAGCGTGCAACCAAAGGAAGCGGCGATACTGGCTTTTCTACCCTGAAACAAACCAGCAGAAATTGTGTAAATCACGCCCGTACCCGGGATCAACACCACAATGAGCGAAGTGAGCAAAAATTCCATACTTATCATCTGATTTTCCTTAAATTATTTTTTACTAACTTACCTTATTTCGGGTTAGTAGTTTCTTTATATTCCGACTAACTTTTTTTTAATTTTTGTTGGTATTTTTTAACAACTTGGTTACCATTTATACGTTACTGAAGCGGTAACAAGCAATGACAATTTGGATAGCAAGGAGGGAATATTGGACTATCAAACCATAATTTTTGATTTGGACGGAACTATCATAGAGCCCCGGCAAGGCTTCATACGGTCCATAAATTATTCGCTGCAAGCACACAACTTCCCCAGTTACCCCGAGCAGCAATTAATAAACTACATCGGCCCCCCGCTAGACCTGACCTTCTATGACATCACCAAACAAAACGATCCAAAACTCATACAATCCTTAGTAGACAAATATCGCGAACGTTATTCCGAAGTCGGATACAAAGAAAACTCTCTTTACAGTGGTATAACCCACGCTCTCAAAACTCTTCATCAATCACAACAATTCTCCATTGGCTTATGCACATCCAAACGCGCTGATTACGCCAGTCAAATTTTGGAACTGCATGGTATTCGAGACCTTTTTGACTTTGTAGATGGTGCGGATATCGGCACCGAGAAGTGGCAACAATTAGAAGCACTAAAAGCCAAAGGCATCATTTCTGAAAAGTCACTTATGGTGGGTGACCGAGCGGTAGACTTAACCGCTGCTCATAAAAATGGTTTGAAGAGTGCAGGGGTATTGTGGGGCTATGGTTCCAAGCAAGAACTTACCGCAGAAAACCCAGCTCACTTGTGGAGTAAGCCTGAAGACATTTTGAAACTGCTGGAGCATAAATGCTCTGGTTGCCACTAATGTCCACACATCTTGGTAAAAATCGTTACAATGTCGCGTCATGTCTAGTGAGAACCATTAATGAGTGAAGAAATTGAAGTAGAAGCGCTAGGGGTAGAGGTCGCGTCTCAGCCAATAGAGCTCTATAAAGTGTTAAAGATTGCGAATGCAGTCAGCGGTGGTGGTGAAGCAAAGTACGCTATTTCAGAAGGCTATGTTGCTGTAAATGGTGAGCTGGAAACCCGCAAACGTCGAAAACTGTATGACGGTGACTTGATTGAGTTCAATCAGGAATACTACGTTGTGATTTGCGATGCGCCTGTTACTGTAGCTGAACCCAAACCAGCAAAACAGGACAACCGCAAAGCCGAAGCCCCAAAAAACAAAAAGCCAGCTTCTGGTAACAAAAAACGGGCAAGCCATAAATCGGCAAATAAAGGCAAAGCAGAGAAGAGCACTAACGTTTCCCGCGATGGGCAAACAGGCCGTGGCTCTATAGAGTTTTGATCTGAACACCGCTAAACGAGCCAACTGGCTCGTTTATTCTTTCCTCAAATATTTTGCCATCTCTTCCTTGGGCACCATGCCGCCACCAGTCGCCCAGACCAAATGCGTTGCGTTTTTTAGCTTATTCGCATCAATACTAATCTGCTTTTGATATTCGTGGTTTGTGATGACATGTGAAGGTCCTGCCATCCCTGCCAAAGCGGATGGTTCGAGTTGAATGTTTTCCGATTGGTTGAGCAACTTTAGCAGGCGATACATATGTTCATCAGAAAGGGTGTAAAACCCGTCCAGAAGGCGTTCCATGGCTTTACCTACAAAGCCGGAAGCTCTGCCTACTGCCAATCCGTCTGCAGCGGTAATGTTATCAATCCCCAGATCTTGTACGGCAACCTTATCATGTAGCCCAGTGTGCACACCAAGCAGCATGCAGGGTGAATGGGTGGGCTCTGCAAATATACAATGAACATGATCGCCAAACGCCATTTTTAAGCCGAACGCAACACCACCTGGCCCTCCGCCTACACCGCAAGGTAAATAAACGAATAGTGGGTGGTTTTCATCGACTGCGATACCTTGCTCTTCGAATTGTTTTTTAAGTCGTTCGCCTGCCACGGAATAGCCCAAAAACAGAGTCTGAGAATTCTCATCATCAATAAAGAAACAGTTGGGATCTTGCTCTGCTTCTTTGCGACCTTGTTCCACAGCGACTCCGTAGTCCTGCGCGTATTCAACAACGTTTACTCCATGACTTTTGAGCTTGTCTTTTTTCCACTGACGGGCGTCCGCCGACATGTGCACTGATACCGAGAACCCCAGTTTAGCGCTCATGATTCCAATGGATAGCCCAAGATTCCCCGTAGAACCGACCGCAATGCTGTGTTGGCTGAAGAATGATCGGAACTTGTCGGTATTAAGTACTCGATAGTCGTCTTGATAAGTGAGAAGACCCGCCTCTGTTGCGAGCTTTTCGGCATGAGTGAGTACTTCATAAATCCCACCTCGTGCTTTAATGGAACCTGAAATGGGAAGATGACTGTCTTTCTTCAGCAGAACAGTGCCGGGAAACTCTATCCCATACAGATTGCTCAATTCCTTTTGCATACAAGGGATAGCGACCAGTTCGGATTCAATAATTCCCCCTGTCTGTGCGGTTTCAGGGAACACTTCAGCCAAATATGGGGCAAATCTTTCCAATCGGTCGCTGGCGGCTTTTACGTCCTTATCGTTAAGCCCAACGTATGGCAGAGCTACCTCTAGGCTTGTGGCTTTTGGATTTGCCCAAAATACCTCTTCCAGATCCACCAACTTTTTCAGCAATGGGTAACGTTGAATTAACTGATGGGGATTTATCATGGTTTTTCCCTGAACTCTCTGTTGAATCATGTCGTCGAGGTTATTAAAACGCCTTCGATTCTTAATGACAAATGATGATTCATCACGTTTGTGTGAATTCAGTTCAACTAACAGATCTCGGTATCGCGTACATTCAAACAAGCACACGCGCCAGATAAGGACGGTTTATGAAAAATGCAAAAGATTTCTGGAATAAAAGTGCCCCTAAATACGCTAAGCGCAAAGTAAGAGATGAAGCGGTTTATCAGAAGAAACTGGCGATTACGCAAGACTACTTCGACAAAGACTGGAATGTTTTAGAGTTCGGTTGTGGTACGGGGACAACCGCGATTACTCACGCACCTTTCGTCAATCATATCTTAGCGATAGATATTGCCGAGACGATGCTGGAAATTGCCAGAGACAAAGCGCAACAAGCCGACGTAGAAAATATAGAGTTCAAAGAAGGAACACTTGCCAGCACTGGTCTTCAGCCAGCAAGCTTCGATGCGGTATTGGGTTTAAATGTGATGCACTTAATGGAGAATCTGGAAGACGAGGTAAAGCGAGTTTATGAGCTGCTCAAACCCAATGGCATTTTTGTTTCCAGTACGGCGTTAATTGGACAGTTAAATATGCTTTGGCAACTCGTCATTCCTGCCATGCAACGTTTAAATCTTGCACCATACGTCAACCGTTTCACCAAAGATGAACTGTGCACAATCCTGCTTAATGCCGGGTTCTCAATTGAATATGAATGGCAACCCGAGAAGGATTCTGTGTTTATCGTGGCAAGAAAGCCGGATTCAGAGTCATAGAGTCATTCTCTTGTTCTCTTGTTTGAAAGAAGAATACCCATGGGCGCGTTTATCGCGCCTTCTCTTTTATCACTCGTTTTCATCGTTACACAGAGTGATTAAACCTACCAATCGTTGCCTTAAGTAACAAATTCAGACCCTTACAAAAGCACCAAACAAATCCATATAGCTCTGATCTAATGCATGTTCGGCTAGGTCGAGCATGTCGATTTTGCATTTCTATTCCAGTTGAAAGCTGATTTTCAGGCGCCTTTTGGAGCAACAAACCTCAATTAATTCTCGCTATTTCTATTAATAACTTTATAAATATCAACTTAAGTATTGGTATTTTATAAATGTGATGTTTTGCGCAATAAGGGTGAAACATTCCGAGTAGGCTGATTTTAGCGTTATTGAAATAGCGTTCTAAAAACGAGCATGTATTGCAATTCAATTAATACTAGGAGGTCATCATGCTTGATCGTAAATGGAAATGGATAGCTGCTGCTGCGATATTGGGTCTGGCTAACACCGCTTATGCCGGGTGTTTCAACCCAAAACTGGTCACTCAGGCTTTGAAAGAAACGGTAGGCACAACGCATAAACCGATAGTTGTTGCTCATCGAGGGTTATGGGCCGGAGACAAAACGAATAACCTGCCGGAAAACAGTTTGTCTGCCTTAAAAGCCGCTGACCGTAAGTGCATCGAAGCGGTGGAGTTAGACGTAAGGAAAACACAAGACAATGTTCCATTTTTGATGCACGACTTTACTCTGGGGAGAACAACAAATGCTTATGAAGTATTAGGAGGTCCAAAGTTTATCCCAGAGAAAAATACAGGCACCAACCCTAAATCCGGGGATCTACCGTGGGCAACCATCAAGAATCTGAAGCTGCTAAGCCCCGACAGAATCAGTGTTACCGCAGAAAAGGTGGTGTCGATAAAAGAAGTCTACGATTACTATTATGAGCAGCGAATGAGCACGGTATTAGTCTTTGATATCAAGTCTAAAGAGAGTGCCATCGCTATTGCCAAATTGATCGATGAAGATACAAGAGATTACGGAGCGGGCATTAAAGCATCGGATATCACGATATTTAAGATCAAAGCGACGATGTACCCTTTCCCTAATGAGTTTGTTCAAGACCTTAATCAACATAACATCGCTGTCCAACCTATGGTGATGCCTATCTACACTACCAATATGCTTCAGGAGTTTCAGGACAAAGGGTGGAATATTTCTGACTCATTGCAGGCTTGGATAACCAGAGACAAAATGGCTGAAATTAACCTAAAACAGCCAAAAGGCTTGTTGAGTAACTTGGTACAAACTGCTCATGATGCAAAAGTCGCTCTTGGTAATTTCAATGCGATACCGGACTACAACGGTCCTGGTCCTATCCCGAAAGACATCCCCAGAAACAAAGCGTTTTACGATAGTAACGGCACATGTTGTTATCAATTGTCTGAAAGGTACGCTACTTTTGAAGGCGTAAGTGACACCGACGACAGACGAGGCGACAGAACGTTTCTTTTTGGTCAGAAAAGTCAACATTTCTCAGTAATTACAACTGATGCACCTACGAAAACAATCAATGAGTTGGAGAATTTGGGGTTAAGAAATACCCAAAATTATGGTGGTCCCCAAGCTAATGTGGCAATCCTTGCATGGGATGGAGAACCTGGCGGTCAAATTTGGGGGGGTGGACCAGTCTGTATTTTCGACCACCCTACCAGTGTTACCGAGCCGCACCCTACCTTAAATGCGGGTTATTCGTGGATGTATGCCTGTGCTTTAGCTCAACCCTATAGAGCAGGCTATTCCGCAGAACTTGTTATAAATGCAATTGATCCTACAGCAGATTCGCAATTTGGTTCTGATGGTATAGGCACAAGAATACAGATTAAGGATAAAACGGGTAAATGCTTAAACTACGACATATCTTCAACAGAGACGTTTTTTGACACGAACTGTAGCGGTGCCTTTGCTACATTTTTCCGGACGAAAGACAAACATATTCGTACCAGTGCTAACGAGGGGTACTGTTTAGGTTCGCGAAGAGGAGGATTGTACTGGGCAAATGAGTATGGCGTAACTTATATCGCTGGATGTGAAATTAAAGATGTTTGGCAAAAGTGGCTCTTTACCAAAGACCCATGGACGTACACTCCTCTGCCAAATTAGAAATCATCATAAAAAATGAGTTTCTGACTCAACATGCTCGGTCGTCAGACCGAGCATGATTACGTCACTATTTACGTCCCAAATATGAAACGAAAGGTATTTGAAACCGATTGAACTTGGATTGCTTTGTCGGCGGAAGGTAAGGTTAAACGGATGACACGCAAGTTGTTGAGCGTTTTCCTAAAAACTTTCATCGATGGAGACGATATGGAAAAGACCCATCACAGTCGGCAACTGCTGGAAATTCTTCGAACAATTCTGACCAAATATTTGGTCATCATATCCGCGACCTATCAAATGTTCCGTCACCCTCATGACTTTTCTGACTATATTGATGGTTCTTCAGAAAGCGTAAAACGGTCCATCATCTATTTCGCAGAGGCGATTGTATTGCTTTTTGTCGTGCCTTCATTGGTGCTAAAAGATCAGTCTTCTCTGAGTTTTATAGAGCAGGATTTAATGATTCTGTTCTCCATTATTATCATTGCCGCTATCTGTTTCGTTTTTTACCACGCCTTGTGTTTCTTTGAAAAAAGACCATTGAATTTCTGGGCAACCATGAGCGCTGCCTTTTACTCGTATGGTTTGGTGATGCTGTGTATTTTGCCGTCCATTGTGGTTGAGGATCTTTCTAAGCTAAAACCGGGTGTTAGAGAAACCCTTAGTGGTTATGAAGTGGTCATGTCTGTTATCGGTGTATATGGTATGTACATCTACGTTTTTGCTTTTCATCGTTGGGTATCTGACATCAATGACGTCTCAGCGATAAAATCATTCTTTGTGTTTTGGCTGGTGGCGATCTCAAGTACGGTATTTTTCGCATTGCTCCCGTTGAAGTAGGATGTAAGAAGCTTCAGAGGCATTCATTCCAGTGCGCTGATAAACCAATCAACGAATTTTGTGTTAGCTTCATAATGAAATAATAGGCACTTCATGGAGCGATATGTGTACACCAAACAAGACCGATTTTCCAAGCAACAGACTCTGAGCAGTACGCAGCTATCTAAGCTGCATACGTTTGAAGCTGCCGCCAGACATGGTTCTTTCTCTCTAGCGGCAAAAGAGCTGTCTGTTACCCCGAGCGCCGTTTCCCATAAAATGACCAAGCTGGAAGATGAGCTGGGTATAGCGCTTTTTCATCGTGTTAGCCGAAAAATCTCCCTGACAGAAGAGGGAGAGCGAATGTATCAATCCGTTCGAAACACCCTGTTTGCACTCAATCAAGAGCTGCTGGATATCAAGGCGGGTGACATATCTGGCACGCTCACAGTGTATTCCAGACCGTCTTTTGCGCAATGCTGGTTAGTGCCGAGACTGAAGGACTTCAACCAGCGTTACCCTGCGATTGAGATAAAGATCCTGACGGGAAATGAAACCATTCATCTCAAAGGATATGGCATTGATGTTGCCATTTACTTCGACGACAAGAAGCCGGGTAATCTCCAGTGCACTGATATTCTCTCAGAATCCGTATTCCCGGTTTGCTCACCAGAATATGCGGATCAGAACGACCTATTTAATAGTCCCAAAAACCTTGAGCGCGTGACCTTGCTCCATGATGATCAGGCGTGGGATATCGATTCTGGTCGAAGTGAATGGGAAGAATGGGCAAGTGTCAATCAAGTTCATTTAAGCTCTTCTTCGCAATCGAGTATGTCGTTTGATCGCTCTGACCTTGCGCTATTTGCGGCAATGCATCACTCGGGTGTGGCTATGGGCAGAAAGCATCTGGTTCGGTCGATGCTTGATTCTGGCACACTGGTCGCTCCGTTCGAAGGGACAGAAGTCGCGTGCAAGCAGAAGTATTACGCGGTAAATGAACCGGACAACACGCCTAAAAAAATCACGCTGTTTCTAGAATGGCTAAAAGAGCAGGCGTTACACCGATAAAGAAATTCTTTATCGACAGCTAAGAATTTATGGTTCGTCAGCCGGATTTGAAGTTCCTATAGTGAACTCATTACCGAATACAAAGGCAAAACGAGTATGGAAAGCAAATCAAAAACGGCAGCTCAGCCGCATCTGGAATTCAATGTCGATTTCGAGAAGACGGTCAGTGTCCCGACACAGTCGCAGCAGTTTGCCCCAACCCCCCATGGTCGGT
>NZ_AFWJ01000293.1 GCF_000222685.1 Vibrio nigripulchritudo ATCC 27043 | reverse complement strand
CTGGAACTCAATAACCCGCCCGATCATGCATTCGTCGATGGCACCATTATTACAGGCATTCAGGAACACCTTTTTCGGTGTTGCGAGACATCGTGTACGTCAATATGCATCTCGCTGACAATCAGCGCCTGAACCTGACTAACGCAACTCACATTACCAACCTAGTCTTTGGTATTTTGCGTAATGCTGGCGCACTACATCCGGGCATCGACCCTAATCTGGTGGTGTGCTGGGGTGGTCACTCTATCAATCCAATCGAATACCAATACACGCGTGAAGTGGGTCATGAGCTCGGATTGCGAGAACTCAACATCTGTACCGGGTGTGGTCCTGGGGCAATGGAAGGGCCAATGAAAGGTGCCGCCATTGGGCACGCTAAGCAACGTTACGATGCCCAACGTTATATCGGCTTAACCGAGCCTTCTATTATTGCTGCTGAGCCGCCTAACCCAATTGTGAATGAGCTCATCATCATGCCGGATATCGAAAAACGCCTAGAAGCGTTTGTGCGCATGGCTCATGGCATTGTGATATTTCCGGGTGGTGCAGGAACCGCAGAAGAGTTGCTTTACATTTTGGGAATCATGTTGCACCCGGAAAACGTCGATCAGCCGATGCCGATCGTATTAACGGGTCCGAAAGAAAGCGAAGCTTACTTCCGATCCATTGATAAATTCATCGGAGACACACTAGGTGAAGAGGCGCAAAGCCGCTATCAAATCGTGATTGGGGATCCAGAGAAAGCAGCGCGAATCATTAAAGAAGCAATGCCGGAAGTTCGTGAACACCGTAAAGAAACAGGCGATGCCTACAGCTACAACTGGTCACTGAAAATTGAACCGGAATTCCAACTGCCATTTGAACCGACACACGACAATATGGCGAATCTGGATTTACATCTCAATCAGAAGCCAGAAGTTCTGGCAGCAAAACTTCGTCAGGCTTTCTCGGGCATCGTTGCAGGTAATGTCAAAGCAGAGGGTATCCGGGAAATAAAACGCAAAGGACCTTTTGTTATCGATGGTGATCCGACTTTGATGAAGAAAATGGATCGTTTACTGGCCGATTTTGTCGAACAGCAACGAATGAAGCTTCCGGGTTCGGAATACATTCCATGCTACAAAATTGCGCTATCTGACCACTAGCGTCCTTCCTCTATGGTCAACATCCACCGATTCCAATACACTAAGGGGCATACGCCCCTTTTTCTTTAGAATTCAAAAATGTCGATTCATCTTGTCATCATTGATGCGCTTAACTTAATCCGAAGAGTTCATTCTGCGCAACCCGATCCAAACGATATCGCCCGCACTATCGAAACCACTGGCAAGACCCTGAATCGCATTTTGTCTGAAGCAAAGCCTACCCATATCATCGCAGTATTCGATCACCACTTACAAAACCGTGGGTGGCGAGCGGATATTCTTCCCACATACAAAGAGAATCGCAAACCCATGCCGGAGCCTCTGTTGAATGGGCTGGATGCGATTCAGGAAGCCTGGTGGCAGTTAGGGATCGATTCTTTACTTTCAGACGGTGATGAAGCGGATGATCTGGTCGCGACTTTGGCGTGTAAGGTGGCGAACCACGGTGAAAAAGTCACCATTGTGTCGACGGATAAAGGGTATTGCCAACTGCTTTCCCCTACCCTGCAAATTCGGGATTACTTTCAGCATCGCTGGCTGGATGCGCCTTTTATCGAAAACGAATTCGGTGTAAAGCCGGAACAACTCGCCGATTACTGGGGGCTAGCTGGCGTCAGTTCCAGCCAGGTTCCAGGCATTCCGGGGATCGGTCCTAAAGCAGCGAAAGAAATTCTGAACCTATACCCTGATATCGAAACAGCCAATGCATCGGAAGACCTCCCGGCAAAATACCGGAAGAAGTTTGACGAGCATTTCGAGTCCGCAAAGATTTGCAAGCAGATCTCCGCTCTTAAAACGGACATGGAGCTCGGATTTAACCTGCAAGATATCCGCTTTTCAAAGAATTAAGCTGCATTTCGAGTCAATTAAATACGTTTATAAAACCTGTTGTGTAATCCGTTTCATTCACAAGCTAAACACTTGGATAGCCTTATCTTACAAAGTACTGATTAGTTTAGAACCGGATTCACAGTCTTATTGATAGATTTCGTTATTTTTAATTCTCCTAATAACGGAGATAAAAAATAATGAAAAAACTTTTCCTGCTCTCTATCACTGCCATCCTTTCGTTCCCAACATTCGCGCAAACGTGCGCCAAACATCTTGAGAAAGGATTACCGTCAGCTCAAAGCGATCAAATTCTGTGTCGTGACGGCTATGCGGTGGGCTACAACTACAACACCAAAAACGCAGACTGGGTGGCATACCACATCACCGCAGACGGCGTGAATGTGTCCATTAAACGCAAAAACGCATTCAAAGCCGATCAGGAGTTACCAGAATATGCCCGTTCCACTCTGGCTGATTATCGAGGTTCTGGGTACGACAGAGGTCACCTTGCGCCCTCTGCGACGATGGACTTTACTCGACAGTCCATGCTGCAAAGCTTTCTGATGAGCAACATGTCTCCACAGTTACCTGGGTTTAACCGAAATGGCTGGAGAATACTGGAGGAACATGTCCGCGATTTAGCAAACGAATACCAGGAACTGTACGTGGTCACAGGTCCAATCTACCGAGGTGGAGAAAGCATTATCGGTGATGGCGTCACCATACCTAGTGCATTTTACAAAGTGATCCTCGATCCGAACCACGATGAAGCGATTGCCTTTATTGTTCCTCATCAAGAGGTGACGGGCGCAGAACTCGAAAGCTTTATTGCGACCATCGATGAAGTTGAAAGTCAGACTGGGTTGGACTTTTTCTCGACCACGCCAGATACCATTGAAGACAGCATGGAATCTCTTGAGTGGACTCAAATGTGGCCAACAAGCCATTAAGAACACTTAAAATATCGCTTCAATAACCAAAAAATCCAATCGATAACCGATTGGACTTTTTCTATTAATCTGACTTATTTTTGAAGCCTTTATATCATACAAGCTTATCCAGACGCTCACCAAAGAGCTCTTTTCTCCATCCTTGCATAACGTCTGGCACGCTGGCTGGATTTCTGTCTTTCTTCCATACCCAACTGATTAGCTGATTGAGCTGCTTTTTCGACGCCAGGAACTCCGTCGCTAATCCGCTTTTTTGAGACGCTTTTTTGACTTCGTCTTTCAGCTGTTTGAATAGCTGTTTATAGCCCGGCTTATCCATCAGTCTCTCAATCACATCTGGGTGCTCATCTTGTGGCACCTGTTCACCCTTTTTCACCATGGAAATTACAGTATTGCCATGGCGGCGAATTTCACGATGATCAAAACCTTGCTGCTCCATTTGTTTCAAGCCCTTGATACCAAATCGGGCGCATGCCCACAGGTTTTGCTCGCGGAAGACAAAGTTCAGTGCCAAGTCGCGTTTTAACGCTTCTTCTAATCGCCACTGAGCCAGAATTTTAAGGATGGCGAGCTGGTTTGGTCTGAGCTGCCAGGCACCTTTAATGTCCAGATAGGCTTTCTCTGGGTTATGGGTAACCACGCGTTTAGATGCAATCAGATCCGATTCCTGCTGAGCGGCTTCCCACCAGCCTGCGTCTTTTACCGCAGCTTCCAGCTTTTCATACATTGGCAGCAAATAATGCACATCGGCTGCTGCATATTCCAATTGCTTGTCCGTTAAAGGTCTTGCTAACCAGTCGGTTCTGGCTTCGCTTTTATCCAGCTCTACACCCAAGTACTCTTTCACCAATGCCGCGAACCCAGTCGACAAACCGTGGCCTAAAAACGCAGCCATGATTTGTGTGTCCATCATGGGAACTGGAATGGTGCCAAACACGTGAGCAAACACTTCTAAATCTTCTCCACAGGCATGAAGCACTTTCAGCACTGACGTGTCTTTAAGAAGGTCAACAAACGATGTCATGTCGGAAATGACAGTAGGATCAATGAGGGAAAGCACATTGCCATCAAATAGCTGAATTAAGCCAAGCTGAGGGTAAAAAGTGCGGGTTCGGACAAACTCGGTGTCCAGCATCACAGTATCGGCGTCGCGCGCAGCTAAACAAACAGCTTCTAATGCTTCTTTTGTATCGACTATTTGGTAGTTCACTTTATTCTCTTATTTATCATTCTGGATATACCCAAACCATTCATCAGGTCAAAGCGTAGTTGGGTTATCAACAAGCATAAAAAATGCCAGCAATTGCTGACATTTTAACACTCAAAGAGAATTTATGCTGAGCTTTCAACCGACTTAGGCTGAGGCATTCTCCTGATTTTCTTCACGAAGCGCTCTTCTCAGAATTTTACCGACGTTGGTTTTCGGTAAGTCATCGCGGAATTCAACCACTCTTGGAATCTTGTAGCCAGTCAGGTGTTCACGGCAGTGACCAATCAATTCTTCCTTGGTCAGGCTAGGGTCGCGCTTCACTACACAAATCTTAACCACTTCACCAGACACTTCATGCGGCTCACCGATTGCTGCCACTTCAAGCACTTTACCGTGCAAAGAAACCACATCTTCGATTTCGTTCGGGTATACGTTAAAGCCGGAAACCAGAATCATGTCTTTCTTACGGTCTACAATATGCAGGAAGCCATTTTCATCGAACTTCACAATGTCGCCAGTAGAAAGCCAGCCATCCTGATCTATTACGTCTTTTGTCGCTTCAGGGCGTTGCCAGTAACCCTGCATCACCTGTGGTCCACGAACCTGAAGCTCGCCCACCTGATCATTCGCAAGCACCTTACCTTCATCGTCTACAATTCGAACATCAGTAGATGGCACAGGCAAACCAATTGCCCCGCTGTATTCGGTTGAATCATGCGGGTTTGCTGCCACAAGTGGTGCGCATTCGGTCAGACCGTAGCCTTCCAACAGGAAACCACCCGTGATCTCTTTCCATTTATCAGCCACAGCACGCTGAACTGCCATGCCACCGCCCACTGCAATGCTTAAGCGGCTGAAATCCAGTTCTTTAAAGTCTTCGTTGTTCACTAACGCATTGAACAATGTGTTCACGCCCGTAATCGCTGTAAACGGGTATTTTTGCAATTCTTTAATGAAACCTGGAATGTCACGCGGGTTAGTGATCATTAAGTTGCGACCGCCAAGTTCGATGAACAGCAGGCAGTTCACTGTCAGCGCGAAGATGTGATAAAGCGGCAACGCGGTAACCACCAGCTCACGACCTTCCGTCAGAACCGGTCCGTATGCGCCTTTGGCCTGCATTACGTTAGCCAACATATTACGGTGCGTTAACACCGCACCTTTAGCTACGCCGGTTGTGCCGCCGGTGTACTGGAGAAATGCAATATCATCACCCGACATAAACGGCTTCACGTATTGTTCACGGCGACCTTTGCGAATCGCTTTACGGAACGAAATCGCATTAGGCAAATCGTATTTTGGCACCATGCCTTTCACGTATTTGACCACGAAGTCCACCAATGTGCCTTTTGCTCGCGGCAACATCTGACCCAAGCTAGTCAAAATCACATGTTTAATTGGAGTATTGTCGACCACTTGCTCCAGCGTATTGGCAAAGTTCGACACAATTACGATGGCTTTTGCGCCAGAGTCGTTAAGCTGATGCTCTAACTCGCGCGGTGTGTACAGTGGGTTTACGTTTACTGCAATAAGACCCGCACGCAAAATACCGAACAAAGCAATCGGGTATTGGAGTAAGTTCGGCATCATAATAGCGACGCGGTCGCCTTTCTGAAGCTTGAGTTCATTTTGTAAATAAGCAGCAAATGCTCGGCTTCGCTCTTCCAGTTTACGGAAGGTCATCACCGATCCCATATTCATGAAGGCTGGCTGGTCGGCATATTTATGTACCGATTGCTCAAACATCTCTACCAGTGATGGGTAGCTGTCCGGATCAATGGTTTCTGGTACGTCACTCGGGTAACGTGATAGCCAAACTTTATCCACAAATAAACTCCTCAAACTTGACTCGCTGTTATGTACAGTTCCAATGAACCGACCTATTACAGCACAGTCATTCGTATAGTGATACGAATTAATCAAACACTTGTTTAAATTTTGTTAACCAAATCCACAATCAATTGACTGACCTGATCTGGGCATTCCAAATGGCAATGATGACCACCCGGAACAGTGAACCAGAATTCGTTTGGTTGACCGCTCTTATCCATACTTTTTAATTTACTGAACCCTTTTTCGCCCAATATCACCAGATGAGGGCAGTTCAGGCTATCCAGTACATTCTGGCGATGCGGCGCTGACATGCGGTACAGAGAGTCGCATTTTAGTTTTTCATCGTGTCGCCAGAACCAACGATCTTCAACCTGCTCAAGAGCCCGGTATACCAAGGGTCGAATAAGGTCTTGTGATACTTGTGCCCTCACAGCACGCAATCGGACAGCATCTTCCGGATCGGACAGGCTTTTGGAGGGTTTGTCGCGATGCTTTAGACGGCTTTCAATACCAGAACGCAGCCTTTTCACACCATTTTCTGCTTCTTCAGCCAGAGGACCATACCCTTCAATTTCGACCAGAGCAGCGATCTTTTCAGGAAACGCGGCACTATAGCAACTTGTGACTAATGCACCAAGTGAATGCCCCACCAAAACCACTTCATTCGCTGAAAGTTTCAACAAAGTGCGGTGAAGATCGTCTATATAGTCATGAAAAGGATAAAAGTTGTCCTCTCCCTTGGAACTGGAAAGACCGTGCCCGGGCAAATCTATCGCAATCAAATGCCAGTCTGGCTTTGACTGAAGCATCGACGCCATCACTGAGATAAAACTGGCGGCGTTATCCATCCAGCCATGAACAAAAACGACCGTCTTAGCGGCCGTTTTTGCGTTACCCATTTCAATGGCTGCGATGCGCTGATGCTCATCCAGCCAATATTGTGTTTGTTCCATCATTTCACTTCTTGGATGACTTTTGCCTTACTGGAACCCAGTCGGCTTGAGCGGCAGTGAATACCGTAGCAAGGGTACAGATAAGTATCAAAGTCATGAATGATCACAGACTCTTCAACCTTCCACAAATGCATTCCGTAAGCATTCATCACTGGGAATGTATATTCAAACTCCCCTACTTTGCCTTTCTCTGTCGGTTGAGATTTACCTACTACAGTGACCACCCGACCTTCAGCAAAGGTAACGGGATCGACAAACCCTTCAACGTAAGCGACAAAGCGACCATTGGCATCGGTACTGATGTCTGGTTTTCCAGTTTTGCTGATGGGCAAGTTTACCACTTCAATACGAGACTGCTTTTCCAAATTGGTAACACTGGCAATCAAACCGCCCAAGCGAACATCCACATTCTGTTCAGAAGATGACGCAAATGTAGGGTAATCGGTAATCACATTTTCAGATTGGGCTGTGAGCTGTTCTGGCAAGCTGGAACAGGCAGAAATAAGAAGGGCGGATAGGATAAGAAGGGATCGGCGAACTGACATAACATGCTCCGACAATTAAGACTGATATCAACTATATCAAACTGATAAACCTAAGTAACTTGATGTTACGTTGGTATTCGGTCTGAAATTCAAATATAGATATCGACCCCCAAAAGCTGGGCAAGTTCCTCTTTTTTAGCCTGGTTCATCACATCCATATACTCTTCCATCGCCCGACGAGAGCGCCCTTCAGGTAGGTCATATTGAATTTGTGCTTTATGGATATCCGACTCATTCACGTGGCGGATGGTTTTGGCAACGGCGTCCGCAACCTTAGTAGGCTGACTTGTAGGTTGCTTCCCATCATTTTTCTTAACCTTAGCCTGCTTTTGCGTCTTGTTGGTATTAGGAACAACAACTGGAGGTAAACCGTTAATGGATGCCATAAAAGTCCTTTGGTTTTATACCTGAGCCCGAAAAACAAGCTCAGGTAGACTCGTTTTTACTCTTTACCCGGCAGCTTTTTCCAAGCCACGTTATCACGTAAATAAACCGGGCTAGATTCCTCAACTGGAACCGTATTTCCTTTCGCGAATTCGAATTGTGCCAGTACTGCCATGTCCTGAGCATCTGGATAAAGCACATCTCCTGCTTCAGTAGAAATGGGTAATCCATTCATTTCTTCTGAGTAAGCGTCCCAACCGGTGCCCGCTTTCGTCCAAATCTGACCATCGTCCGTCAAGTTTTCTGCCAGTACAGAAGGTGGAACCACACATTCGGCGTCGTGTTCTGCCCATTCGCCACTTTCTTGACGCACATAGCGACCCCAGTACACTTCACTCATTCGCGCATCGATAGCCACTGCCGCTGAGGCTTTGCCATGCACGCGGTAAGTCGCCTGTGCCATAGCCTTCATGGTTGATACACCAATCATAGGCAAATCCGCACCGAATGCTAAACCTTGTGCAATACCAATGCCAATTCGCACACCCGTAAAGCTGCCCGGTCCACGTCCGAACGCCAAAGCGTCCAGATCCTGAAGCGTCACCCCTGCTTCTTTTAGTACTTCATCTACCATAGGCAGCACTTTTTTGGTGTGGTCACGAGGTGCAACTTCGCTTCTTGCGTACAGTTGACCATCGACTATCAGTGCCACAGAACAGTTTTCCGTTGCGGTGTCTAAAGCTAGAATTTTTGCGCTCACATTACGCCTCAAGTTTTTCATTTGTTTCTTGTTGGGATGAATCAATATACCCAAGTAACCTCAAGATGCTAGGTTCAGCGAGAATTAACTGGTTTTCAGGCAAGACACCGATTTGAAGATCTAGTGGCTCTAAATCAAAAATCGGTAACGCAGTATGAAAGCCAGTTAAACTCGCCCTTGGGAGCCCATAGTCTGTCTCATTTCTTCGTCAAAGAACTTGGAAATGACTTATCATTCCGCTGCGTCCTTTTCCTTGAACTGAAACAGGCTATGAGGCTCTGAATCCTGCACCTTGAGGTCACTTGGGTATATCAACCAGGAATTCACTGATGATTCCTAAATCCCGTGTTCTTGGAATAGGCGGCAGGCTTCGTAAGAACACTGCGCCGTAATCACGCGTCACCAGCCGGTTATCGCAAATGATCAATGCCCCCTGATCTTTCTTATCTCGAATCAGACGCCCGACTCCCTGTTTTAAGGTAATCACCGCATCTGGAATCTGAACCTGATTGAAAGGTTCGCCGCCGCTGAGTCGGCAATCTTCAATTCGAGCCTTAAGCAAAGGGTCATCTGGTGCCGTAAAAGGAAGTTTGTCGATGATAACACAGCTCAGTGCATCGCCTCTCACATCGATCCCTTCCCAGAATGCCCCAGTCGCCACCAGCAAAGCGTTACCGAGTTCTAGGTACTCTGCTAATAGTTTCTGCTTGGTGGTTTCTCCCTGCATCAACACAGGGATAGAAAGCTGTTCCCGGAACCGCTCTGCCAGCTCGCGCATCATACTGTGGGAGGTGCAAAGAAAAAAGCATCGACCGCCGTTTTTCTCAATAACGGGTCCTAACATTCTGGCGAGCTTATCCGCCATGCCGGGGCTATTGGGCTCAGGTAAGTACCTTGGTACACAGAGTCTGGCTTGCTGCTCATAGTCGAACGGGCTAGGTAAAGAGAATTGCTGAGAAGGCGCGAGTCCCAGCCTTTGCGTGAAATGGCTGAAATCATCCTGAACAGCGAGCGTTGCCGAAGTGAAGATCCACGCGCCTTGCTTCATCTCAACCTGCTCGCGGAATTTCTCGGCAACAGAAAGCGGCGTAATGTGTAACGAGAAATGTCTTGGCGAGCATTCAAACCAGTAGGAATACCCGGTAATACTCACTTTGCAGACTCGCTCAATTCGCGCTTTGATGGCATTGGCTCTTTCAAAGGCTGCATCCAGAAGCTCGCTGCGACCCAAAGCAACTTTTAGCACATCGATGGCTAAGTCCAGCACATCTATCAGCCTTGTTGTTTCACGCTCAATAGAAGGGGATTTCATGGCTTCACGCCAGTTTCCTCGAAAACCCGGTTCTCCTAATACTAAACGCATGTCCATAGCAGACTGAACAAGCCTGTCAGCTACTTTTTGCAACTGCCTCATGTCTTTGGCTTCAGTGCGGTAGCCGATTTCGATGTCTTTGGATAATTCTTGAATTTGACGACTAGAGATCGATGAACCGAAGTACTGGCTGGCGATATCTGGAATCTGGTGTGCTTCATCGAATACAAACACATCCGCCTCAGGGATCAGTTCACCAAACCCGGTTTCCTTGATCGCCAAATCCGCTAAAAACAGGTGATGGTTCACCACCACTACATCGGAATCCATGGCTTTCTGGCGCGCTTTGACCACAAAGCAATCCTGATAACTGGGGCACTCTTTGCCTAAGCAGTTATCGTTGGTTGAGGTGATGTCAGGGATGACAGGGCTGTCTTCGGCAATGTCACTGCACTCCCCCAGATCTCCACTTTTGGTCTCCGACGCCCAGCTCCGCACTTTCACCAGTTGAGACAGTAATGTGGAGTCCGCTTCTACTGAGTGACTTTCCACCATCTGGCGGCTTAATCTGTCTAAACACAAATAGTTCGAACGCCCTTTCAGCAACGCGACACTGCCATAGAAGCCAAGAGCATCAGTCATTAAAGGGAGATCGCGGTGAAAAAGCTGTTCCTGAAGGTTTTTGGAACCGGTGCTGATGATCGTTTTTTCCCGCTAAGTAAAGCAGGAACCAGATAAGCAAACGTCTTGCCTGTTCCTGTTCCGGCTTCAACTACAAGCTGTGACTGCTCTTTGATGGATTTTTCCACAGCGCGCGCCATATCAAGCTGAGCCTGACGCGGCTGAAAGCCTTTGATTGCTTTACCTAATGCGCCATCGGAGGAAAAAGTTTTGTCGATCATAAATGCTGTAGGTTGGGGTCTGTTGATCCTAAAGAGAAAGACCGAATTATGGCAGGTTTAAAGCAAGGGCGCGAACTCAAATTGAGATCCGCGCCCTTCAGTAATCACTTTGGCTTTTATTTACGGTTTAGGTAGCGCTCAAGCCATGCGGGACCTTGGAAAGAATCGTCGTTCATCAGTGCATTAGCGGCTTCAGAAGGGGTGGCTTTTTCTTCCCAGAGCTGGTTGAGCATATCTTCATCGATATCGTGATTCCCAACAAGAGACGTGACGCGTTCTACATACAATCTACGGGCTAACAGTTCTTTATCCATCAGAATCACCTCTTTGATATGCAGGAGTAAAAACCATTGAGTTTCTAAGCAGACTCCTGAACTTGCTTATTTTGTTGAAACCACCGTCATAATAGATTAATTATAGACAACATATTGAGGCTCACACCGCGAATTCTTTTTTATAAAGCCCACTCTTGTCTCAAAAAAATTTATTCGGAAATCAAAAAAATTATTACAGGAAGTAACCAAAAAAATGCAACGAAAAACGCTACTTACGCATTGTAATGATGCCCCCGGACTCATCTCCAAAATCACCAATATTTGCTATAAGCATCAGCTCAATATTATTCATAATAATGAATATGTTGATAATTCAAGCGGTCATTTTTTCATGCGTACCGAACTTGAAGGCTACTTTAATGATGAGACTTTCTTACTCGATTTGGACCAGGCACTACCAGAAGGCGCAAAAAGAAAACTGGTAGGCTCAGGTCGCAAAAAGGTGGTCATTTTAGTAACGAAAGAAGCGCACTGTCTGGGTGACATTCTGATGAAGAACTATGACGGCAGCCTGGATATAGACATTGCAGCGGTCGTCGGCAACTACGATACCCTTCAGAATCTGACGGAAAAATTCGACATTCCATACCACCATGTGTCCCATGTGGATCTGTCTCGTGAAGAGCATGAGCAAAAAATGCTGGAAGTGATTGATAGTTACGATGCAGATTACCTGATTCTGGCAAAATACATGCGCGTGCTTACGCCGTCGTTCGTTGAACAGTACCACCACAAGATCATCAATATTCATCACAGCTTTTTGCCTGCCTTTATTGGCGCAAAACCTTATCAGCAAGCGTTTGATCGCGGTGTGAAGATCATCGGTGCAACCGCGCACTTCGTCACCAACGATCTGGATGAAGGTCCAATCATTAAGCAGGACGTGATTCCAGTCGACCATAATTTCAGCGCATCCGATATGGCGCAAGCGGGGCGCGATGTTGAGAAAAACGTGCTCAGCAAAGCCATCAATAAAGTGGTAAATGATCACGTGTTTGTTTACGGCAATAAAACTGTGATTCTGTAAAACTCATTGAAAAACAAAAACGGCGAGATAATTTTATCTCGCCGTTTTTGTCGTAACCTAAATTAAAGTTCAGATTGTTCTGATGCCACTACGTCTTTCAAAGAATGCGGATGGAGCTTGATACAGACACCATTGTATTTAAAGGCAACGGTAGGATTTGGCAGCCGTTCTCCCTCCCCTTTAGGGCTGGAAAGCTTCATTTTCACGCCTATTTCCGACAATTTCGGTAAAACTTGGCTGAATTGAGGGAATTGCTGCTGCAAAAACAGCAAATAGTCGTCAGCAGACTGCGCGGTTGATGGAATAACGAACTCCACATGCTCCCAGGATTCTTCTGGATAAGTTTTCCCCGGCGCCGGATAGGGCAACTCCAGGCACTCAATGTCCCAACGGCTGGCGTTAAGCAAATCATTAAATGCTAACACTATGATCGGGCGGCCATTAATCTGTGCTGATGAAATCTCCTTTCCCCAGCCAAGCCAAGCTTGGTGCGCGGCTTTTGCCGTCTCTGAATCATTGATTCGAAGCGCAATATGATCGGCTTGATAATCCGTTAAGTCGATTTGAATTAGCTCCGCCAACGCTTCAATTTTCTTCATAAATTCGGGCAGTTGGCCGACCATATTTTCTGGCATTAGGTCCTTGCGAACATAGAGAGGAGACATGGATTACTCACTAAAATCTGATTTTCCGGCAATTCTATCAATATCGTAGCGAAAAGTAGAAAAAATCATTTTTTTCCGACTACTAGAGCCGAGAGAAAGTTGGTATGATTAACGCCATTTTGTGAACTAGAACAAGTATCCATTCCCTCTCCACCAAATATGTGGGTTAACTCTGCGGGAATGCATCAGAGCAATTCTTAGAATTGAAGGAAACTCGAGTGAATATCCAAGCACTTATTAACGACAAAGTATCTCAGGCTCTCGAAGCCGCTGGCGCACCTGCAGGCAGCCCTGCCGCTGTTCGTCAATCAGCAAAAGCACAGTTTGGTGACTACCAGGCAAACGGCGTAATGGGCGTAGCAAAAAACTGGGTACGAATCCTCGAGAATTTGCACAAAAAGTACTGGATGTTCTTGACCTGGAAGGCATTGCGAGCAAAACCGAAATCGCAGGTCCGGGTTTCATCAACATTTTCCTAAGCGAAGAGTTCCTGGCAAAACAAGCAGACGCTGCACTGGCAGACGAGCGTTTGGGTGTGGCGAAAGACGAGCCACAAACCATCGTTACCGACTACTCTGCGCCAAACGTTGCCAAAGAAATGGCAGTTCACCACATTCGTTCAACCGTTATTGGGGACGCAGTGACTCGTACACTGGAGTTTCTTGGGCACAAGGTGGTTCGTGCTAACCACATTGGTGACTGGGGAACTCAGTTCGGTATGCTTATCGCAAACCTAGAGCGTGTTCAGAAAGAATCGGGCGAAGTGTCGATGGAGCTTTCCGATCTAGAAGCCTTCTACCGCGAATCGAAAAAGCTATACGATGAAGATGAAGCCTTCGCTGAAAAAGCGCGTAACTATGTTGTGAAGCTGCAAAGTGGTGATGCATACTGCGCAGAAATGTGGAAGAAGCTGGTCGACATCACCATGGTTCAAAACCAGCGCAACTACGACCGTTTGAATGTATCGCTATCACTGAACGATGTGATGGGCGAAAGCATGTACAACGACATGCTTCCTCAAATTGTAGCTGACCTTAAAGAAAAAGGTCTGGCGCAAGAAGATGACGGCGCACAAGTTGTATTCCTGGACGAGTACAAAAACAAAGACGGTGAGCCTATGGGCGTTATCGTTCAGAAGCGTGATGGCGGTTTCCTTTACACCACAACCGACATTGCCTGTGCTAAGTACCGTTACGAGCAGCTAGGCGCTGACCGTGTACTTTACTTTATCGATTCACGTCAGCATCAGCACCTGATGCAAGCCTGGACGATTGTTCGTAAAGCGGGTTATATCCCTGAAAACGTCTCACTGGAGCACCACGCATTCGGCATGATGCTAGGCAAAGATGGCAAACCATTCAAAACTCGTGCTGGCGGTTCAGTGAAACTCACCGACCTACTGGATGAAGCAGAACAACGCGCCGAAAAACTCATCGAATCTAAGAACCCAGAACTGGCTTCAGAAGAGAAAGCGAAGATTGCCAACACTGTTGCAATGGCAGCCGTGAAATACGCCGACCTTTCTAAGCACCGTACCACCGATTACGTGTTCGACTGGGACAACATGCTGGCATTTGAAGGCAACACTGCGCCTTACATGCAATACGCCTACACTCGTGTTGCGTCTGTATTTGCAAAAGCGGGCGTTTCTATGGATTCGCTTGAAGGTGAAGTAAAAATCACTGAAGAGAAAGAAAAGACACTGATCGCGAAACTGCTTCAGTTTGAAGAAGCGGTGCAGTCTGTAGCTCGCGAAGGTCAGCCTCACATCATGTGTAGCTACCTGTTCGAACTGGCAGGTCAGTTCTCCAGCTTCTACGAGGCTTGCCCAATCCTGATTGCCGAAGACGAAGCCGTGAAACAAAGTCGTTTGAAACTGGCTGCGCTAACAGCGAAAACCATCAAACAAGGTCTGTCGCTGCTGGGTATCGAAACCCTAGAGCGTATGTAATCTGGCTGACAGCTAAATCATCAAAAAAATCCCTCGAACTGTTCGAGGGATTTTTTTGAACGTCCTAAATCAAGATAAGTTAAGGATTAATCACACACCCAGTTCATACGGGAGAAATCAAAGTAAAAGCTCTGCATTGGTATGTAATTCAACCCTTTCAGACATTTGTGTACACCAAGCTTGTCCACCGAATTTTGCAGGAAGATATCGACTTGATTGTCGACCAGGTATTGCTGAACCTGCTTGTAGATTTCATTGCGCTTAGCAGGATCGTTTTCCAGCCTTGCCTGTTCAATCCAGCTATCCACTTTTGCATCTTGCAGCCACGACATGGATGCCCAACTGCCCGACGCATCGGAGTGGTATTGATTGAAGAACACTGCGTCTGGTGATGGGTACACTGGCTCGTAAAAGATCTGATTCACATGCGGGGTGGTTTCAGGTTTTGAAGCAATCTCCGTCACTCGGTTCCACGGGTCTTTTTGCAATGTGGTTTTAAACCCGATGGTTTCCAGAGTCGATTGCAGTAGTAAGGCTATTTCTTCCTCAAACGCCGCACCTGCGACATACCCGAGCACTAATGGGATTTTGCCTTTGCCCGCGTATTTCGACTGGTCAACGTACTGCTTGGCTTTATCCAGATTAAACTCAGGCAGCTTAAGTGAATCAAGATAAGCCGATTTAAATGCGGGAGGCAAAGGTCCTGCCAGAGGTTCACCTTCGTAAATCACTTCATTGATGGTGGCGTAATCCACAGCGTATGCGATCGCTTTTCGAATGTTCACATCGTCGGTAGGCGCTACTTTGTTGTTCAACTTTATATAGAATCCGGTCGCGGTTTTCTGTTTGTCGATTTCGTAGTTTTTCAGCTTCGCCAGTGCCGAATAGGTTTCTTCTGCCTGATAAACACTGGTGAGGTGCAGTTCTTCCTTGTTTGCCAGCGCTTTAACTGTGGCTTCATCATTGGTAACCAGCAGACGAACCTTATCTATTGGTTTATCACCAAAGCTACCGTGGTATCCGGTGTAGCGTTCAAGCATCATCCGGCTGCCACGTTGCCAGCTCACTTTCTTATAAGGTCCTGCTCCTAGCACGTTCTCCGCAATGTAGTCTTCAGCCCATTTGTCGCTGCCACCTGCTTCCATGGCTTTGTCACTGTTCACGACAAACAAAAGCGGGGTGGTGGCTAAAAATGCGGATGACGGTTCAGTAAGACCAATCTGAACGGTCTGCCCGTCCACCGCTTTTAACTTATCCAGATCAATGCTTTTCGAGAAGAAACCCGCCGGACCTTCATTAAGGGTCAATAGACGTTGAATGGAATACACCACATCCTTAGCTTCCACCGAACTGCCATCGTGGAAAGTTGCGCCTTTTTTCAGGTGAAACAGATAGGTTTTCCCGTCTTCAGACACTTCCCAACGCTCTGCCAGCAAAGGGGCAATATCGCCGGACGTATTTACTGTTGTCAGACCGTCATACAGGTTTACCGCTCCCATGTATTCGGTGTAGTCCGTGATTTTTGCCGGGTCGATGGTTCCGATTATCTGAACCATGCTGACGGTAATCTCCACGGGTTTGTTGTCTGCGGCGACAAATGGCGCAGACAAGACACCAGCAAGTGCCAGCGCTGTTGTTGCTTTCTTCATAACCTCTACTCCATGTTCTATTTAGCCCACCATTCAGCGGGCAAACTTCCTTCCGTGCTGCCTTGAATCGTTCTAAGTTACCCTTGATCGATCAAAGGTCGGTATTCGATTTCTGGATAGCCAAATGCCGCAGGTCCAACAACTTCCAGTGCTCGCGGCGTACAAAGCAGTGGATGACAAGGGATTCCGACCACGGCGACCTTCTGTCCATAACGAAGAACGTCGGTAGTAATGGCATGACCGGTATCAATGTTTAACACCACGATCAGATCCGGAACGCTGACCATGGTTTTTCCATTCATTCGAAACACCAGATTTTCATTCTGAATATCGATGTTGGCTTCTTCACCTTGGTATTCACTCAAACCTTGCAAGGTGAGCTGACCCACGGTGAAACCGGAACGCATGCGACGCTCCAAATCGACGATCTTACCTTTGAAAAGCATCACGCCATTTTCTGAATTCATGATGACATCGATAGGATTGCGCTTGGCTTCGTTCGCCTCCATGACTGCTTTACCTAATCTCAATGCCTGGCTGACTGTGCCCGGAATGGCGTATTTTTTAACAAACGACCCTTTCATTGGCGCTTCTGCCATGGCGGCACTACCGCCCATTTCCACAACTGTGGTTCGGGCAAGGTTTTCCAGCCAATATTCGTCTTTTAGTTTCTGGAATACCACGTTGTTACCGTGGCAGTCAGACATGGCGGCAGGCATGCTGCAATGACCGTACATACTGAACGTTGTCATCTGCATTTCAGGAAAAGCACGTCCCATGCCGTCGCCATCGACTACAGGCAAGTCGAGCTGAGCAGCTGCGGTCATGGGTTTGATTCCATTTGCCCCACCGATTTCAACGGAGATAATGGCGTCTACTTTGCGCCCGGTTTCCCGTTCCAGAATCTCCACAACCCTTTTTAGCTCTTCGCCTTCATTGATTTTTTCAACTGAAACCGCTGGCGCGCCAATTTCACCAATCGAAACCACCAGCGCATCATCAGGCAGCTCTTCCATCGACATCAGGCGAATTCGTCGCCCCTGACGCAACTGTTCTAAAACCTCTAGCTTCCCATAGTAAGGGTTACCTCCCCCACCTGTTCCGAGGATTGCCGCGCCAATTTCGATGGCTTCGATGTCTTGTACTGTCAGTTCTTTCATGATCCCACCTTTAAATCGCCCACAACTTTTAAGCGCACTCTTGTGGCATTACCCGGCAGGTACGCCAACGGCACATCTTCCTTTTCCACCACTTCGATTGATTCCGGCATCGCCCCTGCGTGAATGGCTCGTTCTGTTGCTTCTTGCTCAGCCTGAGAAAACGCTTCTTCACGGCTGATCTCCGCTAAGCTGTAGACTCTGTCTACCTCACCGCTCACCTGAGCAATTGCCGCCCCTACCGCATTAGCAACGTGGAAATGAGGCGGTCGAATCACTTTCAGATCCCCGACCTGCTCTTTCACCAACACACTGCCGCCGCCAACCGCCAATACCGGAATGGGCGTTTTGGATAAGCGGTTGCTTTCTACCGCATCAAAAATCAGTTCATCGATTTGCTTGCTGCACTCTTCGAGAAGTTCGTCAGACAAATCATCCACTGCGGAGTGATGCCCGAGTTCCAGTTGCCCGAGAGCCACCGCAATGTCCGACGTGGTAAGCGTATTACCACCAAACACCAGAGCTTCTTTACTCAGGCGGTAGCCGACACTGTCGGGACCTACGCTAATCAGCCCGTTTTCCTGATGAATTCGGGTACCGCCACCCAGACCAATGCTCACCATATCTGGCATACGGAAATTGGTTCTCACACCACAGATATCAACATGCGCGTTTGCCTGACGGGGAAAGCCATTCTGAAGCAGACCAACATCACTGGTTGTGCCGCCTACATCCACGACGATGGCGTCTTTCAAACCAGAGAGAAACGCAGCCCCTCGCATGGAATTTGTGGGGCCACTGGCAAACGTCAGCACGGGGAATTTTTTCACGTAAGTTGCGCTCATCAATGTGCCGTCGTTCTGGGTGACATAAAACGGGCAATAAACACCACACTCATTGAGCGCATGTTCGAACGCCTTAACGGTTTTTTCGCTCAGTTCACGCAGACTTGCATTCAGAATGGCGGCGTTTTCCCGCTCCAGAAAGCCGATGCGCCCAACATCCACCGAACAAACGATGTCAAACTCCTCCCAGACTGAACTCAGGATCTCTGCTGCTCTTCGCTCCATATCGTCATTGACCGGACCAAATACACAATTCACCACCACATGGCGGATCCCCTTATCTTTCAGCTCATTAGCGATGTCAGTCAGTGCCGATTCGTCAAGAGGGTTGATGGCTCTGCCATCAAAGTTGTAGCCACCTTCAATTTCGTAGTGGTGGCGTCCGATGGCATCTACCAGCCCTTCTGGCCATTGGGCCATGGGAGGAATTGCTGAAGAGCTAGGCAGTGCCAATCGGATCACCGCTGTCTGGGTTAACCGGGTTTGTTCAACGACCGCATTGGTAAAATGCGTTGTCCCAATCATTACCGCACTGAGGTCTTTCTTATCCACTTTCCCTGTGCTTAGTACCTGATTGAGCGCTTCTTTCACTCCGCTGGTCACGTCCTTGGTGGTGTTCATTTTCACCGACGCAAGCAACTCGCTTCCTTTCATTATCACGGCATCCGTGTTGGTGCCGCCGACGTCGATACCGACTCGTAAATCTAAAGACATGAAAAACTCCGTTTTATCTTCCTTTGCCTCGCTAAAGCGAGGGCTTGCTGTTTTGTTCTTCTTCACTCAACACCGGAATGGCGTTTATCAGGCGTCGGGTATAGGGGTGTCTTGGTGACTCGAATACACTGTCTGGCTCGCCTTCTTCCACCACCTTGCCACGTAGCATTACCGCGATCTGAGTGCAGAAATTCCGCATCAGGCTTAAATCGTGAGAGATAAAGATGTAGGTCAGACCAAGTTCGCGATGCAGACGCCTAAGCAGCTCAATCACGCTCTTTTGAACCGAAACATCCAATGCTGACGTGGGTTCATCCAGCACCAGAATTTTTGGGTTTGCGGCTAATGCCCTCGCAATGGCGACCCTTTGCTTCTGACCGCCAGAAAGGTTTCCGGGATAGAGTTCTGCATGGTGCTCTGTGAGCTCCACCATGTTCAGAATGTCCAGAATTCGCTGGTTCAGCTCCTCCCCTTTCAGCCCGGCGATAAACTTAAGTGGCACTTCGAGAATTTGCCTTACACTGCGCTTAGGGTTCAGCGAGCCTCCGGGGTTCTGATACACCATCTGCACGGCATGAGACCCGTGTTCCGACTGGTATTCACTTAGGCTTTGCTGACCAAAATTCAGAACGCCGGATGTGGGCGATTCGAGCCCCATGACCATTCGGGCTACTGTGGTCTTTCCCGATCCGGACTCGCCTGCCAGCCCGTAAATATCTCCATCACGAACCGTCAGTGACACGTCCTGAACCGCATGATTGGTATGAATCGGGCGATATAAGAGGTTCCTTTCCGTGACAAAAGATTTACTCAGAGAAGCAATGTTCAAAAGTGTTTTGCTGTCTGGTCTTGGCGTTGAGTGAACATTCGGACCATATAATGGAGGAACAGCAGCAAACAAGCGCTGAGTGTAAG
Source organism: Vibrio nigripulchritudo ATCC 27043 (assembly GCF_000222685.1). Taxonomy (GTDB): domain Bacteria; phylum Pseudomonadota; class Gammaproteobacteria; order Enterobacterales; family Vibrionaceae; genus Vibrio; species Vibrio nigripulchritudo. The sequence continues at coordinate 6,809 of NZ_AFWJ01000293.1, read as the reverse complement.
GATGACAGGGCGTTGCAAACAGATCCGTTACGCTGCCATGCTCAACAATTCGACCATGCTGCATCACGTACACATAATCGGATGCCTGACGGACTACCCCTAAATTATGACTAATCAGAAGCAGCGCTAAATTTTCTTCTTCCACCAGCGTGTTGATAAGACGAATAATTTCAGCCTGAGTCGTCACATCCAGCGCCGTCCCCGGTTCGTCAGCTATCAGCAGTTTGGTTGGATGAAGTAATGCCATGGCGATCAGTACTCGCTGACGCATACCACCGGAAAGCTGAAACGGGAAGCTCTTGTACACGCGTTCTACTTCATTGAGCTGCACCTTCTTCAGCGCTTCATAAATGGCTTCCTGACGCTGCGCTTTACTGCGCGATACACCCTCACGCTTATCAACGTATTTAAGAACGTCATCAAGGTGCGTTCCGATACGAAAAACGGGGTTAAATGAAGACAGAGGATCTTGCTGAATCATTGACATGACAGTGCCTTTCAGTCCTTCCCGCTCCTCTTTACCCAGTTCAAAAACGGACCGTCCTTCAACGTCGATTTCTCCACCAAGTACCCGCGCAGTTCTTTCTGGCAGATTGCCAATCAGGGCTTTGCTGGTCACACTTTTTCCTGATCCTGTTTCTCCAACTAATGCCACTCGCTGACCGGGCTGGATCTGGATGGATACGTTATGCAAAACCTGCTTGGATACGCCGTAGTTTTCAAAGCTGACATTAAGGTTGCGGATATCGACCAATGCTTTATTCGCCATCGTTAAACCTCCACATCCAGCATGTCCCTGAGACCATCGCCCAAGAGGTTAAAACCGAAAATGGCGTACAATATGGCGGCACCGGGAAGCAGGGCTTCCCACCAGTATTCCGGCAGGTATTCTGCTCCTGAAGCCACCATGGTTCCGAGATCCGGTGTAGGAGGCTGAACCCCCAACCCAAGGAAGCTCAGTGTGGCACCAAACAGAATGACGAATCCCGCATCGAGGGTCGATTTTACGGTGATCGCCCCCATGCAGTTGGGAAGTAACTCTTTAACCAAGATGTGGTACGGGCTGGCACCCGCCATTTTTGCTGCCTCGATGAATTCCTCTGTCATCAGACTTTTTGCCAGTCGATAAACCAGCCGACAGTGCCAGTTCCACCACAAAAAGGAGATCGCAATCATGGCATTGGTTAAGTTGGGTTCCAGCACGGCTGTAATCGCCAGCGCTAAGGCAAGAGGAGGCACTGCAAGTAACATGTCATTCAACCGCATGATGGCAAATTCAACCCAGCCACCTGCATACGCAGCCAGAAGACCCAAAGTGACACCAATAGGTATGGCAATACCTAACACGCCAAATACGAGTTTCAGGCTGACCTGATAACCGAAAATCACTCGTGTAAAAATGTCTCGTCCGACGTTGTCAGTACCAAACCAGTACTCAGAAGATGGTGCTAAATGACGAGCTCGAAAATTCACATAGCTACCTACCTGATCCGCATAGGGAGAAATCCAAGGAGCAAACAGCGCAGACAGCACCACACTCAACACAATAAACGCGCCAATGATCGCCATTGGGTTGGCAGAAAATCTGCGCCAGTATTTCTGAAAAGAGGTGGTTGTATGAGCCTGTTCATTTACAGACACTTCTTCGGAGCCATTGGGTAGTGTGGTCAATGAATCGGATTGCTGATCCATATTAGCGGGCTCCTTTGAGTCTGAGTCTTGGGTCGACAATGGAGACTAGGATGTCGATGGTCAGGTTGGCGACGATGAAAATCACACCAGACACCAGAACCACTCCCATTACCGCGTTGAAATCGTTGTGGAGAATGGTACGCACTCCATAACTGGCGATGCCAGGCCACGCGAATACCATTTCCACCACAAAAGCGTTGCCAATCAGAGAAGCAAACTCCAACCCAAGAATGGTCAGCGGCGCAGAGGCACTTAATCGCCATAAGTATTTGAAAGTAATAAGAGGTTTAGGTACACCTGCCGCTCGCAAGGTAACCACATGATCGCGATGAGCAAACTCAATCACACTTGAGCGAGTAATGCGCATCACCTGGGCAATACCCGCTGCGGACAGTGCAATACTGGGTAGAAGCAGATGCTGAAAGCCATCAAGAAAAACATCTCCGCGACCCGCCAGTATGCTATCGACCAGTATCAGACCCGTGACATGCGCTTCAAATGCCAGATCAGCATCCAACCGCTCCAAAACAGGCAGGTCAATCAGCCCAATACTGGCAAGCAGTTGAAAGAGTATCGCCAATAAAAATGCGGGCGTGACCACCCCCATCAACGAAAGCAGTCGAGAGCATTGATCTATCCATGAATTTTGTCGGTAAGCCGCCAGCACTCCCAGAGGGATTGCGATGACGGTCATAAGGAAAACAGTGCAAATCACCAATTCTAGTGTGGCAGGAAGGGCGTTAGTAATATCGCGAGCCACAGGCTGCCCTGTGAGTAGGGAATCTCCCATGTCGCCTTGCAACACACCCGATATATAGTTGAAGTACTGAACTGCTGCTGGCTGATCCAACCCCATTTCATGGCGCAGAGACTGAACCTGCTCATCTGTAGCAAGCGGTCCAAGCGCAATCCGAGCTGGATCCCCAGGGATTAGCCGGGCGACAGTAAAAATAATGACCGAGAGACCGAACAAAACCAGCGCAAATCCTGCGACTCGCTTTGCCAGCATCCTGAGGACTTCCATGTGCTGACTCCATATAACATCCGGCTTCCTGCCGACTGCTTTTTGTACAATAAATACAAACTAACAGCCGTTCTGAAACAGCAACAAGCACACTTTTGGGTAGTTTTTTAACTAATTCGGGTAGGAAGACAGTGATGAAACTCAAAGCAGATGCGCATTTGGCGTTCAAGAGGTAAGTAGTGTTCGGAAAACGAGTCGCCCTGAAGGTTATTTTGGGTAGTAATCAATAAAAAATGGGTAGTGAGATATCATACCCAACTTTGCTCACGAGCAACCTGTAGCAATTGTTGTCGGCTGTGACAACCCGCTCTCTGATACATCTGTTTAAGATGGTATTTCACTGTGTTTTCACTGATGCCCTGATGACGAGCTATCTGTTTATTGGTCATCCCTTCATTCAACCTTGATAAGATCAACGTCTCTTTCGTGCTAAAGGGACCGCTTCGCCGGACAAGGTGTTCTGCTTCGTAGGCGCTGTTAACCAGTGGGAGTAAATCTTGGACTTCGACAGAAATCTGAGAACCTTGCAGCCGCAAGGATTGTAAAGCTTTAAGCGGCTCCAGTATCCACTCAGACTCCATCAGAAACGGCAACTGAATACCTGTCTGAGTCGTCAGGATGACGGCTTCTTTTAATACCGATTGCGCCAGCCCTTCGTCATGGGCAGCGAAGCGCAAACGACAAACGAACAAGGACATAAATACGCGGCTCAAACCGTCATTTTGGCTCTCCAATGCCAGTTCGATCTCCGCAATTTTTTGTTCCACTTCTTTTACTGAAGGACGATTCTGCCTCGCCAGAGCTGACACCTGATTTCTAAGCTGAAGCAGCCTGAAGAGTTTGTCCCGATTTTGTGGCTTCTCAACATTTTGCATCCGGTATTGCTCAAGTGCCTGCTCCGCCTGAAACCATTGCCCTTGCTGCTGCAAAAGATAGGCTTGAATTAATTCAAACTCCCGCGAGTAAGACGCCCCCATAACTTGCCAGTAATCGGCTTTTAGACCGTCCAGCTTCTGTAATGTCTGAGTGCTACCCGACGAAAGGCTGTCGATTAAAACGCCACACCAGCAGTAATCTTTCATCATGGTGGTCCACATCTCGCGTCCACCTTCCGCTAGCCCGACACTCTTCCAGAGATCAAACGCTTGAGACAACTTGCCCTTCAAGAGCGCTATCCGCGCTTCCTCCAGATACAGCATATCCATTTCGTTGTATAGTTCATCAACAAAACTGACTGATTTCAAACACTTTCGTCCGATATCAACCTGACGCTGGGCCTCATCCAGTTTTCCCAATTCAATGCAAATGTTGGACATGTGAAGACACATAAAAAATTGCAAATAAGGAGCCCCCGCGTCACCATAAGATCGGTAAGCAATTTCACCGGAAATACTGGCTTTCTCAAACAATTCTATATCGATGTAATTGGCGCACAATTCGTTGTGGAGAATACCTAAATACATGGGGTCGTTAAGAAAATTGGGATGCAACTTCTCTAGCTGCTGGCAAGAAGTCTCTGACGGTTTACTGCTCTTGAAAGGGTCCAGCATGGACTTCATCAACCGGAGAATGGGCTGTTGACTGGCGTGTTTGGTTTTTATTGCTTCAAACAGGGTAATCGCATCTGCAATATCTCCCGACTTAAGTTTTGAGAGCATGGTTGCCCAGCACAAATAAATGTTCCCTTCGACAATGGGTTTTGGCATCACAGCCAGCACTGTCTTAAGGGCAGCGTACCCATACAGGCAACCAAACATGCTGTCGCCATTTTCTTCAAACCAACGGATGGCCAAGTCGTAATTGCTGGACTGAGCTGCCTCGGTAATGGCGAGGATAACCTGACCAGTATCGTAGTGACTTTTGGCGACAATACGCATTGCCTGTTGGTGGTAGCGACCATTTTTACGGGCGAATTTTCGCAGAGGTTCCTTTAGCATGGGGATACCTAAACGAAGCCTGCCCCCGAGTTCTACCTGCACAATCGGTGATAGAGATGCAATTTCGGATTCTGATAATCCACCTCTTTCCTGAGGAATGCCTTCAGAAAACGCCAGCGCCACCAACGCCCGAACCACTTTAAACGGAAACACGGACAGTAGGTTAACGGCAACAAAATGATGCCATTGAGACAAAAATAATGGTTCATTTAACCGCTCAGCGTAATCGACCAATATTGGCCACCCTGCTGTCTGCTCATACAGCGTTTCGGCGTCTTCTACGCCTAGAGTCCGAATCTCTTCCACTGAAAAAAACAGATCCTGACTATTGAGAATAGCAACGTGTTTGTAAAGCAAGTGAACACTGAGCGACGGAGGGTGAGCCAGCAAACCGACCCCTAGGTAAATTCTGGCTTTTTTACGTTTGATTTGAGGCAGTTGCTTTAAGATAAGGTCAAGCTGAAAGGTATCTTCGTCGTGTCCAGCATCAATAACGACCCGTTCCCCTTCTCGTAGTTCATCCGCACCAAGGAAATGCTCCTGAATATCGACATCCAGAAGTCGGGCAAACATTTCCAGAGTGCGCGTTTTTCCACTTCCTGGAAAACCGCTGATTAACACTATGGGGTGCTCAATGTCCCTGAGCCGATATAACAAAGATTTCCGTTCGTGCATGTTTCAGATAAACAACTCAACCTTTCAATGACTGATTACTTATTAACCTAAAGCAGAGGGCATAAAATTACCAGTGTTCCCTCAATCCCATAAAGAAAGCCCATTCAAAAAGAATTGAATGGGCTTTAAAAAACAAACAAATTTATCTTTAATAAAGTTCGGTACCGTCTGGTCGGGTGCGAAGTAAATTGAGGATCCACATATATTGTTCTGGTCGATCCCGAAGAAGCTCTTCGAGCGCTTGGTTCATCATTCTTGCGTCCTGCTCTTCATCTCCTGTTGGGAAATTTTCTAGTGCAGGCAGAATGAAAAGCTCAAACTTCCCTTTTTCTGCATTGTACGCTGGGATCATCGGGACAACTTTGGCACGGCTGAGTTTTGCGAGCTTACCAAATCCTTTTAATGTCGCTTTCTCAGTGCCGAAGAAAGGAACGAAGACAGAATTCTCGGCACCATGATCTTCATCTGGCAGGTAGTAAGCCATGTACCCTTCTTTGATTGAACGAAGGTAGGGTTTTATTCCGGCGTGTCTGGGAACAATTCGACCACCATAGCGCATTCGCTGAACGTTCATCAGCCAGTCACCAATGGGGTTCTTTTGCGGACGGATCATAATCACGACATCATGACCATAAGAGGAGAAATACATTCCGGTGTAATCGATCGCCCAGCAATGGGGTACTAGGGCTATCACCTTCTCTCCGTTTTCTAGACGCGGGAAAAGATGTTCACCACCGAATACTTCCCCTCGGTTCTGATTATACTTTTTGCTACGAACAGTCAGTTCGGCATAACCAAGGAAAAACTGTGCGGCCACTTCATACATCTTTTCCAACAGTGCCTGGCGTTCTTGTTCTGACTTCTCTGGGTAGCACAACTCAATATTTTTCTTGGCGCGACGCAATGCTCCCGAGTTTCTTTTGGAGAAAAAGCGTGACAGCCAGGCGGCGAATTTGTCGCGCGGTCGATGAGGAACAAATGCAAGGATCAGGGCAAATCCGATACCAATCCAGGTTGGCCAGTACTTGGGGTGTAAAAACGACCATTGAAATTTTGGATCGTACAATTGTTTTTCGATGTTATCGCTCATTCGACCATGAAATCTGTCTTGGGATTAGGCGCGTTATGGTATAACAAAGGTCACTCAAAACAAACTACAGATACTTATGGCTTTTTCCCTGCATCCCCAATTAGAAAAGGACACCTCTCACATCGGTGATTTTCCTCTTTGCACAGTACTGCTCCACAAGGATGCAGCAGTACCCTGGGTCATTCTGGTTCCAAAAGAAGAAAACCTAACGGAGCTGCACCACTTGTCAATGGACAAACAACAACAGTATCTGGTTGAATCACAGCTTATTTGCCAAACGCTGGAGAAGCTTTTTGAACCCGAAAAACTGAATACGGGCGCGCTCGGTAACATAGTTCCACAGCTGCACCTTCACCACATTGCTCGATATAAGAACGATCCTGTTTGGCCA
>NZ_AFWJ01000294.1 GCF_000222685.1 Vibrio nigripulchritudo ATCC 27043 | reverse complement strand
AATTAGGATTTTCTATTTTTTATAGGGCAGCTATACAAAGCCGATAATTATTATCGGCTTTAGAAATAAAGACCCTAATATTTATTAGATAATATTATATTAAGTTTAATTTAATTAGTATTTGCTTAGTTAAAATACACTCTTACTTCATCAAAATAATCACAAATCTTGTGAGAGTGTGCATGGTCAATAAGAGCAACACGACGTCCATTTTGAGCTGCGGCGAGTAAGTTATCCAGTATTGAAGGACCCATTGAATCGTTAAGGTTACGATAAATATCTAAGATGTAATCCTGACCATTAATGTTAACCACGACCATGCTGTCGTAGTCTCGACCATAGTAGCCACCAGTAGAGATGTTGTTGATGTAACCATTCACACATTCTTTTCCTTCTTTAGGTGTTGCAAGAGCAGGAGCAGAAATAACAGACGCGGCTAATATAGCCCCAAAAAGTGCTTTTCTCATATTATTATCCTCATTAATGTTGCCAAAGTTGGCGAAAATAGGCGATTTGCCTTTCGAGGAGAAATTAACAGCGAAAAAAGAAAAATTTATTGAAAGTGCTCACATAAAAATAATGGAAAAAAGGTCACTTATTCTCGGGTTTCATTTATAGAACACGATGATGAAATAAATATGAGACAGGAATAAGGCAGTACAAAATATTATTTGTTACGATGAACTTCCAATTATATAATAGACGGCTTTTTAGAAATTAACATCATAGGTTCAGCAATCAAATCACATTGGCTGTTACAACTATTCTTAATAAACCGAGGCGCGCTTCACACATCTTAAGTTAGCTTTGTGCCAGCAGACGGTTAAATCAAAAAATGAACCGAACTCACTACAAAGTCTGATGTCCACATACCCGACATAACAGACAACAGGGGCTAGGTTTGAAAGACTACAACGCATATCTTTTTGATATGGATGGGACATTGGTAAATTCCGAACCTTTAAAAGGGAAAGCCTTGTCGCTCGCGTGCAAAGACTTTGGAGCAGAAGTGGACTTCAATATCTATAAGCGCGTTATGGGGGAAAGCTGGGCAGCAGTAACCACACACTTTTTTGAAGAAGGGGGAATCTCCCCAGATTTGGACGCATTTAACCTGCGCTTTAGAAAGCACTATGAAGGGTTATTGAGCCAGGAACTTGCGTTGCATTCCGGGGCATTCAATTATCTGGTTTACCTCAAGCAGTCGGGAAAAGCATGTGCACTGGTAAGCTCTGCAGCCCCATGGATGGTTGAGCAAATATTAAAATCCCTTCAGATAGAAAGCTTGTTTGATGTCGTGATCACTCAGGCAGATGTATCTGAGCATAAACCCAGCCCTGAGGCGTATCTTCTTGCTCTGGAAAGGTTGGATGTTTCACCGAAGGAAAGCGTTGTGATTGAAGACTCGGCAGCGGGAATAGAAGCCGGAAGAAGCAGTGGGTGTGATGTATTTGCTATTCGGCACGACTTCAACGCTATGAATGATTTCAAGAACGCGAAAGGCGTGATTTCAAGCTTTGAAGAGCTATGAATAGTTGAACGATACCTAAAAAGTTTTTCACTGGGCTGCAAATTTGCAGCCCAGTTTTTGTTGCTTTCAGCTACTAGGCTAAAGCTTCTTATGGTTGCTGAGCCAGCTTGGCTTCAAGATCCGCAATTCTTGCTTCTAATGACTTGATGTAAGCCATGATGTCACGATCACCGATAACAGCCATTGGTGCCATAATCATTTTTTCTGCTTCTACAAACGATGTTTTTACAGACTGTGCATCAACTGTTGTATTGTCCTGCTTACCGTAAATAGACTCTTCAAATTTCAGGCTACCTGCTCTTATCTTGGTTTCTGAACGCCCGACAGAGAATCGATCTGACAGCGTCACATCTGTTGGACGAACATAGGTCTGGAAGTAAGTGCCTTCTGTTTTATTCGCTACATACACCTGATTTTGGTTGATACTGGTGTAGTTAGTGATCCCATCACCCGCTAGAATCTCGTCAGTTTTTACTCCCGCCAAAAAGCGATGAGGGTGCTCTAGCCTGATTTGTGACAGCCCTGACTGACACTCTGGAATACTCTGCCAGAACCATGAACTGGAAACATCAACGCCCTTGTGCGGATCATTCTGAGCACGGAAAAATGCCCCGTCTTTCTGAATCTCATCACCATTGTAGTACTGTTGATGGATGCTGAATTCCGGGCAATGTGCAGCCATAGAAGGGAAAGCAATTAGTGCGACTACAGCAGATGCAATAAGTTTTAGTTTCATCGTGTTTCCTCGTTTCTGATTGAATGTCCGAGTGTAAGTCTTAACCACGTCGAGAATTTTATATTCTTATCAATGATTTATATTTCATTCGATAGGTAATCGCTCTTGTTACGAGAAACTGCGACAGAATTGGCAAATCTTGGTGTTATATACACAACGAAAAAATTTACGATATGCGCAAAGTCATAAATTGTTTTTGAAAGAATTATATTGTTAGTTCTATCAATATTTAGTCGTCCAAATAACTCCTGAATAATTTTGGTTTGAGTTAACCGTATTTCACTAGGTTCATTAATTAAAAAAGATGAAGAAAAGATCATAAATTTTATGACATGTATTCCATTGAGCCTGAAACGAAATGACAGAATAATGTTTGTAAAGTGGTTTCGAAAAATACGATAAAATTCACTTGCTTATTATTTATATAAGATTGAAGTAATACACAATATAAAAGCGGATTTTTTACAAAAGGCAGGTTTTACAATGTGCTAATAATACGGTGAGAGCTCATGAGCTTATGTATGAATTTAACTTAATTTATTTATTTAAAACAATGGTTTAAATTATTGTTGAATGTGTAACCTTTCCCCTGTGTATACACTAGTTTGTGTGATGTTAATTCCGGTCGATCCGTTTTGTATATTCAATATCGTGATAATGCTCACGGATGGTTAATCATTGTCCGTTTGCTGGTGTACTTCTAAATTTATTTGTTTAATTTAATTCGCAAGTTCAATTTATAAATTAGTGAATGTCATTCTGAATAAAGAAATAAATATTCAAATTTACAATATAACTAGCAGATAAAAATATCATTAACCCTGATGCAAATATCAAGGTGTGAGTTATATTTTTTTAAAAATTAGCATCAATTAATTTCCAAAGTGGGTATCACTTGGGCGGGGAAGTTATGCCTGAATATAAAGTTTTCTGATCTTTCGAGGAGACTTCAGGCGCTCCAATTTTATCCATTAGTTCATGGTCATGAGTTTGAAAGAATTCGCACACTATTTCGGATAGAGGTGTGATAACACCTACAGCTTTTAGGGTTGTAGGGAACTATCAATAACTCGTAATGAGTTGATTTTAATGTAATAAAAGTTGGAAGGATATCAACAATGAAATCGAAACTACGACTACTCAGTGTATTAGTTGCAGGCACATTCGGTACCGCATTTGTACAAGCGGAGGAAAACTCAGTGCAACCTCGTATTATCGGGGGGGCTGAGGTTGCTCATTCAAGCGTTCCATATCAGGTGGCTTTACAGACGCCTTCAGGTTTTCAGTTCTGTGGGGGAACCATCATAGCGCGAGATTGGGTATTAACGGCAGCTCACTGTCTGGATGGTAAATCTGCGAGCGGCGTCCAAATCAGAATTGGTGTTTCTGATCTCAGAACAAACCAAGGAGAAAAGCATAACGTATCACAATTCATCGTTCATGAAGGTTGGGGCACTTCCGGAATAAGTAACGATATCGCGCTTCTTAAACTAGCTACTCCGGTAGATGCAAAATATAAAATTGCCAAACTGCCAACACCAGAAATTAAGGCGCGCCTTGCGTCATTAGGTAGTTCCGTCAAAGTGTCAGGCTGGGGGCAAACAGTAACGGGCGACCCTTCCGGGGGGAGCGACGTGCTAAAAGCAACTAACCTGAACATCATTTCCAATTCCGAATGTACACAGCTAATTAATCTGCCTGGTATCAGCGTGCCTAAAGACAACATCTGTGGCTACAAAGCTCGTACAAGTTCATGCTATGGCGACAGTGGTGGTCCTTTCGTGAAACAGTCAGGTAGCGATTATTATCTGATAGGCGCAGTAAGCTGGGGGCAACCTGGTTGTGCTGCAGCCACAGCATTTGCCGATGTGACTCAGTTCGTTCCTTGGATCTCTCAGAAATCTGGAGTCACACCTGATGGCGGCGGCACAACGCCACCTCCAACAGATGGCTGTTCTGGTGTCGTTGCTTGGGAGCTATACAAGCAATACAACCAAGGTGACCGTGCTGTTGCCAATGGCACATTGTTTGAAGCGAACTACCGCCATTACGGCGTGAATCCATTCAGCGATTACTGGGGCTACTGGACAATGGTTCAGACCTGTAACTGATCCTGCAATTCTTGCCAGCTTCATATCGAAGCTGGCTTTCCAAAGTGTTAACGAAACATCTCGATATTTTCGAAGTATTCGAGCTTCGAAAAGAAATACACCCCAGAAGTGAAAATGAGGTCTGGGTGTGTATTGCTTGCAGATCAAAGACAACTGCAAGTTTTAAAGCTCGAAAGAGCATAACCAAAATCAATCATTTGGAAGGATATTAATGATGAACGGAAAACTACGACTATTGTCTGCGCTTATCGCAGGGTCGTTTTGCATTGCAAACGCTAACGCGGCTGAAAGTGACGTTCAGCCAAGAATTATTGGTGGTTCAGAAGTGTCTCACTCTTCAGTGCCTTATCAGGTTTCGCTGACTATGAATGGTGGTCACGGCTGTGGTGGTACTTTGATCGACACTAACTGGGTTGTGACAGCAGCACACTGTGTGGATAACGCTTCTGCGGGAAGTGTTCAAATTCGAGTTGGTGTAACGGATCTTCGTACATCACAGGGTGAAACGCATAACGTATCTCAGATCATCGTACACGAAGGCTGGGAAAGCAGTAACAAATCAAGTAATGACATCGCGCTGCTGAGGCTGGCTTCACCTGTCGGCTCCCAATACGCGATCGCTAAACTACCAACACCAGAAATTAAAGCTCAGATAGCGTCTGTGGGTAGCTCAGTGAAAGTATCTGGCTGGGGGCGTAACGTTGCTGCAATTCCTGCGGGAAGCCCTGTTCTGAAAGCAACCGATCTCAATATTATTTCTAACTCTGAATGTGCTCAGCGTAACAAATCGAGTGTGTCCGACGACTACATTTGTGGTTACACCGCCAATACAAGTGCTTGTATGGGTGACAGTGGTGGTCCATTTGTTAAGCGCTCAGGCAACGAGTACTACTTGATTGGTGCCGTAAGCTGGGGACCGGGTACTTGTGATGCAGCCACAGCATTTGCTGATGTTACGCACTTTACGCCTTGGATCACTCAGAAGTCAGGCGTTTCACCTGATGGTGGAGGTACAACACCACCACCACCACCGCCACCAACAGACGCTTGTTCCGACGTTGCAGCATGGGAGCTGTACAAGCAATACAATCAGGGTGACCGCGTTGTCGCAAACGGCACTCTATTCGAAGCGAACTACCGCCACTATGGCGTGAACCCATTCAGCGATTACTGGGGTTACTGGACAATGGTTCAGACCTGTAACTAATCCACTAAACCGAGCCAGCTCCGCTTAGTGGCTGGCTCATCGCTGAAAGTGTTAACGCTCGAAAGAGCATAAATAAAACCAATCCTTTGGAAGGATATTAATGATGAAAGGAAAACTAAAATTACTGTCTGCACTTGTTGCGGGGTCATTTTTCATTGCAAATGCCAACGCGGCTGAAAGTGACGTTCAGCCAAGAATCATTGGTGGCTCGGAAATATCTCACTCCACCGTGCCTTATCAGGTTGCACTTACGAACAGCCGTGGCAGACAGTTTTGTGGCGGTACACTGATTGACTCTAAGTGGGTTCTTACCGCGGCACACTGTATCGATGATAAATCTGCAGGAAACGTCAAAGTACGAGTGGGTGTTACTGACTTGCGTACTTCTCAGGGGGATACACATAACGTATCTCAGATCATCGTGCATGAAGGATGGAGAGGTAGCGTAACTGCAGGGAGCGACGTTGCACTGCTAAGATTATCTTCGCCAGTCAGCTCAAAATACAAAATCGCAAAACTGCCGACACCAGAAATTAAGGCTCGTCTTGCTTCGGTCGGTAATTCGGTCAAAGTGTCAGGTTGGGGACAAACAGTAACGGGTAACCCTTCTGGAGGGAGCACCGTGCTAAAAGCAACCAATCTGAACATCATCTCCAATTCAGAATGTAGCCAGCGAATTGCTCAGCCAGGTAGAAGCGTGCCAAAAGACAACATTTGTGGCTACAAAGCGCGAACAAGTGCATGTTATGGCGACAGCGGTGGTCCTTTCGTGAAGCAATCGGGTGGCGATTACTATCTGATAGGGGCAGTAAGCTGGGGTAAACCTGGTTGTGTTGCGGCCACTGCATTTGCCGATGTGACTCAGTTTGTTCCTTGGATCACTCAAAAGTCCGGTGTAGCACCAGATGGCGGAGGCACAACGCCACCACCACCGCCGCCAACAGACGCATGTGCCGATGTGGCAGCTTGGGAACTTTACAAGCAATACAAACAGGGTGATCGTGTTGTTGCGAATGGAACATTATTCGAAGCGAACTACCGTCACTATGGCGTGAACCCATTCAGCGATTACTGGGGTTACTGGACAATGGTTCAGACCTGTAACTAATCGAGAAACTAGCCCGACTTACTGTAAGTCGGGCTTTTCATTACGAATCAATTTCTGAGTGTTGTTGCAATAAGCTATTGATATTAGGTATAAAGATTCAACGTCAGTAGATAAGGAATAACAATGAGAGACTCGCTCAGACAGAAAGTTCTGCAAGTATGCAATAAGAAAATCTCACAGAAAGGCGGCAACGTAGGCGTTTCGTTTTACGCGTTTTTTGCCAACAAAAATGACGACCCAGAACTTCTTATGGAAGCCGCAACCTGGTGGATTCAAACCCATAAACTCGACCATTTTGAAAAAGCACACAAGATCATACAAATGGTAGAAGAAGGGTTGTGATGAAAGAGAAGTTTAAACAGTTGGCAGAGCTGGGTGCTGGGGATTTCCAGCATTTGAATGGTTCTCTGACGGAGCACTTAAAAGGCACTCAAAACATTCTTAAGCAGTGGGGAGCGTCGGAGGTGTTGCAAACCGCGGGGTTATTTCATGCTGCTTACGGAACAGCAGGTTTTGATGAAAATATGGTGTCTCTCGACCAGCGTAAGTACATTGCTGAGATTATCGGAGATGAAGAAGAAGCGCTGGTTTACCTCTATTGCTCATGTGATAGAGATCATGTTTTCCCACAATTTAATAGAGAAAAATCGATAAAATTTCGCGATCGATTTAATGAGACATCGATCGAAATTGACGACAAAACCCTGAATTTATTTTGTGAGCTCACTGTCGCCAATGAGCTGGAACTCGTACTGGCTAGCGACGACTTTAAGAAACAGTATGGAGAAGAACTGTTAGAGCTATTCAGGCGTATGGATGCCTACCTATCACCTCAGGCGGTAAAGGCTTACAGGGAAGCTTTATCTGACCTTTAGAGCTCATTTCTTTGACTGCTATTCCCAATATAAATCTTGTTAAGCCAGCCTAAACGCTGGCTTTTTCAATTGGCTCAATTGACTTATTTGTAATCAAAAACCCGTGAATTTTCCGCTCCCTAAAAAACATGATCAAGATCTCACTAATTTAGTCATAAATTAATTACCCGACAATGTTCTATATTTTTGTTTGTCAAGTTTTATTTTCTATTTGTTTGACTTTTATTTTGATGATCTTAAAAATTATCGACGTTTGTTCCAAATATTGGTGCTTGAATACGTGTTTCTGCACATATTTTAAGCGACCATCAAATGAGATAATTGTAAATGACAATCAAATGGAATCTTGGTCTTGGTGTGCTCTGCACCATGTTAATGTCGGGGTGTCAGCTTACTCAGCAAGGGCATCAAGGGCGTATTTACGATCCGACTAAGATAGACGAATACCAGTTACCCATTCTTATTGAAAATGTTCCTGTCGTTCAGAGTTTTCGACAAACCAGAGTGAATGAAACCTGGTTCTGGACTCAGTTAGGAAACGACACTTTTTTACCGGGAGAGAACCTAGTCGTACAAGTTCTTGGCACTCGCCCACTAGAACAACCTCCAGCCATGTTTGGTTTTAACTTACCAACAGAAAATGGCGCATTTTCTATCAATTCTCTCGGACCCTATCAGTCTTGGGTCAATGAAACCGAAAGTGGCGAACGTTGTATGCATGCTCGCCAGAATGCGAGGAAAGATTCGCTCTGGATTTCAATTTTTACTCGCTACTGTACATCTGACAAAGATAAAAGCCTTACTTGGGTCAGCCATTTCAAACCATCTTTAATTCTAGAGAAATACTAATATGAATCCTGGCTTCACGAAGCAGCTATTCAAGGGGCTGCTGCTTCTTTGCGCCCTTTATGCGCTGTATGTTCTTGCAACGCTCAATATTTCAACAGAAACCCATCTCTGGCTGGCGGCGAGTTCGTTCGTTTTGATCGTATTGCTGTCCAGAAATCTGTCGACAAGAGCAACCACATTCATCCTCTTCATCGGCGCGTTTATTTCGTTTCGCTACATTTACTGGCGATTTCAGGAAACCTTACCGTGGGAAAGCGGGCTGGACCTCCCGTTTGCCATGTTGCTGTTTGCCGCAGAGTGCTACGGTATTCTGGTTTATATCATGGGGATGTTTGTCACAGTTAAGCCGTACGAACGTAAACGAGTACCCATCAACGAAGACGAACACCTTCCAACCGTGGATGTGTACATCCCTACTTACAACGAACCTATGGATGTGGTGGGACCTACTATTCTGGCGGCATCACGTCTTGATTACCCAGGAGAATTTCGTGTTTTCGTGCTGGATGATGGTGGAACCCAACAGAAATTAAACGACCAAAATGCAGACGCAGCG
The DNA here is from genome assembly GCF_000222685.1 of Vibrio nigripulchritudo ATCC 27043. Taxonomy (GTDB): domain Bacteria; phylum Pseudomonadota; class Gammaproteobacteria; order Enterobacterales; family Vibrionaceae; genus Vibrio; species Vibrio nigripulchritudo. Next base: position 17,528 of record NZ_AFWJ01000294.1, on the reverse strand, counting down.
GAAGAAGCGCGATCCAGAGCCGCAGCCCTCAAAACATTCTGCAAAGAAGTGGGTGCGTCGTACATTACACGAGAAAAGAATCAGCAGGCAAAAGCCGGGAACATCAATCACGCGTTAGGTAAGACGGCCGGCGAACTGGTCTTGATCTTAGATGCAGACCACGTTCCAACAAAAGATTTTCTGATGAATACCATCGGGCTTTTCCAGCAGGATTCCAAACTTGGTTTTGTGCAAACGCCACACTTCTTTGTTACACCCGGTCCGGTGGAAAGAAACCTTGGCATTGAAGACAAAGTCCCGTCAGAAAATGAAATGTTCTACAACAAAACGCTGGTGGGCATGGACTTTTGGAATGGCTGCTTTTTCTGCGGAAGCGCGGCGGTGATTCGTCGGGCTGCACTGGAAGAGGTGGGTGGCATTTCAACAAAAACCATTACTGAAGATGCCGATACTGCACTGAACATTCACTCCAATGGCTGGAGCAGTGCTTACCTCAATATGGCGATGGTCGCGGGGCTATCTCCTGATACTTTTGGTGCTTACGTGACTCAACGTTCCCGTTGGGCGCAGGGAATGATTCAGATCTTCTTACTCAACAACCCGCTTTTCAAAAAAGGGTTATCGTTGCCACAAAGGATCTGTTACCTCAATTCCACGCTTTATTGGTTCTTCCCGATATTCCGTACCGTGTTCTTGATTTCGCCTTTGCTGTATCTGCTATTGGATCTACAGATATTTGTCGGCAACACCAAAGACTTTCTGATTTACGTGATTCCGCACCTTGTTATCAGCGTTATGATCACCCAGAGGTTGTTTGGTAAAACAAGGCGGGCATTTTTCTCAGAGCTCTATGAAACTGCGTTGTCAATTTATCTTTGCCTGCCGACATTATCGGTACTCATTAAGCCCAAGAAGCCAAGCTTCGTGGTGACGCCGAAAGGTGAAACCACTCAAACGGTTTCTTTCTCGAAGCTAACGCCGTTTATGGCGTCTCTATGTGGTTTGGTGGTATTGGCAGAAATATGGGGTATTTACCGTTACATCCAGTTCCCTGCCGAGCAAAGCCAGCTCATGCTGGTGATCATGTTTAACACTTTCAACCTGCTTCTGATTGTGCTGTGTCTCGGAGCCATGCTGGAAAGGCAACAACGTCGAAGCGAACCGAGATTACTGGTGAATGAAAAAGCGGTGATCAAGCAGGGTGAGCAAACCATTCACGCTACCTTGAATGACATTTCTCTTAAAGGCGCGAAGTTGACGTTGCGAGGAGCAGGGCAAGACGTTCAGCGCGGTGACATCATCAATGTTGGATACTTCTCTGAAAGTGGGCGCTATTCCAAGAGTAAGAAGCCTCACTACAAATTTGTAAATCTGAACATGAGAGTGGTATCGGTGAAGAACGGACCTCAGGGTCATCAGATCAGCTGTCTACTCGCCAGTCAGTTGGCAGAAGACATGCAGGTACAGTACGCCAAGGCATATGGACAAAGCAGGCGATGGAAGCAACGCAGGCAGTATGAAGAAAGCCTGAAACGTGGCGTGATTGCCTCTGTTGTCGGGTTGTTTTCTCTGGCATGTCACCACCTCACCCGAGTACTTACAACGTCGGTGAAACAGAAAGTCAAAACATCGGATTATCAAGGAAGAAAGGAACTTCAAAGTGAATAGGTTAATGACGTTATTCATGCTTATTCTGGCACCATTGGTATACGCCGAAAAAAGCATCAAAGTGCCATTGCACTATGCGACAGACAAAACAGGTGACTTGGTTCTGAGAGGTCAGAGCCAGACCATCACCATTCCGATTTCCGTTTTAGATGGGCAAAAAGTTGAATCGGTAGATTTGGCACTTTCTCTGTATAACAATAATCAGATTGATCGCACGCTTCTTTGGATTGCTGCCGGAAATCGGAAACTGGCGAATGTTGAGCTAAGGCAGCGCAACCGGCTTCAAACGGTCGATATTAAAATTCCGCCTGAGCTGATTTCCGTACAGAATCCGCACATCAAACTGCGTGTTCAGCACCTGCTGGATAAAGAACCGGCTTCGTTTGATTCATCGGCATTGCAAACCACTCTGAATCTGGAGCAGTCGCACTATACGCTGACCTATTCTCAAGATTTAGGGGCAAGCATCCAAACCTTGCATTCTTTTGAGGAGATGATTCAAAGCGGACAAAATCGCCATTTCCCTATCCATCTAGTGTCTTTGATTGAAGAAAACAGCGCATATTCGCTGAACGTCGCTTCCTCATTGGTTCAGGGGTGGACACTGAAAAGTGGCAGAGACGATAACCAGTTTGACTATGCGATGGATTCAAATCGAATCACTCCATTAACCGGGCCAACCATCGTGTTCGGCAACAAAGACAGGTTGCTTGAGACTGGCTGGTTAGGTGAAGACATCTACGAGAAAATCAGTGGTCCTTTCCTGAGCACTGACGTTTCAGTGAAGGGCATAGAATGGCTGATGATCATTTCGGGTGAAAATGACGGTGAGGTGCGCAAAGCGGCAGAGTATTTTGCACAAAGCATTCACCATCTTCCAAAGCAGACCCACATGGTCGTGGCTGAGAATGCGTTGACGGAAAATCGCATCTTGAGCAGTGATACAGAGTACCCGCTCTCTCTGTTTACATTTCAGACTAACCTTACGGATTCGCCGCTAGATCTGAAGATCATCATGCCAAGCAACATTCTTTTCAGCGGCGAAGACAAGGCTCAGATAAACCTTTTGCTTTCCCACACTCGCGTTGATCCTGGGCAGGGCTCAATGGTGTTGCGTGTAAACGGAAACTTTTCCAGCAGCCTGCCGCTACGATCGAGTTACTGGAGAGATTCTCAGCACTATCGTCTGAACATCCCGATGCGAGATTTCAAACCGGGCATCAATAAAATCAGTGTCGAGGTGCATGGTCCGGTTGGAATCCGCGACCAGCAAAGCCGATTCACTGCATTTATGTCGGACAAGTCAAACCTAAAGCTGGGGTCGTGGGTCAGCTTTATTCCAACAGAGAGTCATCAGGTTTCCGCAGCAGATTTACTGGCTCTGGCGAACGAAAATGGCAGTTTGGCTCAGGTCACCGTGGATGATTCAAACCCCGCGCAACTGAGCAAATTGTGGCGACTACTCGGCTACGTTTCACATTCGACGCAGCAAGTGTCTAGCAAGCTAATGGTGACCAGCGAAGCCGAGCAGAAGCGAGAGTTTCATGTGGCACTTAACCCGATGGACCTATCCAGTGAATCGGTTAGTGAAACCAGTAATATCGCCGAAGTTAAACAGCAGTTGTTCGAGTTTGTCGCTGAAGATCAAAACAGTGAATACGCCAGTTCTGAGGTGCCTTTTGTATTTGCCGACGAAGCACAAGCAGTCGTAAAACACGACAAAGACACAGGCTGGTATCGAATTCAGTTTATGGAAAGCACCGTCCAGCAATTCGACAGCTTTCTTCGAAGTGACGCAGCAAAACCGCCTACAGGTGTGTTAAGCGAAAGGAATTTTTCAAGCAATATTCAGCAGTTCATTACCGCCGTATTCATTGGATACCCTGTCGGTCTGGCATTGTCTGCCCTGCTCATCATCTGGCTGATGTCAGCCGTGGTTACCCGCTATCTGGAGGAGCGAAAATGCGGTTAAAAGCGATTAAATTAGGTGGGTGTTCGTTACTCTTATTGAGCGGTCATACTATTGCGTCGCCAGCGTGCAGCAACGACAAATCCATGTGGACCACTTACAAGAAGAATTTTGTAACCCGTGAAGGGAGAGTCGTTGATAACGGCAATCGGTATATTTCACACAGCGAAGGGCAGGGGTATGGAATGCTCATCGCTGAACACTTCGGTGACAAGAAAACCTTTGACCGTGTTTGGGAATGGACTCAGGTGAACCTCGGTCGCAAACAAGACGATCTGTTTTCCTGGAAATGGCAACCGAAGAAGCCTCATGTCCCAGATATAAATAACGCCAGTGATGGCGATATTCTGATTGCATGGGCTTTGTTGCGAGCGGAACAGCGTTGGTCTGGAAACCAGTACCGCTCCCAGGCAAAACGAATCATCAATGAGTTAGAACAATCGCACCTAAAAGACACACGTGGTGAGTTCTTATTGTTACCGGGTGGTTATGGCTTCGAGTTCAGCGACAAAACCATTGCCAACCTTGCGTACTGGGTGTTCCCGGCATTTGACGATTTCAGCCAATTCAATTCGACCTGGAATCACCTCTCCGTCAGTGGCATGGATATCTTGAATAAGAACCTGTATGGACACCATTTATTGCCGCCAGACTGGCTGGAAGTAGGTAAGGGAGGTTGGCAGCCAGCGAAGAAGTTTGAGCCTCAGTTCAGCTACTCAAATTATCGGATTCCACTGCATCTGATTTGGGGAGAAAGACCTCACCGAGTGACCTGGATGTTCAATAACTGGTTAAAAAATAGCGACACTGCCTGGGTAAATGTAAATACCGGAGAAACGGCACCTTACCCGCCACCAAAAGGTGCGATTGCCATTTCACAGCTTGTTGAAGCCGCAAGCAATCCGAAAATCCGTGATAAGGGAATTACCGTTCGACCGGAAGGTAAGGATTATTACTCAGACAGCCTGGTGCTGCTTTCCCATATCGCTTACAACGAGAGGTTCTGCCAATGAGACATTATCTGGCAATCATCGCATTACTGACCAGCCCGGTATACAGCCAGGTTGAACCGGATATTACGCTATTTGATGATCGCATTGTGGTTGAGGTGAGCGAAGAAACAGCATCAGGTTTCGATGAAAACCAATATTGGACCATGCTCAATGAGCAAGGATGGGAAGCGACAAAGAAAGCAGTTCAGGGACAACCCATTTCTCCAGAATTGAGTGGGGAACTTACCTATCAGGAGACATTGAAACAACTCGATACTCTGGTAGCCAAAAGGAAAACCGCAGGCGCGACGGATCTTATTGATGAGCATCCCGAATGGCAGAGTTGCGATCGCATTCAATGGCTGTGGCTGGATCTAAAAAACGAAGTGAGCACGGGTTACGGAAAAAACGCCCGCACGAAATTCCAGAACATTCTGGATAACTGCGCAGGGCATGAACTCAGCACTACGCAAAAACTGCTGAGCTGGACATCAGGACAGACAAAATCTGATGTACTTTCGCGATACCAGTCCAGCCCTAATTACGATGCAAAAGCAGGAGCTAAGATTCAAAGAGAATTAAATGCGGAAAAGCAGACGTTTGTCCGCATCGATGAAAACAATCTTGACCAGTCTGAACGACGCGTTGCAGGTAAGCAGGATGCCAAGCTGGCTGAGCTTCTGGGCTGGAGGTATCTGGAAAGCGGTCAACCGGAAAAGGCATTAGAGTGGTTTGAAAATGCTATTGGTTGGGGGAGCGCAACCTCAAAACGTGTAGAAGGTAAGCTTCTAAGCCTACAAGCGTTAGGTGAACAAAAGCGTTTGCACGTCGAACAACAGATCTGGGCGAAAGAGTTTTCTGAGATCGCTAAACTCGATTTTGGAGAGGGGGCAGAAATAGATCTCGCATGCGAATCGTCCCCTGAGACTTGTCTGGAAGCACTGCGTGATAAAGAGGCGTTATCACCGCAAGAGCTCGCTCTGAAAGGTTGGAAGTTGTACGAATTGCAAAGACCTATCTCAGCAGCACTGGCGTTTGAGCAATCCCTGGCGACGTTGCCACCAACTGATGAGGGCTGGGATCTGACTCAATACGGTTACATGCTGTCTCTGGAACATGCGGGATATACCGACAAAGCAGAGATGATCGCCACACAAATCAACGACACCGAAAAGCGCGGTAAAATCGACAGGCAGATTGCATTAAAGCAGGTCTACTATGCCTTTGAGCAAAAAGAGTATGACGAAACGCTCTTTCGCATTTCACAGTACGAAGCCATTTTCGGAAAGGAAGTCGAGCTGATCGAAATGAAAGCCTGGGCTTTGTACAACAGTCGACGAAAGAAAGAGGCGCTGGACGAATACACTGTGCTGGCGGAATCTTTTCCGCATGATGAAAAAATCCAACGCTCATACCAGATCCTGAAATGCGGTTTCGCCGTAAATTCCAGCATATGCCAAGGTTTAGGGTACTAACGGCAAAGATCTGTCTAAAGTAAAAAATGAAACCCCAAGCACCTTGTTTGGGGTTTTAATCCATTGTTATTTCCCTCGGAGCAGTAACAGAATATAGAGCCCTGAATCACACATCTTGAGGTGGTTTGGGTATACAGCCTTGCCAATATCTCCTGCCTTTGTGATCCTCGATATAAAATGAGGACACGACCATGACTTACGAAGAATTTAATCAGTTTTGTGGTGATTTACCGGCAACGACCCATGTTATTCAGTGGGGCGATTCACATGTCTGGAAAGTTAGGGGCAAGGTATTTGCCATTGGAGGCTGGGGTGAAGATAAAAAGCCCGCTTATATTTTCAAAACCTCAAATAACAACTTTGATTTTCTCAGTGATCACGAAGGCTACCGTCCTGCTCCCTACTTTGCGAACCGCGGGATGAAGTGGATTCAGCAGACAGATACATCTAAAGAGAAAGACGAAGAACTGATTTACTACATCAAGGAGTCCTACCGAATCGTCTCTCTGGGGTTAACCAAAGCCAAGCAGAAAGAACTTGGGTTAAATCAGGATTGAAGCTGAATCGCTTCAAACCATCAATTCCATAAAACTCTTTATGTTGATGTTCGGATAGGGCTATATCCGAGCATCACGATTTCCCTATATTCTTCCTTCAAGACCCTGTTCTTAAGTCCTCGGCACATATTCATTTACCATCACCTGAGAGTTAATTATTACCATCTTAAGGTGATGGGATTTCTAGTTTTGTTCGAAAATCGCGCAATAAAATTTGACATCATTAATGTCAATATGGCATTAATGATGTCATGAAAAAGACAAAAGAACTGTATGAATTGATTTGGGCGTCGCGCCCTTTGATGCAAGCGGCTGAAGTCGTTGTGGAGAAAGGTCTGGCTGGAACAGGGTTGACGGTGCGAATGCGTGCTGTGCTTGAGGTGTTGCATAACCAAGGTGGACTGGCGGTTCCTGAAATAGCACATCATCTCGATATAAAACGCCAGTATGTTCAGGTTATGGTCAATGAAACCTTGAAGTCTGGGTTCACTGAAAAAACTGAAAACCCAAGGCATAAACGCTCCAGTCTTATCTCACTGACCCAGTCTGGTCGGGACGTTATCAGGCAAGTGATGGAGCAGGAGAAAGAGCTCCTTGATGAGATATCAACGGACCTGCCTGAAAAAGACATCACAGCGGCTCTTTCGCTCGTAAAGTATTTGGTTAATGAGCTTAAAGCTAAGAGTAAGGATTGATAATGATGACAGGGTTTCTGATTGCTCTACCATTTATTGCCCTGGTTGCTTGGCTTGCCAACGGTATACGCCTTATTGGGAAAGTCAGCGAAGGGCAACCCATACGCGAGCGACCCAATACGGCGATTTTAATGGTTGATCTTCAAAAAACCTTTTGGGACTCAAATCTGTTTACTGAACGTTCAATGTCTGATGCTCAGACAGCAATTATTGACGAATTGAAGAGCGCAAAAAAGCAAGGATTTCCCGTTATTGCAATACGACAGGAATGGTCCATCCTCTCAATGAAAGTACTGGCGCGTTTAACCATGGGAGGAAAAGCAATAGCAGGAACCGAGGGAACGGAAATCGCCGAGCCTTTTACCAGTTTCCCAGATTATGTTTTAACCAAACGGGTGCAAGATTCATTTGAGACGGGCGAGTTGGATCAGTTACTGGAAAAATTAGATGTCGGAGAATTACGGATCGTAGGTTTGGATGCCAGATACTGTATCAATAAGACGGCGATGGCAGCGCTTGGTCGCGGTTATAAGGTGACGCTTATAGAGAAGGGAATCTTGGCCGCCGAACCTGAACAAGGACGAAAGGTGTTGAAAACGGTATCTCAAGCCGGAGCAATACTGAAATAGCGATATACGTGTGAAGTCACATCTACTTTATCCCATTGGATATTCGGTGATGCTCAACCATTCGCGAATTAATTTTAAGCCTGTTTGACTATTTACTCGAACAGGAATTCGCCTATCTAAAATACGTATTAACAAGGTTAGGGATATGATGCGAATGGTTATTTTAAGAGTAAGATAATATGTTCTTGTTTAAGGAGAAGAAATGGAAGTCTTTATGTATCTGGCGGCGTTGCTGCTGGTAGTCGTAACGTTTGCGCACTCGTATCTGGGAGAGCGCTACATTCTTATCAGGCTTTTTAAGCAAGACAACCTTCCCAAGCTTTTTGGCAGTGATGATTTCACAAAGAAGACCCTTCGCTTTGCATGGCATGTCACATCTGTTGCGTGGCTTGGGCTTGCGGCTATTTTAGTCGCGCTTGCCCAGCCCGATCTCAATAAACCTCTGATTGGAAAGATTATTGCCATTACTTTCGCTATCCACTTCCTCATTGCTTTACTTGGCTCGAAAGGGAAGCACCTTTCCTGGGTGGTGTTTGGCTTGGTAAGTGTGTTGGTATGGTTTGGTATTTCGATCTAACAACACACTTGATCACTCAGTCTTAGCATCAGTCGAACTCGCTTCAGACTGTAGGTGTTCGACAAACATCGAGACTTTCTTTGGTAGATGCTTTCGCGATGCATGGTAGGCATACAGAACCAGATCGTCAGGCTGGTATTCAAGTGTCACAATTTCCAATAAGCCAGCTTCAACGTCTTCTCTACAGGAATCTGCGGGCAGTATTGCAAAACCAAAACCTGCCAACGCCCCCGATTTCGCCAGGCTTCCACTGTTTACTTTAAACGATGACTTAACGTTTTGAGTAACTAACTCGCCATCGGGTTTTTTGAATATCCACGGTGTTCCCCCCGCAGCAGTCAGGCTGCTAATGCAGGGAACATGGTTCAAATCCGTTACCTTATGAGGGCGGGAGGATTCCTTTATCCGGGTCGGAGACGCAACGACCACACTCTCCCATCGTTTGATTTCCTTAGCTACCCAATTATTGTCAGGCAGTGCTCCCCTGTGGAAACTTAAGATCAGGTCAAAGCCATCAAACAGATCTTCTTTAGGGCTTAAGCTGGTGTCGCAGCATAGCTCTATGGAAGGGTATTTCTTACAGAATGCAATCACTGATTTTGCCAATGCCGGGCTGTCTGGCATCAATATCTTAAGCTGTCCGGTAACCTCATGTGAGTGCCGACTGACATTTTTCAGGGCGTCATCCAGTTTTTCAAGCAAAGGCAAAGTTGCTGCGTAAAGTTGGTCTCCGGCGTGAGTAGGGGCGATTCGCCGTGTTGTTCTTTCAAACAGCTTGGTATTGAGCTTGTCTTCCAAAAGAGCAATATGCCGACTGACGTTTGATGTGGGCAGATTCAAGGTGTCAGAGGCTTGTTTAAAACCGTTATTTTCGTACACACAATGAAAAGTTCTGAGCCATTGCTGTTCTACCTGATTAATCATTTATTGTCCCAATTTATTGGATTCTAAAATTCATTTTCGACACTTTATCGCCAGAGGTGAGTCAATACAATGTTCTTACCATTCATGAGTAAAGGCTCGATAAGTGAAAGAAAAATAAAGAATAAAACTATCCATCTTCCTCAGTTTGAGATGACCATTCTGTTCCTGATACATTTTCTGGTTGGTCTTGATGCATTGGCTATTGTCCCTTTCAGTTCAATAATGACGTCATACGTTGGAGGCGACACCGCTTGGTCTGGTTATCTGGTTTCGGCATACTCCATCTCAGCCGCAATAACTTGTTTGTGTGTAAGAGGGGCTTCTAACATCAGGCGTGAGAAGAATCGAATGCTCTTCTTTCTGGCAGGAATCATACTGACCACTTTCTTTACCACCTTGGTGCATGATTTCACCACAATGATTTTGTGCAGGGTTTTGACCGGAATTTTTGGTGGTGCGCTGGCAGTGGTAAACCTGAACTACGTTATTCTGAGGTCTGGTGACGAGAACAAAAAGCGCAATACTGCGGTTCTGATGAGTTCGTTACCGCTGGCTCTTGCGGTCGGTGTTCCAATCCTGATTCTGCTGGCATCTGGTGAGAACTGGCGTCTCGCTTTTCAGTTTTTGTCCGTAAGTTTACTGCTCGTCTCCATTCTCTTTTTTGGCGTTGATCGTTTTGGCGATAAACATCAGATCCCAAATGTTACAGCTCCAAATAGTGACCTGTTTTCAGTGTCAGACGCGATAAAAAGTCGTACGGCTTGGTTTTCTATCCTATTGCCGTTTAGCGCGATATTAGGCACCTTTGTCGTTTCCACTCAATTTCCTGTCATGCTTTCTGTGAATTTGGGTATATCACCTAATCTCCTCAGCATTTGTTACCTCATGAGTGGAGTCGGGGCTTTCGCCGCAGTACAGTTTTATGGTCGGACAAAAGCGAATGAAAGGAATGTCGGGCTCTTAATCCTGTTCCTGTCGATTGCTATGGTTGTGACCGCTATTTCGGGCTTTCAGACGAAAAGTGTCGAATTGGCGTCCATCGCATTCAGTGTATTTGTTGTTGTCAGTTCTACTCGAACGCTTGTGCTTGTTACTGAATTGATATGCGCCTTACCAGCCCGTGAGCGCGTGTTTTTAATCAGTGCTCAAAACTCTATCCAGCATCTTGCGGTGGGGGTGGGCGGAATGCTAAGCAGCTTGGTGATTTATTCGAAAATGGACTCAACTCTGGATTTCTCACCCTTGTTATACATCTCTTCACTCCTGGCGTTAAGCACGCCAATAATCTGGTATTGGTACAAAAAACAGTAAGTGTGAATTTTGATGTACGGAATAGGTGGAGAAAAAGCGGAGTAAAAAATCTGCCAGGTATTGACACTCAATCTTGCCATATCGGATAGTGAAAAATCTTTACTGTCACAGAGGTAACTTGTTATGGAACCAAGAAAAGTTGTAGAACAATGGGTTAAGGCTTTTAACCAAGGTGATGCAAATAAAATTGCTGACTTTTACCATACTAACGCCGTCAATCATCAAGTTGCCAATGACCCCATAGAAGGGAAAGCTGCCATCAAAGCCATGTTTGAGGCTGAGTTCTCAGCGGCAGAAATGGTATGCATTGTAGAGAATATCTTTCAGGATGGAGAGTGGGCAGTTTTAGAATGGAAAGATCCGATTGGCTTGCGAGGATGTGGATTCTTCAAAATTGAGGGCGGTTTGATCACTTTCCAAAGAGGTTACTGGGACAAACTCAGCTTTTTGCGGGCACATAACCTGCCAATTCCAACTGAGTAGTGTCAACCCGTTCTTCATATTGCCCCGCTCTTGAGAGCAGGGCAATATTTCAATTCTTAAGCCTCTTCCTGCGACTTGCCCCCTAAGCTTATCGTATCCAGATCACGCATCAGATAAAGTGCCAGACATGCAGCAAGCATCGGCCATGCGGTGAAAAACAGAAGGTTGTTGAATGGGTCCAGGTATTTCATGAAAGACGAGAAAGTAGAAAAACCATGGAGAATCAGTGCCAGCAAGTAGGTCGTCGATTTTTGAAAGCCGAGCGCCAAGGCAGCGACAAACACAAGCTGAACCAAACCAATGATCAGTGAGAATCCTGCTGAAACATCCAGCCCGTAAAACTTAGCAAACACTTTGGTTGAGTGTTCGGGAACCAGAATTTTATCCATAGCCCAAATAAAGAAAACCAATGCGACAGTCACGCGAAGTGCGAGCAGGCCATAAGCGATTTGTTTTTGTTGTTTCAATGAGATATTCAAGGTTTGTATCCTCTGATTAAACGAATGCGGACACAGACAGACCGAGTGTCATAAGGTTTTATTTCTGAATGTTCGGTTATTTTATAAATATGACGCAGTTATATTATGAAAATGAAGCAAAGTCACAATTTTAGTGTGCTGTATATTAAAACTAAAAGTGTAATTGTTTAGCGCGTCGAATATTTTTTGAGCATCTATTGTCGGAAGAAGTCTTAATTTTTATTTACCCATAATTAAATAGGGATAATTCATGCGGGTCTTGAAGTTGAGATATTTTTTGGTATGACGTTGAAATCTTATTATTGATTATTTAATAACAGGGAAAATTAGAGTTTTCTTATTAATGTTTTTCGTTTTATTCTCAATATTAATAAAAAAGCAGCCGCATTTAGCGGCTGCTCTTGTTCAATTCTGATCAATCAAAGTACCGAAATCTCTTCAGCCTGAGGACCTTTAACTCCTTGAGATACTTTGAATTCAACTTGCTGTCCCTCAGCGAGCGTCTTAAAGCCTTCACCGGTAATTGCTGAAAAGTGTACAAAAACATCTGGACCATTGTTTTGCTCAATAAAACCAAAACCTTTTGATTCATTAAACCACTTAACCTTTCCGGTTACTTTATCTGACATGTTGTTCCCCTGAATTTCTTTATTGGAAATAGTTGTTTGAATGTGAATTTTGAAACTAACATATTTCTAATAAGGAACAAGTGGTAAATTCAATAATTAGATCATTATTGAATTAACTTAACTTTATTTATCCTTGAGCGCTTACTGTTTGTCGCGAAATTGATAAATCCTTTCAGAATAACATCAGATATTGGGTGAAAATCTCAGGTGTTTTAATTGCTTGTGTTTATTTAACCAGATCAAACCCTTCGTCTATCCACCCGGTGACGCCTCCGATCATCTTCTTTACTGGTCGTCCAAGTTTCGCAAGGCGAATAGCTGCTTTCTCTGTTGCATTGCAATGGGGTCCTGCGCAATACACCACAAACAAGGTATCTTCAGTGTAATGGGACAAGTTCTTCGGGTTCATCTTTGAGTGAGGTAAGTTTATCGCTCCCTCGATATAACCTTTTTCAAAGACCACTTCTCCTCGCACGTCCAGCAAAACGAAGTCTTGCCTGTTGTTGGTCATGGCATGATGCACATCCCAACAATCCGTTTCGAAGCGAAGTAAAGATTCAAAATGCGCCAATGCTTCTTCACTGGATGCCGCTGGAATTCTTGATACTGCTGATGTCATAAGTTTTTCCTTTTCTTAGTATTTGCTTATGACTCATTGTGGTTGAAGGTGGGTTGACTGACGATTGGCTTATAGGTCATAGTTCGATAACTTTCAGCTATTATTAAAATCAACATATCTTAGAAGCCATGTTATTGGAGAGAGAACCATGCGAGTTGCGATATTGAGTTACCCAAACGTTGCTTTGTTTGAACTTGCTTGCGCCGTCGAGCTGTTTGCGTTGCCAAGACCTGAGTTTGACGACTGGTATGAATGCGATGTGGTCACGTTTGAAGATACGGAACTGGAGTCAACAGCCGGATTGATGCTTCGGGCAACGTGCGTGGAAGATCTTAACCGCTACGATATGTTGGTCGTTCCTAGCTGGTCGGCTGAGGGTAATGATATGCCAGGCGTTTTAAAGGCGTCGGTCCAGTCCTTTTATGAGTCCGGAAAACGCATTGTGTCCTTCTGTTCTGGCGCATTTTTGCTAGCAGAACTGAATGTTTTTCAAGGACGCGATGCGACAACACACTGGCGATACGCTGATAAATTCAGAAAGCGATTTCCTCATCTGAATTACATAGACGATGTACTTTACATTTATGATGGTCAGGTAGGGTGCTCTGCCGGAAGTGCTTCCGCGATTGATCTCGGGTTAGAAATCATCAGGCAGGATTTTGGCTACGCTATCGCCAATCAGGTCGCCAGACGGCTGGTGGTTTCTGCTCATCGCTTGGGCGGGCAATCACAGTTTGTCGAGACTCCTATTCTGGCTGTACCAAATCAGTTCTCTGAAGCGCTGGACTGGGCGCTTTCTCACCTGAACGAGAACATTGAAGTGGGCCACTTGGCCGCACGAGCCAGCATGTCGAGACGAACCTTTGATCGAAAATTCCGAAGCAGTTTTAACCTCAGCCCCAAAGCCTGGTTGACTCAACAGCGACTAGAAAAAGCTAAGACGTTGTTAGAGAACAAAACCTACAGTGTTGAAAAAGTCGCAGACCTCAGCGGCTTTGATAATGCGATCACCATGCGTCATCATTTCCGAAAACAACTCAGCATTTCACCCAATCAATATCGCCAGCAATTTGCGGATACCTGATTAATCTTTGTTCTCTCATCCCTTTATCTATAAGGGATTTGAGAGTTTTTATAAAACTACATCGCAAAATTGAAAGTAAGTGTTGCTATGCACTCGATTTACCAAATCTTCGTGGTAAATTCTCAGCAAGTTGTATTGTGTGCTCACCAGAAGCACCGAAGTTTTGTATTTTGTAGGTTTTGTAGTGATAGATTTGATGGCTGTTTCAGGATTAGTCCTGTTTCTGCTAGGAAGTGTTCTTATCCTCACTGAAGCATTTCGTAAAAGTAAGCTCTGGGGATTGGGCTGCCTGTTTTTAGGTCCACTGATGGGGCTTGTCTTTACTTTTCTAAACTGGAACAAAGCCAAAATTCCAACCGCAATGTGGATCACCGGTTTAGTGCTTGTTCTTCTCGTTTTCTTCAAACAGCAACTCGCCACACAAAGCGGTGTTGTCCTTTAATTTCCCACTATATAGTTACCTTTATATCATCTATGTTATAAGTCCCTTCTATCAATAAAAATTGCAGGGAGCAGGGTAGGTGATAGTTTGTGAAACGGATCGTTTGATTATCCGTCATTATAATTTGGATGATGCGAACTTCATCATTCAACTTCTTAACGAAGAAGCCTTCATTCGCTACATCGGCGACAGACAAATTCGCACCATCGAAGCAGCACAAAGCTATCTTTCACGTATTCTTGCCAGTTACCAGACGTATGGCTTTGGACTGAACATGGTGACATTGAAAGACGGGACCCCAATCGGAATGTGCGGAATTCTAAAACGTGAAGAATTGGAGAACCCTGATCTTGGTTATGCGCTTTTGTCGTCTTACTGGAGACATGGTTACGCAGAGGAAGCAGGATCGGCGGTGCTAGCAAACGGATCGACAGAGCATAATCTCAGTACGATTCTTGCCGTCACTTTGCCAGACAATCAAAACTCGAATCAACTTTTGATCAAACTTGGTTTTGAGCTTACAGGAACACAAGCACTCTACGGTGAAGAGAATAACCTTTACGCCTACTCATCCTGAGCAATACAACTAAAATAAGGAAGCAATATGTACAAAGGAAGCTGTTTATGTGGCGGTGTGGAGCTAACCATTTCCGGATCGATAACCGACATCATTCATTGCCATTGCTCGTTGTGTCGAAAATCGAGCGGTACGGCTTTTGCGACCAACGGTTTCGTCAACACAAGTGAATTTGAAATCACCAAAGGCGCTGAACTGATGGGCTTCTACGAAGTTAAACCGGGTAAAAAGCGCCATTTTTGTACCCGTTGCGCCTCTCCTGTCTACAGCTCCAATGATGAAAACCCGAGTAAAATAAGAATTCGTCTGGGCATTCTGGATTCTGACATTGAAGAAAGACCCATCTCCCATAACTTTGTGACATCCAAAGCCAACTGGGACAGCCTGAATGAAGATTTGCCTCAATATGAGACCTTTGAACCAAGCCGACTAAAGTAATGTTCAAATTAAAAATTAAGCTTAAGAAATAGAGAGTTACATTGTTAGAAAACTTGTGCCAGGCAGTGTTTTCATTAAGTAGCATATGATACTTTGAGTGTGTCAATTTTAATATGAGAACATTTGCGTATGAATTCACTTCCCAGTATGCAGCAACCTGAAGGTAGTCTGTATTGTGGCGCTTACTGTCTGGTGGCGACTCTTTATGCTTTCAATAAGCTTCCATTTGACTCCCCATTGACGCTCAGTCGTTACAATCGGGTGGATAAAAGTTTTTCAAATACCAGTATAAAGATTGAAGACAGTTCCAATCTGACAGAGCTGGCAATGGATTTTTATCAGGTGACCGGGATTCTTGAGGAAGGTTTTAACCCAGAATACATAGATGAAGCAGGGTACAATTCGCTTGGTGCAATGCTCTATATATTGAAGGAATGTGGGTTGAAAACGGAGGTGCTGTTTAAAGATCCTGACACTCACGTACAAATCCAGAGTGCATTCCCAACTGAAATTGAATTGGTGAATAAACTTGAAGTGCCCATTTCCTACCTGAACTCCGATTCCTCGACGCCTGATAACGGCGTGCTAATTTCTGTGATTAGCTACCCGAACTTGCACTACGTAGTCAATAATTCGAGTGGCGAATGGTTTGATTCTGACCTGGAAGAGCCCTTGTTCCACTGGGATCAGATTGAGCGATGGGATTCCAGTGACAACAAAAGAGAAAATGCCTCCTGGTTAGGTATTTCCGTCCGCGTAACACAATAGAACACGTATTCTCATCAATAAAAAACGGAGCCAAGGCTCCGTTTTTTAATTGAAGTTAAGGCTACATTTCTGCCAGAAAATCCTCTAAGGGTTTGATGTCGGCAAGCATGGTTAACTCAGCTAACGCGGTTTCATGCACGACATCTGCAGGTATGGTTTTCTCTCCTAACTCAAGGTCTTTTGTTGCACAGGCATCCTGAATCACCGTCGCCTGAAAGCCACGCTCCATGGCTCCTCGGGTTGTAGTGCTGACGCACATATGAGTCATCATCCCCGCTATCACAACGTGCTCTACTTCGAGTTCGCGCAAGGTGTTTTCAAGCGCTGTTTCCCAAAAAGAGTTGGGATAGTGTTTGGTAAGCACCGGTTCATCAGAATGAGGTGCCACACCAGCGTAGATCTCCTGCCCCCTTGTTCCGGGAATCATAAATCCCAGATCTTGCGATGCCGCAGCATGCTGAATGTGTATAACCGGGCGCTTTGCATCTCTGAATGCATCTAGCAATTTTTTAGCATTCTCGGCAGCTTGCACCGGACCCTGAAGTGTCAATGCACCCCCTTCAAAGTAGTCGTTCTGGATGTCTATCAAAACCAAAGCAGTATTGTTCATGTGGAAAATCCTTATTGCTATTTCAAGAAAACTGATTGCTAATTCAAGAGATAATGTACATAAACAGCCAAGATGATTTAATGGCGTAAATTGACTTTTTATGGTTAAATTTCGCCAATATGAAAACACTGAATATTTACATACTGACTTTTCCTGAAGTGATGCCTTCGGCGGTTCAGGGAGTCAAAGACCTATTTCAGATCGCCAATCAGCAGTTTGGGAGTAAGCAATTTGATGTAAGAGAGCTTGCTTATCAAAGCTCAGAACCAGTGGATGGGGATGCGTTGATTTTCATTCCTCCGTGTTTGTCTGCCGACCTGCCAGATTTCCAAACTGAGGCTGTTATCACTCTGATACGAGAATGGCACCGCGCTGGTGCTGTGATTGTCTCTTCTTGCGCTAGTGTGTTTTGGCTGGCAAATGCAGGCTTGCTGGATGGCAAATACGCCACGACTCACTGGCGGCTTTGCGATCAGCTTGAGCGCGATTATCCCTCTATTTCCAAAGTCTGCGCCCATGAGATGTTGGTGGATGAAGGAGACATAGTGACTGCTGCGGGGCTTTACGCTTTTCAGGATTTGGCGCTTCACGTTATGGCGAGA
>NZ_AFWJ01000295.1 GCF_000222685.1 Vibrio nigripulchritudo ATCC 27043 | reverse complement strand
CCTAAAAACAAAAATCAGTAAGCCACCTGAAGCCTGAACGTATTTCATGCTTATATTGGTATTCATGCGACAGAGATAGCTTGGATATATAAAACAGACAACTGACATTACCCGTCTATTAGCATTACTTAATTTTATTATTTATGCATGTCACATCCTTGAGACTGCATTTTGTTTTTATAAAATTAAAATATATAGCCATTTATTTCATATGCTTAGTCACATAAGAAAGTTTAAAACATTTAATTCATCCAGAGCTCTGTGAAATCGATTACAAATTTATCCCTTAGCTCACATACATTTGGAATTTTTAGAAATACACTAATTTAGAAAAGATATATTGGTTATCCTGAGCTCAGGCTATTTATTCTAAAGACCAATTAAAAAGCCACTTATCTATTAAGTGGCTTATCTTAATTTTGAGAACTCTCGGTTTGAATTCAATTCTCGAAATTTTTTGTACTACGACTTGTTACGGTAACCGACTTTGACAGTCCCGCTGTCACTAAACCACAAGGCTTCATTACGACGTCGGCCAATCAAAATAGGTCCGTCATCATAGAACAAAAAGTTCTTCCAATACTTTTTAAAGAATGCCCATTTGGTTTCAATAATGTTGTACTTTTCGTAGCAAAAGTACACTGTTACGTCGTCTTGCCAATCAACATGTTCCAGAATTTCAGCAGGCAAATCTTCAATTTCCGAGTCCCAATCCTGCATCCAGTCTACTTCGTGTAACCAGTTGCTGGTCTTCATAGGCCAGTCTTGAGAGCTCAGGCGCTCTGCATCAGGGCTTTGAGCACTGATGTTTTCTTTCCACAGTTGCGCCGAACGAGCTTGCGTCATTGGCTTTATTTGTTCCAGTTCTTCTTCCGGAACTGGCATCGACTGATGGGTGAAAATCCATTTGCGTTGATATTCATCCAAAGACAGATAGGACATGTGTTTCCTTTTATAACGAGTAATCTGGCGTATCTCGCCAATTCTGGTTGATCAGTGAAGTCAGGTTGTGGTCTCGCCACTTACCGTCAATAAGCAGATAGTCTTTTGCCGTCCCTTCAAGTTCAAAACCCAGATGTTTCAATACCCCTTCACTACGCTGATTGGTCGGGATATACGCGGCCATAATACGGTGCAAATTCTGATTTTCAAACATCCATTCACACGATAGTTTCAGAGCGGTTTTCATCACGCCTTTACCTTGATGATATTCCGCCACCGAGTATCCGACGTTACAGGCATGAAATGGATGACGGGAGACATTGCTAAAAGAGACGGTTCCCATCATTTCGTCGGTATCTTTGTCTATGATAAGCAAGTAAAAAGCCAGCCCCATGCGGTGGAGTTCGTGCAGTTTGATCAACCTTTGTGCCCAGCCGTCTTCGCGAAAAAAGGCTTCTTCACGCTTTGGCTCCCACGGCTTTAGGTGTGCTTTATTTCGACGAAAATACTCACTGATCTTTTTAGCATCACTTGGCTCAGCAGTACGAACCATGATGTTGCCACTGGTGGCTTGCATAATGTATGAAGTCATAATTACGATTTCCGAATTCCGTAGTCACGCAGTTTGTTGGCAATAGAGGTGTGAGAAACATTCAGTCTTTTCGCCAATTTTCGACTTGATGGGAACGATTGATACAAGCTTTGAAGAATTTGAGATTCGTAAGATTTCATGATCTCATCAAGAGAGCCATCCAGATTGACACCAACCAGTGCGTTTGACTGCTCGATGGTTGGCAATTCGAAATCTTCGGTTTTTAGAGTTTCCCCGTTCAGCCTTGTCATGGCTCGAAGCACCATGTTATCCAATTGACGAATGTTTCCAGGCCATGGGTACTGAGTCAGCTGTTCCAGCGCTTCGTCACTGATAGAAGGTTTGTTCATACCTAATTGATGAGCGTACTTCGATACGAAGAGATCCAAAAGAGTCGCAACATCTGAGTTACGCTCTCGCAAGGCTGGGATATGAAGGCTTAGTACGTTCAGTCGATAATACAAATCCTCGCGGAATACGCCTGTTTCTGTCAGGTCAGACAGCTTCTGTTTGGTCGCCGCAATCACTCGCACATCAACATGCACTTCATTCTCTTCACCCACACGGCGGAAAGTGCCATCCTGAAGAAAGCGAAGGAATTTGATTTGAAGATGAGCACTCATCTCCCCGATCTCATCAAGAAATACGGTGCCACCATTCGCCTGTTCAAAAATACCAATGTGCCCTGCTTGGTTGTTGAATGTGCCAGGGGCGTGACCAAACAACTCCGTTTCCGCAACATCGTCCGGCATTGAGGCACAGCTCAGAACCAAAAATGGGTTGCTGGCACGTTCTGAACGATTGTGACAAGCTCGGGCCAGCATCTCTTTACCTGTCCCCGTCTCACCTTCAATCAGAAGCGGCTGACTCATGGTGGCAAGCTTCTTAGCCTGAGCCATCAGGTTTTTGTGGCGGTTTGAGCTACCGACAAAGTGCTCAAAGCCCAGGTTGTTACTTTCGGAAAGAAACGGGTCGCTTTGAACATTTTGCTGTCTGTTTTTGAGTGTCACAACCGCACTCGCCAATACCGTGTCATTGGCTTCACCTGTGATATAAACAGGCATAACTTCCAGAGTGTAGTCCAACCCATTAATCACCACGTTATCACGAAAACGCGCGCTGCTTTCCTCAAGCCAACGAGCGAAATTAAACTGGGGAATGTAGTGATTGATTGGCTCGTCTATTAGCTCTGCACCTTGGTGGAAAAACAGATCTCTTGCAGAATGGTTTGCCACATCGATAGTGCCTTTCAGGCTGACTGACAGTACCGGATCAGGCAGATTTGCCAGCAAAGCCATCAACTCGGTGCTTTGCCTTTCACTCGGCATAAACTGGATTTTGCGTACGTCTGTTACTCCGCTGATCAGGCGGATCTGCGCCATCAAATCACGGAAATCATCAAATTCTATTTCTGGGCAGTTAAGATAAATAATGCCGCGTCGATCAATTTCGATTCCTCGCAAATCAATCTCTTTGGTTGCGAGAATATCCAATAGTTCGCGAGTCAGACCCAATCGGTCTTCACATAAAACTTCTAAACGCACTTCGGAGTCCATCAAGGTGTCAGGAAAAGTTGACACTCAGTCTGAAACAAGCCCTCTATCCAGTCAAGAAAAGCTGTCGAAATTGAGAGTTCTTAAGGTGTTATAGCCGCTGTTTGCTGAATCTGTGTGCGAATTACGAAGTTTAACCCCTTAGTAGAGGTTAAACTTCGTGCTGAATTGACTAGAGCTTGTTGACCTAGATATGCGTTGCGTTAGGAAAGCGATTTGGAAATGCGAGAAACAATGCCCTTTCGAACCTCACCCAGCTTGATTTGTGATTCGGGCTGCCAGGCAACCGGGCGCAAAAGCGACATCGCTCGAATGCCAAGCCGTGCTGTAAGAAGCCCCACACCGATGCCCTGTGCAGCTCTCGTAGAAACTTTACCTGCCAAATCCATAGACAGCAGATCCATGCTGGCATCAGCAACCAGCTCTGTTGCGCCCGCTGCCGCCATATTGACCAGAACAAGTTTAAGTAATCGGATTCTCGACCAGTACCCCAGTTCAACACCATACAGCTTGGCAAGATCATCGATGAGTTTGTAGTTTCGCCATGCCACCAACAACATGTCTGCTGTAGCCAGCGGGCTCACCGCCACTAACAAGGCGGATTCTCCAGCAGATTTGGTAATGAGCGCCTTTCCTTTTGAATCTAGGTCTTTAAGCACAATACTGTCGTACATCTGCAGGACTTCTTGATCGCTGTGATTAGCGTTAATCGCATTGACCCAACGATCATAAGCTGGCGACATTTCGCTAATGCCAGCTTGTTTGGCAACGTTCATGCAGAAAGGTTTGGCTTTGCCGATTTGATCGGCATCATATAATGCTTTCGCCTCTTCTTGAGTGGAGAACTGGTTGCGAAGTTTTCTCAGACGCCAGAGCTCTTTACCGATGGCACCTACTCCGAATGCAGCAATGGCGGCAACAAAGGTTGCCCAGCCGAAAGAGAGCCAGTCACCAGACTGAATTGCCGTAACAAAGGTGTCTACGGTTTGCCACCCCACTAACCCGGTGAATCCGGCAAGTAACCCCGTCAGCCCCCATCGGCGCTTTGTTGAGGGCTTTATTGCTTCGTCCAGCTCTGATACTGCATCGCTATCCTGCTCTATTTCAGCAGGCATAAAGGTTTCTTGCTCATTGAACTGAATATGCGCATTCAACTCTTGGGCTTGCCTTTCTTCTGGGTTGTCTATGGGATCGCTGAAAACTTTTTTCTGCTTGAACTCATTCATGACAATTTATCCCCTATCAAATACTGCAACGCCTTATCCATTCGAATATGGTTCAGTGGATCGTTCTCGTTACTTATCTGTGGTCGGAAGCTTTGAAAATCAAATTGATTATTTTGCCAGTAAGCCTCATCGGGTAAAGACTTGGGCACTTCTCCTGGATAAACCGTCATTGCATCTCCGCTCATCAGGCTCCCTTGAATAGCTGGGCAATTGTCATCGCCCGAACCAACAAATCCAGACTGAGTCGCCTGAATCGAAGCAAGCGTCATACAAGTCATATCGATGTTTTCGAAAGCAGCATGCTGCCATGCTGGATGAACCATCTGCTTGAGAAGTGCAGACA
The DNA here is from genome assembly GCF_000222685.1 of Vibrio nigripulchritudo ATCC 27043. Taxonomy (GTDB): domain Bacteria; phylum Pseudomonadota; class Gammaproteobacteria; order Enterobacterales; family Vibrionaceae; genus Vibrio; species Vibrio nigripulchritudo. The sequence continues at coordinate 21,637 of NZ_AFWJ01000295.1, read as the reverse complement.
AATTGGCGTGCTGATCGGGTGTTACATGGTCTGCCTTGGTCGCAGCAAACAAAACTTTATCGATTTTGGTTGAAAACAAGCGTCTGAGCAGGTTATTCCGACCATATTTGAATGAACGGAGCAACTGTTCGATGGCGCCTTTCATATCGTTGAAAGAATCTCTGCCCGCGTTAAGGGGTTGCAGGCAGTCCACCAGCACGATTTGCCTGTCGAATGTAGAAAAGTGTTCTTTGTAGAACGCCTTAACGACTTTCTGCTGATACTCCTGATACCTTTGCTTTAACATCGCAAACTGACTGTGCTTGTTAGCCGTGTCTATTTCATCAAGATTATTTAGCGGGAAAAACTGAAGGACGGGCGCACCTGCCAGTTCCCCCGGAAGAACAAAACGCCCGGGCTGAACCCAGTGAAGCCCCTCTTCTTTACATTGAACCAGGAATTCTGTGTAGACAGCACTGATTTCCGCCAACACTTTTTCGTTTGCGTCAGCGTTAGGATCAAAATTTTCAAGTGCACTTAGCCACGGTTGAGCTAACTCACTTCGACCATGTTTAAGTGCGTCAAACTGAGATGCACTCCACTCTTCATAGGTCATTTCAAGTAAAGGCAAATCCAGTAACCATTCCCCTGGGTAATCAACAATGTCCAGATAAAGCGTTGCAGTATTAGAAAGGTATTTCATCACTCCGCTTTGAGGGCGATATTTAATGGCAAGGCGAATTTCACTGACGTCCCTGGTCGGCTGAGGCCATTCAGGAGGGGAAGAATGCAATGATGTCATTGCCTCTTCATAAGCAAAGCGAGGCACCATTAAATTGGATTGTGGAATGCGTTTAGCCCCGATCAGGCGATGCTCTTGAGAAACGCTGAGTAAAGGAAGATTGTCGTGAGTAGATGAGTGAAGCAGTTGGTTAACTAAAGACGTAATAAAAGCCGTTTTACCTGCTCGCGAAAGACCAGTAACGGCTAATTTAACGTGTCTGTCCATACCGCGATGGACTAAATCATTGACTTCTTGGGTTATTCTCTTCATTCACATGCTCCGAATTTTCTGGGTTCAGAGTATGCAAAAACTGCGATTAATGCCAGATGAACTATCTCTTAATCGTCTTCTATCAACTTGAAGATAACGAATAGTGCCAACTCAAGCAGCAAGGTCAGGACAACCGTAGTGATAACGTAAGTTTCCTGAAAAATCGCGATACCACGTAAAATCATATCGTAGCCAACAATGGCACCAACCACAATGGCTATCAGAATCTGTAAAAACTTAACAAAGCGAGGCATCATTTCTCCTTTTATTTTTTGCCTTTCTAGAAAAGATAGTACTGCTTACCGAATGAAAAACCACAAAAAACGCAGCCTAAGCTGCGTTTTTCTAACTGATATTTGAAAAATGAGAATTCAAAAGGTCTGTTAACCTAAGCCTTCTCAGCTTCTGCGATTTTCACTTTCCACGTATCCGGACCAATTTGGTGTGCATTCGCACCGGTCGAATCAACAGCAACTGTCACTGGCATGTCTTCCACTTCAAACTCGTAGATGGCTTCCATACCAAGATCTTCAAACGCCACCACACGAGCTTTCTTAATCGCTTTCGCCACCAGGTAAGCTGCGCCACCCACTGCCATCAGGTAAACGGCTTTGTGGTTTTTGATGGATTCAACCGTTGCAGGACCGCGCTCTGCTTTACCGATCATCCCCATGATGCCCGTTTGTTCTAGCATCATATCAGTGAATTTATCCATACGAGTGGAAGTTGTCGGGCCCGCAGGACCAACGACTTCATCTCCTACCGCATCGACAGGACCAACGTAGTAAATGAATTTGCCATTCAAGTCGACACCATGCGGTAGCCCTTCACCGCTTTCCAGCATGCCCTGGATTCGTTTATGCGCCGCATCACGACCCGTCAGGATCTTGCCAGACAGCAAAACTGTTTCGCCGGTTTTCCACTCTTGAACGTCTTCTTTGGTCACAGTATCAAGGTTCACGCGACGAGTATTTTCACCGGCTTCCCAAGTAATATCTGGCCATTCTTCAAGCTTCGGTGGGTTCAGCTCTGCAGGACCAGAACCGTTTAGAGTGAAGTGTACGTGGCGAGTTGCCGCACAGTTTGGAATCAGGCACACCGGTTTAGAAGCGGCATGAGTAGGTGCTGTTTTGATCTTCACGTCTACAACGGTGGTTAAACCACCCAAACCTTGCGCACCAATACCAAGCTTGTTGACTCGATTGAAGATGTCTAAACGCAGTTCTTCTTCTGCGTTTTGTGGACCACGTTCGATCAATTCATGAATATCGATGTGTTCCATCAGGGATTCTTTTGCCAGTACTGCCGCTTTTTCAGCCGTACCGCCAATGCCTATGCCCAACATACCCGGTGGACACCATCCTGCTCCCATCGTTGGTAGCGTTTTCTCAACCCACTCAGCAATATCATCAGACGGGTTCAACATCACCATCTTGGTTTTGTTTTCACTGCCACCACCTTTAGCCGCAATTTGGATTTCAACCTCGTTGCCCGGCACCATATTGATGTGAACAACGGCTGGAGTGTTGTCTTTAGTGTTGATGCGCTTACCCGCAGGATCCATCAGTACTGATGCACGCAAAGGGTTGTCTGGGTTGGTGTAAGCCTGACGAACACCTTCGTCCACCATTTGCTGTACAGTCATGTCAGTAGAGTCCCACTGCACGCCCATACCAATATTTACAAAACAGGTTACGATACCAGTATCCTGACAGATAGGACGACGCCCTTCTGCAGACATGCGGGAGTTGATCAGAATCTGTGCGATGGCATCTTTCGCTGCCTGACTTTCTTCACGTTGATAGGCTTCATCTAGGGCTTGGACAAAATCCATAGGGTGATAATAAGAAATGTACTGAAGAGCATCAGCCACACTGCTGATAACATCTTGCTTACGAATGACGGTCATACATTGCCTCGATTGTTATAATTTATGCTTCCATTTTGTATACCAAAGACACTTTTGGGCTTTGTTAAACAGCTCAAAGTGGCTTAGGTATCACAAGAAGTCTTAACGATTGCTTCCACATGGGATGCTTTTTAATCAGACCGTTAGTACGGATGCATCCTCTCCTGTTCTTTTATGATACTCTTGCTCGCCACAATGCGCCACGTAGTCTCCGAACTCTTTGTCACAAATTTATACAAATGAATAACAAGTCTATCAAATCTATCTCTTTGGTCTCCCTTGAGTATACGCCCTCTTTAGCTTCCGACCTGTTCAGTAGAATTGAAAATCAACCCTGGTCGATGCTTTTGCGTTCCGCCTCTGAGAGCCACCCTGATAGCCGATATGACATCTTAGTGGCACAGCCCATTGTTACGCTGGTTACTAGCGGGGAAGAAACTCAAATCACTTTGGCTAGCGAAACCACTACGTCGACTGACGATCCATTTGCTTTGCTTGAGAGAGTTCAGGCTGAATGTTTGCCAGAAGCCGAGGCTATTCAAGGCTTACCTTTTCTTGGGGGTGCGTTAGGCTATTTCAGTTATGATCTGGGCAGAAGAGTCGAAACCCTTCCGGAGCTTGCAACAAAGGATATCGGCTCCCCTGATATGGCAGTCGGCATCTACGATTGGGCACTCATTTGCGACCACGGACTCAAAAGAGTGGTCGTCGTTGGTCTGGAACCCCAGCAACATCTGGACTGGCTGCTAAGTCAGACACTACCTGAGAGCAAACTACCCTTCCATTTATTGTCCGAATGGCAATCTAACCTCACACAGGACGAGTACACCACGCGTTTTAATCAGGTTCAGGATTACCTTCAGGCTGGCGACTGTTACCAGATCAACCTTGCTCAGCGTTTCGAAACTAGCTATCAAGGCAGTGAGTGGCAGGCGTACCAAAAGCTGGAAGAACAAAACCAAGCGCCGTTTTCCGCATTTATTCGAATGGAAGACAGCGCAATTCTCAGTATCTCACCTGAGCGCTTCTTACAGCTAAAGAATGGGACTATCGAAACCAAGCCCATTAAAGGAACGCGACCTCGCAGTGCCGATGAAGCGACAGACAATGCGAACGCTAATTCGCTAAAGCTGGCAGAAAAAGATCAGGCAGAAAACCTGATGATTGTGGACTTGCTACGAAATGATATTGGTCGCGTTGCCAAACCCGGCACCGTTTCCGTACCCAAATTGTTTGCGATTGAAAGCTTCCCTGCTGTGCACCACCTGGTCAGCACCGTGACTGCAGAGTTGGATAAAGAGAAATCTGCAACTGACCTGCTTAGGGCATGCTTTCCCGGCGGTTCTATAACCGGAGCACCAAAAGTCAGAGCGATGGAAATCATCGAAGAACTGGAGCCTCATCGTCGGAGCGCTTACTGCGGAAGTATTGGTTACATTAGTCGCTGTGGTCAAATGGACACCAGCATTACGATTCGAACCTTGGTGGCAGAAAAACAAAAGCTCTACGTTTGGGCTGGCGGCGGTTTGGTTGCAGACAGTGAAGCTGCATCTGAATATCAGGAAACCTTTGATAAGCTCAGTCGAATTCTTCCTGCTTTGAGCGACTGACTCGGGTTCGAATGGGGGTCAAAGCCCCCACTTCACCAATACGTCTTTTAAATCGGCGCTGGTATAAGGCTTGTTGAGTATGTCATTCATACCGACCTGCAAGCACTTCTCTCGCTCCGCTAACGTTGTTCCTGCCGTTAGAGCAACAATGGGGACACGAATGTTTCTCTCCCTTAGCGTTAACGTGGCATCAAACCCATCCATTACTGGCATTCGGCAATCCATGAAAACGAGGTCGTAGTGATGGCTGCTTACCGCTTCCACACCTTCTTCACCGTTATTGGCAAAATCTGGGGTAATCCCCAGTTTCTTAAGCATCTTCTGAATCACAAACTGATTCACGCGTAAGTCTTCTACCACCAGTATTTTTAGCGAATCCAGCATTTCATCTTCAGCAAGGTTGTCGAGCTTCTCTTGCTCAACGTCCTGAATCACCCCTTCAGACAATCTTAAAGAGACATCGAACCGGGTTCCTTCGTCTGGCTTGCTTTTTAACGTGATTGACCCTTGCATCATCGCAACCAACTGTTTACAGATGGCCAAGCCCAACCCTGTTCCTCCATGATTGCGCTTGCTGGAGATATCTGCCTGCGTAAATGGGTTAAACAAGTTTTCCTGATCTTCTTCGGCAATCCCGCACCCTGTGTCCTGCACATAGAAGGTCAACCAGTTGCTTTGCCAGGATGCATTAACCGTCACGTAACCACTTTGGGTAAACTTAATGGCATTGCCTATCAGATTCACGAAGATCTGTTTAACCCGTTCGACATCACCGACAAGGACGTTTGGCACAGAATCAAAGTTTTCGACGCGAAACTCAATCCGTTTCTCTTTTGCCAGATTGACGAAAATACTTTGTAGAGTTGTCTGAATGTCTGACCAGCGAAACGCCCTTTCACTAAGCTGCATCATTCCTGCATTGATCTTGCTGTAATCCAACAGGTCATCAATGATGACTCGCAGAAACTGCCCAGATTGCTCCAGCGTGTTGAGCATTCGTTTTTGTTCATTGGTAAGTGATGTGTCGGACAAAAGCTCTAGCGTTCCAAGCAAGCCATTAAGAGGCGTTCTTAGCTCGTGGTTGATCATCGCTAGGAAATCACGGGTTGAACGCTCTGAGGCTTCGGCTCTTTCCCGGGCATCGATGGTTTTTCTCAGAATAAGCTGACGGCTGATGGCACTGCTCACCAGTTCGGATAGCAAAGTAATCTGATGTTCAAACCATTCTCTGTCGTCAGTACTCTGCTCTGGCTTTACCGCCAAAGTACCAACCATTATCCCTTCAGCCATTAAAGGCCACCACAAAACACCGCAGCCATCCCACACTTTCTCTGCATTTTCGATGACCTGAACCGGAATCACGCTAAAGTCCAGCTCACCGTATTCGGCAGAGGAAAGAGCCAAGGTGTCTTTTTTAAGAAGAATGAGCTTAGCGTTGACGACAAGATCAGAATCGCAAAGCTCTTTTATCAGGCTGTTTAGTATGACTTCATCAGGCGCATGCTTAAGAAATTGCCGCCCATAGCGAATCAGAATTCTGGAAATCTGTTCCTGAAATACCTTTTTGCGCATCTGAGCGTCAGACTGCGCCTTTACCTGCTGCAAGCTTTCATCCAACTGCTTGTTCAGGTTGTACATTTCAACGGATTTCTCTTCCAGCAACTTCTCGGCGTGTTTTCTGGCTGCAATTTCCCTGTACAGCTTCTTTTCTAGTAATTCTAGCCGGGAATCCATGAATACCTCGCTAAACCTTTGTCAGAACAAACCTTACGTGGCTGGCATCGTCTGTCATTGGGTTCATTGTAATTTTCAGTTTTTCACTGAAATGATCGGCACACCCGAGGATCAGTCCTTTGCATACACTGCCCATGCAGCGAGCGCTTTTATAGTCCATCACCAACTCAGATTCATTTTCAGTTTGAAAGGTAAATTTAGGCGGATGCGCATCAGGGTAAAGCTTTTTTACTTCCAGATGGATGTATTCTTCGACATGGCGCAAGAATTGAAAGGTACATTGACTGTGAGAAAGCGACTCGTCGGGAGCCAGTGATGAAAGTAATTTGTTGAATACCGTTCGCCCAAATACCTCTTGCAGGTCTTCCGGTGACACGCCTGTCTCTTTGCTCAATGCAACAATCAGCTTCACCAAGTCCCGGTGATCGTAGCTTCCGACTGACGTGTAAATGCCATCATCCTCAGACTGAAACAAGATTTTGTCCACAGTGGGCAACCCGAACTTTTCTTCAACCAGCTCAAGAAACTCGGTAAAAATTAAACCCTTCATCTCCAACCCTCTCACAATTGCCAAAATAAGACTTTGGTAATAAAAGCATGATCCACACTAGTCATTTTTTCAATTTTCATTAACAATTAATAAGATAGTCAGCCAAAGTAAGAGCTTATGTACAAAGAAGATTTTCTCAGTCGCTTTCTTTTCACGCAGCCCGCTGAATACCATAAAGGGAGCTTTACACGACATTTGGATTTCGGGCACGAGGAATACCAAACTGCTGCTGTCCTTATTGGGCTTGTGGAACGTGATGCCGGGCTAAACATGATCCTGACGCGCCGCGCCAGCCACTTACGCCATCACCCTGGGCAAATCAGCTTTCCCGGTGGCAAGACAGAAAAAGGAGATGCCTCGCCTTTTGAAACCGCTATGCGTGAAGCGAATGAAGAAATCGGGCTTACTGCAAACCAGATTGAACACCTTGGTCAGCTAACGCCAATCAAAACCGTGAGCGGATTTGAGGTAACCCCAGTGATTGCGTTTGCAGATAATCAGTATTCCCCCGTCACTGATCCCAATGAAGTTGATGATGTTTTTGAAGCACCAATTGAATATTTATTCAATAAAGGAAACATTCATTCGGTAGAAGCACACTTTCAAGGCACCCGAAGAATTGTGTATAACATCCCCTATAATCAGCATCTCATATGGGGAGTGACAGCGCAGATTATTCACACTCTTCACACTCAGTTCACAAAGTAAAAGTGGTTAAATAATACATTTCTATTGTTTAATTTTTCTTATTCGTAAACCTCATAAATCCACCCATTTCCTTCCTATTTACAGCAGACAGCCCCAACAGGGCAAACGTTTGCGCAAGTTCTTCCTAAATTAGATGCAGCTTCGGATTAGTTTTACTTATATCAAAGACTAGTATTTCTAATGTGTAGCACGTGTTTTACGTGACTTATCTCTCTTTTGTTAATCTTTGTTTTCAAACCTGGAACATTTATTGATCCTGATCCTGATATTTCACTCAAAAACAGAGACAATAGCTCCTGTAATTCCTGTTCCCATAAATTACACGAGAATATAACTATGCAAACAAACGTTACTACGGCTCGCGCCGAAGGAACTCAATCCAAATGGACTTACAGAGACTTTACCTGGGCTCTTTCTCTTTTTGGTACCGCAGTCGGTGCGGGTGTATTGTTTTTGCCAATTAAAGCTGGCGCTGGTGGCTTCTGGCCATTAGTCATCTTGGCCCTTTTGGCCGCTCCAATGACCTGGTTTGCTCATAAAGGACTGGCTCGCTTTGTCCTTTCAGCAAAAAATCCTAACGCAGACATCACTGACACAGTGGAGGAACACTTCGGTAAAACTGGCGCAAACATCATCACTTTTGCTTACTTCTTCGCTATTTACCCAATCGTTTTGATCTACGGTGTCGGAATCACTAACACGGTAGACTCATTCATGGTTAACCAGCTGGGATTTGCATCAATGCCCCGTTGGTTGCTATCTGGTGCTCTGATTACCTTGATGACCACAGGCGTAGTATTCGGCAAAGATCTGATGCTGAAAGCCACATCTATGATGGTTTACCCTTTGGTATTCATTCTTCTTGCTCTGTCTTTCTACTTAATCCCTGACTGGAACACATCCATGATGTCTGTTAGCCCAGACTGGTCTGCAATGCCAAGTGTTATCTGGCTTGCGATTCCAATCATTGTGTTCTCTTTCAACCACAGCCCAATCATCAGCCAGTTTACGAAAGAGCAACGTCGCGTTTACGGTGAAGATGCGGTGAAAAAGACCGATATGATCACAGGCGGCGGCGCAATGATGCTGATGGGCTTCGTGATGTTCTTTGTCTTCTCTGTAGTCTTGTCTCTGTCTCCAGAACAGCTGGCTACCGCACAAGATCAAAACATCAGTGTGCTTTCTTACCTGGCTAACGTTCACGAGTCTCCGCTGATTTCTATCCTTGGCCCTGTGGTTGCATTTGCAGCGATCACTTCTAGCTACTTTGGTCACTTCCTAGGTGCACACGAAGGCTTGGTTGGACTGGTAAAATCTCGTAGCGAAGCACCAGTAAAACGCATCGAGAAGTTCTCACTCATCTTCATCGTGATCACAACCTGGATTGTTGCGATTGTGAACCCTTCAATTCTGGGTATGATTGAGACGATGGGCGCACCAATGATCGCTGCTATTCTGTTCCTTATGCCTGTATTTGCAATGCAAAAAGTACCCGCAATGGCTAAGTACAAAACTTCAGCGTTTGTGCAAATTTTCACAGCAATGTGTGGTCTGGCGTCTATAAGTTCTGTAATCTACGGCGCTCTTTAAAATTCGCTTAAGCGAAAGCCATATTTATAAAGATAATAAAGAGTCCCCCTGCTCAAGCGGGGGCTCAACCTAAGGTAAAAATATGATCAGCGTATTCGACATCTATAAAATCGGTATTGGGCCTTCAAGCTCACACACGGTAGGGCCAATGAAGGCCGGTCAAAGCTTCGTAAACGATCTTGTTGAAATGGGTCGTTTGACGGAGGTTGACCATATTAAAGTGGATGTTTATGGATCTCTTTCTTTAACCGGGAAAGGCCACCATACGGACATAGCCATTATTCTTGGCTTAGCTGGTAACTCACCTGAGAGTGTAGATATTGATTCTATTCCCTCATTCATTGAAACGGTGAAATCTTCAAAAGTTTTATCCCTTGCTCATGGTCAAAAAGACGCAGCGTTTGATTACGATGTTGATTTGACTTTCCACACCGACAACCTGTCTTTGCATGAAAACGGTATGCAGATTCACGCGTTAAGTGGTGGTGAGCTGGTTCACTCTAAAACCTATTACTCCATAGGCGGTGGTTTTATTGTGGATGAAGAAAACTTCGGTGTAGAACCTGAAGATAAAGTTGTCGTACCTTATGAATTCAACAGCGCGAAAGAGCTGGTGGATCACTGCAAAGACAACTGTTTGTCCATTAGTGCACTGGTAATGGCAAACGAGCGTGTTGTAAAAGACACCAACAGAATTGAAGAAGAATTCGAGCACATCTGGAACACGATGAAAGCGTGCATGGAGCGTGGTTTAAACACCGAAGGTGTACTGCCAGGTCCATTGCGAGTCCCTCGCCGTGCCGCTGCCCTATTCCAGCAGCTAAAAACCACCGAGCGTCTTTCCAACGACCCGATGACCGTTGTCGACTGGGTAAACATGTACGCATTTGCGGTTAACGAAGAAAACGCAGCGGGTGGACGTGTGGTCACTGCTCCGACAAACGGTGCATGTGGCATCATTCCAGCGGTTCTGGCTTACTACGATAAGTTTGTTCAGCCAGTTGGCGTGAAAGAGTACACACGCTATTTCGCAGCTTCTGGTGCAGTTGGTGGATTGTTTAAACAAAATGCATCCATTTCTGGCGCAGAAGTCGGCTGTCAGGGTGAAGTTGGCGTTGCCTGCTCCATGGCAGCGGCTGGTCTTGCAGAACTAATGGGGGCTAGCCCGGAACAAGTTTGCATGGCGGCTGAAATCGCTATGGAACACAACCTGGGGTTAACCTGTGACCCAGTAGCCGGACAGGTGCAAGTGCCTTGTATAGAGCGTAATGGTATTGCTGCGGTTAAAGCGATCAACGCTTCTCGAATGGCGTTGCGTCGTTCTTCTGACCCGCGTGTTTCTCTGGATAAAGTCATTGAAACCATGCTGGAAACAGGTAAAGACATGAACGCCAAATATCGCGAAACGTCGCAAGGCGGATTGGCTGTAAAAGTTATTTGCTGATAGCTTGAACAGGAAATAAACTAAGGGCATGGATATCCATGCCCTTTTTTTGTATATATAATTATTATGATTGCGATTAAACGCCCGAAAATTAAAGATTTTTCTTCGCTTATTGAATTAAACGTCACTGCCGAACAAAGCCAGTTTGTTGAAACCTTTGATCATCTGTATGAACACAGAGACAAACAGGACGTCATCTATTCGATCTCGGACAGCGGAACCCCCATCGGATTTTTTGCACTGGACCAAGGCTTCGAGAAGAAGTTTACCTTTGTGAAAAACCGTGAAATTGGCTTAAAGAACTTTGTTATTGACCATCGCTTCCAGCGCAAAGGTCATGGCAAAGCAACACTGGAAAGGCTTCTTACGTATCTGTACACGGCTTACCCGAACTACGATTCCATCTGTGTGATGGTAGAAAAGGAAAACGAAGCGGCCTATCAGTGTTTTTTAAGCGCCGATTTTAAAGACACCAACAAACCGTTTTACGAAAATTCAAAGCAAATCCGAATTCTTCGCAAGACCATCACGGCGCCATTCTGATAAAAGAAAACCGGAAACGTCTCCACTGTTTCCGGTTTTTTCTGTCTGCCTCAACGATTTCTACTACTTCCTGAAACCTCTCAGCTATTTGAGTAACTGCCTTTAGGTAAAAGGTGGAACAAATATACTCTCGTGCAGATGGTTCTTTAGTACCGCTTGAACCTTATCCCTTAGCCATAACACTTCTTTATCCTGTTGATGTCGGGCATGCCATGTCATGGATATTGGTCCTGCTTTAAGATCAAAAGGCGGTTTTTTTATAATCAGTTGCCCTGCCTCGACCGCATCTATGATGATCGGCAGTGGTATTGTGGTAATTAAGTCTGTGTTAATCAGAATCTTCGGGATGTGGTAACAGTGATTAACTGTCATCGAAATTCTACGCTTTAATCCTTGTTGCTGTAATGCCTTGTCGACGCCTCCAATAGCCTCACCAGAGAGCGACAACAGTAAATGTTCAGCAGACGTAAAGCTTGGTAAGTTGAGTTCTTCCCGGGCGAGTGGATGGTCTGCACGCATGGCGCAAACAAAATGATTATCAAACAAATGCTGGCTTTGCACTTTGCCTGAACGCCCTTCAAAGTAATCCAGCACCATGTCAACGTCGGCATTCAGCAACAAGTTTTCCCCATTCACCGTATACGGCACTGCATGGATGTCTACCTGTGGGGCTTCTTCTTCAATCATTTTTCGCAGAGGCAGCCAAAACAAATCCGCCATCCAGTCGGTAACAGCAATACGAAATGTGCGCTTAAGCGTAGCTGGCTTAAATACCTGCTTTTCCGCTGCTCGCTTAATGTCATCCAAAGGTAGTGAAATTTCTCGCCATAGTTTTTCAGCATAAGGGCTCGGACGTATGCCCCGCCCTTGCTTAACAAACAAAGGATCTTTCCATGCATGACGCATACGAGCAACCGCATTAGAAACCGATGGTTGGGTCATGGAAAGCCTTTCAGCGGCAGCGGTTATGGATTGCTCCTGCATGATGACATCAAAAATAACCAACAAATTTAGATCAAGATTCGCCATATCACGTTTGTTTTCTATAGGGTTCATGGGGGTCTGCTCACCTCTATCATTCAGATTCAGTTCGAAATGGATAAGCAAGCGGGCATCAGTATCACTAAATGCATTCAAATATTCAATGCATATCATACCAATCATCAATTAGACGATATGAATCAGCTTTGGCAAAGTATCCTCACTGGTCGAAAAGACCATAACTATCTGAGAGTTAACAAGAGGAATACGTATGAAAGCTGCTTACATTGAACAATACGGAAATGCTGAAAAACTCATCGTTGGTGATATTGCAAAGCCTCAAATTCAGCCAAATCAAGTACTGATTAAAGTGCATGGCGCTGGCGTAAACCCAGTTGATTGGTTGGTACGAGAAGGGTTAGTAAGAGACATTACAGAACATAAATTGCCCTTGATACTAGGCTGGGATGCCGCAGGTGAAATAGCACAAATCGGTGAGCAGGTAACAGATTTTCAGCTAGGTGATGAAGTATTTGTTTACGCCCCTATTTCTGACCAAGGTGCATACGCTGAATATATTGCAGTAGACAGTAACATAGTGGCGCGAAAGCCAGATTCATTAACTACATTGACGGCAGCCGCCGTTCCGCTTGCAGCAGCAACCGCTTGGCAAGCACTCATGCAAGGTTGCCAGCTTCAATCCGGTGACAAGGTACTTATTCATAACGCCTCCGGCGGAGTTGGCAGCTTTGCAGTGCAAATTGCCAAAGCGCATGGTGCCTATGTAATAGGGACAGCATCCGCTGCAAAAGAACCTTATGTAAGAGCATTGGGCGTCGATGAGTTTATTGATTATCGCAGTCAGCGTTTTGAAGAATCGGTTGAACAGGTGGATGCCGTGTTAGCTGCGGTAGGTGGAGATGACGTTTTAACACGCTCCCTCAAAGTGATACGCCCCGGAGGTTACTTGATCTCATTGCTGGATGAAATGGATGACGAAATTGCACAGCAGCAAGGAATTCACTATCAACGCTGGTTTGTTACGCCTAACGCTAACGATCTCCAACAAATAAGCGAGTTAATTGATAGCGGGAAAGTTCAGGTCCATATCGAAAAAATATTTAACTTAGATCAGGTAAAGCAGGCTCACAGCTTAAGCGAATCAAAAAGAACTACTGGAAAGATCATTATCGATTTGTCGGCGTAGTCATCAGCTAAATCAAAATAACTAAGATGGAGAAAATACTATGGCTCATAAACAAGCGTTTCATAATAGCAAGCTACCTGACTTTCGTAACGCCTTTAGCTGGGGTTTAAAACTGACCGATTTTAACGACATCTTTTTTGTTACCGGTCATGCCGATTGCAACCCAAACTTTGTGACTCAGCACCCTGGCGACCCTGTTGCTCAAACCAAGCTAATTCTTAACCAAATGCAGTCATTTATCGAAGAAGCTGGTTATAACGTTGACGACATTGTGCGCACGGACTGGACGTTTACTAACGATGTGAACTCTGCGCAATTTGAACAAATCGCCGCATTGTGGGAAGAATTTTTAAGTGACGTTCCGGTCAAACCTGCAACGGGAACATTAAGATATGTGCAGCGGCTAGGCATGCCAGATATGATGGTTGAATATGAGATGATGTTAGCCCGCTAACACAATGTTCAACCATGGTTGTAAGCAACATTGATTTTCTAGACCAACGAGTACCACCACAAAGCGGTGCTCGTTATTATTGTTTTAAAAGCTGATACCTGCCTTTAAAAATGATTTATCTAATCGAACGCCGATAAATTTGGTCACTGATAAGCGAAGAATTCACCAAACCATCAAGGTAGCCAGACCACGCCTACAAAAACTTCTCAATAAGAACTTCATCAATGTATTCACCCCGAACTTTTGCGTGCTTTTTCGCAGTACCTACTACTTCAAAGCCTTGTCTAACGTAAGCAGCTAGCGCACGCTCATTATCGCGGCGGACGTAAGCAAATAGCTTTTCATATCCCTTTTGCTTAGCGACCGCAAACGTAGACTCGAAAAGTTGTTTAGAGACACCTAGACCACGAGCACTTTCGCAAACAAACGTACCAATTATGCCAACATGCTCAAAAGCTTTTGTGTATTGATCGAACGGCTCAATGTTTTGAAAACCAACAACTTTAGAATCGAGTTCGGACAGCGCTACGGTAAACACACCACGCTCAGGGAAACGAGCAATAAACTCTTTTTCTTCTTCTGGAGTAAAGGTCGTGTCTAAAACCGTGTATAAACCTTCAGAAATGATTGGATTGAGTACATTAGTAATGCCCTCTGCATCCTCCAGAGCCACCTGACGAACTACCAACTTCATGCAACCTATCCCTTATTACATTAAAAGATGTTTTGTACATGAGTTCGAGGCTTTCAGCAACTATATCCAGTGATGGCTGCAATATCGTACTCAAGACCATTTACAAAGACCTGTTAGAAGTCAGAAATCCCCTAAAAGTCGTAGGATTCGATGGGATAATAAAGATAATAATGACTTTATGGTAAGAGCTGGCATCACAGGTTATCTATCTACTCTTTACACCAAACGCTTCGGATACCAACACTGCTAAAACCTACAGATTTACAGTTCTTGCTGCTAGTACTGCTTGGCATTACGTCAGTTAAAATCACCTCGGCGCCTAAAGATATTGCGTCTTCGATTCGAGCTCTCAGTAAGGCTGTTTGGCACCCTTTAGAACGGTAGCGCTCTTGGGTATACGCGTTGGCTAATATTGCAAACTCGTTTTTGATAAAACTCGTTGCCCAAGCACAAGGCTTATCATTTATTTTTGCAACGTAGCAACGAAACGTATCGGTGCAATAAAGCGAGTGCTTCTTTTCCCAGATTTCGTCTGTACACTCTAGCCCTGACGTTTTGAGCAAAGCTAAAAATTCATCGACCTTATTATATTCCCAGCGTTCAACTGAAACTTGGTCTGAAACGTCTGTGGACACCGTATAATTTGACGCCTTTAGTTCGAGAAACTCATGCTCAAAAGTTGGGGCAAATCCGCGGTTTGATAGCCATGTTTTCAGTTCATTTGTAATTGCCTGAGGCTCTATAGAAATCTCGGGAGAAAAACTATCTTCAAACAGCATCAGGTGACTCTCTAACGCTTCTGAACTACATGCACCATGAATGATTATCTGGTTGTCATACTTGCGTGTTTTGTCCACATAAATAGAACACCCATCAGCTTCAACCGTAAAAAGCTCACTTGCCAAATCTGTTGAAAGCGTTCGCTCATTATTAAAATAAAAGTAAGAGTTATATACGTCTTTTACTCCTTTATCTTGCATCATTCCCTCGACATTGAATGAAATATAGTACCCACTTAGCCGGCAAACAGAACAATAACCAAATCGCCGTATTTCGCCTTCATAACACACAAAAGTGCCATGCGTTTTTGGTCTTATCGAATTGGTTATTGAGTTTATTTTTCCAAGTACGCCTGAATCGTTATCGTATTGACGTGGCAAACGTTTGAAGATACCTCAATGCCTTCTGTGCTCCAATCAAGATAACCATCTTTAAATACAGATACTTTATATGTTCCTTCACGCTCGTATGCACCAAGTAAAGCCTTTGAGTTGTCGCAACCTGTGCCATGAGGGTTGCTTCTTTCTTCAGAAAATTCACCATCACGAATGACAACTGAAGCTCCACAAGAAATACGATACCCCGTTTCTTTATCTATAACTTCAACCTTAATAGCTGGTTCAACGGAATCACTACATGCGACAACCTTGCCATCAGAAGTCGTTTTAAAATTACAACCGGATAAAAAGACGCAGCTACACGCTAATACCTTTAATAAAGTATTATTCATATTCTCCCTCAATAAACATAACGAACGAAACGAGCTTCCCTTTCTGACGTTCTGCCACTCTGTAGTGGTATCGACTTAACAGAAAATCGCTCTAACCTGCTGACTAACATAGCAAATATGCTACTGACGCGTATAGGATTGAAAGTGTGTAGTGGCGCGCATTATTGAAGGGAGTGCATACGATTTAAACGGGACCAGCTAGGGTTAGCTGGTGACTGCCTAGTGCCCCACCGAAGAGCCGTTGGCTGCGGTGAGACCGCAATAAGAGAACCTCTATATGTGTTTGTCGTAAGCCATGCTTAATGATCGAAATGACAAAACGAAGCAGATAGATTGGCTGCTAACGCAGCCAATAGAATGTTATTGCCTATTGACAGGCGGAAGGCTCAATTGTGTTATGTTAATTTTTTGATGAGAACTCAACTTCTTGAGGTATGTTGCGATCTTTTTCGCATATAACTACGGTATTGGCGAGTTTGTCATGCCATCCCTGTTTACGCTTGTCCCACGCAACCCACAATATACCTAGACCAAGAGGGATTGTCGCTAGGATATACCCAAGGTATCTAACAATGTACTGTTGAAAGGTAGGTTTATCGCCAGTCTTAGCATCTACAATTTTCGCGGATATAGCCATTTTGCCTGGAGTCGCTTGACGATAAAGCCAGAAACCGATGATCGCAACTAATGGAAAAATCCAGCTTAAAATCAGGTCAGCGAAACCTTGCACTAAGGCATCATTGTCGAAATATGCCCAGCCATAAACCGCTACTAGAATCGGGTATGTAAGGACACAAATTATAACAGTATCGATTAAACTAGCACCAACTCTAGGCCAAAAGCCTGAGTATTCGTACAAATCGCTCATTTTAGCAGGAACATTATCTTTCATATTATTTACCTAGTTTATAAAACCAACGTAAGCATATGATACGCAATGCAATTTCTTTCTCAAGTTAATATTCAACCTATTGCAATTGACCTCAACTAACGCCTTGCTAAGTTGCAGCTAACCTACTACGAAAACCAAGCAAAGCCACGTAATCACTAAAACCAACCAAACCAAAAATGCCAAAGGTTAGCTGTCACTCTTAAGCAATTTGGTATATTTATTAGTCAACTGGTTGCAAGCAGCCTTCGACCAAATACTCCCAAATAACACCAGAGTCGCGAACATTGCGAGTAAATTTTGGACCATCCGGCAACTCAATTTGAATATTACCCTGTCCCGTCCAATAGGCGCGCCAAATGTCCTCTACGTTCGTCATGGATGCCACTCTGTATGCATGGCGCCCCAGAGACACATGCTCCATATTAACTTTAGCAACTCGATTTAGAGGGGAATCTAAGAGCTTAAATTTACGTACGTTATTTAGGTTCCAGCCATACTTTTGACTTACTTCTCTGCAAGTTTCAAAGTCACCAAAAGCATAAGTAGCTGAAAGACGAGATGGATATAATGGATGATTCTGCTTTCTGTAAATTTCTGCATCAAATTCGATTCTGTAATCATTGATAGCAGTCAAACAGTAGGGAGATAGAGCCATTGGATCACGTTGACTTGGTTCAAATGGTAAATAGTTTAGGCTTCCATCCAAGTATTTGGCTAATGTTTCTTCTAGGAACCAAGTGCTACAAGCTCCTGAGGTGTAAGCACCTATCTCATAGTTATGAGCAGCTAAAGGGGATGAAAAATTCACAAATACAAAGAATTCTTCTGGAATTTTCTCATTCTTATTAATCAACATCTAAATTACCTAACTAAAAATAAATATAACGCCTTACTAAGGTGCTACTAACACCACGAAACCCAAGAAAAGCCACCGTAAACACTAAAGTCAACTGAATCATAAGTGCCAAAGGTTAGCCGTCACACTCAAGCAATTTGTTAGCTCTCTCCCAGATTAACCTTGGCTGAATCTGTAATCTCGGTTGACAGTAACCACATTAACTCTGTCACCTCTTCAATGTATCCAACCGAAATGTCTATTTGCGAGCCATTCATAGTTAAACCATTTGTATTTTCAACAAAATGTGACTTTACGGCTTTACCTCCATTGTGAACCCAATCGATACGAACAAGACGCACCTCATTATTTAGGCGACTAAATGCATCCATAAAGCGCTCAGTTGGTGAAGTAACAACACCTAGTGATTGCAAACATGTAATAACATGATCAAGGTCACTAGAATGTTTAGCTTTCTTGATATTCCTTAGATTGCTCTCTGCACCTACCTTTACGGCAAGCCTGCTGTAGTATGTGTTGATTTCGTTTTCGAACATAGACCATGCTGTTAGCAGCATCGATTGCCTTTGATACATAGGCATAACTGAGGTAAAAATTTCTTTAAAGTCGTATTCATCTTCAGTGATACCCGCAATGTGCTGTTTCTCAACTTCAATAACTTCTCCTTCGTCTCCGGCCCATTGCTGGATAAACACTTCACCTGTGTACGTTTCGATATGTTGGTCTATGTTTTCGACAAACCCACCAACAAACTCTATCTGTTTTCGATTGAATGCACGAAGTAGGCTCAATTCTTTTGGTACAAAAAATAAATGACGATTTTTGAACATTGTTACCTCTAATCCATTGGGGTATGTCTAGGCAGCTAACGCCTCAATCAAAGGCAAAAATAGTTAGTTATAATTAGCAACGCAGGGGCAAAACCAACTGTTCTTTTGTCCTGCTGAATGGACTTGTTAAGTTCGTTTTTCAATTAGCCAACTAATTAACCCTGCATTTATGTCTAAATCAGCGATCCTCGAAATATCCCATACAGTAACGCGAGGATCATCTATTTCGAGGTTATTATTTTCATTAATGGTATGATAAACAAAAAACATTTCATCGTATTGTTTATACTCTTTATAGATTCCATAATACTCATGAAACTGCTTTAGATTTGTGGTCGACTTAACTTGTACGAATGCTCGCTTTTGCGAAACAGGAGAGAATACATCTAAATCAATATCTTTTTCAGTTTTACCTAGAACTGATACTCGTTGCCAGCCTGATTGAGAAAATATCAAATCAATCAGTAGTTCAAAGTCATTCCACCAGAGACCTTTAATTAAACCTTCTACATTATTTTTCAGAATTAAAAGAGATTTTTTAGCTGCTTCAACTTCTGGTTGCGGTTCTCCGTTAATCTTACGAATAAGGTAATCTTCGCGCTCAACACTGCAGATTGTCCCTCTAAAACCTTGAACTTTTGTAACTCGTCCATCAATATTTTCGATCGACAAAGGGTTACCTTGTTTATCGTATGAATTCCAAGTTCCAATAACTTTTCGAATTCTGCTTCCATCTTGAAGTTCAATTACTTCTTTTTTTGCATGACACCAGTACAACTTTCTTTGATAAAACGTGACCCAAAGGTCAGTTTCCGAAAGTTCGTAGAAATCTCTAATTTGGTTAATATCTCTTGTTGCTGCTCCTGAATTGTTATTTCTTTCGCTTAACCAAAAACCACGTACAACATCCCATTCCCCGTTTAGAGATTCGTTATGATAAGGACTGTTATAACCAAGTCGAACCACTTGTTCTTTTTCAAGACAGGATTTTTCCCATTTTCCCGAATCACCAAGTTTTATATACCGAACTTTCATAAGGCTCCAATGAACTTAACAATTATTACACGACAAACTGTCCACATAATTTATCCGCAGATCGTCATATAACATTCTTACTAGGCGAAATATATACCACATATCCCTATGTAATCTTTGACTAAATCGACTTTTGAGACATAAGCGTCATTCACAGAATTGGATTGCTTTTCGAGAAAAGTGGACAGGGCAACAACACTTTGGAATATCCGGTTCATTGGAACGGTTTGGTATAAAAAGAAGGAATGTACTCTACCCTCTTTGCTTAAAGTAAAAACCCGCGAGCTACGTTTATGAATGCTACGCGGGTATCGGTGATTTGAGGTTATGGGTACACGGTTAGAGCGTAAAGAACGCTCGCGAGAAGAACCCAATGGTGATGATGGGGGCGAAAGCGGCGAAGGAACAGAGCACCGGGGTTCTGGCTCTTGGATAACGTTCTAACAACAGCACCATACAGAAGAACGCTGGATACAAACCGAACAGGTATCTCGGCATCGCATTCAAGCTTGATGAGAATGGAAGGTAGAGATTGATAAACATAAAGATCGCTTCTGCGAAATACTTCTTCATGCACAAGTAACCGACCATCGCAAAACCAGCCAGACCAACCAGTGTGAGGTAAAGCTTCGACCCTCCTCTTTCAAAGCCGTATTCGATCCAGTCTATTGGGTGAGTGAAAACCCTCCCCCACGCTATCTGGATATGCCCGAAAGCCAGAGCGTCTCCCGATTGGAA
Source organism: Vibrio nigripulchritudo ATCC 27043 (assembly GCF_000222685.1). Taxonomy (GTDB): domain Bacteria; phylum Pseudomonadota; class Gammaproteobacteria; order Enterobacterales; family Vibrionaceae; genus Vibrio; species Vibrio nigripulchritudo. Next base: position 1,319 of record NZ_AFWJ01000295.1, on the reverse strand, counting down.
ATAGAGGAAGGTCATAAAGCCAAAGAACCCTAATGGAACAGCCCAAATCGCAGTAACTGCTCTTAACGCAGGTAACCTGAATGTGAAAAGGTTTCTGAACCCGTAATGCTGAATGGCAATGATCAGTAACGAGAACACCAGCATCACGCCCAGATTACGGGTGATGGCGGCTATCAGCCCGAGTATGGCAGCCCAAAGCCATTGTTCCCGATACGCACAAAGGAAAACCCCACTTACTAGTGCTATAAACAAGGGTTCGGCATACCCTACCATTGAATAAACGGTAAACGGTGAAAAACACATTAGCCAGATTGCGTGCTTTTGACCTTTTTCACTGATTCCCATTTGTTTCAGCGCCATGATGAAAACTGGTACGCTGATCAAAAATGCAAGGTTAGAGACAATCACCAACGTGATTTTTCCGTCGCCAAAAATTGGCATCAATAGCTTGCCCAAGAACGGAGTTACCGGCATAAACGCCCAGTTTGCCGCGTTTTTGTTACTCAACCATTTCGGATACAGGTCGTAGCCATAATCGATCATTCTTCTGAACCAGACGCAATCAAACCGGCAGATTGTTTGCCAGGCTGTCAGCTCAGTGGTATCAACCGTTTTAAATACATCAACCCCAACTAAACCAATGAAATAGAGAACGATCCGGCTTATCAGAACAGCTAAGACAATGGTGATCCAGTCTTCTTTGGTTAAGGAAATATCTGGTAGAGAAGAAGATGTTTTGTCCACTAGCGGCTTGTTAGTAAGTTGAACTGTACTCATTGGAACACCACCGACTGAACATTAACGGATTCCATAGGCTTTATTTTTAAATAATTTAGATTTTCTTTATTTAATTGGTTCATCGAGAACTTGAGCGTAATTTTATTTCTAAAGTAATTCGGTTCTAATGGTACGTCGTTCAAATAAAAATCTATTCTGGGTAATTCTGAAACATCTCTCGACAGTGAAATTGTTATTCTTTCAGCTTTGTCTGGAGTGGAAGAAAATAATAACCCTCCAGCAGAATTTAGCGGGCGATGTCCCTCCACTATTTTCTTTCTCCACCCTTCTCTCGTCAGCAGCGGGCTTTTTTCTGTAATATTGACCATGCCCGACTCAGGAATGGCAAATGTTTCTTTATCTCTGCCCCAGTAAAGTGTTTTTGTGTCCATGTAATAGGTTTGATAAGACAGGCTCACTTGTGGGGTCGCAATTAAATACAGCACCCAAAGGTAGTACCCAGAAAGGATAAAAAATAGGGAAATTAAGAATATACGCAACTTTCTATTTGAAGCATGGCTTGTGAGTTCGCTACCTTCCAG
>NZ_AFWJ01000296.1 GCF_000222685.1 Vibrio nigripulchritudo ATCC 27043 | reverse complement strand
GTCCAGCATGCGATCAGCTTCATCCAGAATCAGCGTATCCAGTCCATCCAGAAACAGAGAACGATGCTCAAGGTGGTCGGCAAGGCGACCCGGTGTCGCAACGATAAATTTAGGATTTTTACGAAGCGCCTTCACTTGGTCGTTAAAGTTTTCACCACCAAGAATCAAGGTCGCGTCGTAAGACAGACCACCTAGCATCGAGCGTAGCTCGCCATAAACCTGCTTTGCCAGTTCACGGGTAGGAGCCAGAATCACACCACGAGGATCTTTGCTTGAAAAGGCTTTGGTCTTAAGGGCTTTGTGAAGCAGAGGCAACACAAATGCCAGCGTTTTACCCGAACCTGTCTTGGATGAAGCCAGCAGATCTTTACCCGCAATGGCAACAGGAATGGACTGACGCTGAATGTCAGTAGCTTGCTTGAAGTCGTAATGCTTCAGGTTTTTCAGTAAGCGATTGTCTAGCCCTAAGTCTTTAAATTGCAAAGGATTCTCCAGTTAGGCGGTACACATAAAAGTCAGATAGACCGTAATAGCGCCGTATAATACCCCTTTTTAAGGGTTAGATCACAAAAAATAGTTAACACTTCTATATTTAACGGAGATTTGACGCATTCTCCCTGTGTAACGCTATCTACAAATTTGTCATTTTCATGTTAGATTTTAGGTTGATGCCGTCAGATGGCGAATTTTTGTGCCATATTAGAGACAAGTGACGACATGGTATGGGTTCGAATTTACGTACTGCTATGTCCGACACTATGATTGAGTAGCAGCCATGACATGCCAGTACCCTTTACTGATATGGCGGTCCGGTTACATGGGTAGAATCAGCTACGTAAAAATGTCCAACAAGGAGTTCATATGAACAACAAATTACTTTTAGCAGCGGGTATTTCTTCAGTTCTGTTTTTGGCCGGTTGCTCTGGTACGCCAGATACAACGTCTAAAAAAATTGATGAGTTGACTAATCAGGTTCAGCAGCTCAGTCAGCAAGTTTCCTCACTGCAATCTTCTCAAGAAAAAGCAAGCATGAAAGCGGAAGAAGCAGCTTCTGCCGCAAACGGTGCGAAAAACGCAGCGATGTCAGCTCAACAGGAAGCGTCGCGAGCAAACAGCCGCATCGATAACATTGCTCAATCTTATACAAAATAAATTGATATCCTGAGCAATAGAAAATGGGTGCGTTAGCACCCAGATATTTTCGCTTGCTGTCGGTTATAAACGACAGGTCTTAATACTTACGGCGTGGCAATCTCGATTGGCACGCCGTTTTGTACCTGAACGGCGGCTCTGGCTTTCGCGTCTGAGATATTGAATTCTTCCATCCACCAGCCTAGTTCCATCGGCAGCTCTAATCTCGCCTGCACACCTTTGCTGTTTGTCAGAGGTTCATGTACCTCGATAAACACACTTCTGTCTGGCTCCAACGACATTTTTATCGGTTGGTTGACGATGCGTACCTTTTCACCTTTATTAGCACGTTGGAAAAGCCACTCTATATCTTTAGGTTCCATGCGAATACAGCCAGCACTCACACGCAAGCCAATTCCGAAATCCTTGTTTGTACCATGAATCAAATACTCACCTGATCCATACGCCAGGCGCATGGCGTAATCACCCAGTGGGTTTTCAGGTCCAGCAGGAACCACCCTTGGCAAGCTGATACCTTTAGCTTCATATTCTTTGCGAATGGATTTTGGAGGCGTCCAGGTCGGGTTAGGGATTTTGGCGGAAACGCGTGTGGTCATTTCTGGTGTATCCCGACCAACTCGCCCGATCCCCACAGGAAAGACATGCACCACGTCCTGTCCTTTCGGGTAATAGTAAAGGCGCAGTTCAGGCAGGTTAATCACAATGCCCTCACGGGGGGCATCAGGAAGAATGAAATGGGAAGGAATGGTTAAGACGGAGCCTTCAGGAGGAAGAAATGGATCGTACCCTTTGTTCGCAGCCATTAAAGAAAGGAATCCGACATCGTATTGTTTGGCAATCAGGGCAAAGGTTTCACCGTCCTGAACCACATGACGTTGCACCTTTCCGGCTAGGTTGCTGCCTTCAATAGGCAGAGGAAATGTCGCCGCATGCACGCTGGGTACAACCAAAGACAACCACCAAATACGACATACGGCTTGTTTCATTCTTTATCCTTTCGCTTTCTTATACATGTCTAACGCCATTTCACGCTGGGTTTTATGATCAACCATGGGTTTGGGATAGTCCAGTGTGTGGCGCTTTGTCCAATTCCATGGCTGATGGATAAACTTCTGAGGTACTTCTTTTAATTCAGGGATCCATTTACAGATAAACTCGCCCTGAGCATCAAATTTTTCCCCCTGAGATATCGGGTTGAAGATCCGGAAATAAGGCTGACCATCACATCCAGTCGATGCAGACCACTGCCATCCGCCATTATTGGCAGCGTAGTCCCCATCAATCAGTTTAGACATAAAGTAGTCTTCACCCTTTCGCCAGTCGATCAGCAAATCCTTAGTCAGGAAACTTGCGACGACCATTCTTAGACGGTTGTGCATCCACCCAGTCTGGTTTAACTGCCTCATGGCAGCATCCACAATTGGGTATCCCGTTTCACCGTTTTTCCAGCGTGTTAACCAATCCTCGTCATTGTGCCACTCAAGGTCAATGCTCCAGTCAACAAACGGTAAGCCTTTGCTCAGTTTTGGTTCAAATTCGAGAAGATGCTGATAAAACTCACGCCAGATCAGCTCACTGAGCCAGGTTTGCTCCCCCTCATTCAACTCATCAAAGTTCTTTAGCCTGTCATTTTCCTGATAGGTTAGGCGAGCAATGCATTGTCTTGGAGAAAGGCACCCCAAAGCCAGATACGGAGAAAGACGACTGGTGCCTTCAATGGCAGGCAAATCTCTGTCGTCTTTGTACTGGGAAGCACTTTCGCGACAGAAATCTCTCAGTTTCTGGATGATGGATTCGGTGTCCACAGCATAAGCCGCGCTGTCTTCCGTTGGGTATGTGAAATGGCACTTATGATTAAATTCTTCAACGATATTGAGCAACAACCCTACCCTGGGGAAAGCGTCATTTGCGCGCTTCAGCCTTGGCGAGACCGTCACACCAGCCATTGAGACCTTGGCTAACCATGCACGCTTAAACGGAGTAAATACTTTGAAGTAATCGCCTTGTTTATTTAGAACGCTTCGCGGAGGCATAACGCATTTGTCGTGATAAAAATGAACGTCTTTTCCTTCTATTTTGAGAGCTTCTATCTGACTGTCACGTTGCTGCTCGTTCAATTCATATTCACGGTTCGCGTGCACACCATTAACGGTTTCAAGACGCAACAAAGAACGAATCATGGAAACCTGATCGGCGAACATCGAAACTTCCTGATACAACAACGGAATATTGAGTTCGTGCAGTTCTCGTTGCAATTCATACAACCTGCGATAAAGAAAATCTGCCTGAATCGGCGCTTTGCTGTGGGATTTCCATTGTTGAGGGGTCGCCAAAAACAGAGCCACAACGGGTTCACCAGTCGCGACTGCCTGATTTAGAGCGGTGTTATCTATCGTTCTGAGATCACGACGAAACCATACGATTTGCATAGGGCTAAGCTTGCTCCTGATTGCTGAAGTAGACCTGATGGATAAGCGGTGAATACCCTACTTCGTAAAATTTAGATTCCACAAACTCTTTGATGTCACCCGCGACTTTGGCACCAATATTTTTGCTGCAATGGAAATACACCTGAGACACTTTGCCCGGGTCGAGCATTTCAGATAAACCGCTGATGTCTTCCACCCCTTCTAGCATGGTGACTCGGTTTCCGCTGTCTGAAAGCAGCAAAGCATGGATTCGGGTATCAACACTGCCTGCTGAGTCAAAACTCACCAGCAATGCTTTTTTGTTCGCCGCCACCTTGTTCTCAGACTCGATGATTCGGTTCGACACCGTAATCAACAAAGACTGGAACAGAGAAACCTGAAGCGATCGCTGCGTCGCTTTCACCGATTCCAGCGCCTCCTGAACCGGATGAATCACCTTATCGACCACGTGCTGTGTGGGGTACTCCTTAAACAGCCCCGACAGGATTTTGTCGCCTTTTCCCGAGTCCATTTCAGCAATAGCCTGAAGCAGTTGTTCTACTTCATGTAATGATTCATCAATTACTTGTGCCTGACTGGACTGAGCTCCGTTCTTAATCAGCTCTTTCACCTTGCCGATAGGCACGCCTTTATTGAGCCAGCCCTGAATTTCTCGTATCAGGTCGATGTCTTTTTCTGAAAAGAGTCGGTGTCCTTTTTCGGTACGTTTAGGTTGAATTAACCCATAGCGGCGCTGCCACGCTCTCAATGTAACGGGCTTGATGCCCGTCATCTCTGAAACCTCTCTGATCGCAAAGCGAGGGGTTTTATAATGCATATCGTAATCTCAATTCTTGTGGGTATGGGTCTAGAAACTTTTGTTGCTGCAGGTAAGCATCTGGGAATGTACTCAGGTAATGCTTAATCAGCGTTAACGGTGCCAGCAATGGCAATAGGCCCTGACGATAATCGTGAATGGTATCAGCCAGCTCTTTTTTCTGCCCTTTGTCTAAATCACGTTTGAAGTATCCCTGCAAGTGCATCAGCACATTGGTATTGTTTTTGCGACTGGCGCGGTGCTTGAGTGCGTTCATAAATGCAGTGCGATATTCGAGGTAGAATGTCTCTGCGTCGTAGTTTTTGATGTTGGCAACCAAGCGACCCAGAGAACGGTAAGATGCCGGGTGGTGTGCCATCAGCGTCAACTTATAGCGAGAATGGAACTCGACTATTTTCCTCGGTGTCGGCTTTCCATCCATCGAATCATAGAAATCTTTCAATGCATAAATGCGAGAGATAAAGTTTTCTTTTAGAAACGGGTCATGAAGACGACCGTCTTCCTCAACGGGCAACCACGGCATTTTTTCCATCAGAACTTTGGTGTACAAGCCCACCCCTTCTTTCGATGCGCTGTGTTTTTTGTACACTTTGACGCGCTCCATACCGCAAGTGGGAGACTTGGCGCACACCACATAACCGCACAGGTCTTCAGAAATCAGGTCTTCGATTTTGTTTTCTGAGTAATCCAGCATTTGTTGTGTGTACACTTTGTCCTGATTTTTGGATTCAACCAGAGCGACGCGTTCTTCTTCACTTATAAGACGGATTACAGGACGGGGAACAGGCATTCCGATACCCACTTCAGGGCATACAGGAACAAACTTCACGTACTCCGAAAAGTCTTTTACTAAGAAATTATTGATCTTGTGGCCGGAGTCAAAACGAACTTTTTCACCAACGACACAAGCGCTCACACCAATTTTGATTTCATTCGTAGCCATAGTCTCGCCCCTTTTTCCTGAATCAGGTGGATTGATTAGTTTGTACAATTATTTTTCTTGTACAACTATCTATAGCAAAACGATCACATCGATACAAAAAATATTTTTGTATCGATATTTTGTACAGCTTCTATCTTCAATAAAGATGGTTAAAAAACTATATAAAATCAGAACGTTCGTGACTCACGCACCAATGTCTGCATCTTGATATAGGTTTGGTATCTTTTTTCATGAACTTGCTTAATTCGACCATCAGCAGGTGTATAACTTTCCCCAAACGCAGACATCCCTTTCATCGCTTCCTGCATATCTGGATAGGCGTTGGCAGCGACTGCCGCGAGGATCGCGCTTCCCAGCATCACGGGCTCTGGTGCCTGAGGTGCCACCACTTTCACTCCCGTAGCATCCGCAAGAATCTGGCGTATGAGAGGATCCTGTCCTGCACCACCACTTATCACCACCTGACTGATGTTAAGCCCACGTTCTTTCTGCGCCTCGATAATCTGTCGCAAACCATAAGCCAGACCGCAAACACCTGCTACGTAGAGCTTTTGGAGATTGTCTATCGAATGTTCCATGTCCAGACCCAGAATGGCAGCGCGTGCATCAGGATCGGCATTCGGAGCCCGATTACCTAAAAACTCTGGTAATACATGCATCCCTTCCACCATAGTGACCGCGTCACTCCACTCGGTTATCTGGCTTTTCACGCCTTCAGATAGATAGTGCACTGGCGATTTACCATCAATATTCGCCATGGCTTTCAGTTCTGAGTAGGCAGGATGCAAACTCACTAAATGATCGATAGCGGCTCCTGCCGCCGACTGACCCGCCTCATTGAGCCACATGCCCGGCACCATTGCTGAGTAGTAAGGTCCCCAGACGCCCGGAACCAATACCTGATTCGGTGACGATGTCATGGTGCAAGCGGAAGTACCAAACACATAAGCCAGGCTGGCACTGGGGTCTGCTTCTCCTTCTTCATTCAGAGCACCAACAGATCCTACCCCACCAGCATGAGCATCAATCAAACCAGCGGCAACTGCCGTGCCCTGATTAAGCCCCAAATGTTCAGCCGCGTCTTGAGTCAGCCCGCTTGCAAGCGCGGTTCCCGGAGCGACAATATCGGTTCCAATTTTACTGAATCCGCCATCCGCCAAATCATCTAAGCCAACTTCACGAAAATAGCTTTCGTCCCAACGGCTTTCATGAGCCAGATATGTCCATTTGCAAACCGTTGTACAGATTGATCGCGCCAGAGATCCGCTGGACTTCCAGGTGAGAAAGTCGGTCAGGTCAAAAAAGTAACGAGCCTTGTTGTAGGTATCAGGTAAGTTCTCTTTCAGCCAGATGAGCTTTGGCGTTTGCATTTCCTGAGAAATACGGTTGCCGACAAATTCCAGCACAGAGTGACCTTGTTCGTTAATACGTTTTGCTTGAGGTGTTGCACGCTGATCCATCCAGACAAGGATATTTCGTTCAGATTTACCATGAGTGCCGACCGAAAGAGGTTGATCGTTCTCTCCAATCACAACTAAGGAACAGGTGGCATCAAACGAGATACCTATTACGGCATCTTTTGATACTCCCGACTCAGACAATACCGTCCGGACACAGTGACCAACCGATTCCCATATCTGGTCTGAGGACTGTTCATAGTGCGCGTTGCCCTCACTGAACATAACGATGTCCTGCTTAACTGAACCAATCTGTTTGCCTTTCAGATCAAACAACCCAGCTCGCGCGCTACCTGTTCCAACGTCTACCCCAATCACATAACGGTTATCTGGCATGTTTCTCCTTCCTTGTTTCTTTGTAGATAACGCCAACTACAGATAGTTAACACCCTAACTTCAAACGATGGAATATGGGGAAAAGAGTAATGTCATTTTTGACACAGCATTGATATCAAAACTGTGCGTCTGAATAGCAAACGTTAAGCAAATCGATTGCATTCCCGCTTTCAACACATTTGGTTATCAATAGAGGTATTTGGTAGGAAATAGCGTTTTTCTGTGACTTAGATCTCAAGGCGTTAACGCTGACAGGGCTAGTATTGCTCCCAAGAAGAAAACCCTGTTCAACAGATTTGGTAATTGTTGTCGCACGTTTCCTGCGAATTACCAGAACTCACTTTGGAGAGTATCAATATGGCAACCCCACACATTAACGCACAAGCGGGCGATTTTGCAGAAACAGTCCTAATGCCAGGCGATCCGTTGCGCGCAAAATTCATTGCAGAAAACTTCCTGGAAGACGCTAAGCAAGTTTGTGATGTGAGAAACATGTTTGGTTTTACTGGTACTTACAAAGGCAAAAAAGTATCTGTGATGGGTCACGGTATGGGTATCCCATCTGCGTGCATCTACACTCACGAGCTGATCTCTGAATACGGTGTTAAAAACATCATCCGTATCGGTAGCTGTGGTGCAGTAAAAGACGACGTAAACCTGATGGATGTCGTTATCGGCATGGGTGCATCAACGGATTCTAAAGTGAACCGTATCCGCTTTGCCAACCACGATTTCGCAGCAGTCGCTGACTTTGGTCTTCTGGAAGAAGCAGTGAAACAGGCACGTGCGAATAACGTGCCGGTGAAAGTGGGCAACGTATTCTCTGCCGACCTTTTCTACACACCTGAAGCGGACATTTTTGAAAAAATGGAGAAGCTGGGCATCTTGGGCGTAGATATGGAAGCCGCTGGCATCTACGGCGTAGCTGCTGAACTTGGTGCAAAAGCGCTGACCATTCTTACTGTTTCCGACCACATCATCCGTGGCGAGAAGCTGTCTGCTGAAGATCGTCAAAAATCATTCAACGACATGATGACAGTTGCGCTAGAAACCGCAATTAACCTGTAATTTTTTACAAACATTTTATTCCCGAGGGGGCGATCGTGTCAGATGGCAAGCTGCCAAAAGATGCAGATGGGTTGCAACTCAACTTTTGTAAAACATTGGCGTGTGACAACTTTGGATTGAGTGATGCAGAACGGTATGTTTTGCAGCATGCTAACCCTAAGCGTCCGGCGATGGTGTGCCGTGAGTGTGGTGCTTTCCCCCCCTTACTTAATAATCGCGAAGTTCTGAATGAACTGAGCAGGCTTAGAGCCGTGCATAGCGACGGTTTGCCAGCGTGTCGTAACCCCAATTGTGAAAATGCTGGCAAAACCGTCCATACCCACAAGCATCTTTATCATGCGTTCGGGTACAGTGGCGATCGTCAAAGATACCGCTGCAAATCCTGCCAATCGACATTTGTTGATAAATGGTCCGGCAGCAATGCCAAAATCGAATTTCAGGAACATCTCCTCGGTTACCTGTTTACCGGCTATTCCGTTCGGGAAATTTGCCGCAAACTCGCCATTAACCCTAAAACGTTTTACGACCACGTAGATCAGATCGCCAGTCGCTGTCGTCGTAAGCTTGCGATGTTTGACGCTCGATGGATGAATCACGCTTCGGAATATCACCTGTCATCTCACTACACCGTGTTGCAGCCTAACAGCCAGAATGGCGTATTCTGGATTGTGACAACCGACGCCGATACCGGATACGTGCTTTCCCAGCATGTCAACTACTCCTTCGACGATGAACCGGCAGGTAACGTCGATCACAACCCGTATGAAGAACCTTCTCGCTTTGTCTCCAAAGACTACAAGCCGGAGTCTTTTGAAGCCGTGACTCGCCCTGCAACTTCATTGCGGGAAAAGATCGACAACAAGTATCAGGAGATTCTGGCACGAGGCAATGTTGAAGATCCTATGGGTAATTTGTCCCGATTCAACTACCCTTCCAAAGGTGCATTGATTCGACCGCCGTACACTTCTTATGCACATTACCTTCACATTCTGAACATGTGTGAAGAAGAAAAACGGGTCTCGATCTTTATGCCTCAAGACCCAGTATTGCGCTCGGCAGCGCTCTCTGTCTGCCTTCCGAGAATCCAGCGCCATAATATTGACTTAATGTACGTCGAAGAAGATGGCAACTGGCAAGACGGTGGAATTGCTCAAAAAATTGACATCGTACACATGGGATGGTGGCGAGACAGGTGGGCAATCAGGAATGAAGAAAATCGAGCCAAAGGCATTTGCTACCTGGCCGGCGACAACGCCGACCTGGAACATTGGCTAAGCCTTGCTACAACGAAACAAACGCAATATTACCAGCAACGTTTTCAGTTGCTATTTGAAAGCTTTATCAACGAACCAAGACGCAAACTCCGCCCTGGCGGATTACTGCCTCTACTGGATATTTTCCGAGCTTGGCACAATTTGTGCTACCAAGACAAGAACGGAATGACGCCTGCACAACAACTTGGGTTGGCGGACAAGCCGCTTACATTACGGACTTTGTTGTCCTGATTTATAGAATCAGGTTCTGAATGCATAACATTCATCAATGAGATAATTGGCAATCTGCCACATTAGTTGTACTTCATTGAGAAAATGTGGCTATTATCATTGTATTGGTGGTGCCATTCTTAATGAGCGCACAATATAATAACAAAGTTGAAATTAAGATACGTAACCGCTTGGACTAAACATTGGATAAAGCCCAGATATTAATTGAGAATGAGCTAGAGCAACTACGTGCTCGAATTGAAAGTGAACCCGAAGGGGTATTGCTTCAGGCGAAGCAATGTTTAGCTCGTGCAGAACAGATTTTGTATCACGAAGGCGTTATCCAAGCCTACATCGTCATCTCCCGTTGTCATTGGTGTTTGATGAGCTACCAGAAAGGCATGAAAGCCATTAAGGAAGCGCTCGCAGGTCAAAACCGACTCGACAATGACAACTATCTTCCTGAAATTCTTCATATTCACGCACTCCAGTTCTGGGGGCAAGCCAAATACTATTCCGCTCAACAATACTGGATAAACGCGCTGGAGCAGTCTGCTCTGGTTGGTGAATCCACGATTGAAATTGAGTCTCTGATTGGTTTGGGTAACGTATGGAGAATCACAGAAGACATTCATTTGGCAAGGTCTACACACGAACTTGCCGTAAAAGTCGCAAACAATGCCCGAATTGACTGGTTGGAAGGCAAAGCTCGTATCTTGCTTGCCTGGGATTACTACCTACTTAACAACTACGTAGAAATGCTCTCTGTGCTCGATGGTGCAGAAGAAGCGTTGAAATATCACCAAGACCCAACCTGGCGCGCAGAAATTTGCGATTTTCGGGGTTTGGCATTGATTGGGCTCGAACGTCTGGATGATGCTGAAACTTCCACCATGGAAGCCCATCATCTGGCGATCAAACACGATCTGACCTGGATGAAAGCGCACTCTTTTATTAGCCGAGCCCGCTTAGAGCTTATCCGCAAAGACTTCAGCACCGCAGGTGAGCTTCTTCAACAAGCGGAAGATGCCGCCAAACCGTTCGATAACGGTGAACTTCTTTCACAAATTTGCTTTCAGCAATCGGTCGTGGCGGAAGAAAGTCAAAACTTCGAAAAAGCACTTCAATCGTTTAAGAAATACCGTCGCTACTCCATACAGATGCTTAAAGAGCAGACCAACCGTCTGGGGATGGATAAGGCCAGAGGGTCAAAACGACAGCTCGAACAGCGCGCAAGAAAACTGATTAATCGTATTCGTGGTCAGATCGAATTCAACCGCGAAAAACGCTACTCCAATGTGGTGTCTGAAACCTATTGGTGGGAGCAGATGGTTCTGTTCAAGTCAGAACTCATGAAATCGAACCATGCGGTCATCATGATTGAGCATGAAGACAGCAACTATCTGGAGATTTGTATAGAGCTCGCCCACTGTTTGTGTGGTCGCAGCGACTTAATCTCTCAACTGGATGAAAGCCGCGTAGGCATGCTGATTTCAGAAAAAGGTGACGAGGCAAACAAACTTTATGATGTGGTCAGCCAAATGATTTCCATGTATCCGTGGAGTCGTCGAGGCTTGAAAGGCAAAGCACCGAAAACGTCGTTACACGATATTTTGACGTTCCCATTCACGCTCGATCAACTGGTCGAAAAATCAACCCAAACGGAGCAAGCTGATGGAAGCGTTACTAAGTAAAGTCTCTGAAGCTGGGTTGGATCCGGCTTCTGTTACTGGCGAAGATGCGATCATCTTCTGGGATCACGTTCGCCAGCACATTGCGACCACAAATCTTGAGCGCTCGCACTGCTACCTGATCAGTTCAGAATATCGCGCTAAATTAAACCAACCTAAATCCAGCCTGGACGAATTACGTGAAGCGGTTGCATTGCTTTCGCTTCCCAAAGATGTTGAAGACATTCTGACCATCAAATCGACTCTGGCAGACCGCCTTTATGAAAACGGCGATTACGCACTGTCACTGAAAGAGTGTGTTGAATTGTCCAACATTTCAGTGGAATACGGCTACATTGACTACTACGTGATGGCGGTACTTGGCATGGGTAACTTATGTGATGCCTATGGCGATCACGCTCGCGCGCTCAAGTATTATCAGAAAATCAGCGGTATCGACCACGCCATCAGCAGTCGTTCTTTGCGTCTGCGTTGTAAGCTGTACATGGTGTCTTGTCTGATTTCTCTTGGTCGAATTGCCAATGCCAACGAACAGCTTAAAGAATGCGAAGAACTCAGTATTCTGGTTTCAGACAAGGTTCTGGCAGGCCAAATCATCCTTTATCAGGCGCGCATTCTGCGCAAGCAAAAGCTGTATCAGGAAGCGTTGCAAGTACTGGCAAAAGCGCGTTACTCACTCAATAATGTGAGCGCGTTCTGGCTTTCTAACATGATGCGGCTGGAACTGGCGCGCAGCTTAAATGCGGTTGGCAGAACTGATTTGGCTGAGTACACCCTTAATTCGGCGGTAAAGCGAATCAAGCTCAACAACTCGCCTGTGCTTCTAAAAAGCTTGTATGAGTCTCTGAGCGATGTCTTTGCCTCTCAGAAGGACTTTAAACAGGCGTTGGCGTTTGAGAAAAAAGCCTTCCGAATTGGCACGGATTTGGTGAAGAATATCCCTATCAGTGACTTGGCTGGCTTCCAGCTTCGTCGCCTGTCCCGTTTCGAACTTCAACTTAAGCTGATCTTGTCTGAGCAAGAAAATAAAGAGCTTAAGGAAACCACCGAAACCCAGAAAGACAAAGTGGCTCAGTTGCAGCAAGATGTATTCACCGACCCACTAACCAGCCTGCACAACCGTCGCTGGCTGGATGTGAAGCTCAAAGATCTTCTGTTACACGAAACGCCTTTTACTCTGTTGGTTATCGACATCGACCATTTCAAATCCATCAATGATGAACTCAGTCATCTGGTTGGTGATAAGGCAATCGTTAATGTGTCGCACGAACTGGCGGCTCACTTCAGGTTCCGCGGCGCATCCTGCGTGCGATTTGGTGGTGAAGAGTTTCTGGTGATTCTGGAAAATACCAATGTTGAGCAGGCTGTTCTGCACGCAGAACACTACCGCGAGCGTATCTTCCAGTTTGGCTGGCGTGAAATCCTCGGCGAGCGTGGGTTAACCGTCAGTATCGGTGTGACCAATCACCGTGAAGGGGAAAACACTCAGCGTACTTTCTACCGGGCGGACAAAGCTTTGTACCGGGCGAAAGCCAAAGGTCGAAATCAGGTCTGTTACGAAGTGTAGATATAAAATTCTTTACGCAAAGCCATCCTGCCGGATGGCTTTTTTGATCGGAAAAATCGTTGTGTTTATAGAAAGAAGAGCGAGATCCCACCGACAGCAGCCAGAGTACCAATCACACTGCTGGACGACACTTTCTCTCCGTTCCACGCATAGATGAATAATATGAACAGTGGGCTGGTCGCAATTAGGGTCTGTGCAATCGCCGGGTTGGCATTTTTCAACGCAATTTGCTGTAACCAGAGCGCGAGAAACGTCCCCACTAATATCGCAAGCAGCAATGTAAGGTGGGCTTTGCGATCCATGCTTCCCCAGTTGCTTTTAATGGATTTGAATGGCGCAGGCTCAAGCAGGCGAATCACAGCGGCTACTGCTATCACCCCGATACTCAGCCGAATCAACGCGCCCAGCAGTGGCGGAATGTCTCCAGCCACCAAAGCGTAATGAGAAATCACCACACCACTTGCCTGACACACACTTGCCAGCAAGCCAAAACCGATACCCGATACCGAAGCTTTTTGGTCAGTGCCTGACGGTTTAAACACCACAAACGTGACCGCAGCAGTCGTAATGACCACGCCTAACCAACTCTGAAAGCTCAGTTGTGAACCTAGAGCAACCAAAGCAAGAACACCAGACAGCGGCGGTGCTAAGGATTCTAGCAGCAGGGTTTTATTGGCTCCGATTCGCTTTAGAGCGGCAAAGTAGGCACTATCCCCTATCGCAATACCGATCACTCCGGAGATCGCCAGAATGAGAAAGTGCTGACTGTCCATCTGCCAGGCTTCTGCTGGCATTGGCAGCAAAGGCAACACAACCAGCATCATTGCAGAAGCAATAACGCCTTTCACGATGTTTAACTGCAAGGCAGAAAATTGGTGGCTAAAACGCCCGTATATCCAGGTAGCAACCGCCCAAACTAATGCCGCGAGTAACGCCGCCGCTTCTCCTATGTATCCCACTCGATTTCCCTATCTAAATTGAAGGGAAAATAATCTCATACTCATTGCGCTATCACCAATTGGTGCGCAACTCTCATGATGCAGCTCGGATAAATATTGGTTTCCATATGAATCAAGCGATATATTAAGGTCTGAATTTTCTACAGAAATTAAGAGGAAGCGTTTTATGTTTCTTGATTACTTTGCACTGGGGCTGCTGGTATTTGTCGCTCTCGTGCTCTTCTACGGCATTATTGTCATTCACGATATTCCCTATGAAATCGCTAAAGAAAGAGACCACCCTCATCAGGACGCCATTCATGTTTCCGGCTGGGTCAGTCTGTTTACCCTGCATGCTATCTGGCCTTTCCTTTGGATCTGGGCAACGCTGTGGCGCAAAGAAAGGGGCTGGGGTTTCCACAAACTGGAAGAGGAACAGCATGACATGCACCACCGTATGGATGTGCTTATTGATCAAGTCAGCGCGCTGGAAAAAGAAGTAGCGGAGTTAAAATCCAGAGACGCCCTCACACAGCCCACCCAACATCCGAATAATGAAATCAAGCAGGGAGACGAATAATGGATTTACTGCTGATTATGACGTACGCCGCGCTGTGTATCGCCATATTTAAAATATTCAAAATCCCGCTAAACAAATGGACAGTTCCTACCGCAGTCCTTGGTGGCGTTGTCCTGATTGGTACGCTGATATTGCTGATGAACTACAACCACCCATTTACCCAGTTTGGTGGTCAGTACTACTCTACAACACCTATAGTGCCAAGCGTTCAGGGCAAGGTGGTTGAAGTTTCTGCAAAAGCAAATACGCCCCTGAAAAAGGGTGACCCGCTGTTCAAGATTGACCCAACTCTTTTTGAAGCCGAGTTAATAAGAAAGCAGTCGGCGTTAGCTGAAGCAGAGCAGACCGTACTGCAACTCGAATCTGCGTATAAAGAAGCGCAGGCAGCCTCCATAAAAGCGCTCGCAGACAAAGATAAAGCGGAGAGAGAATTCCAGAGGTACGATAAAGGCTTTAAAAAAGGCGCATTTACCGAGCAACAACTTGATACCAGACGTCAGGCATTTAAAGGGGCGCAAGCCAGCTATCAGGCTTCTCTGGCTAAAGCCAAACAAGCACAACTGGCTTATGAATCCGAAATCAATGGCGAGAATACCTTAATTGCCAGAATGAAAGCTGAGGTTGCTCAGGCTCAGTTCAATCTGGATGAAACCACAGTACGAGCCCCGACTGATGGCTACGTGACTCAACTGGCATTGCGTCCGGGTATGATGGCAGTGCCTTTGCCCCTTCGTCCGGTAATGACGTTTGTACATACTGAAGAGGAATACTTTGTCGGGGCATTTCGTCAGAATTCACTGCAACGCTTAGAGCCAGGATTTGAAGCCGAGTTTCTCTTTAAGGCCTTACCGGGAAGAGTATTTAAAGGTGAAGTTATTGAAGTGATCCCAGCGATTGGAGAAGGACAGGTTCAGGCGTCGGGTGCGCTGCTTTCTTCCAGTGCCATCCGCAGCAACGGGCGTGCTCTGGTGAAACTGAAAATTACTGACGATTTATCAAGCTACCATCTGCCAATGGGCAGCAATGCAGAAATCGCGGTGTATTCAGACAGCTTTACTCATGTGTCTGTGATGCGAAAAGTCCTTATCAGAATGAAGAGCTGGCAGAACTATTTGTATCTGGATCATTAAAACAAACCCCGCTCCCAAAAAGGGGCGGGGGAAAACCTAATGGGGGGACCAATTCACACTGTTTTAACACCAAGATGGCTGAGCCTCGTGTCTAGGGAAACTCACCACTTTGATCAAAGTTGATTTAAAATCGAACCTAACAGGAACTGGAAAGGTTTTCTTGGATATTACGAAAATATGAAACCTGTAAAAACAGTAATAAATTGTGAGAATGATTTCCTCTTTTTATGAAATGCACATCAATTTCGTCTCAGGTATGAAGCACATATAGACAAGTGAAATTCCGCGCATACATACTAGATAGATATTCAACAAGTACCAAAAATATCAAGAGCCAAATAAACCCTCAAATGTAGTATAAAAACCCAAAAATACCATCAAAACAACCCACCAATAGCACTTTTATTTTATCGAACAATATCTATACGATATCTGCTTTATTATTTAAACGGCTCAACTTTAAGAGGAAGTGTCAAAACTATCAGTTAAAAATCAAACTTGCATAATGCTTTGGTTAGGTATCATTAATCAATATTTTAGAGAACTGTTTTGGTTCTGTCGGATCGCGCTTGTTCCACTTAGATTTTGACTGCTAATCAACGTTAACTCCAAGGGAAAAATAATAAGAAACTCTGATGTCAAAACTTACCCTTTATCCCATCGTGTTAATCATGGTGTTTTTGGCGCTTGGTCTTTCCCACTTCCATTATCAAGCCGAAAAAATTCGCCAGACAACTTTATCAACGCTTGAGGTTCGTTCGAATCTGCTTCGCCTGTATGTGCGCCTGATGTCTGCCAAAAACACCGCGATGAAAAACTCTATCGAGTTGGATGTGCAGCAAAAGTCTATTTTAAAAGCGCGTGCCGATTTGATTAAAGAAATCACTTACTACCCTGAGTTCAACACCTACGCTCTGTCGGCTTTCGATCAGCCGGAATTGGGGGATTGGTTAAAAGGTACATTAACCATGGATGTACCGTTACAATCGGCAAATGATCCTATCTCAGAAGAGATTGCTGCTGTGCTCTCAATTAATGAGCAGGCGGGAACAGTCATTGATGATCTTAAAATGACCGTTTGGGCATATTACCTGTCGAAAAACCGGTTTTTGTTTCTTTCTCCTAAGCTGCCTGTCGAAACTTTCCAGTTCAGTGACATTCTTTATGAAAAGCCTTTCTGGACCGAGCTTCTGCCTGAAAAGAACCCAGACAGAAAACAGGTAGTGACAGAACTTTATGATGATGCCGCTGGGCAGGGTTTAATGATCACCATTTCTGATGCGGTTTATCGTGGAGATGAGTTCTTAGGCATTGTGGCAATAGATATTGGTCTCGATCTGATGACTTCTCTACTGAAAGTTGGCACAGCACCCGGTGAGTCCTACCTGATTGATGAGAACATGCAATTAACCGCCAGCCTTAGCCCTTTCGCGCTGGGCGATAAACTGCCTATTCTGGTATCAGATACTGGAGAAAACTGGAAAGAGTCGGATGAAGGTTGGTTCTATTGCACGCCAACCATAAACAAAGAACTGTTCTTGGTGCATAGACTGAAGAAGACAACCTTGCTGCTTGAAGCCATGAAAGCCTCATCCACTGTATGGTCACTTCTGATGATAGGGTGTGTGCTGAGTATTCTTTCGTTCTTTACGTACGTTTCTGCGAAGAAAAACAGGCAATTGATGCTGGTTGACCCGTTAACTGGTCTGTACAACCGACGCGGTTTCTATTCTTTCATTCAGCCTATTTTCCAGCAGTCTTTAAGAAACCAGCAAAAATGTGGTTTGCTGGTGATCGATATCGATCACTTTAAAAAGATTAACGACAGCTTCGGGCACAATGTGGGTGATGAAGTGATCCGCTCTATAGCCGCCGACATTCGGAGGGTGGCCAGCCAGTCTTCTGTAGCATGTCGTTGGGGCGGAGAGGAATTCGTCATTCTCCTTCAGGATACGACTCTGGACAGGGCACATTGGGTGGCCGAGAAAATTCACCTCGCCATTGCAAAAAGCAAGCACGGTTCTAAATCACTCACAGTAACGGTAAGTATCGGATTAACCGTCAGTTCTGCCGACATTAAGGTCGATGAAATGATGAAAAAAGCGGATATTGCCCTTTACGAAGCCAAAGAAGCAGGTCGGAATCAAACCGTAATTGGTTAGTTCTACTGATCCGCCTCCCACATTTGACAAGCTGAATCCAAGTTATTTGACGATGTAATGGTTAACCGCAGTTATATCAGCTAGATTTAGAAGTAATATTGTCGCAGAAACGAACTGATAACCCGAACTCCCGTAACCCTAAAAGAACCAAATATTTAACCGACAGTGGAACACACTTAATGAAGAGAAGTTTGTACATTCCTACTCTTTTTTCAGCCTTATTGGCGATTGTCGGCTATGTGTATTACGAATCTGAGCTGGATGAAATCCGTCGCAGTTCCATCAACACAGTGAATGTTCGTGCGGGGCTGTTCGAGCAGTATTTCAAACTCATCTCAGCCCATAACACCGGGCTTAAAAATACCATGATCCACTCGTACCATTTCGCGGAAGAAGGGAAGATCAACCTTCCACAGTGGATCAATGCGATAGAGTATTTCCCCGAATACGATATTTACGCTCTGTCCGCTTTTGATCACCCTGAGAAAGCGTCAAAGTTAAAAGGCACGTTAACCATGATGGAGCCTTTTAACCCTACCAATGAAAAGCAGCGTTACGAAATGACAGCTGCGTTGTCGCTGAATGAGCAAATCAGTACTTTGGTCAGAGAGCTCGGTGTCGCGGTATGGTCGTATTACATTTCCGCGAACAAATACCTATTCCTTTCCCCGGAGCTGCCAGTTCGGGAGTTTCAACTCAGTGAAGCAGACTACAGACGCCCATTCTGGGTTCAGGCTCAGCCAAAAGTGAACCCTTACGGTCGGCAGTTTGTATCAGATCTGTATGAAGACAGTGGTGGACAGGGGTTGATGGTCACCATTACCGATCCAGTCTGGATCCATGATGAGTTCTTTGGTGTGGTCGCCATCGATATTGGCATCGACAGTTTGCTGGATCTTCTGCAAGTCAGTAACTCTGTAGGTCAGTCATTCCTTGTGGATGAAAACAAGAAAATCGTATCCTCGTTAACGGAATTTGAAGTAAACGAAACCATCAACTTCCCTGCCCCTTCGGATGGGATGAACTGGGTAGAGGACAAAGACGGATTCTACCTTTGGCGATCTGTGGTGCCTAATGAACTGGATTTGGTGCATTTTGTCAGCCGCGAGCAATTGCGAGATAAGGGTATCAAACATTCAATGACGGTTTGGATGCTGCTACTCATCGGTATGGTTCTCAGCTTCAGCGCCTACTTCCTTTACGTCGCTTTCCGTCGTAACCAGAGACTGATGCGAATTGACCCATTGACCAAGATCCAGAACCGAAGGGGATTCTTTGACGAACTCGACAACGTGTATCCGAGCTACGTTAACAGTAAATCTGACGTTGGGCTGCTGATTCTGGACATCGACAACTTCAAACCTGTCAATGACACATACGGACATCTGGTTGGAGATGACGTTCTGATCTCCATTGTTAAGCGAATCAGTTCGGTAATACCCAGAATATCGTCGGTTTGCCGCTGGGGCGGTGAAGAGTTTATGGTTTTCCACCCTTCTTGTTCTCCAGAAGAACTGGAGCAACTGGCCGAAGAAATTCGCCATCAGATCAAAGCCACACCACATAGCGACCTGTCACTTCCTGTCACCGTTAGCATTGGCGGCTACTTCGGTCAGACGAAATCCAATTTCAATACTATGGTTCGCCACGCAGACCGCGCTCTGTATACCTCGAAGCATCAGGGGAAAGATCAGGTCACCGTTCATTATGAGCCTAGCGAAGACTAGCTTTTCTCAAAAAATATAATTCTCATCTGATTTAACAAAATTGCATCATTTCCATCACTCTGTGAGTCATATCTCGGCTGTAGTATTCCACTGTTACCCGTGCAGCCTGGAGTTCGGCAATTCTATGCCCGACAAGGAAAACCGGAGACATCGTCATTCGTGAAGCCAAAACCCAGCTTGGGTGAGGCAATGGAATAGCGAAGTATCCAAGCTATATTGAGAGGAAAATACAATGGCTAAAATTCTACTTCTTGCAGGCGATTTCGTTGAGGATTACGAAATCATGGTTCCATTTCAGGCACTGCAAATGGTCGGTCATCAGGTTGATGCGGTTTGCCCAGACAAAAACGCTGGCGACACCATCAAAACCGCTATCCACGATTTCGAAGGCGATCAGACATACACAGAGAAACCTGGCCACAACTTCGCACTTAATGCCTCTTTTGCAAATGCAAAAGCCTCTGACTACGATGCTTTAGTGATTCCGGGCGGTCGCGCTCCAGAATACTTAAGACTAAATCAGGATGTATTGAAACTGATTCAGGAGTTTCACCAGCAGGACAAGCCTATTGCAGCAATTTGCCACGGTGCGCAACTGTTGACAGCAGCGAACGTTATTGAAGGCAAAGCCGTATCGGCTTACCCAGCATGTGCGCCTGAAGTGAACGCGGCTGGCGGTCAGTATCAGGACATCGCAATGGACCAGGCGCACACAGACGGCAAACTGGTTACCGCACCTGCCTGGCCTGCACACCCTGCATGGTTAGCCCAGTTATTAAAGCTTCTATAAGCAATTTCTCGGTTCACTTAACATTTCAATGTAACAGCCAGGGTTTCTTCTGGCTGTTTTTGCTTTATTATCGATCACACAACGACAGAAAATGATGAGTTGATAATTTGCAGGACGCAAAACGGTCGATTCATCAGGCTAATTACCCGAGAGACTTCTCTAAACCAATATATTGAGGCTACTTGGGTACAAAACCTAAATCTCACATTTGGGAGACAATTATGTGTGAAATTTATTCCGGCGCGGAAGAAGAACTTTTTGAACTAAAAACCCGATCTATCCGCATTGACGGTGTAGTAACCAGCATTCGACTAGAAGCCATTTTCTGGCAGATCATTGAAGACATTGCCAAAAAATCTGAGCTTTCCATCGGTGCTTTTGTTACCCAGATCTACAAGGAAGTGCTTGAAAAGCGTGGAGAGATAAGGAACTTTGCTTCTCTCCTGCGAGTGGCGTGTACCACTCATCTCAACAATGGCGAACGACTCACGCTTTTTCCAGAAGTTAGCGTGAAGAAAGAGTTAGTTTAACCCTGTTATAATGTAACAATTTTCTGATTGTCATTTTGTATCAATTCCCTTAGTCTTGGCAGAAATTTAATATAAAACCAATTCTAATGAAATTGATGCATCCAATGCGACAAACGCTGACTCAGCTATGTCGCATTCTCATTTTACTCCTGCCTGCTTCGCTCTCCTTCGCGCATCCACACTCGTGGGTCGATATGAAAACTCGTGTTCTTGGAGAAGGTTCTGATATTTCCGGCTTTTCAATGGAATGGACGTTTGATGCCATGACTTCCGCCTACATGCTAGACGGTGAAGACATGTCGGAAGAAGTTCGGGAAGCCACACTTCAGCAACTTGCGCTGTCTGTTATCGACAACATGCTCTATGAGCACTACTTCACTTATTTTTTCGAAGGCGATGACCCCATCCGTTACAAACAGGTCATGGACGCAAAGCTGACTTTTCACCGGGGCAAACTCACCCTTCATTTCGAACTTCCGTTAACCAAAGACAAAGACGCAAACGGTAAGAATTTAAAGCTGATGATATTCGAACCCAGCTATTACGTGGACATGAGCT
The DNA here is from genome assembly GCF_000222685.1 of Vibrio nigripulchritudo ATCC 27043. Taxonomy (GTDB): domain Bacteria; phylum Pseudomonadota; class Gammaproteobacteria; order Enterobacterales; family Vibrionaceae; genus Vibrio; species Vibrio nigripulchritudo. Next base: position 4,784 of record NZ_AFWJ01000296.1, on the reverse strand, counting down.
GGAAAGCCAACAGCGCTATAGAACTCAGCACGTCACTTCGAGAACAGTGCAGCTTTGATGTGGTAGAACCTACACCAACAGCAGAACAAATGGCTTATGCCCTTTCACTGCCGCAAGATGCCGACCCCGATAACACCTTAGGTCAACTTTTCACCCAACACGCCTACATCACTTGCAAGGGGTAACCATGCCAGACTTTTTTTCAAAGCCTTATATCAAATGGGCGTTTGCATTCCTTTTTCTGGCGTTGGGTTATCAGTTGTGGCAAAGCTGGCCGACGCTACTGCTTAAGAGCATTCAGCTACAGCGAGACTTTAATGGTCAGTTAAGCGACCTTCTTTATGACATTCAGGCAGAGCATCAGGGGGCACTGTTAAGCTTCAGTATAATCAGCTTCATCTACGGTATTCTGCACTCTCTGGGACCTGGTCACGGCAAAGTGGTGGTTTCCACTTACCTGGTCGCAAAACCAACTCAGGTGAAGACCAGCCTAATCATCACCATCGTTTCTTCTTTTGTTCAGGCTATAGTCGCCATAGGTTTGGTCTCGATTCTCCTTTGGGTTTACAAAGCGTCCATGCGCGACATTCACTCCAAGGCAGAATCCGTCATGATGGTCAGCTATTTCTGTGTATTATTGTTTGGTCTGGTGATGATCGTTCGATCAATTCGGAAGATAAGAAACCCCTCACAATGCTGTCATGGTCATGAGCCTAAATTTGCCAATGACTGGAAAGAAGTTGTCGGCCTGATTTTGACTATCGGTCTCAGACCCTGCACTGGTGCCATCATGATCCTGCTGTTTGCCAACATGGTTGGGGTCTATTGGGTAGGTGTACTGAGTGCGCTGTTGATGGCGGCGGGAACCTGTTTAACCACCTCCACCATCGCCATGTTGACTCTGGGTGGTAAAAAAGTCACCACCAATCTGTTTAGCCGAAAGCACAAGCATCATCATGAGCACAGCCACCATCACGGGCACGATCATGACCACAGCCATGACCATGATCATCACCATCATCATTCTTCCTCTAGGGCTCCTCATTACATGACGCTGGCAGGTGGTGTTGTTCTGGGTTTATTTGGACTGCTGCTTCTGCAGTCTGGCGATGTGGCATTCAGTCGAGTGATTTAAAGCCCTAAGCTTCTGTACCCATTAACATAAAAGGAAAAGGGGAATCGCTTTCGATTCCCCTTTTTTCAAACCAGTACCATTTCAACATCCACAAAATTGAAGTCTTTATCCAAAGCCTGTTTCATATTGTGGCGAGCATCGGTAACTGAACCCGCAGGTTTGTCTGCAAGCTCTTCTAACGCCAGCCCCACTATCACTAGGTAACTGCTGCCGGTTTTGCTGATGTTCAGACTCTTTGCGCTGATCCCACAGGCTTGCAAATGCTGATTGACCGACGTTTCTATTTTTTCATGCTGTATCTGATCCTGAAGTTTTCCACCAGCTAACTCGATAAAGGCTTCCTTAATGATTCCAATCGGCTGCTTGATCATCAGAGTAGCCAAAACAACCACCAGCAGAGCATCACCGATATAGAGTAAGAAATCCCAACTGCTTCCAGCAGGCACGTATCCGATAACAATCAGAATCAATCCGGTAGAAGCAGAAAGCACACCATCGATAAACGAGGCTTTCTTATCTACTTTCAACATCGAACTGGCATTCCCTATGCGCTTATTCTGAACGTGGTAGAGCAGCGACAGTCCCCAGCAGATGCAAACCATCGCAATGGCGTAGTACACAATCGGTCCGGTATTGATTGGCGCAATATTTCCACCTTGCAAGTAGGTGAAGATCTTAGTGCCATTACCAGAAATCGCAGAAATGATCACCCCTATCAGAAGTAGCCCCTTCATCATGGAATACAGTGCTTCAGTAACGTACAAACCAAAGGGAAAGACTTCGCTGCGAACACTTTTTATCTTAGAAATTTTTAGCGCAACCATGGATGAGACAAACAAGATAAAAGACATGTTGCCATCCAGAAGCAGTGCCTCTGATCCAGACAGGTAGAAAGTCCACCAACCACTGAATGCCATGACCAGATTGGCAGCGATACCAATTTTGATGGATTGCTGTTCCCGTTGGGAAATTTGCTCTTTCATGATGCCTCGAAAGTAAAAAATGTGTTTGCTAAATCATATCACATCAAATCATTTTCAATATACGATGATGCTTTTGAAAGTTACTTTATGCTTTGCTCAGTACCATTCATCGAGCCTTGTCACAAATTATCTGGGCTCTTATAAACTGAAACGTCGTACGGGGTGTATTTTGTAGTACATTTCGCTTTCCCTCAAACACTCGTTTCAAGGAAGTTCATGAAAAGCAAAGTGTTACTCCTGGCAACTGCGGTTGCACTTTCCGGCTGTAGCGTTCCCTCCGACAATTCGGAGAGCACATCAAATCAATTCGCACAGCACATAGAAAACATGGCTTTAAAATACCCGGTCACCAAGCAGGTTGAAGTGGTAGACGAGTATTTTGGCACTCAGGTGAAAGATCCCTATCGCTGGTTGGAAGATGACCGCAGCGACGAAACCGCTCAGTGGGTGAAAGATCAGAACCAACTGACGTTCGATTACCTCTCGCACATTCCATACCGTCAGAGCATTGAAGAACGCCTTACCAAGCTGATGGATTATGAGAAAGTCAGCCGCCCTTTCAAAAAAGGGAAATACACCTACTTCTATAAAAACGATGGATTACAAAACCAGTACGTTTTGTATCGTCAGTTGAATGATGGTGAACCGGAAGTGTTTATTGATCCGAACACGTTCAGTGAAGACGGAACTACGTCGATGTCTGGTGTTCGTTTTTCCAAAGATGGCTCTCTGGTGGCTTATCAAATTTCCAAAGGTGGCAGTGACTGGCGACAGGTTGTTGTACTGAATGCCGAAACCAAAGAGCAAGTGGGCGAAACACTGGTAGACGTCAAATTCAGTGGCATTTCATGGCTAGGGAATGAAGGCTTTTTCTACTCTAGTTACGACAAGCCGGAAGGCAGTGAGTTGTCTGCCAAGACAGATCAGCACAAACTGTACTTCCACAAATTGAATACCAAGCAAAGCGAAGACCAGCTCCTGTTCGGCGGTACTGAAGCAGAGAAGCATCGCTATGTTTACGGTTACACCACAGAGGATGATCGTTACCTGATGATCTCTGCGGCTGTGTCCACCTCTGGCAACAAGTTGTTCATTAAAGATCTGGCTCATTCAGAGAAGCCTTTGGTGCCCGTTTTGGACACAACCAAATCGGACACTTATGTTATCGACAGCCAAGGCAGCAAACTCTTTTTGGTGACCAACTTGGATGCACCGAACAAACGAGTAGTTACGGTGGATGCCAACGCGCCACAACCTGAAAACTGGCAAGATCTGATTCCGGAAACAGAGCATGTTCTGCGCGCTTCTACCGCTGGCGGCTACCTGTTTGCCAGCTACATGGTCGATGCAGTGTCCATGGTGCAGCAATACAAAATGAACGGTGATCTGGTTCGTGAAGTGAACTTGCCGGGCATTGGCAGTGCGAGCGGTTTCTCTGGAGAAAAAGACGACTCTGAGTTGTATTTTTCCTTTACCAATTACAGCACACCAAGTTCCATGTTCAAGATGGGCATTCAGTCAGGTGAAAGCCAGCTGTATCATCGTTCAAAGTCGCCATTTGCATCTGAAGAATACGAATCCCGTCAGGTTTTCTATTCATCAAAAGACGGCACCAAAGTTCCAATGATTGTGACCTACAAGAAAGGCACACCAATGGACGGAAGTGCGCCGACTATTCTGTACGGTTACGGCGGTTTTAATGTAAGCCTGACACCGAGATTCAGCCCGACTCGTGCAGCCTGGCTGGAAATGGGGGGCGTATATGCAGTTGCCAACATTCGTGGTGGTGGTGAATACGGAAAAGAGTGGCATAAAGCAGGCACACAACTTAACAAGCAAAATGTATTTGACGATTTTATTGCTGCCGCAGAATACCTGATTGATGAGGGCTATACCTCTCCAGAGAAACTGGCGGTTAACGGTGGCTCGAATGGTGGCTTGTTGGTAGGTGCGGTCATGACTCAGCGACCAGAACTGTTCCAGGTGGCGCTTCCGGCGGTTGGCGTGCTTGATATGCTTCGCTATCACACCTTCACAGCTGGTGCTGGCTGGGCATACGACTACGGTACCGCCGACCAGAGCAAAGAGATGTTTGAGTATCTGAAAGCCTACTCTCCGGTTCACAATGTGAAGCCGGGTGTCGAATACCCTGCCACCATGGTGACCACAGGCGACCACGATGACCGGGTTGTACCAGCGCACTCTTATAAGTTTGCCGCTGAGCTTCAGGCCAAGCAATCGGGCTCTAACCCTGCCTTGATTCGTATCGAAACAAACGCAGGCCATGGCGCTGGTACTCCAACCAGTAAAGTGATTGAGCAATACGCGGATATCTACAGTTTTACGCTCCACAACATGGGTGTTGAGAAGCTGTAAAAGCGTAAACTCGGGTTTAAAAAACGCAGCCTTGTGCTGCGTTTTTTAATCTTGCTGAATAGAGATGCCAGACGGTTTAACGAAACCCATTAAATAGGCTCTCATCCCAATTAGACTATACCCAAGTGACCTCAAGATGCAGGATTCAGAGCCTCATATTCTGTTTCAGTTCAAGAAAAAGAACGCAGTGGAATGACGCGTCCTTTCCAAGTTCTTTGACAATGAAATGGAGCAGAATATGGGCTCCCAAGGGCGAGTTTAACTGGCTTTCATACTGCGGTACCGATTCT
>NZ_AFWJ01000297.1 GCF_000222685.1 Vibrio nigripulchritudo ATCC 27043 | reverse complement strand
ATCGGCATTAGCCTCTCGGCTCCTTTTCTATTTTGTTTACGCTTGCTGTGCTTTTAAATCCGGTTTTGCCAAAGTGAGCTTTTTCACCAGATAGTTAAGTAACACACCGTACATAGGCACGAACAGACCCAAACTGATCACCAGTTTGAAGCCATAATCCACCAGCGCAATTTCCGTCCAGTGTTCTGCCATAAATGCATCTGTGCTTTGGTAAAAAGCAATGGAGAAAAATGCTAGGGTGTCGAGAGCATTACCGATCAGAGTGGAACATGTCGGTGCAACCCACCATGCTTTCAACTGGCGAAGACGGTTGAACACGTGCACATCCAGAATCTGACCCAGTAAGTACGCCATAAAGCTGGCAATCGCAATTCTCGCCACAAACAGATTGAGCTCTGAAAGCTGACCAAAGCCCTGGAATTGACCTTCAAAAAATAAAACCGACAACACGTAAGAGACCGCTAATGCAGGCAACATTACGTAGAAGATGATTTTACGTGCCATCGCCGCTCCAAAGATGCGAACAGTTAAATCAGTGGCAAGAAAGATGAACGGAAATGTGAATGCGCCCCAAGTGGTATGAAAACCAAAAATGGTGAACGGCAACTGAACCAGATAGTTGCTGGATGCAATGATAATTAGGTGGAACAGAACCAAAAAAGAAAGGGCGTTGCGCTGCTGCGCAGGAGTAAAGTGACTCATACTGTACCTTTTTCGTTTTATTTGGGGGCGAGGGAACCCAAATTGAAGCATTCGCTTCATAACCAATGTTATACCAATCGTAGTAAGTAATTGCTCATTCTAGCTTGTTAAAACACTCGATAACTACGTTAAAAAATTTGATTGTAGAATAGCTACTTATCGAAATTTTTTGCCTTGTTCTCAAGCGTTTTTCCTGCGCTATCTCTGAACACCTACTTACTGTGATTGGTATTAATCTGAATCTGCAAAATACCTTAAGGAAGGCAATGCCTCATCAGTGTTCAGGGTCGTGGATTATACGCCATTCTAATGATGGCGCAACAGGTCGTTTTTTAGGCAATCGTTTAGCCTGATAGAAAATTGGCAGAACCCGCCTATATAGATGTTTCATGTGAAACAACAGGTTGGAAGGAATAGGACGTCAGATGGCGTCGAAGCCTTTTTCAAAAAGCCTGGCAAGGTAGTCCAGCTCTTCTCGGTTTTCGTCTTTGTTCAGCACTTCTAACCAAACCGATTCGCTGTAATGCTCCGATTTCAGGAACAATTGACAGCCTTCAAAGTCTATCAGCCATGAGTGAATGTCTGCGTCCCATTGCTTTTCAACCACGGTGGCAGATAAGGTCTTCACCAGCTTGTCACCCAATTCTGGAAAGCTGTCATAATCAAATCGAGGCGTGGTCAGAATGATGCGCCCTTCTTTCCTTTGGTATTCCATCAGTCCGTAATCAGCCATTGTGGGTAATGTGCTCCTGAATTAAATCGAGAAATGGATCGGCGTATTTCTCCAGCTTGCGTTGCCCGACCCCATTTACAGCCAGCATCTCGCCGTATGAGGTGGGTAAGATGTCCGCCATATCAATAAGTGTGGCATCACTGAACACCACATAAGGAGGCAAACCGTCTTCATCCGCAATGGACTTGCGAAGTTTACGTAACTTAGCAAACAGCTTTTTGTCGTAGTGTTTGTTGATAAGCTTGTCGGACTTGGCGCTTTTCGCCGCCGTATCTAACCTTGGCACCGCGAGTTCCAGCGGCTGTTCACCACGCAGTACCGGACGCGCTTCTTCGGTGAGCTGCAAGGTTGAGTTTCGGGTGATGTTTTGGGTTAGCAACCCTTTATGAATAAGCTGACGAATGATACTCACCCAGTAATCGTGGCTGTGCTCGCGCCCAATGCCATAGGTCGACAGCTTGTCGTGACCATTTTCTCGCACTCGGATGTTCTGCATTCCGCGAAGGACTTCCACCACGTAGCCCATACCGAAGCTTTGGTTAACCCGGTAAACGCAAGACAACGCTTTTTGCGCCGCTTCCATTCCATCAAAGTGTTTGGGGGGATCCAGGCAGATATCACAGTTACCGCAAGGCTTCTCGCTGTACTCACCGAAGTAGTTCAGCAATACCTGGCGACGACAAGTCTGCGCTTCGGCAAATGCACTCATTGCATTGAGTTTATGGGCTTCGACCTGCTTTTGCGGTCCGTCGTCTTTTTCATCCAACATTCGGCGCTGCCAGCTAATGTCAGCTGGGTCGTAAAGCATCATGGCTTCAGCCGGTAAACCATCGCGCCCTGCTCTGCCGGTTTCCTGATAATAGGATTCGATGTTTCGCGGAATATCGAAATGCAGCACGAAGCGAACGTTGGGTTTATTGATGCCCATCCCGAATGCCACTGTTGCCACAACGACCTGAATGTCGTCTTTCTGGAATGCGTCTTGTACGTAAGCGCGCTCATCCGCATCCATACCTGCATGGTAACCTGCGGCACGAATGTGATTGTTGCACAACTTTTCCGTTAGCATTTCTACTTTCTTGCGGCTGCCGCAGTAGATAACGCCACACTGCCCTTGCTGAGTCGCAAGAAAGCGAATGACCTGAGAAACCGGTTTGTGTTTTTCCACCAGGTTATAGCGGATATTCGGGCGATCAAAGCTGCCTAAGTATTCAAGAGGCTCTTCAAGGTGAAGGCGGGAGACGATGTCTTTTCGCGTCGCTTCATCGGCAGTCGCCGTAAGTGCCATGATGGGCGCATAAGGAAAGCGCTGTTTCAGTTCGCCTAACGCGGCGTATTCACGGCGAAAGTCATGACCCCACTGGGAAATACAATGCGCCTCATCCACTGCTATCATCGATAACCTGAGGTGTTCAAGCCTTTCCATGAAGTCACGGGTCAATACGCGCTCTGGCGAAACATAAACCAACTTCAATTGACCGGCATTCATGCGATTGTAGACTTTGATCAGCTCATCGCGTTCCATGGTGGAGTTGATACACTCAGCGGCAACGCCGTTGGCTTTCAGCTGGTCGACCTGGTCTTTCATCAGAGAAATCAGAGGGGAAACCACAAGGGTCACGCCTTCTTTGACCAGAGCAGGAATCTGATAGCAAAGCGACTTACCCCCACCCGTAGGCATGATGACTAAGCTGTCTTTGCCTTCTAATGAAGACTGAATCACCTCTTCCTGACCGACTCGGAAAGACTGGTAGCCAAAGACCTCATTCAATACCTTGACGGCATCATCAATTTTGGGCTCGGCAGGCTGAACTGTAGCGGAGTCGGACATTCGATTCTCTGAAGGACAATATAGCAAGATGCAAAGCCGGATATTGTAGAGTGCTTTCCCTGTTAATTAAACTGCAAATTAACGGGCGAGAAGATATACTGGCGGCTCCTTCACAAATGTAACTTTCTGTTACCTCAAGCGATAGATAACAATGACAGACGAACAACAAAGATCGCGCCAAGGTGTAATTTTTGCGGTGTCCGCGTACACCATGTGGGGCATAGCCCCCATCTACTTTAAAGCCTTAGAACAAGTCCCTGCATTAGAGATACTCAGCCACCGGGTAATATGGTCTTTTGTATTTCTGGCAATTCTCCTGCAAGCCGGCAGACATTGGCACTCAGTAGTCTCTGTATTCAAGCGTCCTAAAACATTTGGGCTTCTGGCTGTCACCGGGTTATTGGTGGGCATTAACTGGTTGATATTCATCTGGGCAGTCAATGCGGATCACATGCTGGATGCCAGTCTCGGTTATTACATCAATCCGTTACTCAACGTGCTATTGGGAATGATGTTCCTTGGAGAAAGGCTAAGAAAATTGCAATGGCTCGCTGTTTTTCTTGCCGCCATTGGTGTGCTGGTTCAGTTAGTGGTATTTGGCTCTGTTCCTATTGTCGCAATAGCCCTAGCTTTCAGCTTTGGTTTTTATGGGTTGCTGCGCAAGAAAATTAACATGGATGCGCAAACGGGGCTGTTTATCGAAACACTCGTTATGCTGCCCGCTGCTGCAATCTACGTATTCTTTATCGCAAGCAGTGCGACTTCTGACATGAGCGCCAACAGCCTGAGCCTTAACCTTCTGCTTTTTGCTGCCGGGATCGTAACCACGCTGCCTCTGCTCTGTTTTACAGGCGCAGCTACCCGCATCAAGCTTTCTACCCTGGGGTTCTTTCAATACATCGGCCCTAGCCTGATGTTCTTACTGGCTGTTCTGGTGTATGGCGAAGCATTTACCCTAGATAGAGCGGTCACCTTTGGGTTTATCTGGGGAGCCTTGTTGGTGTTCAGTGTCGACGGCATCAGAAACAGTAAGAAATCACGCTGATTGTCAATTTTTTACAAGACACAGAGAAGTTGGTTATGATTTAGTCGTCATAGCCAATTTTTTTGTATCTAACATAAGTAAGCATGGACAGCGTTAAGTACCACCTTTCAGAGCAATCTGGCATCCAGTTAATTGATGCCGACTACCAAAAGTTTGCGTTTTCACGCCACTATCACCTCGATTTTCATATCGGGCTGATTCAGCGCGGCGTGCAGAAATTCCATCATTCAGGAAGTAGTCATAAGGTCGGTCAGGGGCAAATCATAGTGATGCCGCCGGATGAGTTACATGACGGACACTCCGAACTGAAATCCGGCTATCAGGTAAAGGTATTCTCGATCAGACCTGAATGGTTTACTGATCAACTGGATCTGAGCAATAAACAGACAACTGCACACTTTACTCAGTTGATCATTGATGATCCGACACTTTTCCACCAACTTTCCTATCTGCATTCACAGCTTATGCACACTCAGATCAGTCAGTTGGCTCAAGACTGCCTGCCTTTTGAGAGCTTCGAACGCATGCTTGATCAATATGGTACGATCAAACCGAACATCGCCCAGCCGCTTGGGAAAACCACCATCCAGGTGTTAAGAGAATACCTGATGGAGAACCTTGATCAGCCCATACGCCTCAATGCATTGGCAGATATGTGCCAGTTAACACCCTCTCAGTTTCAACGCCATTTTAAAGCTCGAATGGGCATCACGCCTTATGCGTGGCTGACTCGTCTAAGAATGGAACATGCACTCAGCCTGCTCCTTCATGGCGTCAACAGCGTAAACGTCGCGCTGCGGGTGGGGTTCTATGACCAAGCCCATTTCGTTAAAGCGTTTAAAACCACCTACGGGGCAACGCCCGGGCAAATCAACTGTCACTAATTTACAAGACGTACTCGTTGGGGTTCGACACAATGCCCGTATGTCTTCTTTAATCTCTCTAAGATCATGAACGAACTGACTCTATTACTGACACTTGCCACTGTTCATTTCATCGCACTGTTGAGCCCTGGCCCTGATTTTGCTCTGGTTGTCCAGAACGCCAGTCGCCACGGTCGCCAAACCGGTATCTACATCGCTTTGGGGCTATCGGTGGGTATACTTCTGCATTCTGTTTTCAGTTTAACTGGCGTAAGTTATCTGGTTCATCAGCACCCTAACGTTTTCCGGTTGTTGCAACTCGCTGGCGGGAGCTACCTGTTGTATCTGGGAATAGGCGCACTGCGGTATGTCATTTTCAGCTTCAAAAGCCATCAGCCTTCAGATGACACAGAAACCAGCCTGATTCTTGCTAACCGCAAGCAAGCTTTTGTCCGGGGTTTTATTACCAATATTCTCAACCCGAAAGCACTGGTGTTTTTTGTTAGCCTGATGTCTTCGCTAGTGCCCGCTTCCATGTCTCTCACGGGGAAAGGCTTCGCTTTATTGATCCTTTGGGGGCTCTCTTTCTTTTGGTTCTCCTTACTGGCTTGGGTGTTGTCGGCACAGCGCTTTCAGGCAAAATTGAAACAGGCGGCACTGTATATTGACGCTCTGTGTGGCTTGGTTTTTACGGGGATAGGTATCAGTATTTTGTATCAGGTTGCGTAAGGCTTTCTGACGTAACAAATCTGGTACATTGCTTACAAAACAACCGAAATAATGTAGACCGCGTTCCGTTGTCCTGACAGGCTGGAATCTCCACAAAAGGAGAAGCTTATGTCATGGAAAACAACACTCACACAAATGACCTCGTGCTCACTTCTGCTTGTCAGTTCATTTGGCTATGCAAATCAGGCTGCTGATGGGGTAGCACCAGAAGCAAGCACAGGAATAGAAACCAAAACACTCACCCATGCAAAAGACTGGATGGTAACGGCAGCGAACCCGCTGGCGACTCAAGCTGGGGCAGACATTCTCGCCGCAGGTGGGAATGCCATTGATGCCATGGTTACCGTTCAGCTCATGCTGGGTTTAGTTGAGCCGCAGTCCTCTGGTATTGGCGGTGGCGCATTTCTGGTGTATTGGGATGCCAAGAAAAACCGCTTAACCACGGTTGATGGTCGTGAAACGGCACCTCTGGCAGCCACACCTACCCTATTTCAGGATTCTGAAGGCAAACCGATGAAGTTTTATGATGCCGTCGTCGGTGGTCGGTCCGTTGGGACACCAGGAACCGTAAAGCTGCTTTGGGATACTCATCAGCAATACGGTAAGTTACCGTGGAAACAGGTAGTACAACCTGCGATAGACCTTGCCAACAAAGGCTTTGTAATCAGCCCTAGATTGGCGGGATTAATCGAAAAAGACAAAGAACGTTTGAGCCGTTTCGCCACAACCAAGTCGTATTTTTTCAATGCCGATGGTTCACCGAAAGCAGAAGGCACCCTTCTGAAAAACCCCGAATATGCCAATACACTCACTCAAGTGGCAGAAAAAGGGGCTGATGCCTTTTATTCAGGTGACATAGCAAAAGACATTGTCGAAACGGTTCAAAATGCTCCAGGTAATCCAGGAGTACTGGATCTGCAGGACTTCACAAACTATCGCACCAAAGAGCGCGCCCCAGTATGTGCCGCCTACCAGTCTTATGATGTTTGCGGAATGGGTCCCCCAAGCTCTGGCGCTTTAACCGTTGGGCAGATTCTGTCGCTCACCGAAAAATTTGATCTGAAAAAGCTTGGAGCAGACAACCCAACCAGTTGGCAAATCATTTCCGAAGCGTCCCGACTGGCATTTGCGGATCGCGGGCGATACATGGCAGACAGCGACTACGTACCTATGCCAACTCAGGGCTTACTGGATTCTGGTTATCTTGCTGAACGTGCAAAACTCATTACACCAGATAAGGTGTTGGAAAACGTCAGTGCAGGTTCGCCACCCTGGAACCACGCGATGCGTCTGGCAAACGATGAGTCGATTGAGCTTCCATCCACCAGCCATTTCAACGTCGTCGATAAAGAAGGCAACGTCGTTTCTATCACAACCACTATTGAGAACGCCTTTGGCTCTCGCTTAATGGTTAGAGGCTTCCTGCTGAACAATGAGCTAACGGACTTCTCTTTCCGAACTCACAAGGATGGATTCCCGATTGCCAACCGTCTGGAGCCAGGAAAACGTCCTCGTTCTTCGATGTCGCCAACCATTATTATGGAAAATGGCAAACCCTACATGGCAATAGGCTCACCAGGTGGCAGCCGCATCATTGGTTATGTCGCGCAATCCATCATCGCTCATACTCAGTGGGGTATGGATATTCAGCAGGCGATAAACCAGCCTCATTTGGTTAACCGCTTCGGAACGTTGGATGTAGAGAAAGGCACCAGCGCGGAGTCATTCAAACCTGCTCTTGAGAACATGGGCTACAAAGTCAATGTCCGGGATTTGAACTCGGGTTTGCACGCAATTCGCATTACCAAAGACGGATTGGAAGGCGCAGCTGACCCTCGTCGTGAAGGTGCCGCAATCGGCAAGTAGCACATTTCAGCCGTTGTACCTACGCCCTTGTAAGAGATCTCTCACAAGGGCGTAAGTTAACGCGGTTTCCTTTCTATCAATAAAGAACACCATGAACACTAACTTATTGAAAAATATAAATTTACATACAATTGTTCATCATTTAAACAAAGAAATATTTGCTCGGTCTATTGAGTAAAATCCGCATTCTCTTAATATGAACCCTGTCGGAAGGATGCTGACACGGAACAGGAAACAGCAAAGGATTTGGTTATCTTCAGGATGAAGATTCGGTTATTCAGGACGAGTGACCAGCACGGAGCAAAAAAGGACATTGAACGGACTCAATCGTTATTAGGATGATAACGGCAAGGAAGGCAATGGACACCTCTAGGATGAGGAATGGAACTGGCATCAGGACGATGAAAGGGACACCGCTCAAGGAACAAGTGAGTGCGCTAACGAGGATTGTTAGCAGATCAGGATAAGATCATTGGACACCGCTAGGACGGCGATGAAAAGGATTGTGCTGAAGGATACAGCGCTGCTATCAAGGATTTGATGCATGGAGCAACATTAGTAGCCGGATTGCTGCGAGTAAGATTATAACCCCGATGGGCTTTGCCCTCGGGGTTTTTCTTTATCTATTCAAACCGTTCTGTAGATACTAAAAAGCCCGCTTTCGCGGGCTTAAGAAACTAGCTGATGTCGGTTAGAGCTTTTCTAATTTGGCAAATGACGTCACCAGCCATTTGATCCCTTCGCCATTGAATGCAACCTGAACCCGACTTTGTGGACCACTGCCCTCAAAATTGATGATGGTGCCTTCTCCAAACTTAGGATGCATCACTCTCGCGCCCAACGAAAAACCTGTTTCGTTAAAGTTTTCTTTCACTACTTGCTGGCTAAAACGTCCCGAACTTGCTGGGCGACTGACCTGAGCTTTCATCCGCACTTCATCCAGACATCCTTCTGGCAACTCGCGGATAAAACGAGATGGCTTGTGGTATTTATCCTGACCATAAAGGCGGCGCATCTCTGCATAAGTGATGTAGAGTTTCTCCATGGCACGTGTCATACCTACATAGCAAAGACGACGCTCTTCTTCGAGCCTGCCTGCCTCTTCTGCCGACATCATGCTTGGGAACATTCCTTCTTCAACCCCCACCATAAAGACCAGTGGAAACTCGAGGCCTTTTGCACTGTGCAGCGTCATCAGCTGAACGGCATCGTCGAATTCGTCTGCCTGCCCTTCTCCGGCCTCTAGAGCCGCATGAGTCAGAAATGCCGTCAGTTCGGAAAGTTCTTCCGCTTCTTCTGGTTTTTCAAATTGTCGGGTCGCGGTAACCAGCTCTTCCAGGTTTTCAATTCGCGCCTTGGACTTTTCACCTTTCTCCTGTTCGTACATCGCAAACAGACCAGAGTTTTTAATCACATGGTCGGTTTGGTGGTGTAGTGGCATTTCAAAGGTGTCGTCTTCCAACGCATTGATGAGTTCAATAAACCGACTCAGCGCACCAGCGGCACGACCCGCCAGAACTTTCTCTTCTAACAGAGCTTGCGATGCTTGCCATAAAGTGGCGCCGCGATCACGCGCCGCAAAGCGAATGGTTTCGAGCGTTTTATCGCCCATTCCACGGGTTGGTGTATTCACGATACGTTCAAATGCCGCGTCATCATTTCGATTGGACATTAACCTTAGGTAACAGAGCGCATCTTTGATTTCCTGACGCTCGAAGAATCGCATGCCGCCGTAGATTCGATATGGCAGCCCCGCCTGAATCAATGCTTCTTCAAGCACACGAGACTGGGCATTGTTTCGGTACAGCATGGCAGAGTCGTTCAGTGCTCCGCCTTTCTCATGCCACTCTTTGATCTTACTGACGGTAAAACGGGCTTCGTCCAGCTCGTTGTAAGCCGAATAAACCGAGATGGGTTCACCTTCGTTCCCTTCGGTCCACAGCTCTTTACCCATACGCTCGGTATTATTGGCGATCAGTTCGTTTGCGGCCGACAGGATGGTTTTGGTCGAACGGTAGTTTTGCTCCAAGCGAATGGTTTTGGCTTCAAGGAACTCATTCAAAAAGCGTTGAATGTTCTCAACTTTTGCTCCGCGCCAGCCGTAGATCGACTGATCGTCGTCGCCGACAATCATTACGCGCGCATCGGGACCCGCCATCATTCTCAGCCAAGCATACTGAATATTGTTGGTGTCCTGAAACTCATCAACCAGAATGTGTTTGAAGCGTGCCTGATAGTGTTCACGGATATGCTGTTTTTCACGTAGCAGCTCGTGTGCTCGCAGAAGAATTTCAGCAAAGTCCACCAACCCGGCACGATCACAGGCTTCTTGATAAGCGGTATAAATTTGCAGATAGGTCTTGGTTACCGGATCCTGATAGCAGTCGATGTGGCTCGGACGCAAGCCTTCATCTTTCTTTCCATTAATCCACCAGGCCGCTTGCCTTGCAGGCCATTGCTTTTCGTCCAGATTGAGCGCTTTGATCAGACGACGCAACAAACGCTGCTGGTCTTCAGAATCGAGGATCTGAAAGTCTTCTGGCAATCTGGCATCCAGATAATGTGCTCGAAGAATGCGATGGCAGATACCATGGAAAGTACCGTTCCACATCCCTGATGCGCTGCCCATCATCAGCTCTTCGATACGACCACGCATTTCCGCTGCGGCTTTGTTGGTAAAGGTAACCGACATAATAGAAAACGGCGATGCTTGCTCGACAGCCATAAGCCACGCGATGCGGTGTACCAGTACCCGGGTTTTACCACTGCCCGCTCCAGCCAGCACCAACATGTTCTCAAGCGGCGCCGCTACGGCTTCACGCTGTTTGTCATTCAAGCCATCAAGTAATAAGGAAGCGTCCATCGTTTTCTACTGTGTATTTATACATAACTGGACATTATAACCGAATTCCTCGCAAGAATAAGGGCGATTTAACAATTTAAAGCCACTTTTTAACCAGCTATAAATCAACCAGTTACAGACGTTAAGAAAAAAATGTGAAAAAAAATCGGCTTTTTTGTGAAAGATTTGGCGTTCATTTCTAATCTTATTCAATAAGCAACCTGATAAACGCTTGTCCATCGCGAAACGGGTTGTCTTTATTAAAGAAACTAAGGATCAAGTTCGAGGATTTAAATATGAAAAAGTCTAATCTTGCTGTTACTGCTGCGGTTACGGGTCTTCTTGCAATTGCTGGTACTACGCTAACTGCTACTTCTGCGGTCGCAGCAGAAAAAGAGAAATGCTATGGCGTGGCGAAAGCAGGGAAAAACGACTGTGCAACTAAGACAAGTTCTTGTGCAGGCACGTCTAAAGAAGATTTCCAGAAAGACGCATTCATCGTAGTACCAAAAGGTTTGTGTGACCGTCTGGCGGGCGGAAGCAACACTTCTTCTTAAGCCTTTTCCTCTTAGCCATTCCAGGGCGATAGGCTGCGCTTGTCGCCCTTATTTATGGAGTGGCTTTGTGAAAGAGGCTTGGAATAATCCATTCAGGGAGACACACATGCACAGCAAAGTCGGCGTTGGTTTAAGAACACCTCATCTGGATTTTTTTACCACCGAAGCCACAGGGCTAAGCTGGTTGGAAATCCATAGTGAAAACTATTTTCTACCCAACTCTTTGCAGCGCAAGCAGCTCAATCAGATCGCCGAGAATTACAACATCAGCTGTCACGGTATCGGGTTGTCGCTGGGGTCTGTGGGCGGTGTGAATCACGAGCATCTCATTCGTCTTAAGCGGTTAATCGACGACATCAACCCTATTCTGATTTCGGATCATCTGAGCTGGAGTGAAAACGGCGGGCATTACTACAATGATTTGTTGCCCTTGCCCTATACCGAAGAAGCGCTGAATGTTTTCTGCCAAAACGTAATACAGGTTCAGGATCATTTGAAAAGACCCATGCTGATTGAAAACCCAAGCAGCTATGTGAAGTTTTCTCACTCAACAATTGATGAGTGGGTGTTTCTTGCGGAAGTTCAGAAGAGAACGGATTGTCGCCTGTTGCTTGATTTCAATAACATCCACGTCAGTGCATTTAATCATGGTTTCAGTACTGATGAGTATCTGACGGGGATAGATGCAGACACGGTAGATGAGATTCATTTGGCAGGCTTCACCATTAAACAGCTCGACAAAGGTGAAATCTGGATCGATACCCATAGCCGCCCGGTAAGCGATGAAGTCTGGACACTGTTTTCCAACTGGATTGCTCAACACGGTGACAGACATACCCTGATTGAATGGGATCTGGAAATTCCTGAACCACAAATTTTGCTTCAGGAAGCGAGCAAAGCCAGCCATTACCTGCTTCAGGCGCAAGGAGACAACCATGTCACTGCCTCTCGCTAAATTGCAGTCTCAGTTCGCCCAAGCGCTGCACTACAAAGCCACAGGGGAGTCGTGCGAAGTGGTCTCGGATGTATTTACCGCTGATGAGCGCATGCAGATCTACCGCAATAACTTCGTCATGAGCCTTTGTGAAGTGCTGGAAGTGACCTATCCGAAAGTGTTGGCATTGGTTGGAGAAGAGTGTTTCCACCAGATGGCTCGACAGCACGTTCTAACGCAGCCACTCACAGAAGGTGATGTATCCGGATACGGTGAGGGGTTTGGCGATACTATCCGCCAGTTTGATCAGGTAATAGCTGCCGTCCCTTATCTATCCGATATGGCAGATCTGGAATGGAAAATAGACACCAGTGAATACAGGTTGTCCTCCACTCAAGAGACCGATTATTTCCCAATGGAAGCTTTGGCAGAGGTAACAGAAACACAACAACCCGCATTGGTGTTTCATCTCGCGCCTCAGGTACAAAACATTCAGAGCGCCTTTGCCATTTTTTCGTTATGGGAAGCCTTGGAAAAAGAAGAGTTTGAAGGCTTAGAACTTAACGTACCAGAGCAGGGAGTTGTCTGGTTGGACATAAACCGTCAGCTCCATCTGGACCCAGTAGCCCAAGAGGTATGGGCTCTGATTAACGCCTGTTCAATGGGGTTAGCACTAGCAGAAATTGAACCGGAATTATTAGGACATCTGAACACATTGATGGCTTCAGGTTATATCGATGGGTTTAGCTTAAAAGAACAACAATTAGAGGAAGAGTTATGAGTTCAGCAGTCAGAAATATCATCGACACCTACGACGGTATCGTAGAAAAGCTCCAGGCAGGGTTTATCCCTTTGCTGCTTTTATTCTGCCGACTTTGGGTGGCCTGGGTATTTTTCAATTCAGGGCTAACCAAAATTGCCTCTTGGGACAGTACTCTTTATCTGTTCGAGTTTGAGTATGTGGTTCCTTTGCTTCCCTGGGAGCTGGCTGCGTATACGGGTACTGCCGCAGAGTTGATTCTGCCTGTCTTTCTGGCATTAGGATTGTTTACCCGCCCTATGGCAGCAGCTTTGTTTGTGTTTAACATCATTGCCGTGGTTTCTTATCCCCTGCTATGGGAAAAAGGCTTCTATGACCACCAGCTATGGGGCTTGATGATTCTGTTAAATGTGGTTTGGGGTGCTGGTGTGATCTCGGCAGACTATATCCTGAAGAAGAAATTTACCGACTGAATCTCCCTTTAGTAAAGTAGCAACCTGTAAGCTACCTACCAATTTGCCCCAGTTTTTGGGGCATTTTTTTGTTTGTATGTTTTATAAACCTGATTAAAGATTCTATTAATATCAATATTAGTAATGTATTCGAATTGCTCAGATGTTTATCAGTCATGCACCAAGGCTCGGTGCAAAAGCAATATGAGCAAATATCCTTAATTAGTTAGAAAGGGATTTAGCCAATCACTCCCCCTCAAAACGGTGATTGGCGTCGGCAGCAGACTACGGCTGCCTTTTTTTTTCTAAAAGTTTCGATTACCTGAATTTGCCACCAATAAATTAAGAAATGAAATTAATATTCATCTCTTAATTATCTTTTTCCTGTGACTAAATAAATTAAAAGCCAGCACTTTGGCTGGCTTTTAATTCGAACAATTCATTTATTTCTTAGCAAGAAATTCTTTTAATTCTTCTGCGGATATTCCCTGTTGAGCTAATTCAGCGGCGAGCTGCTGAACGCTTTCGCTTTTACGCGATTCTATGACTTGCTGAAATTGATAAACAATATCTCTTAGCATGTGAAGGGGTACTTGTTTAGCCGCACTGCGAATACGCTCTTCGCTTTGGTTACCAAGTTCATTTAGCAGCTTCCCAAACATTACTTTTTCTGGAGACTCTTCTAACTGCTCAAGAATACGAGCCATCTCATAAGTTGTCATCGACATTGATTATGTATCTTCCAAATAGGTAGAACGGAATAATTATATAAGAGGAGCTAAATATACACCCCTTTTGCTGCTGGGAAAACAATCAATTTCAATTATTCGACATTTATTTGTATAGAAATTAATTCACTGCTTCTGTATGCCAGTTTTTTCCTCTGCGGCTAAATAATATTAGCAGTGCCGGTGCTAAAAGCCACATATGCAAAGCAATTAATACCTCAGATTCAAGTGGTAAGCGCTGCATGATACCGACCATTAAACCGGAGCCGCTCATCTGCATCAATCCGAGTAATGCCGCGGCAGTACCCGCTTTGTCACCAAATGGAGCCAACGCTTTACCAGCTCCTGCTCCCATCAGACAGGCAAAGCCAATAGAAGACATAAAGATAGGCAGCATAAACCCAATTGGAGTCTGCCATGACTTCATAACCAACATCATAAGACCACCGATTAGAAGCATGGATACGCCAAATACCAATGTACCGTGTGTACCCCATTTATCCATCAGCTTTGGTGCCGCCATACAAAAGACAATATTGAAGACGGCGTTAATACCAAACCAAAAAGTAAATGCATTCATGGAAATACCCATGTTTTCCATTAATACCACGGGTGCAGAGGTGACATACGCCAATATAACTGCCATAGCAAACATGCACAGTGACGAATGGAAAATGAAGCTTTGGTGTTTAAGTACGCTTAGGTAACGAGAAGGTCTGAATAGTGGCTCTTCAGAACGGGCTGGATTGGTTTCCTTGAAGTTGACCAGTAGGCAAAGCCCGACAATTACTGCAAAGCCAGCCATAAAACTAAAGTTACTTCGCCACCCAAACTGCTGCGTCAGCCAGCTTCCGAGGATAGGAGCCAAAGCAGGGATAAAGCAGATAGCACCATTAAGGTAGCTTATCATACGTCCGCTTTTCTTGGGTCCAAACATATCGCGAACTGTTGCAAAAGCCGCTACCGATGTCGCACACGCACCTAAGCCTTGTAGCAGCCGAGCCATCAGCATCCATTCAATAGACTGAGCGACCCACGCCAAATAAGCGCTCAAGCCATAGATTGCGATGCCTCCTAATGCAACAGCTCGACGTCCGTATCTGTCGGCGATAGGTCCAGCAAATAACTGCCCGACTCCCATAGCAAACAGGAACCAGGTAATGGTGTCTTTAGCCAGCCCATTATCCACCTGAAATGCCTGTGCCATGGTTGGCAACGCTGGAAGGTAGATATCTATTGCCAAAGGGCTGAATAGCACCAGCATAATGAGCATGGTGAACTGGAGCCTAGACACTTTTTCTGGATTTATCGTCGACATAATAACCGTCACTTTTGTTTTCTGAGGTGGCAGTTTATTATTGAAGCAATATGAATAGAAATGGTCTATTTTCATCTCAGATATTCCGATGGGGAATTTCTTATGAACATTGAACAGTTGGGTCGAATCGACCTTAACTTACTGGTTTGCCTTAACGTATTGCTCGAAGAAAGAAACGTCACGCGTACTGCGTCTCGGCTGTGCCTGACTCAATCTGCAGTCAGTAAGTCTTTAGCTAAGCTGCGAACCCAATTTGATGATCCTCTCTTTTATCGCAGTGCCCATGGATTGAATCCCACACCAAGAGCCTTGTTTCTAAAGCCCAAACTGGAAGCGTTGATCTACCATCTGGAATCCATTACGCAACCTGAAACTTTCGACCCTAAGACATCAAAACGTAGATTTCATATAGCTTTGGTTGAAAGTGTGTACCCACTTATCTTACCTCACTTTCTTCCCAGTATGTTTCAGCAGTCACCCGGTATAAAAATAACGACTCATCCATGGAAAGACGATACGTTCAAGTTGCTACAGTCCGGTGATATTGATTTTGGTATTACAGGCAAGGATATCGATATTAACGATGCAGCGTTAACGCTCCTTCCGCCATCAGACATCGACACTCAGGAAATTTATCGGGATCAGCAGGTATGTCTGGTGCGAAAGTATCACCCCGTTTTAAGCAGACACTGGGATTTGGACGCGTATCTGGCTGAAAGGCATGTACAGGTACGTTGCGACGGCAACGATCGCTGGCTATTGGATTACAAACTGGCGGATATCGGGTTAGAGCGTGATATTGCTTTGTACGTCCCGGATTTCAACAGCGCAGCCAGTTTGTGTACTTACACAGATTTTGTCTTTACAGCCCCGATGCATTTCGCGCAGTACATTTCCAGCTATCTGGATCTGGTGGTACTTCCTTTACCAACAGAGTTACCTCCTATGGCTTACACCCTGTTCTGGCATAAAGACAGAAGTGAAGACGCCGCATTAAGTTGGTTCCATCAGATTATTAAATCCAACACACTTCATTTGAACAGTACTGATTCAGGCTCAAAGAGTGATTAGGAAAGACTATATTGTGAGACGTCTGAAACTCCTCAATTTTGGTAGCACTTCTTACCGCAGAATACATTGCTTGTCGGACCAAAAAGCGATAGTTTGTACGCAATTTCGTCGTCAAAACGAATATAAGAACAGGTAAAAGGATTCCTACGGATGGATGTCATGATTAAAGAAAGAGTAGAAGCCCTGCGTAAGTGGTTGGCAGAAAGCAACGTTGACGCACTGATCATTCCTCATGAAGATGAGTTTCTAGGGGAATACGTGCCTGCTCATCACGAGCGTTTACTTTGGGCTACAGGGTTCACAGGCTCGGCAGGTGCTGCAGTTATTACTGCCGACAAAGCTGCAATTTTTGTTGATGGTCGTTATACCGTTCAGGTTACCAAGCAAGCACCTGCAGAAGTGTTCGAATACCGCCACCTGATTCAGGAGCCTGCTTTAGACTGGGCAATTGATAACCTGCCAAGCGGAGCGAAGCTCGCTGTTGATCCTAAAATGCATTCTCACACATGGCTGCAAAAAGCGCAGGATAAGCTCGAAGATCAGCTTGAACTGGTATTGGTTAACCATAACCCTGTTGATGCTCTTTGGAATGATCGCCCTGAACCAACGGTAACAGACGCTCGCTTAATGGGCATCGACCTTGTTGGACAAAGCAGTCAAAGTAAACGCGCTGAAATCGCAGAACTTGTCAAAGAGAGCAAAACAGACGCAGCGTTGCTGACTCAGTTAGATTCCATCTGCTGGCTACTGAACATTCGCGGGTTAGACGTATCTTGCCTTCCTGTTCTTCTTTCGCATGCCATTATTCACTCTAATGAAGAAGTAGAGTTCTTCATCGATCCAGCTCGACTGCCTGAAGCATTTTCTGAGCACGTCGGTATTGGTGTTACCGTCTATTCTCCACAAGAGCTTGAAGCGCGACTACAGGCTCTTTCGGGCAAAAATGTATTGGTTGACCCAGCAACAAGTAATGCTTGGTTCACTCTCACTCTTCAAAATTCAGGCGCAGAAGTCATCAACGGTGATGACCCATGCTTGCTACCTAAAGCGGCAAAGAATGACGCTGAAATTCAAGGTATGCGTGCCTGCCACCTGCGCGACGGCGCTGCTATGGTGAACTTCTTGTCCTGGTTGGACAGTGAAGTAGAAGCCGAAAATTTCCACGATGAAGCAGTGCTTGCTGATAAGCTTCACGAGTTCAGAAAAGTCGACCCTACTCTTGCGGATTTAAGCTTTGATACTATTTCTGCATCAGCAGGTAATGGTGCGATGTGTCACTACAATCATCTAAATCAGCCAGAACCTGGCAAGCTCGAGCCTAACTCGCTTTACCTTGTGGATTCAGGCGGTCAGTATTCAGATGGCACAACAGACATCACTCGTACCGTTGCCATTGGAAAACCAACAGATGAAATGATTCAGCAGTTTACTTTAGTTCTGAAAGGTCACATTGCACTTGCAAATGCAGTGTTCCCTCACGGTACGACTGGTCATCAGCTAGATATTCTGGCTCGCCAATTCTTATGGTCTAATGGTTATAACTTTGACCACGGTACTGGTCATGGTGTCGGGCATTTCTTAAGTGTTCACGAAGGTCCGCAAAGAATTGCTCCTGCAGTTAACACTGTTGCCTTGTTGAAAGGTATGGTGCTTTCTAACGAGCCGGGTTACTACCGCGCTGACGAGTTTGGTATTCGTATTGAGAATTTAGAGCTGGTTGTCGACGTAGAAACACAAGGCGACTCCAACATGCTAGGGTTTGAGTCTTTAACCCGTTGCCCCATCGATAAGAGAAACATCGACGTTAACCTGCTGACTCGTCCTGAGCTTCAATGGCTGAATGATTACCACCAAAAAGTTTGGGATGAAATTAGCCCGCTAGTTTCCGGTAATGCTTTAGAGTGGTTGAAAGACGCAACTTCACCACTGTCCTACCCTAATTAATCTGGTTTCACTAAAGATAAAAATGCCGCTTTAAAAGCGGCATTTTTGTTTCTTCGTAGTGTGTTTCACGTGAAACACTCACTGGTCTAAACCAGTAACTCTATCCCGAATAGGCGTGATGCCAATCCTTCCAAACAGGTTCAAAGCCACGATTTTTCACAGCTTGGGCCACCTGCGCAGCAGAACGCTCATCACTGATCGCAAATTGCTCTAGTTCTACGTCGTCGTTCGCATACCCACCCGGTTGCGTTTTAGAAGCAGCTGACAAACTGGTTACACCCAAGGGTAAAACATTATCTCTAAATGACTCAGATTCACGTGTGGAAAGCGACAGTTCAACTTCAGGGTTAAGCATTCGATAAGCACAAATCAGTTGCACTAACTGTTTGTCAGACATAACTGATTTGGGCTGAAGAGCACCTTCACAAGGACGGAGCCTTGGGAAAGAAATGGAGTAACGCGTTTTCCAGTAAGTCCTTTCCATGTAACTTAAATGAGCCGCAACATAAAAGCAGTCTGTGCGCCACTCTTCCAAACCAATTAGCGCACCCAGCCCAATCTTGTCTATACCAGCAGATGCAAGACGATCTGGCGTGTTAAGTCGGTAATTGAAATCGGTTTTATTGCCTCTCAGATGGTGCTGACCATAGGTAGATGGATGGTAAGTTTCCTGATAAACCATTACCGCGTCTAAACCTAAAGTTTTTAGCTCTGCGTAGCATTCCTGATCAAGGGGCTGCACTTCCATGGCAAGATAACTAAACCGCTTTTTAATCTCTGGCACCACTTCGCGGAAATATTTCATTCCCACTTTTGTTTCATGTTCACCAGTCACCAGAAGAACAGAGTCAAAATTCATTTTCTTGATCGCATCAATTTCTAAATGAATATCTTCAACGTCCAGAGTTCTTCTCTTAATACGGTTTTCCATTGTAAAGCCGCAATAGGTACAAGAGTTCGCACAAAGGTTAGATAGATAAAGGGGGATATAAAAGCCAATCGTATTACCAAAGCGTTTCCGTGTTAGCGCGTAAGATTGCTGCGCCATTAACTCTAAATACGGTTCTGCCGCAGGAGAAATCAGCGCCTTAAAATCTTCGAGATCTCGCTTGGGTTTGGCTATCGCCCGCTTTACATCTTCAGCCGTTTTACTGTAGATGGACATGCGGATTTCGTCCCAATTCATCTGTTCAAACTGATCTGAAAAGTTCATGTTCTACCCCAGAAACGATGTCAGAGGGCTTGAGGCTACCGCATGATTCACCTGCCCCGCCAGACCGGATTCATAGGCTAAACGACCACTTTCTACAGCCAATTTAAACGCTTTTGCCATTTGCACCGGATTCGCCGCTGCTGCGATTGCGGTATTAACCAGAACAGCATCAGCACCTAGCTCCATGGCTTCTGCCGCATGAGAAGGAGCGCCAATACCTGCATCAACCACTACCGGAACATTAGCCTGATCAATGATGATTTCCAGAAAGTCTCGTGAGGCAATACCCTTATTGGAACCGATTGGAGCACCAAGTGGCATTACTGCCGCGCAACCTACTTCTTCTAGATGCTTACACAAAACAGGATCGGCATGGCAATAAGGCAGAACAATAAAACCTTGCTCAACCAATTTTTCAGCTGCTTTTAACGTTTCAATCGGGTCAGGCATCAGGTATTTCGGATCGGGGTGTATCTCGAGTTTCAGCCAATTTGTCTCTAATGCCTCGCGAGCAAGCTGAGCTGCGAAGATGGCTTCCTTGGCATTTTTGGCACCGGAGGTATTAGGTAACAATCCGATGTTTTGCTCAATCAACGGCGAAAGAATGTCATCATCTTTTGCGTCCAAGTCGACGCGCTTAAGTGCCATTGTTGCAAGCTGAGAACCCGATGCAATGATTGCTTCACTCATGACGCGACTGTTTGAAAACTTACCCGTTCCCGTAAACAACCGAGAGTCGAAGGTCTTGTTTGCGATAGTTAACATCATTAACCTCCTGCTATTGCTTTAAAAACGACGACGTCATCACCTGCATTTAGGAAGGTTTGATCCCACGTTGTTTTTGGTTGAACTTCTTGGTTGATTGCCGCAGCAATTCCTTTAAGTTCGATGTTTTTGCTTTCCAGCAACTTGGTCAGTGTCGTACTTGAATCAGCCTCTTCCGACTCACCATTAAATGTAATTGTAAAAGTACTCATTGTTCTTCCTGAGTATCTGAGTTTGTATTGCAAACAGGGCAAGCCGGGTCTTTGGCGACCTTGAGCTGATGAAACTGCATTGAAAGTCCATCAAACAGAGTGAGTCTGCTTTCCGCGGCTTTTCCTGTTGTAATAATTCTTATGGCAGTAAGCGCTTGATGAGTACCAATGATTCCTACAACCGGTCCAACAACACCAGCATCGGAGCAGCGCATATTGGGTTGTGATTCATTGATAGGATATAGACAGTTGTAACAAGGTTGTGAATCCTGATACAAAAACGTAGAAAGCTGACCATCCCAACCTATTGCGGCGCCGGAGATAAGCGGTGTTTTTGATTTCATGCAAGCCAGATTAACTGCTTGCCTGGTCTCAAAGTTATCGCTGCAATCCAGAACTAAGTCAGCCATCATACATTCCAGTTCGAGTTGGCTTCCCTCGAGCCGCTTGTTTATGGTTCTGACTTTAGTTGATGCGTTAAGACGCGCGATGGCTTTCTTTGCAGCCTCTACTTTTGGTAGGCCTACTTCGTTTTCCGTGTACAGAATCTGTCTTGGAAGATTGCTAATTTCTACCGTGTCTCCATCAGCGACAACAAGGTTGCCAACACCGGAGCAGGCTAAATGCTGTATTGCAGAACAACCAAGTCCGCCACATCCAATGACCAGTAGTCGCGCTTTTTTGAGCTTGCTCTGCCCACTATCACCAATCTCTGGAAGAGCGATCTGTCTTTGATAACGGAGAAATTCTGAATCAGAAATCGAAGCCACTCTTTTACCTGCTACTCATCAAGGTGTTAAACTTTTCGATCACTTCTTTTGGATCATCGCTCAGCGTAATCGCTCTAACTACAGCTAAACTCGAAACGCCACACTTCCATACGGATGGAGCACGCTCCAAATCAATTCCACCTATTGCTACTGTTGGAAATGTCCCTACAAGCTTTTGGTATAGTTCGAGTCGAACCAGTCCTTGTGGTCTCGAAGGCATGACCTTAGTCGTCGTTGGGAAGATATGCCCGAGTGCAATGTAGCTTGGATTGACCTGCTTGATTCGCAAGATTTCGTAATAGCCATGAGTAGACAACCCAATACGTAACCCTGCATCAGCAATGTCATCAAGCTCTGCTACTTCCAAATCTTCCTGACCAAGATGCACGCCGTAAGCACCATGCTTGATGGCTAGCTGCCAGTAATCATTGATATAAACCTGAGCATCATACTGTTGCCCTAGCTCTATCGCCTGTTTCACCTTTGACTCAAGACCTGGGTCTTGCGAGTCCTTGATTCTTAGCTGGACGGTTTTTACACCCAGCTCAAGTAACCTTGCAACCCACTCTACCGTATCGACTACTGGGTATAGTTTTAGTCTTTCAGAATCTGTAGACGGGAACTGAATATCACTCTCGATATTCCAACCTACATCAATATTCAAAAGGCTGTCAGATAGCACCGGAACAGGAAAAGCATCGAGATTCAAAGGCCATGTTTCACGTGAAACATCGTCACGGACTGCCGCTCGAGCAATAACTAATGCGTCCTCAATAGGAAAATCAATGACCAAAGCCGTCAGTAGCCAAGCGACATATGACTCTTGTTCTTGCTCATTGAGTGGTGAACCTTCAAAAGCAATCGCTCGGTTTGTACCTTCATGAGCCCATAAGTCGACCAACTGAAAATCATGGTAGACATCCAGTAGTAGCAAATTAGCCTGCTTAGACAGATCAGAAATTGCCAGAGGCGAAGCCTGACCAGAAGCAAAGCGACAAACAAAATCGGCGTCGCTTTCTCCTTCACCAAGAAACAGTGTTGTCGTCCTGTCATCAACATGGCACTGAACAAGTGGAGTTGGGCTAATGCCCAACTCGATATCGGAAATATCAAATCCCTGTTCTTTCGCTAGCAATAAGCGCGACTGCACCAAACCCGTAAGATGTACTTTATCTTGCGGAAGAAGTAGCTGTGGCATTATTCCTCCAAAACGCTTTGCTTAGCGGGATGGTAAAGTTCCGATCCTGATGCCTTAAATTCCTCAGACTTCTGACGCATGCCCTCAAGTGGGTCATCTAGCATTTTGATCTCAATTGCTTGGTCGAGCGCGACCTGTTTGGTGTCTTTTGCGTATTCACGGACTTCCTGAGAAATCTTCATAGAACAGAACTTAGGTCCACACATAGAACAGAAGTGCGCAACTTTTCCAGACTCTTGAGGAAGAGTTTCATCGTGGTAAGTACGCGCTGTATCCGGGTCTAGAGCCAAGTTGAACTGGTCTTCCCAGCGGAATTCAAAGCGAGCCTTAGAGAGTGCGTTATCACGAATCTGCGCACCAGGGTGACCTTTAGCCAAATCAGCGGCATGAGCGGCGAGTTTATAAGTGATAAGACCGGTTTTAACGTCTTCCTTGTTTGGCAGACCTAAATGTTCTTTAGGCGTCACATAACACAACATGGCACAGCCGTACCAACCGATCATGGCGGCACCGATCCCTGAAGTGATGTGGTCGTAGCCAGGTGCAATGTCAGTTGTCAGTGGCCCAAGTGTATAGAATGGCGCTTCATGACAGTGCTTAAGCTGCTCGTCCATGTTCTCTTTGATCATGTGCATCGGGATATGACCCGGACCTTCAATGATCACCTGCACATCGTATTCCCAAGCAACCTTAGTCAGCTCACCCAAAGTTCTTAGCTCAGAAAACTGAGCTTCATCGTTTGCATCGGCAATGGAGCCAGGACGAAGACCATCACCCAGTGAAAGCGCTACGTCGTACTTCGCACAAATTTCACAGATTTCACGGAAATGCGTGTACAGGAAACTTTCCTGGTGATGAGCCAAACACCACTTAGCGATGATTGAGCCGCCACGAGAAACAATACCTGTGACTCGCTTAGCCGTCATCGGAACATAACGAAGCAACAATCCAGCGTGAATGGTGAAGTAATCAACCCCCTGCTCCGCCTGCTCGATAAGGGTGTCTCTCATCACTTCCCAGTTGAGGTTTTCAGCGATACCGTTCACTTTCTCAAGCGCCTGATACATTGGAACCGTACCAATCGGAACCGGGCTGTTACGCATAATCCATTCACGCGTTTCGTGAATGTTTCGACCAGTTGAAAGGTCCATGACCGTATCGCCACCCCAGCGAGTTGCCCAAACCAGCTTTTCTACTTCTTCTTCAATTGAAGAGGTGACTGCAGAGTTACCAATGTTGGCATTTACTTTAACCAGGAAGTTTCGACCAATGATCATTGGTTCTGATTCAGGGTGGTTAATGTTGGAAGGAATGATGGCACGACCTTCTGCCACTTCCTTACGAACAAATTCTGGGGTGATTTCTTTCGGTAAGTTTGCGCCAAAGCTTTCACCCGGATGCTCGATATTCAGTTGCTCATCCGCAAATTTACGACGCTGCATGTTTTCACGAATGGCGATGTATTCCATCTCCGGAGTGATGATACCTTGGCGCGCATAGTGTAGCTGTGTAACACACTGTCCCTCTTTTGCACGGCGAATTTTTGGAAGGTTTCCGTAACGAAGCTCGTCAAGCGTATCGTCTTCAAGGCGCTCCTTAGTGTAGACCGAGCTTACATCTGCAAGGATTTCCGTATCGGCACGCTCTTCAATCCACTTCTCTCGCAGTTTTGGCAAACCGCTGTACAAGTCGATGTCGTAATTTGGATCGGTGTAAACACCGGAGGTGTCATAAACGCGAATAGGGTCATTCGGCTCGAATATAGGGTCTTTCTTAGTACCACCAACCAGGCTATCAGCCAGGCTGATTTCACGCATTGGGACCTGAATATCACTGCGTGAGCCTTCTACGTAGACTTTATGGGAGTTTGGATAGGGTTGGGTCGACAGGTTATCAATAAACTGTTTGGCTTCCAGTCTCGCTTGCTTGCGATTCGACATAGCATTTTTCCTTGCATCATTATTTTTGAGGGCATAACCCTAGGAAGAAAATGCTTGACGGATTGTTGTGACAAGAGGGCAGTGAGCAGATAAAACAAATTCGTGCTCAACTGTAAATCAGATAGATCTCGATTGTATTCGAGTGATGGTATCTTCTCTTGTTCCCTTCGCAGGTATTAGCCTGATCAGGTTCAACGGATCCCGCTACGCGGTCTCAGCTCTTTATTTAACACACTACGTGTTCGAGCACTCCGACAAGTGAAGCCAGTATAAGGGAAAGGTTATGTCAAAACCAAGACTAAAGGTGAAAAAGATTAACTTTTAATCAACAATTGAAAACCGATCCAGGCGGCAGAGATACTGAGAATAACATTTAACAAAACATTCAGACCCATCTTAAAAAAAGCGCCCTGCTGCATCAGTAAAACATTATCCATAGAGAAAGTTGAGAAGGTGGTCAGCGCCCCCAAGAAACCTAACCCGATAATCTGTCTCCAAGGCTCTGTGGCAAGACTTCCATTCTCAAACGAGGCAATGAGCATTCCCATCGCTAAAGAGCCCACAACGTTCACCGTGAGCGTTCCATAGGGAAAACCTCGCCCAAATAAACTTGCACATAACTCCGACACCAAAAATCGTGAGCAGGCACCAAATGCACCACCTAGTGCAATAAAGCCAAGAACGGATAATTGTCCCATCTTCCCCTATCCTTCATTTGAATATTGCGATTATTCTATCTCTATATGAACAAAAAATTGTTTTTATTTTCGGATACATTGAGACACAAAGAGTGTGAGATATTAAAAGTTACAGTAGTCACTTTTGGTGACTTGGAACAAGTTTTTGTGATGTAGAAACGAAAAAGCCCTGATCGGCTGATCAGGGCTTGGAAATTGAACCTGGCGATGTCCTACTCTCACATGGGGAAGCCCCACACTACCATCGGCGCTATTGCGTTTCACTTCTGAGTTCGGCATGGAAATCAGGTGGGTCCACAATGCTATGGTCGCCAAGAAAATTCTTTTTTGTTTCAGACTGACTCACAATCTGTAAACAATAATTAATGGTGCTAGTACCCAGATTTGAACTGGGGACCTCACCCTTACCAAGGGTGCGCTCTACCAACTGAGCTATACCAGCACATTCAATTCTTTTATGCGATGGATTAAAAAAGCCCGTTCTTGCAAACGGGCTTCTTTTAAATTTGAAGCCTGGCGATGTCCTACTCTCACATGGGGAAGCCCCACACTACCATCGGCGCTATTGCGTTTCACTTCTGAGTTCGGCATGGAATCAGGTGGGTCCACAACGCTATGGTCGCCAAGCAAATTCTTTAATTCGGAAAGCTGCTATCTCTTAAATAAAGAGCAAGTTCTGGTTCTACACATTCAATGTTCTTA
>NZ_AFWJ01000298.1 GCF_000222685.1 Vibrio nigripulchritudo ATCC 27043 | reverse complement strand
AGGTACCAATAAGTGATGTGGCAGAGGGGGCAATTAACCCACTTTCTGTAAAGCGTCGGTTCTTCCCCAGGATATTGAGTTCACTATCCAAGATAATGGCGTATTCGCTGTGTGACATGTGTCGCCTCAGGACGTTTTTATAATTTGTTTTTCGTGATGGTCGCTGTGGAGTTTTTATTATCGTCCGAGCAAAAATGCAGTTTAGGCAGCCACACTTTCCCCGTAGCCGCAGATAGACTCTCGAAGCGTTTCTTTAATAAATGTAGACACAGACTCGACGAACCTCATAAAAATAGGGCGACATAACATGGCTTTATGCCAAAACAGAGACGTCTGGCACAAAAATGAGAATTCGGAAAATGAGTTCTATAAATTTCAATATACAGCTCACTTACGTCGGATAAACAATTTGAAACGAATTGAACCCCATATCGAATGTTGTGTCCGTAGCTCATAACTGCTATCTATGTATTTAAACTTCTGATAACCAAACGGAACTTAACAAACATGATAACTAAAGGACGGTTGGCTGCCTCCCTTTTATTGCTTCTTTCCGGGGCATCACAGGCTGGCGACCTGAGTGTGAAAGTGGGTGGTTTTTACTCCAGTGCAGATACATCCATGGGGGCTTACTCTTCAGATCTATCGAGAAGTTTCGATCTGGATTTTGAATCCGACTTAAGGCTAAAAGAACGCGAGGTCTTACCCTACCTTAAAGTTGAATACGCGTTTAACTCAAAGCATGCAATGTACCTTGACTGGCGTAGCTTACACCGAAATTCTTCGGTCACCTCAGAACGCGCTTTTTCTGTCCCAATTGATGGGGAAATCTACGACGCTAAAATTGGTGCAACCATTCAGTCCACGCTGAACATCGACCTTGCACGATTGGGTTACTCCTATTCGTTTTTTGAAAACGAAAACTGGGACCTGGACCTGACGGCTGGTATCCACATTATGCAAATGCAGATTGGACTGGGGGGCGAGCTGAGTTTACAAGGTGGTAATCAGAATGTTGTGTTAGGTAAAGGAAACTATGCGTTTACCGATGTCACTGCTCCACTTCCAGACATTGGCTTGGAAGCGGAATACAAGATTAACGAAAACTGGCGCGCAATTTCCCATGCTCAGGTGTTTTACATTGAGTTTAATAGCATCAAGGGTTTGTTAGTAGACGCCAATTTGGGTGTGCAATACCAGTTCAATGAAAACTGGAACGCCGAAGCTTCCTACAGCTATTACGAAGTCAATGTGGATTATGGGTCTGAGCGAACCGATCTGAACGTTAACTTCCAGTTCTTTGGTCCTATGGTGACTCTTGAATACCAGTTTTAATATCTGACATAAAGAAAAGCCAGTCGAGTTGACTGGCTTTTCTGGTTTTATGTGTCCCGGTATATATTCGCAAGGCGGTTATGAAGGAAGTTCTCTATGAAAGAGTCTAATTCTTCCAGCTTTGCGCCAATAACCCAAAAGCTTTCGTACTCAGCGACCAGAAAATCGTGCCCCGCTTCTGTTAACTGATAATCTGAGATGGAAGTGCTGCCGGCTTTTTCGCTTTTTTCTATCAGACCTGCATCAATCAGATCTTCAAACCGAATCCCAAAGTCCAGACAAAAATCGAAAAGAGGTTTGCTTCCCCTTTTCATTTGTGTGCTTTTCCATATGTCGCGCTGTTCAAAAAAGCATGCTGATACAGTCATTTGCTCATTACTGATGATTTCTACATTAGATACAGACATGGTATTTCTTCAAACCCGATAGTTGAATGAATTCAGAGTATCTTGACGTAGAACTGACAGTTATTTCGTCGCGACTCCTACGTCCAGACCATCTAGCCACATCAGGAAACGCTTTACATCGTCTCCTTTGAATATGCCGCCGTGCTGTGGGCAGAGCATATCAATTTCCAGCTTACTGACTTTTTCGATCCATGCGGTCTTGGCTCTATTTGAGGGCATCCACCTACGGTGAAAATACTCCATTTTTGGTATGTGAGCATCAAAATCCTGAACAAACATCGGCGCATCTACAGCGTCTAGTGCTGCTCCGATGTCTCCCGACATTAATATTTTAGCTTGTGGATCGTAAACTGAGAAATTTCCTGACGAATGCATGTAATGAGCGGGAACGAATTGCAACTCTAACCCTGCCAGGCTGAGCGTTTTTCCTTCATCAGGAATCGGCATGTAATCGACGTTCTCCATACCAAAATGCTTAATGAACCCTTCCCACAACCAAGGCGAATGAAGTTTGGCTTTTGGAAGAGCCTGATCCCATAAGCCCAGGGATGAAATAATGTCGGGATCCTGATGAGACGCAAACAGGTGGGTAATGTTTTCGACTGGTACTTCTTTAACAACACATCCCAGCATGGCGGAAAACAGCTCAATACCTCCTGGGTCTAGAAGGATGGCTTCGTCACGGTGGGTAATCATGTACTGGTTAGTGTCTATGATGCCGTCTGGCTTTTCCGGATCCCGTCCAAAAACAATCCAGCGATGTGTTCCTTGGTTAAACAGCACTTTTGTTTGCATAGACTACCCTTGTGAGTTCGGAGAATAAATTGAGTGACTGAAGCACATGGCTTTGAATTTCTTTGGCAGAATCTGCCACGCTGGTCGCGATACTGTTGAGTTGCTCCTGATGCAGTTCTTCAGCCTGAGAAGCTTCGACACTGAGCATGGTGGATATGATTTGTGCGGTTTTCAGCTCACTGTAAAGCTCATCCAGCATGTCATTGAGACCTCTGGCTTCTTTCTTAAACTGAGTAATAAGTTGGGCGTGTTGTTCACGGGTCTGTGTGATTGCGGGTGCAAGGCTTTCAATGTAGCGAGCATCGGTATCTCGGCAAATTACATTATTGAACTTGGTGAGCGCAGAGGATGAACGTGTTTCGGAGGTCGCTATTCGACTTAATAGTTGTGCCTTTTGATTGATGACTTTGGATGTATCCAACGTTTTTCTTACCAAATCATCTATAGAATCCGTAATTGGTCTGAAGCCTGCTGCGCTTTCCCCTGCCCTTAGCGCCAATGCCCGCGCATTGCTGGCTATTAATAATAAACGTTTGGCAATCACCATCCCTTTATTAAGCTCTGCAGCCACTTCCGCAGCAATCACAAATACTTTCTTCTCTGACATGCTCTTTTACACCAACTGTAGTTAGAGTTATTTTTTCTCTTTCTTTTGAATATAGTTCAGAGAGCTCACTTAACCACACATAAGCGATGGTTAATTCCTAAAGATTACGAAAATTAGGTGTTTGGGATTTCAATCGCTAATCCTTTGATTACAATAAGGCTGTAACCATCGGAGTGAATATGCTTTCAACCAGTCGATTAGCAGAAAAACTTAATGTGAAATCTGGCGCCCTGTTTCATGCACTTGAGCGTTATGAGTTCATCGTGAAAAAGGATGAATCCTGGACCTTAACTGAACTTGGTGAAGCCCAAGGCGGCAAGTATCAGGAATCTAAGCAATACGGAAAATACATAGTCTGGCCTGAAGATATGTATGTGCCGGTTTATGAGCTCAAAAAAGACAAGCTGACCGCAAGCCAGGTGGGAGCAAAGTTTAAGCTCTCGTCGCACCAAATGAACCAATTGTTTGGCGAGTTGGGGTGGATTGTACGCTCAGGTAAAGGATGGGTTACCACGCCGCTGGGCAAACGTATGGGCGCAGACCCACGCAATAACGCAAGTTCGGAAATTGACTATGTTGTTTGGGATTCAGGAATATTATTAAATGCCAGACTGCTTGCTTCCGCGGAAGAGCTACTTGGCTGCCACGTAAGCCAGCGATCCACAGATAAGTCATATTCTAACTTCCGCCAGAAATTCGAAGCCAAATACCATTGTGCCGATGGGCACTATGTACGCACCATCGAAGAAATGCATATCGATAACTGGCTGTATCTCACAGGTGTTACACACGCCTATGCCCGGACTCTGCCAATCGAGCAAGACGTGCAGTCTTCTTTCTACCTTCCCAGAGTGAATGTTTATCTTGAATTTCAGTCGGCTGACCAATCGACCGAGCAAGCAATTGAATTTAAAGAGAAGCTAGAAACATACAGAAAATATGGGCTTAAGGTGCTGGTCATCTCAGAGGATGAGCTGTCCGAATTAGACAAGTCGATGCCAGTAAAACTTTCCGGTATTGGCGTGACAATGTCACAATTAAAAGGTCAAAAATAGCCAGCTTATTCGCTGGCTTCATTTATCTGCTTTTCTTAAGATTTAAGACCAATTGATTTCTTCAATGAAATCTTCAGTGTGCTTACAGTTTGGATAGCGGCTGCATGCGTAATACCGTTTTCCTTTGTAGGCGCCCTGAACGCCCACTTTTACCACCATTGGTGACTGACATTCTTTACAGAATCTCACCTCAGGTTCAATTTCCAGCGTATCAATGTACTCGGCCAATACTTTGCGAAGTCTCCCTACCTGGTACGCGTATTTTTCATTAGCGCCTATCAGGGGGATACCAGACGTTTTACAAACATGCATCAGAAGCTTTTCGCGCTCTGCCTTGGTTTTATTCAACTCTTTTCCATTATCGAATTCAATGATGCACATCACTTCTAACGTACCGGGGCGGCAAATCACAAAATCCAGGTGCTTACGCGCAATCTTATTAAAGGCAGCAAGCCACTTCTTTTTGTCCTTATTGGGGACGGGCATGATCACGTCAGCCATATGGACTTTTGAAAAGACGATGGCGCGGTTATCTAATGCGGCAATCAACGCATTGTAAAAGGCAATTTCTTTGCTTCCCATTAAACTGCCGACCTTCTTATAGGGGTACGTTATGGGTGCATAGCGTTTCGCAAAATATTTTTGGTAAATGATGAACACAGTGACCAAGATAAAGAGCAAAATGGCAACGCTCTGCATATTGATTCCTTCTTGAAGTGGATAAGTCAGTTGGGAAGCTCAATTCAACAAGTAATTGAGCCTTATGGATTATGAGCCTTATTTTGCCCTTCGGCAATAAACATCTATACATAACCCATGGAGGATTAAGGTATAATTCGAGATATGAATATTGAACTCTCTCTTAATACGCTTCTTTTTGTTGCGCTCTGCATTCTTGGTATTGCTATTTGCGTTTCGGACATCCGTCATCGACGCATTCCCAACAAACTAGTACTACTTGTTGCCCTTAGTACACTTCCCCTCGCTTTTAACAATGATTTTATCTGGGACTCACTTCCCTATGCAGCGCTGGTTTTCGTTATAGGCTTTGTTGCGACTGTGATTGGAATCTGGGGAGGTGGTGATACCAAGCTACTCACTGCTTTTGCCATTGGCATTCATCCAGACTACTTACTATTAAGTGTGATGAGCATGTTTTTACTTGGTGGTATTCAGGTAATCATAATGGCGCTGTACTACCGAAGCCTGAAAACATTTCGGGAAAAAGGCATTGCCTATGGAATACCTATTGTAATCAGCAGTACAGCGATGTGCTTTATCAGCGTAATCAGTGGCTTTTAAAATGCTGATCCATATAGTCTCTCATGATTTGATCAGCATCTATCTTTCCGAGACCTTGGTTAAATACTTCTAGCCAACGCTCGCCTTCAGGGCCACGTGTAAAGGCAATATACAAATCTTTGTACACTAGTGGCTTTTTGTTTAACTGAAGTTTCTCTTTAACCTGAGAAACTTCAGGATCATGCATTCGAAGGTATCGGAGTACATTTTCATCAATGACAGCGAGATCAAGTTCAGAACTCGCCACTTTCAGTACGTTTTGCGTATCTGTCATCGACTCTTGTGCTTCGAGCTGACCACTGTGGATCATTTCATCAAATTCGCGGGTGTTTCTGTAACCACTTACCACACCAATTGTGTATGGCACCAAATCGGTAAGCGCCCGCCATCGAATCGGCTTGTCCACATTTTCGACCAAACCTAGCATCCCGCTCCCCATGGGTTCTGAGAGCAGTAACTTGTTGGTTTTGAAATAATAGGCAGGAAAATAGCCAACGTAATAATCGCTGGATTTGGCGAGAGAAACAGCTCTGTTCCAGGGGAAGAAGTCCACTTCCAGTTGGTGACCCATTGCGTCAAACGCCGCTTTAGCCACGGCGACACTGGCACCTTGCTGCACCAGTTCTTCGCCCGTGTATGGAGGCCAATAGAGTGAGGTAAGCCTGACGGTATCCGCCATTACGCAACCGGATACCGCTGCGGCAGCCGTAAAGATACAGCTATGCCATAGTCTTCTAATTTTAGGTTTCATGTGTTTAGCAACTAACGTTTTATGGTGAGATCAGTTCAATAATTGTCCGATCTTCTGGTTTTATGGTGTTGATTGTTTTTTTCCAATGCTTATCAATAAGCTGTTGCATTAAACCACTCTCTTTGGCTTGCTTCAATGCCCTTTCGATAAGCAACTTGTATTCTATTGCTGATTCACTCAAATAGAACACCATGCTGCGGTTGTATTTCAGGATGAGTCGGTCTTCTATTTCTAACTGTGGTTGCCCTTCTGCTTCAGCAAGAACTTCATGCATTCCCCGGGGAAAGTAGTTCACGCCACCAGTTTCTGAGAGCATTTCATACAGCTGTCGCCATTCTCCATCTTTTACATGATATGGCAGGTTACTCGCCTTCCAAACATCTATGTCATACCAGTTAGCTCCTAGCCCAGCTACTAGCCCGGATTTTTGCAAGTCCAGTAATGTGTTGATGTTTTTAGAATGATGCTGCGCACCTTTAGGAATGAGTAAAATTCTCTGCCCAATCATGCCATTCGTTAATGGCACATCGACTAACGCGTACTTCTTATCACGTTCATTTGTCTTAACTAGCCAGTAAAGGGAGATCTGATTTTTGTTCAACATGTGAACAGCACGCTTTTGGGGAGTGTGACGAGAAGGAGTAATAATGTTGACTTCAATACCCTGAGCTTTTAAGGATTCAGTCAGCAGCTCATGGAAAAATTCATGACCATTATCTTTGAAAGCAGGCAGCGTTAAAGTGACTTTGTTGATTGCAAACACGTTGAATGCAATTCCGTAGCATAATGAAAAACCTACCAGCCAATGACAAAGCCTCATACACCTCTTCCTAAAACAAAGACCCTCTTATTTAATATATACCTTAATAAGCTCTATGCTTAATTTCTGGTCAGATTTATGTTTAAGAATTATTAAGAATGAGGACTTTACATCTAGTTTGCAGTAAGTTGAGGCGGAAGTGGCTTGGGTCGACCAAGGTAAAAGCCCTGGAACATATCGATATTCATGTCTGCAAGCTTATCAAGCTGCGCTTTTGTCTCTAGCCCTTCAAGAATCACTTTAGCGCCAATACTGTTTGCTAGCTCAAGTGAATCCACCAAATCGAAGTCATTATGACTTACGAAATTATCCAACAGCGACTTATCTAACTTTATGATGGAAGGCAATAGAATTTTGGCTCTCGCCTCGTTCGAAGCACATTGCCCAAAATCGTCCATTGCGATGGTAATACCATATCGGCTTAGTACCTGAGCACCTTTGAGAATTTTATGTACATCACCCTCATCGAATTCCATGATTTCGTAAACCAGTTGTTCTGGATTCAGGTGAACTGCTTGTAGGAAACCTAATAGAACGTCTATTGCGTTGTCATCGTGTGAAAGTACTTGAAATACTAATGGCGATGCATTGATGAAGATTTTCTTATCGCGATGGGAGGACTGGGCAAAATTTCTCAAATGTATGCTTGCGCATAACAAAGAGACGTTAATCATATCAACAAAAGTGAGCTCTGCGCTTCTGAAGAAAAGGTCAGGTCTTACGGGTTCCTGATTTTCGTTTTTAATTCGAACAAGTCCTTCAAACCCAAACACATCCCCACCTGCTATTAAGATAGGCTGAAAAACACTACTAAATGTGTAGTTTTTGTAGTGAGCACACAAGTACCCTTCTTCATCCCTAAATAGATGTTTTTGAAAATCTTCCGGGCTTGAGAGATACATGCAACTTTTCCAAGTGAGAGCGCGTGAGTATCAAGTCATTATGCGTATGCTTTTTCATAAAATCAAACAACTCAATAACTGGTTGTACCTTAAACGTAATTCATATAGGGCGATTTATAAGAGATAAATCATTTTAAGGAAACGTCTTCTGAGCCAAAACTTCAAAACCTTCTCGCCGTAACTTAAACCGAACAAAAAACAATCAAAATATAAATCTTACCTCTTGCTAACAAATTCATAATGAGCCAATTAGAAAATATGATTATACGGTAAATATAATTGAAACATCTTGTAATGATTTATTGCACAGTTTCTGTTAACTTGCTTCCAATTATCGTTTACACAAATGAAAGATCTCCCTATTCTCTCAGATTAGCCGAACTCACTTTTTGTTGTTTTTAGAGGTTCCACTTTTCATGAAAATCACAGCTTCGACATTGCTGTCTTCAGCAACCATTGCATGTCTGACGATTGCAAATCCAGTGTATGCTGAATTGAGCAACCAAGACTCTATCCAATTGAATGACAAACCTTTTGTTGTTGGTGCTGTGTCTCAAAAGGTGAAGTCACGAATTAAATGGAGCTTACCACTAGCGAACTATCTTGCAGATTCACTCAAAGAATTTGGATACACGCACGGTGAAGTCGTGGTGGTTTCAACTCTGGAAGAAATGGAAGAAAAGCTAAGAAATCACAAGGTTCACTTGCTTCCTGCAACTGTGTATAGCGCCCTACTTTATGAAAAGAATGCTGATGCAAATATTCTTACAAGACGTTGGAAAAAAGGCAGAGCCACATACAGCTCTATAATTTTTTCTATAAAATCAGAAGATTCAAAATCTTTTCATGAGCTAAATGGAAAATCTATACTTTTTGAAAAGCCAAGTTCAAATAGCTCATTCTTTATACCTGCGGTTTCGTTACTTAGCCAAGGGTATGAACTTCAATATTTAGACAGCCATCGCCAAAAACCAGATTCGGACAAGGTCGGCTATATGTTTATTGATCAACAACTCAAACAGTCTAACGAAATTAACATCTCCTCCTGGGTCTATCAGGGAAGAGCAGATCTTGGTGCCTTCAGTGACAGTAATTGGAACGCTAATGAAGATATGCCAGCAAAGATTAAACAATCTGCGGAAGTTGTTTACGAATCGTCCCCTTACCCTAGGGATCTGATGCTGTCTTCTCCTGAGTTTTCTGATGAAATGAACAATGCAATCAGACACACACTGATGAACATGCATAATACTGCTGAAGGCAAGGCAACGTTGGTTAGATTCCAGAAAACCACAAAATTTGATGAACTTAATGAAGAAACACGGAAAGTTTTGGATGAAGCGCGCCTGCAACTACCAAAAATTGAAGCCCTAACAAAATGAGCCGTATTTCTTCGATAAAACTGAGCACCCGCTACATTATCGCGACAGCGAGCATCATTGCTGCGCTGTCGCTCAGTCACTTTATCCTGCAAAAAAATCTCTATAACGAGCACACCGATAGCATTATCGAAGAACTGAACAAACACACCCACAACAGCTTAAGCCGACAGCTTCAACTTCGTGGCAAGTCGATTGCACTTTATCTGTCTGAACACCTTTTTGACCCGCTGTATAACTACAACCTTGAGGCGACGTATTTAGCGATTCAGCCTGCCCTTTCACAGCGAGAAGTGATGGTCGTTAATGTCATTAATAAAGATGGTAATGTGTTCCACGATGGTACTGAAAAAATGCTTTCATTTGGCGCGGTGCCGCCGAATCAGGACCTCATTAAGCAGTCGATGCGTAAAAACAAACCCTTTATCAAGCAGACTAGTTCCAAGCTGATATACATTCAGCCCATCTCCCAGTCTGGTATGTCAATGGGTGCGGTCTACATTGAGTTAAGTCTGGAAAAGCTCCTGAACGATATATCCGACAACCAAAAGATCATTGGTGAAGCGTACAAAGAGAACATTCGAAGTCTCTATCAGGGGCACTTCTGGATTACTTTTGCCAGCTTTGCATTTAGCCTCCTTCTCGCAACTCTTATGGCGCGCTCGCTTACTAAACCCATTCGCCGGCTAACCACACACATACAGGAAACGGGGCAAGGCAAGTTCAGAACTATGCGTGCTTTGCGTCGTTCAGATGAAATTGGTGAACTGGTTAACGCATACAATGACATGGGAATGCGTATAGAAAAGCATACCGAAGACATACGCTTTATGGCGTACCACGATGCTCTAACAGGTTTACCAAACCGAACGTATTTTATTAGCCATGTAAATGAGCTAATTCAATCCGGTCAACATCAACAAATTGACGTTTTCTTTATTGATCTGGATGAGTTTAAACAGGTGAATGATCACTTCGGGCATGCTTCTGGCGATCACCTGCTCGAAATCGTCTCAACTCGATTATCACGTGAAGTGGGATACGGTTTCCCTGAAACTGAATCAAACATGGTTGCTCGTCTTGGTGGCGATGAATTTTTGATTTGCTGCGCGGGATTGTCTACAAAACAAAGTGAATATATGGCGGGCAATATTCTTTCTACCCTTCAGAAAGACATTGTGATTGAGAGCGATACCATTGTCGCCGGTGGCAGTATCGGGCTTGCTTCATACCCAAGCCACGGTCAGGACGCCGAAACCCTAATCAAAAATGCAGACATCGCGATGTACCACGCCAAAGAACGTGGGAAAAACACCTACAGTTTGTTCACCAACGCGATGAACCAAAAGATAGAGCGGCGCATCGACATTGAGCAGGAACTGCGCAAAGCATTGAACCAGCCGGAGCAATTCGAACTTTGGTATCAGCCTAAGATTGATATGCAGTCTGGAAAGCTTTTGGGAGCAGAAGCTTTGGTCAGGTGGAGGCACCCTACTCGTGGGATCATCATGCCAGACGATTTCATCCCTATCGCAGAAAATACCGATATGATTCTGCCTCTGGGACAACATTTGATCGATCGCGCCTGCCAGCAGCTCGTTGCCTGGGAATCTACGCTTCCAAAAGACTTTTACGTAACCATTAACCTTTCTGCAAAACAACTCTACAGGCAGGACATAGGTGGCATTCTGGCTAAAAGCATGTTGAAGGCGGGTTGTCGTCCAAGGCAGTTACAGCTGGAAGTCACAGAAAGCCAGCTGATTCAGGACATCGATACCGCACGTGACATCATTCGAAACTTACGCGAACACGGTATACAGGTACTGCTGGATGACTTTGGTACGGGTTACGCATCACTCAGCTATTTGCAAAAACTTCAGTTTGATGGGGTGAAAATAGATCGATCATTCGTTTCCAATACGGATACCAACGCCAACGATCGCTCTCTGGTAGAAGCCATTGTGTCTATGGCGAACAGCTTGGGCATGAAGACAGTAGCGGAAGGAATTGAAACTAAAGAGCAGGCTGAGTACATCCGTGGTATCGGATGTGATATCGGTCAGGGTTTCTTCTATTCAAAAGCACTACCTGCTGATCAGTTCACCTCAAAGTGGATTTCTCAACCAGAAGCAACAAATTAAGCTGACACAAGTCGTAAAAAATACCGTAACAAAAACACCTACATCGTTTTTGATATTTTTCACAATGCATTTTGAACGGTAACTTATTGAAACTGGCAATAAACCCTAGTGATATATGTTCAAAAAGTGCTTTTTAGTGTTGTCTGCAAGTTACCCGATTAGCGGTACAGCCGACATTATTTCTTTGTCTCCAAATCCAAATAAGGTTGCCCCGGCGGTTTCCGGGCAACTATTTGAAAATCAGCAGCCTGTGCCGGGGGCAACGGTCGTTCGCACCATCACCACCAACCGAACCATTGTGGAGATTGTGAAAACCGATAAGAACGGCTATTTCAAATTCACTCCGTTTCACTACGACTTTCCTATTCAGACAAAGTCATCCGACACTATTCGTTCAATGATAAACATCACCGCTGAATACGGAAAAAACTCAAAAGCGATATGGTCTTCTGAGCATGCAGGAAGCCATTACCTGCCCTTTATGCCGCCAGCGATGAAAGACTTAAGCTGTGATATGAATGAATCTGTAAACCTTTACGAATTCTCATCGGGCTACCAGCAAATTCTTCCAACACGGGTAACCAGTATCTGTCAGCTATCAAGAGAGTAAGGTTGTCACTCCCTTTTACTACTCAACAAAAAGCCCCGCTAAAAAGCGGGGCTTGGTTTTTGTGAACGGAAAGTAAGGTCAACCGACCCTAGAT
This sequence comes from Vibrio nigripulchritudo ATCC 27043, assembly GCF_000222685.1. Classification (GTDB taxonomy): domain Bacteria; phylum Pseudomonadota; class Gammaproteobacteria; order Enterobacterales; family Vibrionaceae; genus Vibrio; species Vibrio nigripulchritudo. Next base: position 13,463 of record NZ_AFWJ01000298.1, on the reverse strand, counting down.
ACGTCTGAACTGGCTTACCAACTTACCTTGCGAATCCAGGTTAGCTACTAAGCCTTCACATTCATCTCGCGTATCGCTCGCTAGAATATTCGTCGCGGAGCAAACCTCACTGATGGATTGAACGCTTGAGTTCATATCCTCTGTTACCCTTGCCATCTCTTCTACTGCTGTTGCAATCTGGCTATTTCTATCTGAAATGTCTGAGACTTGACCCATCAGCACGTCCAGCTTGTTACCGGAAATTTCTGCGCTATCTACACATTGTTTAGACAGGCTGTTGCCTTCTTGCATTGCGTTAACAGCACTTTGCGTACTGGACTGAATCTGGGTAATCACCGACTGAATCTCTTCTGTCGATTCATGGCTTCGTTGTGCAAGTGTACGAACTTCATCTGCAACGACTGCAAACCCACGTCCTTGTTCACCAGCACGTGCCGCTTCAATTGCCGCATTCAGCGCCAACAGGTTGGTTTGTTCAGCGATACCCTGAATCACGGTCAGCACATCGCCAATGGTTTTACCATGAGCTTCCAGTTCGGAGAACAAACCAGACGCTTCATCCAACTGAGCAGACAGCTTCGAAATTGCGTCCTTCGTTTGGCTAACCGCGCCAAGCCCTTCCGTTGCAGCCGTATTTGCGTTAGCCGTTGCTTCTGATGCGCTCTGTGCGTTTTCTGCAATTTCGTTTGCCGTTGCGTGCATCTGGTTCACGGCAGCAGCGACTTGTTCAGTTTCTGCAGTTTGCCCTTCGAGGTTAGATGCCGTGGTTTCACAGTTATTGGAAGAGGACTGCGCCGCTTCACCAATCTGATCGTTCGAATCCTGTATGCGCCCTACTACGGCATTGAGCTCTGACTGCCTCATCTTAAGAGCCAGCTTAATTTCCGAAATGTCATCAATATGATCGTTGTAAACCAACTCCATCAGTGGGTTATCGAAGACTTTGCGAGATTCCTCGGATAACGCTTCCAGTCTTCTGGTTAGAGAATACACCGACGCAATTGCAAGAAGAAGCAAAGCCCAGACGCCAACGCCTGGAACAAAAGTGTTAGCAATTGCAGAAAGGATGGCCGCGGGAACAAAGTACATGGTAGCTCTTTGCCACAATCGTGTTCTTGGAAGCTTTAGCTTAAATGGCGTTTTACCAGCACGAATTTGTGCGTATATTTTTTCTGCATTATCAACATGATTACGTGCTGGGCACAGTCTTACAGACTGGTATTCAACGGTTTTTCCGTTTTCCTTGATTGGTGAAGCAAAGGCATCTACCCAATAATGGTCACCATTGGCACAGCGGTTTTTAACCAGCCCCATCCAGGACTTACCTTGTTTGAGGTGTTCCCACATGTCTTTGAAAGCTTCGGGCGGCATGTCCGGGTGCCTGACCATGTTGTGCGGCTGACCAACCATCTCGTCCAGCTTATATCCAGCGACTTCGCAGAATTCTTTACTGGCATAAGTGATGTGACTGCTTGTTGAAGTTACTGACAGCAAATTATAGCTGGGTGGATACATGACTTCTTTTTGTGTAACCGGTTGATTTACGCGCATAATAACCTCAGTTGTGAATCATATTTCTATTTCGATTTTTTTGGGGTAACACTTTGTTTAGCAAAATCTAATGTCATTTATATGAATAGCTCTCATATTTCTATAGACGCAAAATTAGTGAAACTCAAACCAACGAATGAGACTTTTTTGAATATTGATACTAAGTCGATTAAAAAGACGCATATTGACCACAAAAACACTGGGTTATTAAAACTCGACTGCTTTCATTACATTAGAAATCCATTGAAAACGAAGCTACCTTCTTAATAGAGCGATATTTACTATTTAGCTCAAAAAGTTATCTAGTAGATTTATCGTCTCGAGGTCGGTAATAAACTTTATAAATACCGCACTCTTTCCTGTGAAATCAGATGCTTACATAAGCTTACAAATACATGTGCTACAAATCGAAAATATAGAAATGCGCATAAAAAGAATGATCTTCCGTGATTGGTTTGATCTCTACAATTAACTACTAACTTTGGCGGATTCTAAAAATTATTTGCTTATCCTGCGACGCAACACAGGCATAGATTTTATATTGCGACAAATAATCAAATTAGTGCATATGGATCGGGCATAGCATTCAAGTCAATAATGGTGAAAACGATTACTCCAGTAAGAATCCAAAGAAACAGGCGTAGTACATGCGAGAATATGAAGACTTTGAATTACTTCATAACCCGATATGGATATTTGATCTCGACAGCAAGCAAATAGTCTGGGCGAATTCCCCAGCGCTGGTCTTGTGGGAAAGCGACTCTCTCGACGAGTTAAAGAAACGAAACCTCCGCTCTTCAATGTCGATGGCCGTCGAAGCCACACTGGAACAATATCGAAAGAAATTCAACAACAACGAAAAAGTGCGTACCTGGTGGAGTTTTACGCCAAAGCGTAAACTCAAATGCGCGCTTTGCGTGTTTTCAGGAATCGAAATAGCCCCAGGTAAAACTGCCATGCTGGTTGAAGTTGTGGCGGAGCGAAACAGCCTTAAACGTGATCTCGCATTTTCTGGAGGCGGCAGCCTCTCACTTCTTTTTGATCACAAAGGCAACCTTGTCAGCGCCAATGAAGCATTTCGACTCACGTTTGCAACCAGCTTTTACACCTTGGGCGATTTACTTTCTTCAAAAATCCGAGCTTTTGAATGGTTAGAATCCGCTCCTATGAAGCAGGAAATTAAAGAAGAAATTAGCTATGACATGGATGGAAAACCCCATCACTTCGATGTGACCGCACAGTGGTTGTTTGACAAAAATCAGTTGTTACTTACTCTGGTCGATATAACGGAAAAGAAACAGCGATTAGAGGAAGCCAGTTTCAATGCCTGTCACGATTACCTCACCGGATTGTACAATCGTCGTGGCATGTTAGACGTTATATCAGAACACACCATTCAGCAGATTCCTTTCACACTCGCCTTTCTAGACCTCGACGGGTTCAAATTGATAAACGACACCTACGGCCATGAGGTCGGTGACGAACTCCTAAAAGCTGTGACCCAGCGTTTGAAGCAGTGTGTGCCTGACGGATGCATATTAGGTAGGTTTGGAGGCGATGAGTTTGTTCTTCTGTTTCCGCAAAAAGGTCTTGATCAGGTCTCTTCTACACTGGGGCAGATCATTCACCTAGTTGCCAATCACTATCCTATTAATCGGATTGGCGACCTTTCCATTACTGCCAGTATGGGTGCCAGCCATTATCCAACCAACAGCCAGGATGTTGAAACGCTGATCAAGCAATCTGGAATGGCAATGCATCAGGCCAAAAACGAAGGTCGCAATCGCTTTGAACTGTTCTCTCCTACCCTTTCCAGCACACTCAACCGAAAAGTATTGGTAAGACAACGCCTTTCTCACGCGATAGAAAGAAAAGCGTTTACATTGGTTTTCCAACCCATTTTGGAAACTCAGTCAGATACCATGGTTGGTGTTGAAGCCCTTCTGCGCTGGGAAGATGAAAAGCTCGGTAACGTACCACCAGAAGAATTTATTCCACTGGCAGAAGAAACCGGGCAGATCATCGAAATTGGCAATTGGGTTTTGAATGAAGCATGCAAAACGTTAGCAGAGTGGAAACACGTTCTCCCAGAAAACTTCACCATGAGCGTGAATATCTCTCAAATTCAGGTCAACAATTCACTCAGCAAGCAGCTGGAAACCATGCTCAATTACTATCAGATTCCATCAACACGTCTGGCTCTTGAACTGACGGAATCTGCCATGGTTTTGAAGCATGAGGAATGCGGCAAGTGGCTAAACAACATCGTGGATCTGGGGGTCAGGATTTATCTCGACGATTTCGGCACTGGCTACTCTTCTCTTTCGGTATTGGATGCACTTCCGATTTCAACCATCAAACTGGACAAAAGCTTTGTCCATAAGTGTCATAAAGGAAGTGAAACCATCATTAAAGCGACAGTCTCCCTTTGCAACGCTCTGGATATGACGCTCATTGCGGAAGGTATAGAGACAGAGGAGCAACTTTCAATGATTGAATCTCATGGTTGTCGTTATGTACAGGGCTTTCTTCGCAGTTATCCGCTACAGAAGCACACTTTGGAAAGTCGATATTTGAATGCCGGCAATGATGAACTCATAGAAGTTTGTTCGGAATGACCAGTTTTTAGCTATAAATTAAGGGCTTACTAATGTAAGCCCTTTTTTATTTCTTGTTCGCATTAGACCTTTGTCTAATAAAACACTCAATACGATATTGATGTAGATCAATAAGACCCACACAGTCGATAAGGTATTGTTAACCCCGTTACAGCAATGTGAAATATATGAACAAATCATGCCGCTCGTAACGGTTTTCCCTACTTTTACTAAACACCCATCGGTGTTTATTTTGTAAGCTCAGGACACTGCGGGCGCCTGAGCTTTCTTTTTTTAACCCATCAGTTCTTATTTTCAGTGACCTTATTCAAGATCGCTGCTAACTTGTTCACCTCTTAACACCAATTTTCCCAAGGATGCGAATGTTCGAGCAGGTCGTTAACATTATTTTTCCGGTTATCGCTCTGGTTTTTGTTGGCTTTATCGTTGCCAAATTTATTAAACCCGACTTTAAACCCATTAACCGAATAAATATGGATGTGTTTACACCCTCGTTAGTATTTTCATCCTTGGCAACCATGTCGTTAGATGCGCAGCAACTGCCATTGATTGGTGCTGCCCTGATTGCCATTCTGGTCCCGGGAATCCTGATGATTCCTGTCTGTAAAGTTCTGAATCTAAACTACAAAGCCTGGGCACCACCCCACATGTTTCGCAACAGTGGTAATCTGGCTATCCCGTTATTTACCTATACGTTTGGCGATACAGCGTTAGCACCGGCGGTTCTTCTGTTTGTGATGTCAGCCAGCACTCATATCAGTGTTGGGCTGGCTTTGCTGAGTGATGGGAACCCGTTCAAGCAAATTATTAAAATGCCTGTATTCATCGCGGCTTCGTTGGCACTGGCATTCAACCTGTCGGGAATTGAGTTGTGGCGACCTGTCTACAACGCCACTTCGTTACTCGGGCAGGCAGCCGTTCCTGTGATGCTTCTATCGCTTGGTTCTCAAATGTGTCATATGAAATTGGCGGGATTGAAAGCGGGTGTGATGTGTTCACTACAATCACTGGCGACCGGGCTCGTCGCCTTTCTGATTATTTATCACTTTGTTCCGCTTCCGCCGATGCAAATGCAGATGATGGTGCTATTTACCATGCTGCCACCGGCCGTTATGAACTATCTGTTTGCAGAGCGATTCAATGTCGAGCCAAGAAATGTTGCGTCTATGGTTCTGTTCGCGAATTTCTTCAGCATCTTCACTCTTCCGATCCTACTGATGACTGCACTTTCGATGGGAACGTAATTATACCCAAGTAAACTCAGTCATGTGAGCTATTTGGATACAAACCAGTTTGCCTGTTCGTGTTCATCCAGAAACGTCCAGGCAACAAACCGAGTGATCTTCTGACCGTGCGTCATTTCCACGATGCGCACTTCATGAGCCTCTAATTTTTCCAGCGCTTTTCGTAATGGTCGAACGTTGTCTTTCTTAGAAACCAAAGTCGTGAACCACAAACACTGTTTTGCAAAGTGCTTACTTTCAAAAGCCATGTTACGGATAAATTTTTCTTCTCCACCTGGACACCATAGTTCAGCTTTTTGTCCACCAAAATTGAGTTTAGATGCCGTGCTCTTTGGCTCACTCCCTTTCTTTGCTCGGTTCTGTGAAAGGTTTTTCAGCTTTCTCTCTGTGCCTTTCGCGGCTTCCTGAAGCGACTTATGAAACGGAGGATTACACATAGTGAAATCTACCCTTTCATCCGTTTTTAGAATGTTTCTGAAATAGCACTTTGGATCGCTTTGAAGTTCCACCGAGAGATTACTTTTTAATGATGGATTGTTGTCGGCAATCTTTTTCACGTTCGCTACGGATTTTGGGTCGATATCAGTTGCTCTCATCAACCAGTTATACTGGCTTATTCCGACAATTGGGTAGACACCATTCGCTCCGGTACCAATATCCAGCCCCGTCACTTCATATTCTTTGGGCACATTGATTAGAAGATCAGAAATATGATGAATGTAATCAGCCCTTCCCGGTAGTGGAGGACAAAGGAAGCCTTTGGGAATATCCCATTTTGTGACACTGTAATGCTTGGCTAACAAAGCCCGATTCAAAGCAATCACAGCCTGTTCATCAGAAAAGTTTATCGATTCGTCACCTTTAACCGTTTTAATTACAAACTTCTGTAGCTCTGGGGAAGCTTTGCACAAAGACGGGAAGTGATACTTACCCTTATGAGGGTTTCTTTTATGTAACGCTCCGAAGCGTTTCTTGATTACTTTTGTTTTAGCCGTCTTGTCAGAGGCTTTGGACTGGCTTTTTGAAGGCACGAAGCGATTTTCCTGTTAAGAAAGTTCTTGATAAGTAAGGTACAAGCGAGCGTCCAGTTCTAGCTGGTGATAGTCTGGCTCCATATGACAACAGAGTTGATAGAACGCTTTGTTGTGCTCTTTTTCTTTTAAATGCGCCAGCTCATGAACGACTAGCATCCTCAAAAGCGGCTCGGGCGCGTTTCGAAATAAAGTCGCTATGCGAATTTCGTTCTTGGATTTGATCTTGCCACCATGAACCTTTGATACGTAGGTATGAAGTCCAAGTGCATGGTTGACCGTGTGGATCTTCTTGCAATACACCACTTTGCTTAGAGGAGCTGACTTCTTAAGATATCGATTCTTGAATTGCATGGTGTATTCAAAAAGCGCTTTGTCAGAAGTGATGTTGTGGTTATTTGGATAGCGTTTTTGTAGCCAGGGTCCGAGATTACCCTGATTTATGAGCTGCTGAATTTGATCGAGAATGTGTTCAGGGTATCCCTGAAGGTACTGGAGCTGAGTGTTCATTGTCTCTTCCCGGCTGGAACGTCAGGCATTCTACACCTAAAAAGAGCATTTAAAAAAGCCTCTTTTATCAAGAGGCTCAGAGTGTACGAATTAAGAATACTCGTTATTGCTGGAATGATTCGCGTGCAGAAACGCTATCGAACCACTTCTTAATTGCAGGGTAAGATTCAAATACTTCAATTTCTAATCCATTCGCCGCAAAGCCAACAAAGATAGCACCAGTGATGTCTACAATTGTGAAATGGTCTGCCGCAACGTACTCAGATTCCGCCAAACGTTTTTCAAGTTTTGGTAAAAAGCTCTCTACACGTTTCTTAGACTCTACACCCCAGGCTTCAACACACGTCTCGCGATCGCTGTAGATGCCTGTCAGGTTTCGAAACGCCTGAAAACCGGCATAAAGACCTTCAAACTCCATGACACGGTGCCACATTTCTACGTTAGCCTGCTCAAGTGCATCTTTACCAAATAGAGCTTTGCTGTTTTCTGTAACAGCATCCAAATAACGACAAATTGCCACACTCTCCGAGATCACTTCGCCGCCATCCAGCTCAAGTAGAGGCACCTTACCGTTTAACGACTTAGCCAGATATTCAGGTGTTAGATTATCGCCTGCTCTTACATTGAGCTGTTCTTTTTCCATCTCAATTCCCAGCTCTTTCATAAAGATAGTTACGCGACGCGAGCTAGGAGTCATTGCTGTTTCGTAGAGTTTCATTTTGTTTTCTTCCTTTATCTGAACGTTCGTTTAGAATTACTTTAAAAGAAACCTAAACGATCGGTCAAGTATTAAATTTTTCTTTCAAAGCTGATATACTCCGTCGAGCAAGAAGTGAGAGAAACTATGCCTAGAAAAAGTAACTTTGATAAACAAGAAAAACTCATTGAAGCCATGACCCTGTTTTGGGAAAAGGGCTATGCCAATACATCGGTAGCGGATCTGGTAGATACCCTGGGTATCAACCGTTTTAGCCTGTACAACACCTATGGCGACAAACAGGCACTTTACTATTCCGCTCTGGATTTCTACCTGGACAACATTTCGTTCCCTTCAATGAAATCACTTCTTGAAGAAGATGCTGACCTAATAACTATAGAAGAATTCCTAACCCGCTTTGCCAGTATTCAAAAAGATCAGAAAAGCGGCTGTTTTTTGCAGAATGCGCTCATTGAGCATGGCGGAACCGACGACATGGTGAAAAATCGCGGAGAAGGTGTGTTTGACTTGCTTCTGAGTAACTTTGAAAAAGCGTTGATTAACGCGCAGTCAAAAGGACAAATTGACGATAAAAGTGATGCAAAAGCCTTGGCGTCGCTACTACTGACTCAGGTGCAGGGTGTCAGGGTACTGGGAAAAGCTAAAGCGTATGACCAGTTAGAAATGGCAGTGAAATCCCTATTCCTATTGCTCAAAGCCTACAAAATTTAACGTCAGTTTTGTTTCTCTGACCTTTCTTCTGGCTCATCGGCAAACCGGTGAGCTATTTCATCGAACGTCTGCTCTACCCGTCTGAAAGCCTCTACCACATCCGGATCAAAATGGGAGCCGGATGAAGATTCTATGATCTCGACGGCTTTGCTGTGAGGAAATGGCGGCTTATAACATCTTGAAGAAATAAGCGCATCGTACACGTCTGCAACAGCCATCAACCTTGCGCTTAATGGTATATCTTCACCAACCAGATGGTCTGGATAACCTGAGCCATCCCATTTTTCCTGGTGGTAATACGCAATGTCTTTAGCGTGTTGCAAAAATGCGCAGGTCACTCCCAAGGTTTTTTCAACCGCATCTATAGTGTCGCCACCAAGCTTGGAGTGACCTTTCATGATATCGAATTCTTCGTCGGTCAATTTACCGGGTTTGAGGAGAATGTTGTCCGGAATGCCAACCTTTCCTATATCGTGCAGAGGCGCAGATTTATACAAGGCTTCGATGGTTTCAGAGTCCAGTTTACTGGCGTATTTAGGGGATTCCGCCATGGTTTCGGCAAGAATCTTCACATATTTTTGCGTGCGTCGTATGTGGTTGCCAGTGTCGTTATCCCGAGTTTCCGCTAACGATGCCATCGCCAGTATCGTTGCGTCCTGAAGCAATTCCAGCTCTTCGGTTCTTTCCTTAACTCGCTGCTCCAGAACATCATTGTGCTCTTTCAGGCTTTCCATCGCGAACTTGAGCTTGAGGTGAGTCTGCACGCGAGCAAGCAGAATCGGTGGGCTAATGGGTTTCAGGATGTAATCCACTGCCCCTACATCAAACCCTTTCTGCTCATCTTCAATCTGCGATTTTGCGGTTAGAAAGATGACGGGAATCGATTCCGTTTTTGGGTTCTTTTTAAGCTTGTAACAGACTTCGTACCCGTCCATTACAGGCATCATGATGTCGAGCAACACCATATCCGGGTTGAATCGTTCGCATAGCTCCAGAGCTTGCATACCACTGACAGCCGCAAGCACTCGATAGTCGTCTTTAAGCAAACCGGTAATCAGAGTCCGGTTTTCAGCTGTATCGTCGACAATCAGAATTGTCTTTTTGTCACCCTGCTTAAACAACATTAGGCTCCTTGCACTTTACCCATGTCCAAAGGGTATAAATTCACCAAGCTCCTGAGGATGGAAGCTGCCTGATCAAAATCACAGTCGTGGATCAGTTGGCAGCAACGTTCAAATTCCTCGCCACCCAATACCGCCTCGAAATCGTGGTGATGCTCTTCCAGAAAGTCGATGGCACTTGCATCAAAGTTTTGCAGCAGTTCATCAAGCTTGTGTGCCCTTCCTAAAATATTGGCATCTACTTCTTGTTTTTTGGTCGGCAGTTCGTGCCCAATAACGCTCGACAGCTCAGGGAAAAGATCCTGAATGTAGATGTCGATGTCATTGAGTAAAACGCTCATTTCATCTGGCTTTTCACTTTCTATCAGCACTTCCAATCGGGAAGCCATGTCTGACAGCCTCATTAGTCCCATATTCGAACCAGAACCTTTTAGAGTATGGGCAGCCATGGACGCACTTGCACTATCCCCTTTCTCAATCATGATCTCGACGCGCTTGCGGAAATCGAACTCTTTATTGATCAACTGACCAAGAAGTTTCTTAAATAAGGCTTCATTGCTTCCAACGCGAAGCAATGCATTTTTATAGTCGATAGCATCCATGTCGTATAAGGTGCGATTTTCACGTTTTACCTCATTAGCGATCTGTGCTGGTTCAACCGTTTGAACCTCTTGTTCTTCTTTAGGTTCAGTTACAGCTTCTGGTGGGGTGCTCGGTAACTCTTTTAGTTTGTTACCAACCCACTTGCGAATAAGTTGGTACAGAGTCTCGGGGTCAATAGGTTTAGATATATGGTCATTCATACCTAAATTAAGGCATCGTTCACGTTCCTCAACCATGGCGTGAGCCGTCATGGCGATCAATGGAATGTCTGCATAACGACAGTTCGAACGAATTCTCTTACTTGCTTCGTATCCGTCCATGACCGGCATCTGTAAGTCCATAAACATAATGTCGAATGGTACTTCGCCTTCCCCGGACTCCGACAGATGCTCCAACGCTTCTTTCCCGTTGTTTGCAATCGTGACTTCCATTCCTTTGCCCGACATGAGTTCGAATGCAATCTGTTGATTGATCTCGTTATCTTCCGTTAACAGAACTCGCAAACCTTTAAACTCATCGTTATCTTCAGAGCGGACTTCCTCTGCTATTTCAAGCGCTCTGTCCACATCCGTAAATAACTCAATCAGGCAGTCGTACAATGAAGACTGGCTCACCGGCTTAGTCAGATAATTTGCTATTTCAATGTCGTTAGATGCTTTCTTTACTTCGTCTTTGTCATAGGCCGTCACCATAACCACTTTAGGCAGGCTTTCGTTGCCAATGTTGTCACGCATCATAGATACGGTTTCAATGCCGTTGAGTTCAGGCATATTCCAGTCCATCAGCACCAATGAATACGGGTTTTCATCCTTGATGTGTTGCTCAACCATATCGAACGCTTCTTTACCGTTGTGCGCCACCTCTGGTTGAATCGGCAATGTTTCGAGCATTTCAGACATGATCTCTACCGCATGTCGGTTGTCATCTACAATAAGCACTTTTAGCTCATCCAGCATATCCGGGCGCAAAGCGGTTAAACGGTCTTTGCTGCTTGCAATTTGATCTGCCAGATCAAACCACACATTGAAAACAAACCGGCTTCCTTCATCAGGTTCGCTGTCTACCCTAATGGTTCCGCCCATAAGCTCTACTAGTCGGCGACATATGGAAAGCCCAAGTCCAGTTCCGCCATATTTCCGTGTGGTACTGCCATCTGCTTGAGTGAATGCGGTGAATAGTCGACTGGATTGCTCTCTGGTCATCCCTATGCCCGTGTCAGCAACGGTGAACTCCAGTTCTATGCGGTCGCCAATCTGCTCAAGCAAGTCCACGGATACTGTGATCTCTCCCTGCTCTGTAAATTTAACCGAGTTGTTCACCAGATTTATGATCACCTGACCAATACGCAGTGGGTCGCCAATTAGCTGCTGAGGAATAGTTCGTGGAATGTGGAACAGAAGCTCAAGATTTTTTTCAAACGCTTTCTGCCCGGTAACGGTCGACACATTTCGGAAAACGTCATCTAAAGTAAACTCGATGCTTTCCATTTCGAGCTTACCCGCTTCGATCTTCGAAAAATCGAGAATGTCGTTAATGATGCCAAGTAACAACGTGCCCGAGCTGTGGATTTTTGAAACGTAGTCTCTCTGCTTTGGCGACATGTCGGTTTTAAGGGCAAGATGTGCCATACCAATAATCGCATTCATGGGCGTACGAATTTCATGGCTCATATTGGCAAGGAACATGGATTTTACTTCGACCGCTTCTTTGGCTTTCGCCATAGCCGCATTCAGTTCCCGCTCCGCAAGTTTTCTCTCGGTAATATCACGAATAAATAATGTCGCCTGACATATGTCGCCAAGCTGAAAAATGGTCATTCCTATTTCAGCGGGAACCAAACGCCCATATTTGTCTTTGGTTTCAACTTCAAAAAACTGCCCCGCAAGACTTTGCTGTACCTGTAAGTCAAGCTTGGCACCAAGAACATCGTCCAGACGACTTTCGCCTTCCATGTTCAGTAGTTGCTTAATAGGCTGATCCAACGCTTCATCGGCGGTGTAGCCATAAAGCTCCTCGGCGTTCTTGTTCCAACTAATGATTTGGCAATCTTTGTTAAGCAGGATCACCCCTATTGGTGCACTGTCGACAATGGTACGGGAGAGTTCTTCTGACTTTTGCAGATCCAGTGTTTGCGATTCGATCTCTTTCTCCAGCCCCTCTTGATGATGAGCAAGGGCGGCATTTTTAGCCTGTAAATCAACCATCAGTTCTTCGACGGTTTTTACCGAAAGTTCGCGTTCCAGCAAATCCAGTTCAAATAAATCAAATGGTGTTTTGGCTTTAAGTTCGATTTCAATGAGAGAGTCAGAATGCTTAAATGGAATTCGGGCAGATGAAATGAGATTAAAATCGATTTCCTGTTCAATGGTGTTACTGACAAATCGAATCGAAGCTTCATTCGCCAGAATTTTGAATGTGACGGGCGCGTAGTTCTCGTTCACCACTCTAAGAAGCTGTGAGAACTTAAAACCCCACATATCCACTTCGACGGGGGTATAGCCACTGCTTTTTAATATGCTGGTGACTTTTTTGCGCGCCAGAAGCAAACTGGCGTCGCTACCGTCTATTGTCAGTAATCCAATTTCATTCATCACTGCACCTAACTACTATTACCGTTGCATCGTCATGCCGTTTACTGAAACGTTCCATGATGATGCCAGAGGCACTATCGGCAGTTTCGTACTTCAACGTCGGGCACTCGGACAAATCAAAATGTTCCTTGATTCCGTCTGTGGTGAGTACGAACATATCTCCATCAATGTAACGGTCGGAAAATGGATTAAGCGTTGGAATTCTCTCGCCCACGATACCCGGCTGGGAACCAAGACTCATCGTTGATTTAGAGAAAACTCTGACGCTATTGTTTCCAACACCTACACACTCAAACGTTCTTGTTGCCCGGTTAAGGGTAAACAGTGTGATTGCCGCGCCAATACTGCCTTTTAAATCTTCATTTAACTTGTTCAGAAGCCATTTCAGGTCGAACGAACTCTCGTTTTGAATCGACTCTTCAATCTTACGAGACAAACTCGCTGCATGTTGACCATGCCCTAGCGAGTCGATTACCGCGACAAACAGTCCTTCATCGCTTTCGAGAATGACTGAGCCATCACCACACACCACCTCGCCGTAGAAAGGTCGGCTTCTGACGCTATAACTAAAAGGACTCATTGCACCCATTTACTCGCCACCACCTGTGTCCCGTTACTGGAAGACTCAATGTGAAAATCGTCCATCATTCTTTTCACACCGGGCAAACCCAATCCAAGCGTTCCAGACGTACTTTCGCTGTCTTTGAGTGCGCGTTCGATGTCCTCAATACCTTGACCTTTGTCGACTGCGCGAATCTCAAGTCC
>NZ_AFWJ01000299.1 GCF_000222685.1 Vibrio nigripulchritudo ATCC 27043 | reverse complement strand
TTTGCCAAGACCCAGTGTGCCTGCAAGTGAACACGCTTCGTGCGAGATGCCTTCCATCAGACAGCCGTCGCCCATGAAAGCATAAGTGAAGTGGTCAACAATGTCGTGACCGTCTTTGTTGAACTGCGCCGCCAGAGATTTCTCTGCCAGTGCCATGCCCACGGCGTTGGTGATGCCCTGGCCCAGAGGACCCGTCGTCGTCTCAACACCTGGTGCGTAACCATATTCTGGATGACCTGGGGTCTTAGAGTGCAGCTGACGGAAGTTCTTCAACTCTTTGATTGGCAAATCGTAACCCGCCAGATGAAGCAGAGAGTAAATCAGCATCGAGCCGTGACCGTTAGACAGCACAAAGCGGTCGCGGTCTGCCCACTCAGGGTTCGATGGGTTGTGGTTTAGGTGAGAGCGCCAAAGAACTTCAGCGATGTCTGCCATACCCATAGGTGCGCCTGGGTGACCGGAGTTCGCTGCTTGAACGCCATCCATGCTCAGAGCACGAATTGCATTAGCTAAATGTTTGCGATCCATAATTACTTCCAAATAGAATTATAAAAAAAGAAAGTGAAAACTAAGAGGGGAACACAGCGGCTCCCCTTTATTTGATTAGGTATAAGTATTAAAGCTTCGCTTCAATCATTGTTTCTAGCTTGCCTTGGTCAACTGCGAAGTTACGGATACCTTCAGCCAGTTTTTCAACAGCCATCGCGTCCTGGTTGTGGTCCCATAGGAACTCAGCGTGCGTCATAGCCGCTGGGCGGTCAGCAGAACCGTTAGAATCAACCAGTTTATCAACCACTTCGCCTTCAGAGGCTTCAAGCTCTGCCAGTAGAGCAGGAGCGATAGTCAGGCGGTCACAGCCAGCCAGCTCTAGGATTTCACCAATGTTACGGAAGCTCGCGCCCATAACCACAGTGTTGTAGCCGTACTCTTTGTAGTAGTTGTAGATCTTAGTTACAGAAAGCACACCTGGATCTTCAGACGCTTCAAAGTCGCGACCTTCTTTCGCTTTGTACCAGTCCATGATGCGACCAACGAAAGGAGAGATTAGGAATACGCCAGCTTCTGCACAAGCACGAGCCTGAGCAAATGAGAACAGAAGCGTCAGGTTACAGTTAATGCCTTCTTTCTCTAGGATTTCTGCAGCGCGAATACCTTCCCAAGTAGAAGCAAGTTTGATCAGGATACGGTCGTTAGAGATGCCTGCATCGTTGTACATTTTGATAAGCTGACGAGCTTTAGCAACGCTGCCTTCTGTATCATAAGAAAGACGTGCATCAACTTCAGTAGAGATACGACCAGGAATAGTCGTTAGGATTTCTTTACCGATGTTAACAGCAAGCATGTCACAAGCGTCTTGAACTTGCTGAGCTTTGTCTGCGCTTTGAGATTTTGCGTAATCAATCGCTTGGTCAATCAGAGGTGCGTACTCTGCGATTTGAGCAGCTTTAAGAATAAGAGAAGGGTTAGTTGTTGCGTCTTCTGGCTGGTACTTTTTGATAGCATCGATTTCGCCAGTATCTGCCACGACAGTGGTCAGTTTACGAAGTTGCTCTAACTTATTGCTCATTACGATCATCCTATTTCTTGGGCGCGACTAAAAATGAAAACGCGCACTAAATTGCAAGCAAGTCAGACGAAATGGTTAAGGAATTTCGCCAACTATAAACGTTCTTTGCTCGGTGAACATTTGTATCGAACATATGTTCACTAAGTGAGTAAATGATGTAGCCATATTTAATCGATCAGCGTTTAATGTCAATCATTGATTGATGTCACAATACAGAAATTTCAGTGAAACGTAATTTACTTCACAACCAGTAGTTAATTAATCGTTTGCTTGTTTCACGGCTCGTGAAAACTGACCAAATTGTGAGAAATCTAACGAGTGAGTAAATGTAATGATGGTGAGCGAATGTTGCGTTTTTTCTTACTTAGATTTAGGATTTATCACCTAAATCGACTCACTACTAAAGCATCATGACCACAAAAAATGACATCAATGCGGAAAACAGCGACTTGCTGACCGAGATTTCCGTAGCCTATTATCAGGATGGCGCGACTCAGGAAGAGATTTCCAAAAAGTTTTCCATTTCCCGAGCAAAAGTCGGGCGCATGCTCAAACAAGCACGTGATGAAGGCATTGTTGAAATTACGGTTAAGTACCACCCGGTATTCAGCGCCAAGATAGAGCAGCGATTAATTGAACGGTTTGGTGTTAAGCGCGCGCTTGTTGCATTGGACCAGCCGACGGAAGAGCAGCAGCGTCAGCAAGTGGCGAGCCTAGTGTCTAACCACCTGAACAGTACCCTGAAAAACGGCACCGTGGTAACAGTAGGACAGGGAAGAAACGTATCTGCCGTAGCCCACCATATGGGGGTGATTTCTCCCCGAGACTGCAAATTTGTTTGTGGAATCGGCGGTATTCACCCAAGAGGCGGCAAGTTTAATGCTGACCACATTTGCCGACAGTTAGCCAAAAAGTACGGTGGCACATCTGAAACACTTTATGCGCCAGCGTACGCGGAAAACAAAGCGCAGAAGATTGCGTTCATGGAGAACGGAACCGTGAAACAGACACTGGATCTGGCGCGTAAAGCCGATGTTGCTTTGGTGGGCATTGGCGATATGAGCGAAAACAGTTACATGGTGGATCTTGGCTGGTTTACCGCTGAAGAGGTGGTTCAGGCACGTTTGCATCAGGGGGTGGTCGGAGATTTTGCGGGTTATGACTTTTTCGACGTACAGGGCAACTCGGCAAATACGGTGATGAGCGACAGGGTCATCGGTTTGAATCTGGAAGAGTTTCGTCCGATTGCTGAGGTCATTGCGATAGCAGCCGAAAACAGTAAGCCACTGGCGCTTCTCGGCGCGCTTAGAACAGGGGTGGTCGATGTGATTGCGACAACGGTAAGTAACGCATTAACTGTGCTTAACCTAGATGAGCAGATGGGCGTTATCGACAAATAGTCGAAAATAACTAACCTGAACTCGGGATAACAACTTGCTTTCTAATGGCTCTTTTCACTTAATACTGCGTTGGACCCTCTCCCAATAACCTGTTATTGGTTCGTGGGTTCGCCTTGTCTTAAGTGAAAATTTCTCATTAGAATGCCTTAATAGAAAATTTTCATTTATTTTAACAGCTTAGCTAACCTCTTATCCCGAGTTCAGGTTAACTAAGCTTCTAATTGAAAACAGCGAGGGTGTCCTCGCTGTTTTGCTTTCTATATCTGTTATGCGATGGCGGCAGTACTTTGAGTATGCCCCGTTGATTCTGCAAACTGATACAACTCTTCCATCGCCATTGGTCTTGCGTAGTAGTAGCCCTGGAACAGGTCACAGCCACATCGCTTCAGAACGGCTTCGTGCTTTTCGGTCTCAACACCTTCAGCCAGAACCTGCATGTCAAAATTCTTCCCGATCGCAATTATATTCTGCGCCATTTTTAGAGACTTGGTGCAAGTAAGAATGTTGTCGATAAAGCCCTTGTCGATTTTGATTTCCTGAAAGGGCAATTCACCGAGCATACTCAGAGATGAATAGCCTGTTCCGAAGTCATCCAATGAAATCCGAACACCTAAGCGATTGAGGTTTTCGCAGACAGGACGCACAATGTCAATGTCTTCAATGAACAGGTTTTCAGTGATTTCCAAAGTGATATTGTGCTGATTAAAACGTTGGGTCTGAATGGACAGAATCAGCTTATCCAGGAAATCTTCTTGAGTGATCTGACGAACAGAAATATTGATGGAAACCTGAAAGTCGTAGCCGAGTTGTCTTTGTAGCTGAGACATTTCTGCCAGTGTGGTATCAATGATCAGCTGACCAAGAGTTGGCATCAAGCCACAGGACTCTGCAATTGGAATGAATTTGTCCGGTGGCACAAAACCAAGTTCGTCGTCATTCCAGCGCACCAGTGCTTCAACACCATGAAGATTACCTTCCGCGTTAAACTGAGGTTGGTACACCATGTACAGTTTGCTCTGCTGAATAGCCTGTCGAAGTCTTTGTTCGAGCTTCACCGTGTGCAGATAGCTGCTTTGCATCGACTCTGTAAAGAAGCTGACTGAGTTGCGACGGGTCTTAGCATCGTACATGGCAATGTCGGCGCAACGGAGCAGGGTATCCAGGCTGGTGCCGTGTTCAGGATATTGTGCAATACCGATACTGCAACCAAGAATAAAGCTGAACTGATCTATCTCATAGGGTTTCGAGAGATTGTGAATAATGTTGTTCGCAAAGCGATTCAATTCATAATGATCGCTTAATGACGTCACAATAATAAACTCGTCGCCGCTTTCACGAATCAGAAGCGTTTGATCGTCCGAAATAGAACGTAGCCTTGCTGCAATTTCTTCCAGAACTTTATCACCATGATCGTGACCGGAGCTGTCATTCACATTTTTAAAGTGGTCCATATCCATGAAAAGGATTGAAAACGGAGGAGCAGTGGGGCGCAGCCAGCGATGAATGTGCGAGCGCAAATAATGACGATTAGGTAGTTGCGTTAGCGGGTCATGATTCGCTTGAAACAGAAGCTCGTCGTGACGATCTTTTTCATGTTTATCGATGGAACGAACAAACAGGAAGAACACGGCCTGAATCGCTAAGAAAATGGCAATGTAAACCGCCATAACCCCGAGATACTCAAATACTACGTGGCGCAGATCAATTTCAGAAACGGTCCATATATCGAATCGGGGGATATACTGAATCGCGTATAACCCCGGCTTCTGCTGATCAAGCACATAACCTACCGTTGGAGACTCAACTTTTTTCAAATCCTTTAGAGTATAACCGTTGGATTTGGCAACACTGTTCAACATGTTGTCGAAGTATCGCTCTGAAATTGGCGTGTTGTAGTCAATGCCGTTTCTTTCTGGCGTTGTCATAAACTGAACAAAATAGTCGTCTCGAATCACGCCTATTTTATGTTCGTAATTGTCGTGCAGCCGTATGTTGAAGAGAGTAGTCTGATCAAGTTGCAAGCCTGCCGTCATGACGGCCAGAACATTTCCGGATTCATCTCTGATGGCTTTGCGAATAGGCAGGATGAATTCGTCGATGTCTTCCTTGTAATAAGTACGCCCAAGAACCATTGAATAACTGGTGAGAGTTTTGGCAAATGACTCGCGAGTACTTTCTTTATGAAGCAGGTTAGGTTGGGTGAATTTGCTTAAATTAGAGCTGACTAGATGTATTTCGCCATAGGGGTCGGCGAGCCCAAATGCGGCAATGCTATTGTTGATACTTAACAGGCGATCCAGCCATTCCTGACTGGCATCATCACTTTCGTAATTGTTTTCCGACAACAAACGATCGCCGAGCACGTCCAGAACCATTTCCTGGTTGTTCAGCAAAGAAGTAATGCCGTTTGTGAAGATTTGAACGGCATTAAACTGCTCTTGCGAATGTGAACGCTCTACTTTTAACCACTGTTGCCATGCGATGAACAAAAATATCGTACTGCTTATAAGCAAAAGCAGTTTATACAATGTCCAGATGTTCCGTTTTAGGTCTGCCATTACTACCTTTGACTTCCTTGATACCGTACAGTGACTTTTGTAGGGAGACGTGAATTATCCAAAAACTAACTGAGTTGTCACTCAATTGTTATGTTTTGTTACTATTTTTGAGAGATTAACCAACTTCTATAGGAAGCTCAATTCTCTGACCCCATTCAGTCCATGACCCGTCGTAGACAGAAAACTTTTCAAACCCAACTTCATAAGCAGCAAGCGCTAAAATTGCGGCAGTAACACCAGATCCACAACTGAAAATCAGCTGACTTTCTGAATTAATATCCCAATTATTAAATAGATGAGTTAGCTGACTAACTGGTTTGAACTTGTCACCATTCATGAGTTCGCCGAATGGAAGACTATGCGAACCTGGGATCCTTCCGGATCTCACTCCCGGACGTGGTTCAGTTACATTTCCTTCGTATCTGGCTCGTGGTCTTGCGTCAAAGGTGTAAGTATTCTCTCTGGAGATCGAATTTAGTATGTCACGTGAGCTATATACTAAATCTTCATTCAGCTTGGCTATGAAATTGCCGAAACCTATAGGTGTACTCAAAGCACATTGGGTTTTGTAACCTGCGTTAATCCAGGCTCTCAGACCGCCTTCAAGCAGATACACGGAGTCAAACCCCATAGTTTTAAACATCCACCATGCTCTAGGAGAAGCGTATGTGCCTGCCTGATCATAGACAACGACCACACTGTCTTTATCGATTCCCATTGCTCTGGCATGAGCCTGAAATTCGTGTTCTGGTGGGAGCATATGAGGCAGTGGAGACGACTTATCGTAGACTACTTTGTCATAATCGAATCGCAGAGAACCTGGAATGTAGCCTGCGTTCGCGGGTTCTGGTGCACCGGGAATCATCAAGTCCAGACTGGCATCAAGAATGACAACTTTCTGATCATTTATTCGTTGAGATACCCATTCTGGGGTGACTAAAGCTTTTGCCATGCTACGTTCTCCTTACGTTATGATGGAATTTGTTTCTTTGCAGTATTGCAGAATGTCAGGCGTCTATCATTGGTAATCCCCTTAGCCGTTCCGCGATGGTATCGACCAGAATCCGGGACTTAAATGGAATAGGGTGAGCAGGGAAGATGGCATAAAATTCGACAGAACGTAACTCATAGTCATCCAAAACTCGAATCATTCGACCCTGCTTGATATCGTCGTAAACATAGAACGCCGGAAACAAACTCAGACCAAGGTTTTCCAAAACCATTAACCGTGTAGCTTGTGCCGTATTGCATGTGATTGTAGCGGCGGGTTCGCAAAAAACTTTACTTTTATCCGGCGCGTTCATCTGAATTCGTCGAGAGAGCTGGCTGTTCTGAATCCAGGGCAGAGAAACAAGTGTCTGATGATTAAGGCTCTGTACCTGATTTCCAAAACTTTCGGATGCGCATATCCAGTGTTCGGTCGAACCGAGTTTTCTTACTGGGTAGTTTTCTTCTTTCAGCCAGCCGACCCGAATCGCCACATCTACGTTTTCTTCCAGAAGATTGACTGCTCGGTTATCAAACATGATCTCCATATGAAGTTCTGGATGCTGGCGTTTTATGTCCGCCAGAATCGGCATAAGCGTTGTTGCACCAAAATCGATGGGCATACTGATTCGCACATTACCGCTGATTATCGAGTGCTCACTGCTTGAACGTGAGGCGATCTCGCTGTATTCACTCATGATATTTTCGGCGTGCTGATAAATCATGGAACCCACCTCAGTCATGGTCACTGTACGTGTCGTGCGGTTCAGCAACCTTACGGACAGGCTCTCTTCCAGATCATCTATATGCTTGCTCACCACCGAACGGCTAATGTCGAGCGCGTCTGCGGCACGGGTAAAAGACCCTGTTCGGACTACGTGGGCATACACCACCAACTTAAACAGATCTCTGCCAATACTTTTCATGGGAATCTCCATTGTTCTGTTTTATGTAACACAGATGTTTTATTTGGTCTATTTATTCGTTTATTTGGACTTATAAAATGAGCGGACGTTTTGAGAGAGAGAACAAACTATGAAAAATACCCTTATTGCTTCGTCCATCTTGATGGGCATGATGTCTTTCGGTGCTCAGGCAGAACTGGAAAAAATTGGTGATACCAAGCCGCTTCAACTGCATGTATTTAACGCTGGTGAAGACAGCTTCAATGTTAAGTCTGTGCTGGTTACTGGAGAGAAAGAAGCGGTACTGATTGATGGTCTATTTAAAAAGTCGGACGCCCATCGTTTAGTGGCGGATATACTCGATTTAGGTAAAGATCTGAAAACCGTTTATGTCAGCCATAGCGATCCTGATTACTACTTCGGTCTTGAAGTGATTAAGAAAGCTTTTCCTAACGCGAATATCGTATCTACACAATCGACGGCCGATGCTATTGCGAAGAAGCTGAATACTAAGCTATCGGTATGGGGACCTGAGTTGGGAATGAATGCACCAACACACCCCGTTATTCCTGCGGTATTGAAAGGCGATGAGATCACCCTAGAAGGGCATACGTTGAGTATTGAAGGTCTGGACAAAGACTACAAAGCACGCAGCTATGTCTGGATCCCTGAAATCAAAGCCGTAGTGGGCGGTATCAACGTGGTTGGTGGCGAACATGTTTGGATGGCAGATACACCAACACCGGAATCCCGTCAGGTATGGCAACAGGCGCTGTCTTCAATTAAAGCGCTTAAACCAAGCGTTGTAGTGCCGGGGCATGCCACTGAAGGTGTTGAATTCTCGTTATCTTCTGTCGACTTTACTCAGGAATATTTAAAGCATTTTGAGAAAGCGGTGAAAAACAGTAAAGACAGCAAACAGGTTATTGAGAAAATGGCAAAGCAATATCCGGAATTCGGAAAAGGCTTTACTTTGGAATTGGGCTCCCAGGTCGCTATGGGTGAACGAACCTGGTAACCCTGACGGAGATGTATTGAAAGGTTGAAATGACGCAAAGCGGTCCCTCTTATGCTTTGCGCCATTTCATGGGGAGCTTACCAACTCCAACTGCTTTGCGATGCGTAGAATTTCTGTTGTAGCGGCTGGCTACCATCGTAGAACCAGATTTCTCCCAGAAGGTCGTTTGAACTGTCTGAGACAATCAAGGTGATATCTGCTTTTCCATCTTTCAGTGGCATGGCAACGATTCGGCTACCGTAGTCAGGTAGAAGAGTACCGTCGTCTAGCGTGTGGTAGTTGCGATAAACCGAAAGATAAGCTCTTGCCACTGATGTAGCTGAAATATCCACAGACATTGAGCGGTTCTCAATCGGGCTGTAATCAAACCCGTCTGGTGCGACTAAGTCACTGGTCTTAATTGCCGGGCTTGCAGCAGGCAATTCGCTCGGTGCAGGTGAAGACGCATTTCCGCTGCTTGCGTCTCCGCCACCGCCGCCTCCACCACATGCTGTAAGGGACGACATTACAATAATTGCTAGGCTAAGATTTTTCATGATGCTTCTCCCTTAGTAACATTTCGCGGCAACGGCATTTGATGCTTCAAACCAGTCTGTAAATGTTTCACCACCAGACTCTGTATATTCCTGGAATTTTGGATACGCTTCGAGCAAATCCGTCCCTTCGGTTGGCCAAATCCACTGAGTATCCACTTCGGCATTCTCAAACAACATGATTGCCCACGGTAGGTTGTTCGTCGTTTTAAAATACTTGCCGCTGCCTGAGTTGGAGTCGTCATCCCCCGGTAGGCTGAAGAAGCTGCTGTCGAACTTGCTGGTTGGCGCATTATCCGGTAAGTGGATTTCTAAACTGCGACCAGGAGGCGTGTTGAACATAGATCCATGTGCAAAGCCAGGTGTTCCAAAGATGAATGGTTTGTATGGCATGGCGCCAATTGAACCATTCAGTGTTGGGTCGATGAAGCTGACATGCAACTCAAACTCTAATGCGACATCTTCGCGACAGGCTTTTTGGGTTCTGAAGTACGAACAGTTGGAAGACTGAGCATCTTTCGCGTTTTCAATGATGATGAAAGTGGTTTCGTTGTTGTCCGATTCTTCAAGTGTTTCAAAGCTGACCAAAGAACCGTTGTGATACAGACGGGTTTTGGTTGTGTCGACGTTAGTTGGGTCCACTCCCGGAATGTTTACTGCAAACCCACTGCGGTAACTTGCACCGACCGCATCCAGTGTTCCTTTGATGACTGATTTAGCGACGTATTCTGTGCCACTGACAGTCTTAAGTACTTGCTTAATCTGGTAACGGACGACAAGGTCGTTCATGTCGTAGTCAGCTGTTTCCGGCCAGTTATCTTCATAAGCCAGAGTGACGTAACCTTCGTTCGTAGGGAAGTACTCTTCTCTTGTATCTACGTCAGCAATGGTCATTTGATGGTCTTCAACCTCACCAGATGTTGAGCCGCCGTAGTAGTTCAGCCCTGACTGTTGGCTGAAGCGGAATCGAGACCAAGTTTCACCAGCTACCGCAGTGATAGGAGCAGTGAGAACAATCGTGTTCAGACCCGCAGAAAGAGAATAGTCGGTCAGAATCTGATCATCTGAATCGGTGAACTGGTTGTTTCCTTCCCAGTCCATCCATGCATTAAGGTAACCGGATGTTGATGCGTAAACGGTTATCACGCTGTCCAGACCGGCTTCAATGGAAGTGACCAAGCCAACGCCGTCTTCATCGGCGGTGCCAATCGTGTTGTCGGAATCGGGAGACTGTGCAGCATCCGCATCACCGTCTGGTGTCGATACACCCATCCAGGTCAAACCGTCTAATTCATGGCGAGGACCGTTTGACAGAAGTAGGGTAGAGTAGGCATCCGGCGCGTCACCAAAATCAATAGTTGAGTCTTCGTCGATGACAGGTGCGTTAGCGCATCGTGCACCGTCGTTTTGATTGGAAGTTGGACCGGTGGCGAATTCAATGGCAGTGATGTTGTCTGGGTTGATGTTACCGCTCTCATCCAAAGAAAGGTCGATTCGGTAAATTTTCCCTCCTTCTCTGATTACGACACCACCGGAAGTCACATCTGAGTTTCTTGACACGTAGTAGTAACCGTTAACATCAAAATAGCCCGCGCCGAATGTACCTAACTGACCGACATCTCCAATTTCAGTAATGGTTCCGCTGCCGTCTGTCGCAAATTCGTGAAGCTTACCTGTGTTGTTATCTACGCCGTAAAGTTTTCCGTTTCCAGGGTGAAAAGCGAAATCGGTCAGATTTACACTGGAGTTAGATGAAATGAGTTCCAGTGTTAGCGCTGCATTGGGATCGGAATCGAGTGGAGTCAGGTCGATTTTGTACAGACCGGTGTTCTTACGATAGAGGTAGTAAGTACGGTTGTATACATCACCAACAAAGAAAGTGCTGGAAGGGAGCCCTGACACGTTCAGAACTTGCACACTGTAATCGTTACCGACTCTTACTACTTTCTTGTTCGTCGTGTCGTAACCATAAATGAAGCGCTTATCGGTTCCTGCTGACTCGTCTTCGCCATTTGCGTAGCCAAAGTCAAATCCCACACCGTTAATGTTACCGTTGTAAGGGCTGGCACTGTTCAACAGTTCTGTGGTACCAGTGACCAGGTTAACACCCCAGATTTCAACCGGGCTGCTCTGAAATAAGAATGCCTTGCTTGGGCATGTCTCGAAAGCTGTAACTGTACTTGCAGAAGAGATAGCAGGAGTCATTCCAGCCATAGCAAGTGTTAATGCACCCATAAGTTTTTTATTCATATCTATCACCTTTAATCTCCGTCGGCTTAAACTCCTTTATACAAGTTGCGTGCCAGTTATAAGGTATTGATATTTAATGGTTTATTAAAATGAGAAATTTGGAGTTCTCAATTGAAATGTCAGATTGAATTGGGATTGATTCAAATTGAGAATATGAGATGAGAATTTAGGATGGTAGCCCTCGCCTGGAGGGCTTTAGAAATTGATAAAGCTACTTACAAACGGTGCAATTCGGGTTCTTTGGCAGCTTCATTTCACGCCAGGAAAGAGACAACGCATCAAACATTAATATCTTTCCGGTACATGGCTGACCATAATTTGCTAACACTTTTATCGCTTCAAGAGCCTGAGTTGCGCCAATGATTCCAACAACGGGTGCCATGATCCCAGCTTCAACACAAGACAGTGCCTGGTCACCAAATAGGGCACTCAGACACTGATAACAGGCGTCTTCATGATGGTAAGTGAAGACAGAGATTTGCCCTTCCATGCGAATTGCGGCACCTGAAACCAATGGCTTCTTCAATTCAAAACAGATTCGATTGAGCTGGTTTCTTGTTGTGACATTGTCACTTGAATCAAGCACCAAATCGTGATGCTTGATAAGAGAAGCAAGCTCGGAGTCGTCCAAACGTTTGTTGTACGTCTCTATGGTTATGTGAGGGTTCAGTTTTTCTAAAGAAGCTTTAGCAGATTCAACTTTGTCTATGCCGATAGTGCTGTCTGAATGCAGAACTTGACGTTGCAAGTTAGATAGCTCGACTTTATCGTCGTCAACCAATGTGATTTTGCCAACCCCTGCCGTCGCAAGATACTGAGAAGAAGCGCAGCCTAAACCGCCTGCGCCTAAAATCAGAACCGAAGACTCTTTGAGTGCTTCCTGACCATCGAAATCAAAATTTTTCAGGATGATCTGTCGGTTGTACCTCAGCATTTCTTCATCAGAAAGAATATCCATATCGGCACCAATCAATATAGGGTGTGATTGAACAATTGGATTTGAACGGTTTCGCCTTGTTCTATGTTGCCGCGTTCACGCTCTAACACAGCGAAACAGTTAGAAAGGCTCATAGAACGAAATGCACCAGAGCTTTGGTTACCCGTAGACTCAACAAAGAACTGACCGTTTTCAATGCTGTATATCGCTCGTTGAAAATCAGTACGACCCGGAGACTTTTTAAACCTTGAGCGGGTGGTAGCAGGGATGGATTCGGAAGCTTTCCATTGAGAGTGACCGCCTAATTTAGCGAGCAGAGGCTGTACCAATACATACATGGTCAACATGGCAGAAACCGGATTTCCAGGAAGCCCGCAGAACAAAGCATTGTCCAGCTTACCGTACGCGAATGGTTTCCCCGGTTTGATGGCCAGTTTCCAGAAACCGATTTCTCCGAGTTCTTCCAGAATGTCCTTGGTGTAATCCGCTTCACCAACGCTGACACCACCTGAAGTCACAACCACATCGGCTAAGTCCTGAGCTTTGATAAAGGTTTGTTTTAGCGTTTCCGGATCGTCAGGGATAATGCCCAAATCAATCGCTTCGCAATCAAAATTCAGAATCAGTTCTTTGATTCCATAGCGATTGCTGTCGTAGATTTGACCAGCTTCAAGTGTTTCACCAACAGGTTTAAGTTCGTCGCCAGTCGAGAAAAATGCGACTTTTGGTTTGTTATAAACCTGAACTTCCGCAATACCCAGCGACGCAATCATAGGTATGTCACGTGGGGTGAGTCGGTGACCTTGGTCGAGAACTAAATCGCCTTCGCTAATGTCTTCACCGATGGGTCGGATATTGTTATTTAGGGCGACATCCGTTTGAAGAAATTCAACAGAACCGTCTTCGTATGTTTTTGTGTTTTCTTGCATGATTACAGCATCGCATCCCTCTGGGATTTGTGCGCCTGTCATAATACGAATGCAGGTGTTAGGCGACCAGTTACCCTCAAAAGGCTGACCAGCAAAGGATTTCCCGCCAAGAGGCATCGTTGGAGTTCTGGCTAATTCGTCCCGACGGATGGCATAACCATCCATGGCAGAATTATGAAAAGGCGGAACATGAATTGGGGAGCGTAAAGGCTCGGCAAGAACAAAACCGCAAGCTTCTGAAATTGGTAATGTGTGAATATTGCTTAAAGCGTTAACAGAATCGAGCATTTTGCTCATGGCTTCTTCTATCGGCATTAATCCCGGCGCGTCACAACAACCCATATTATTTCCCATTTATCATTATGTTATTTACCGCTGAACAATAGCATATTTAAGGTCTTAGCCCCAAAACCTCTCTTAAAATATGGGTGTAATTATTCCAAAATGCGAGTATGCTTGTCAGCCATCCAAAAGGGGTAAAAGATTGCATGGGAGAAGTACACATGCCTGGTTTGAGTGAATCAGCGCTGTTAGTTCAGCAAGCACTGGTAGAAAAGGGCATCGAGACTCCAATGGCGCCAAACAGCGTGAGTCGAGAAGAGAAGAAAGAGCGTATCGAACATCACATGCGCGAAATTCTTCAGCTTTTGGAACTGGACTTGTCGGATGATAGCCTTGAAGAGACTCCACATCGTATCGCCAAAATGTACGTTGACGAGATATTTTCAGGTCTGGATTATAAGAACTTCCCAAAAATCACAGTAATCGACAACAAGATGGCGTGTAGCGAGATGGTTCGTGTAAAAGACATTACCGTAACCAGCACTTGTGAACACCACCTTGTAACCATAGATGGCAAAGCTGCTGTTGCTTATATTCCGCGCAAAAAGATCATTGGTCTTTCGAAGATCAATCGCATTGTTCGCTTTTTCGCGCAGCGCCCTCAGGTGCAGGAAAGAATGACTCAGCAGATTTTGGTTGCATTGCAAACGTTATTGGAAACAGACGATGTTGCAATAACAATGGATGCCGTGCACTACTGTGTGAAATCACGCGGTGTTATGGACGCGACCAGCGAAACCACAACCACTGCGTTAGGTGGGATATTCAAATCTAACCCGGCGACTCGTCACGAATTCCTACACGGTTTGCGATAAGAGTTCAGTGATGAACTGACAATAAAAAACCCAGCATTTATGCTGGGTTTTTTTACATCTTCATGCCAGTTAACTTGTTTTAAACTGAGCAACGGCTTCATCCATGTCATGAGCCTGACTGGATACGCCATCCACTTCTTCCATACACTGCTTAGCTGAGTGTATGTTGTTGTCAGAAATTGATTGAAGCTCGGTAATCGACTCACTTACCTGATTCATCACAATCCCTTGTTCTTCAATCGCAGAGGCAATTCTTTCTGAGTTGCTCTGGATAGAATCCATGTCAGAGATGATTTGAGTAAAGCTGTCATCAAGAGTCTGAGAGTATTGCTTAGTCTGATCGCCCTGGGAGTTACAGGTTTCGATGTCGCTTACTACTGTAGACATTTGCGCCTGAATCGCACTCACAACCGAAGTGATTTCTTCAGTTGACTGATGCGTTCGACTGGCGAGAGCTCGGACCTCGTCTGCTACCACAGCAAATCCACGACCCTGTTCACCCGCACGTGCCGCCTCAATTGCTGCGTTAAGCGCCAGCAAGTTAGTCTGCTCCGCGATTTCCTGAATCATCACAACCGCACCACCGATCTGATCAACATGCTGGTTGAGTGAGCTGATGGATGCCTGGCTGTTAGCCAACGTACCAGAAAGGCTGTTGATGTTGTCTACCGTGCTGCTTACAACATCTCGACCCGCTTTCGCGTTGTTAGCTGCCTGATTCACACCTTCAGCAGCAACCGCTGTGCTTTCAGAAATTTCGCTGATGGTTGATACCATCTCCTGAACCGCAGTCGCCATAGAGCCTGTATGTTGAGCCTGTGTATCGAACTGCTCAATAACGCCTTGCAGCTGTGTATGCATGCTTTCCGTGCTACCAAACAAGGCTTTGGACTTCACTTGAGAACCGGAAACCAGTTTTTCAATGCTATCAAGCAACTGATTAAAATATTTACCCAGCTCTGAAAGTTCGCTCTTACCATTAATGTCGACTCTCATACCAATATTATTGGTTTCAGAGATCTCCTGAATGGTCGTAAGCAGCTTATTCATCATTGAATTGATTGATACCGAAATTTGAGCAACAACCGCAATAATGATGATGATTACTACGAGAGTAATTCCCCATTTTATTGTGACGATTTGTTCTTCATATTTGGATACACCAGTCTGTAGGATTTCGGCGGAGGCTTTAAACTGTTTCTCTATCTTATGAGAAGCACCTCGTACGCCACCTAACATACCCACATTGTATTTGAGACCAATGATTTCCAACTGCTTAACGACATTTTGTGCAGTTGACTTGAGCTCTGCATTACCCAAGTTGCCAAGAAGGGTAGGGTCGTAGTTACCTTGTAAAACGGATTCATGAAAAGAGTCTAAGGTAATTTTGTCGGTATTATTAGCGCCATCGAAAACGGATTGATATGCCGCAAGGTATGCACCCATCAAACCTTCGCCTTCTTTCAGACCGAGCGTTTTATAAGCATTAACCATCTTAGTAAAACTGTTTTTATAAAAGTCTAAGTCGGCAACAAGCTGGTCTGGGTAGGGAATGTCATATTTAGCAAGAGTATTGGCAATGCCGGCATTAATTGAAAGAAAATTATCTGCGTTTTTACCAAATTTATCCAAATACTTAAGGTCTTTTCTAAGCAAGAAATCTTTTTCATTTCTTCGCAGCATCAAAAGACTAACTTGCAAATCGGAAAGCTGTGTTCGAGCCTGACCTAATTCACTTATATTTTTTGTGGAGAATGTGGAAACGCCCAAAATAGTGGCGACACCTAAGATTGAAACTAATCCTAAAAGAATTAAACGAGTCTTAATATTCATAAGCATACTTCTTTTATTAATATTTGCATCATTAATGATAAATACAATTATCATCAATATTCATAAACTTAATTTAGAAATGAGACTCACGCTACAAATAAATGTGACATTTACATTACATTTATATGTCAGTGTGCAGGTTGTTAATTTCCTTAAAGTTTATCAATAGCATTGCATCCGTGTTCTTATTAAAAATAATGACATTAGAGATTCATCATGCAACAAGATCTCAAAAATGATTCACATTTCTTATTATTGAGACTTTGGTTGTTGCAAATGATTTTCTATTACTATGATTCACTGGTTTCATAGAAATCGAAATTATATGTCGGCAACCTTTTAGGTAAGGTTTGACATTATATCGGAGGGAGAAGAAAAAACTTTAGTAGTTTAAAAAATAGTTTTTTGCAAATTATTGAAAATATCGAGCTAGGTGTTTAAGAAGTATAAAAAACCGCCTGTGCGGCGGTCTTTTTCTTGTGTTAGTTCAATTCAAGTAACTCTACTTCAAAGATTAAAGTTGCACCCGGTGGGATAGGACCGGTACCATTTTTTCCATAAGCCAAATTACTCGGAATAAAGAATCGGAACTTGTCTCCAACAACCATCAGCTGAACGCCTTCCTGCCAACCCTGAATCACTTTATTAAGAGGGAATGAAATTGGCTCGTCTCTGTCTACAGAGCTATCAAACACAGAACCATCTAGCAACGTACCGTGATAGTGGACTTTTACGTAGCTCGTCGCGCCTGGATGAGTTGTACCATCGCCTTTAGTCAGGACTTCATACTGGAGACCAGATTGAGTGGTTACAACACCTTCTTTCTGACTATTCTGCATCAGGAAGTTCTGACCCTGAGTAAAGTTAGCTTCTGACGCTTTGTGATTCGTCCAAGTACGATAGATGAAAAAAGCGGCAAGAATAAAAATGACGATAGGGAAAACAAACTTAGACACGGTGATTCCTTATGTTTCTGGTCTATGGTTACGTCCAAGCTCCGTATGGCTGCTTGGGGGTAAAGATTAAAGTGAAAGAAGATAATTTATCGTTTTAGCGATGTCTTTGATATCTTTGTGTCCAGACGTTACAACCTGGTATTTACCGTTAACGATAAAGGTGGGTACAGCGTTGATCTGCGC
Organism: Vibrio nigripulchritudo ATCC 27043; assembly: GCF_000222685.1. Taxonomy (GTDB): domain Bacteria; phylum Pseudomonadota; class Gammaproteobacteria; order Enterobacterales; family Vibrionaceae; genus Vibrio; species Vibrio nigripulchritudo. The sequence continues at coordinate 8,388 of NZ_AFWJ01000299.1, read as the reverse complement.
CTGCTGCGTGACCGTTTCTCCAACTTCAATTTCTTTGAATAGCTTCTGTTGCATGCTTTCATCAAAGTCATATGGGCTGACTAAATCACGAGAATGGAACACACGCTCCATTGCCGCTTTGATTTCAGCTTGAGTATGTCCACTTCCCATCTGTGCTGCGGCAAACAGTTCGTCCATCATAATATGGTCGGGAACACCTTCCACCTGCATGGCTGCGGCGTAATAAATCAAAGCAGAAATCTGGGCGCTTTCGTTAAACGTGACGTGCACTTTTCCAATCTGCTTTTGCAGTTCGTCTTCAAGTTCCGGGACGAATTTTTCCATGTTTCGACAATGACCACAGTTCAAAGAAAAGACTTCGGTAACCGGGCTAACTAATGTTTGGTCCAGTTCTGTAGGAAGCATTTGAAAATGAGTCCCTTGCTTTGGCAATCCGTCGTCGCTACAGGCGGTAAGAAAGAGGGCGGAAAACAAAATCAGAAGACTTGAAAATTTACGTTTAATCATAGTGAATACACTGATACGAATGAGGAGGGTATAGTAGAAGAATTTTGGTCGCTGACATACTAATATTTTACAGTAGACTCAAAATTTTTAGTCACATGGTAAGCGTTATTCGGTACTTCTGAGAATTTCCTAAAGTTTTGAGATGTATGCCGATAAAGTTATTGTGACCTTATGAACCACCGATTTGCATTTGGATATTCGCGACAGGCGAATGGCTCTGAATCTGGTTGCTTCATTTGCCCTGTGTTTAATTAGAGCATCAGTAGTGTTATGACAAGACTTCTCAAACTGGCTTGTATCTTTCTCAGTGTAACAACGGTAGGTTGTGCTGCGATCAAGCCGCCAAACATGCTGGAAACGGCACCGCGCTCCGACGCCGAACTCATCTATCCAGATTGGGGAGGAGAGGACGTTGAAGAAATGGCGGTTGCCCAGACTCAGACCCGCTACATTCAGCGAGAAGTCAAGACCATGGCGACAATGGCATCGCCTGTCAGAAGCCCTTCTGGTCAAAAGAACGTGACCGATATTCAAAGCCTGATGAATTACATGGATCAGAATGGTATTGGCTACAACGTTGTACCTGGTCAACACCCAGTTATTAAGTTGAGCAAGCGCATTCACTTCAGAACAGGCTCAGCTTACGTTACAGACGCATCGCAATATTGGCTAACCGGGCTAGGGCAGTTTCTCGCAAGTAAGCCCAATATTAAAACCGTAATCGACGGTCACACCGACAGTACTGGCAGCAACACGATAAATGATTCCCTGTCTGATAAACGCGCAATGCAAGTGAAAATGCTGTTGACTCGCGAACGTGTGCCACCATCCAACGTTTACACACGAGGTTACGGTAAACACATGCCTTCTTGTTCAAACCTTTCTAAACAGGGTATGGCGTGTAACAGACGAGTAGAGTTGATGTTTATTACGGCTTACTAAGCTTATTCAGCGGATATAAAAAGGGCGACCTGAGGGGCGCCCTTTTTGCTAGTTCGGTTCGGAACTTTTATTAAGCCAACATTAACTTAAACTAGCATTAGCTTAAACCAACAATGTTGCCTTCATCGTCGATATCCAGATTCATAAACGCAGGCTTTTCCGGAAGCCCCGGCATGGTCATGACATTCCCGCATAACGCGTAAATAAATCCAGCACCGGCACAAAGCTTGAATTTGCGAATATCGACATCAAATCCGTTCGGAGCCCCTTTCACTGATGCGTCTGTTGATATAGACAAAGGAGTCTTCGCCATACAAAGAGCAAGCCCGTCAAACCCCTGTGCCTTAAACTGAGCGAGCTGCACTTTTGCCTGTTCAGAAAGTTTGATAGCGCCTGCGCCGTATCCTAGCTCAGTTACTGCCATGATTTTCTCCTCCAAAGGCTGCTCAAGCTTATAGAGTGGGGCAAAGCGTATTTCTTCTTTACATGATTCCACGACAGCCTTGGCAAGTTGCACCGCACCATTACCTCCTTGACCAAACGCATCGCTGATCGCCACTTTTACTTCCGGTATGTGCGCCTGAACAAGCAGAGCCAGTTTATTGAGCTCTTCTTCAGAATCTTGGGGGAAACGGTTGATCGCAACAACAGCTGGAACACCATATTTCGCAACGTTGTTTAAATGCCATTTGAGGTTTTCAAAACCTGCTTCCAGAGCCTGAGCGTCTTCCTGGAATATTGAGTCGGGAAGTGGTTGCCCGGGTCTTAAATTATAAAGACCTGAATTCGCCTTTAACCCACGTAACGTCGCAACCACAACGGCGCAGTCTGGCGTTTTTCCGGACATGTTAGCTTTTATATTGCAGGCTTTCTCGAAGCCCATATCGGAACCAAAACCGCCTTCGGTTACTGTGTAGTCTGCAAGCTTAGTGGCGATACTGTCGGCAATAATAGAAGAGTTTCCGTGGGCAATATTTGCAAAAGGACCGGCGTGAATCAGAGTCGGCACGCCTTCAAGAGTCTGCATCATTGTCGGTTCTATTGCTTCTCTCATTGTCACTGTCATTGCACCTGCAACTTGCAAGTCTTCGGTCGTTACTGGATTGCCATCCAAATCATAAGCAACAACAATCTTTCCGATCCGTTTGCGAAGATCTTTCAAATCCGAGGCAAGGGCCAGAATGGCCATCAGCTCTGATGCTGCTGAAATGTCAAAGCCATCCTGTCTTTCATACCCGTTAACGGTTTTTTCTGGCTGATTCTGACCCACGGTGACCATTCTGAGTGCCCGGTCGTTATGGTCGATAACACGACGCCAGACAACACGATTCGGATCAATACGAAGCGCCTTCATACCGTTTCGTTCACTGAAAGTGTCGTAGCCCAGGCGTTGTTCATGATAGATACGTGCGTCGATAGCAGCAGAGGCTAAGTTATGAGCGGCGGTTACGGCGTGGATATCACCGGTTAGATGGAGGTTTAATTCTTCCATTGGACCAACCTGACTGTATCCTCCGCCTGCTGCTCCGCCTTTAACACCAAAGATTGGCCCCATAGAAGGCTGACGAATACACGCCATGACCGATTCGCCAATTTTGGCTAGCCCCTGAGACAACCCAATAGTGGTGACTGTTTTGCCTTCACCCAGTGGTGTAGGAGTGATTGCGGTAACGACGATCAGTTTCCCTTCGGGATTTTCTTTTAGCCTTTCTAATGTATTCAGGGATACCTTTGCTTTATGGCGACCATGAGGCGTGTATTCGGTTTTCTCTAACCCAGCGTTGTAAGCTACGGTATCGATAGATGAGAGTGGAGTGGTTCGACAAATCTCAATGTCGCTTAGCATTTAAATCCCCTTTAAAGACAAAAAATAGGCACGTAAACGTTTGCGTGGGCAATATACCTTGCAAATTGTCTTTGTAAAGCCTTTTTACTAGTGAGGATTATATCGGGCTGGATTCATGTGGGCGAGAGAAACATGAAAGTTAAAGTGACGGCGTCACTATGAGTAACGCCGTACTACAATCAACCTTGTTGTGGAGGGGAAGATAAGCCTGCTAAACCTTCGGGGTGGTCGAGCTTAAGTGTCTGAGTTGGGTACGCCACGTCGGCATCGTGCTCGTGGATGATGGCCATTATTTTCAGCAAGACGTCCTGTTTTACCTCGTGGAAGCGAACCCAATTTACGGTTTTGGTAAAGGTATAAACGAAGAAGTCCAGAGACGAAGCCCCAAATGCATTAAAATTGACGATCAACGTCTGATTTGTGTCGATGTCTGGGTGGTTTTGAAGCATGGATTTTACATCGGCAATAATGGCATCCACTTTTTTGTTGTCGTCATACCTTAAACCGATAGTCTCGTAGATTCTTCGATTGAGCATTCGGCTCGGGTTCTCAACAACAATGTTACTGAATACCGAATTAGGCACGTAAAGCGGACGTTTGTCGAACGTGCGGATAATAGTCATTCTCCAGCCGATACGTTCAACCGTGCCTTCAATTTGTCGGTCAGGTGAGCGGACCCAGTCGCCGACTTTGAAAGGGCGGTCAAAGTAAATCATCATTCCGCCAAAGAAGTTTGAAAGTAGATCTTTTGCTGCCAGACCGACAATCAAACCACCGACACCACCAAAAGTTAACAATCCAGAGAGGCTAAGCCCAAGGCTTTGCATCACCGACAGAACCCCCATGATGATGAACACAAGACGAGCGACTTTTGCTATTGCCTGAACCGTGGTTTCGTCTCTTTTCTTCTGAGACAAAATTTCATCTTCAACATTGGTAATTAAGCGCAGCACTATCCAGACAGCGACAGCAATGCCAAGAAGGAGCTTCAGGGTTTCGAGCCAGTTAAGAGAACTTTCCAGATAGGTTTGCAAAATCAAACCTATCGAAACCATGGCTGGCCAGCCCCAAATCAGAGCACTTATGGGTGTCTTAAGTGAATGAACAATCGCATCGTCCCATCGATTGGTTGTTTTTGACGCGAGCGTTTCAATTCGACCGTAAAGGATTCGCCAGGCGATCCAGGCGACGAAGCTGATGCTGGTCATGATGACGACATCACCGAACCAGGACTGTTCGAGTAAGTGGAACTGTTGGGTTATTGAGCTTGCAAGATTGTCCATCGACTTTCCCGTGTGTATCTGAGTCTGTTGACCGAATAAGTTGACGAGCGAAAGGTGAAACCGAAAAGTAAACCGCCCGAACTACAGGTGATTGATTGTATTTGTAATTTAAAGTCGGCTCAACAGCTTAAAAAAACTGGTTCATAACTTAAGTTGAAAACTTGCGATCATGTACGACTATTAAATCAGTGGATTATAAAAATAAGAGAATAGGAATCATGGTGTGTATCAACCCTTTTGGTAGGGAAATGATTGGTGACAATGTCACGTTGTCAGCATTCGATCATTTCAGCATGGTATGTAAGAAGCGTTTTCGTCAGTCGGTTGAGCAGGATTTATTTCGCATCTTGCTGCTCTTTTCAGAGGAAGGGAAGCCTATTGGCTATTGCTCTTACTGGACGGACATTGTCGAGAGCGGGCGCTTTTACAATCGTCCAGTCTATTTCTATCAAATTCACTATGTTTTCATCCAGCCTGAGTTCCGAGGAAGAGGTTTGTCTACGCTGATGGCGAAGCGCATTGTCTGCACCATGCTTGAAGAGCTCAGGGAAAGAAACGATGTTGGTGCCATTTGTGACAAGTCGGTCTATACGAGTAATGAAGGCAGGGCGTTTGGAAGGCACGTGATTCAGTCACTTTATGGCGTAAAGCAACTGCCTTCTGTTTAAACGACCTGTATTAACTCATCTTTTTTAAATCTCAGGAAAGTCCGTAGAAAGATGTCTTCTTAGGCAGAAGAAATGTGGCGTTCTACCTTCGAATACTGTTAGCATCTGGAACTCATACAATAAGATCTAGAGAAAGAGATGAAAGCAGAAGTTAAATGGGTCGATGGTTTCAAATTTATCGGAACCTCTGAATCCGGTCACTCAATGGTTATGGACGGCAGTGGTGGAAAACACGCTCCGAGTCCTATGGAAGCAGTACTTATGGCATCTGGCGGGTGCAGTTCTGTAGATGTCATTGATGGTCTAAAAAGTGCAAATCAAAACGTTACCGACTGCATCGCTGAGCTGACGACTGAGCGTCGCGATGAGGCACCAAAGCTATTTACGAAAATTCATATCCATTTCAAAGTAACAGGTCATGAGCTGGACGAAAACCTGGTTGAAAAAGTGGTGTTCGACTCGCTGCAAAAATACTGCTCCGTATGCTTAATGCTAGGTGCTGGCGTTGAAATGTCGCACAGTTACGAAGTAATCCGTGCTTAAACGGTACTCAAGATAAATCAATGAATGCGAGCCCCAAGGGTTCGCATTTTGTTTTAGTTATACCCAAGTAATCTCAAGGTGTCTGGTTCAGCGAGAATTAACTGGCTTTCAGACAAGACACCGATTTGAAGATCTAGTGGGTCTAAATCAAAAATCGGTAACGCAGTATGGAAGCCAGTTAAACTCGCCCTTGGGAGCCCATATTCAGTACCATTTCATCGTTAAAGAACTAGAAAAGGACAGGTCAGTCCGCTGCGTTCTTGATTCTGAAGCAGAGAGGCTTTAACTGGAACAGAATATGAGGCTCTGAATCCTGCATCTTGAGGTCACTTGGGTATATTACATGCATCAAATTCTAATCGTTGTTTTAGGTAAACGCCTGGTAGATAACAGGTTAACTCTGGAATCGAAAAGCCGTGTCGATGCGGCGATTGAATTCTTAAAATCTCTATCACCCGACTCATACTCCAATATTGTGTTGGGGTTTTGTGGAGGTGTAACACCGGGTAATACAGTATCTGAAGCGGCTGAAATGCATCAATACTTCAATCAAGTTGCCAAAGAAAAGCCATTTTGCTTACCCGACGACATTCTTATCGAAAACCAGTCGACCAGTACGGTTGAAAACATCAGTATGCTCGCAAAGGTGCTAGTTGACCGAAAGGTGTACAATTCTGGCTCGCAAGTTCGGCTGGTACTTGTTTCTAACGATTATCACCTTGAAAGAATCTTCGAAATTCAAAAGCTCATTGATGAACAAGGGCTTTTAGGTGTTTTAAAGAAAAGATGCGAAGCGTCAGGTATCCACCTCACGATCCCTTATGATCTGACTCAGCGCGTAACACCGCCTTATCCTTACAACTCGATAGAGAGTCAGCTTTTCTTAAGCATTGAAAAGCTAACGACGTACCGCGTATTTCTGGAAGGTGCGTATTATGGTGCCATTCTCCGTCCGATAGAGCAGGTTAGGGAAACACCTTTGCAGTTGGCGAAAGAAGCACTCAATACAGCAAGGGCACTTTTGACGACAGAGCTTGAGAACGCGCACTTAGTGAGCTCCGTGCTTGATTTAGTAGAACAATGCATTGCCAAAACAGAGAAAAGTTTGGACAGGGAAACCATAAGAGAAGCGTTAGGCGTGTTGGACGTTAACCTCAGCATGCTAAACAGAATGTTGGATCCTGAACTTGCCGATTTTGATCGCTGGTGGAAGTGTTAGCACTGTTTTCTGAAATGTTGGGCTCTGAGGACAGAGCCCCTATGATGTTAGGAGTGGTCCTTTGGTGAGTGGTGTCTAAAGTATTCCCATTCTTCAATGCGAGTACCGTTCTCAAACACACAGATACCGATTTGACCGCTTGCCGTGTCTTCAATCTCAACCTTACCACCGCTTTCTTCACAGAAGACTGAAGCAGGGTTAGACATTCCTAAGGAAGACTCCGCTGTTGTCTCTTTTCCAGAGCCCTGTTGGCGAAAGAACTCCCACTCTTCAATTTCAGTACCATCTTTCATTACACAAATACCAACCTGACCTTGTTTTGAGTCTTTGAATCGGATTTTTCCCCCTTGCTCAATGCAGTACATAGACGCAGGGTTTGCCATCGATAACTTGGTGTATTCGGAGGTTTTGCTGGATGCATCAGCACAGCCAGACAAGAACATAACTGCACTCAGAGCACCAATTAGAGCGGACTTATGCATTTTGAATTCCTAAAAATATGATAATAAATGGTAATTTTCCATAAATGTAATCGCAGTAGCGGAAAAAGCCGATGAAGAGGTCTATATTAACAGTGATATTTAGATTCAAAATCAGCGGTCACTGACAGGCTCATCGCTCAGAGTGCTTGGTTAAAACACCCACTCCATTGCGAACTGAACTATATACCAGTCTACTAGGGTTTTGAAATAGGTATTATGTCAAATTAATGTAAGTTTGACGTTGGTGAATGTTCAACAACAGGCAAGGAAAGCAATAATGTCTGAAAAAAAATTTCGGCTTGTTACCCGTAGTGACTTTGATGGGCTTGTATGTGCAGTGCTGCTTAAGAAGTTAGATTTGATTGATGATATCAAATTCGTACACCCGAAGGACATGCAAGACGGGATCGTGGAAATATCAAGCGACGATATCGTAACTAACTTGCCTTATGTTCATAGCGCGCATCTGGTTTTTGACCATCACTTGTCAGAAACACTGCGTAATTCAGGGGACCGTCCAAACCACATTATCGATCCAAATGCACCTTCTGCTGCTCGTGTTGTCTGGGAACACTATGGCGGCGAGAAAGCCTTCCCACCAGAGTGGGACGACATGATGATTGCCGTCGATAAAGGTGACTCTGCTCAGTTTACTCGCGACGAAGTACTGGACGCCCAAGGCTGGAACCTTCTGAACTTCCTGATGGATGCTCGTACAGGGTTGGGACGCTTTAGAGAATTCAGAATTTCAAACTACAACCTGATGATGGATCTTATTGATTACTGTAAGAACCACACCATCGAAGAAATTCTGGCATTGCCAGACGTGAAAGAGCGCATCGATTTGTATCGTGAGCATAACGTTAAGTTCCAGGATCAGATTCAGCGATGCGCAACC
>NZ_AFWJ01000300.1 GCF_000222685.1 Vibrio nigripulchritudo ATCC 27043 | reverse complement strand
ATGCAGAACCTGCACTGCACCGAAGTGCTTTTTCACTCCCTGTAATCTAAGAAGACTCATTATTTACTCTCCTTTGATTGATACTGATCGACGAAGACGGCAAAAAATCAGTACTGCGCCTATGGCCATCTGTTGGTAGTAGCTTTGCACCGCAAGCAGGTTGAGACCGTTTTGCAGCACCCCCATGATCAGAGCCCCAATCAGAGTGCCCAGAATCGAACCTCTGCCACCAAACAAGTTGGTGCCCCCAATAATGGCGGCGGTAATCGCGGTAAGTTCATAGCTCAACCCGGCAGTTGGGTCGCCCGAGTTCACCCTTGCCATAAAAATCAGACCGGCAACAGCAGCCAGAATGCCAGACAGCGTATAAAGGGTGATTCGCAGTCTGGATACGTTGATACCAGCAGTTTTTACTGCTTGTTCACTATCACCCAGCGCTAGCGTGTGGCGACCAAATCGGGTATACGCGAGTACGATGTGCATCGAAAACGCCAGAATAAGAAACAGCAGAGCGGGCATTGGGATACCAAAAGGTCTGCCTTGTCCAAGATAAACCAGAAAATCTGGCAGCCCATAAACGACCCGACCATCAGTGATGACAAGTGCCAGACCACGGGCAAGCCCCAGCATTCCCAGAGTTACAATGAATGCTGGCACTTTCGCTCTGGTGACTAGAAAACCATTCACACCTCCTGCCATTGCACCGGCGAGTAAACAACCAGCAATGCCAATCAGTGCGCTATCAAACATGACTGCCAAAGTCGCGCCAACCACACCACTTAGCCCCATGACGGAGCCTAGCGACAGGTCGAGCCCACCCGACCCGATCACAAAGGTGGCAGCAATAGCCAGCACACCAATGGTCGCCGTCGCCAGAATGATGTTCAGAAAGTTATCGACAGAAAGGAAATAGGGAGAAAGCGCGGTCATTACGACGCAGAGCCCTAAAAGAACGACCAACGATTCAAGTCTTACATGAAACCTGTCTACCGTTGTCTTTTGCCATCGAATCCAAAAATTAGAGGCATGCTCAGACTGCATGAAATACATCCTTGTTTTTCCAATTGAAAGTGACCCCGCACAGAGCCACTGTGCACTGAACGGGGTAGTTATCTATTTAACAAATTCTAAAAGCGGTTCCTTACCGCTCTCCATGACTTCTTTCGTCAATACAAGCGTTGGGACGTGGATAACACTTTCTGTAGATTCACCATTCATGATTTTCTTCACGCGTTCCACTGCCTGCTTACCAACCAGATAAGGTAATTGTGCAATCGACGCATTCAGGCGACCAGACTGGATCGATTTCACCGCATCCGAGTTACCATCTACACCAATAACTGTCACTTGACCGCCTTTACCGGCTGCGTAAACAGACTCCACAGCACCTAACGCCATTCCGTCGTTTGCAGCAAAAATACCGACTAAGTCTGGATGACGAATCAGAATGTCATTGGTGATCGATGCCGCTTTACCACGGTCCCAGTCACCCGGCAGGCTCGCAACCACTTTCAACCCTGGAGCAATCGACTTCAGTTTATCGGTGAAGCCATTCACGCGTTTTTGACCAGTAATGTTGCCTGACAGCCCTTCAATGACGAGTACCGCACCTTTCGCACCCGAACCCAGTTGCTCTGTCAGGTACTGAGCAGCTTGCTGACCGGCAGCGATGTTGTCGGAACCTATCTGGAATGCGATATCGATTTTGGCTCGCTTGAGGATGTCTGGGTCTAAGTTACCGTCCAGATCGACAACCGGAATACCGCGCTCCTGCGCTTTAGAAAGGCACGGCAATAAGTTGGTGGAGTTAATTGCCGCAGTGATCAAAGCACTGGGTTTTCTTTGCAACATGGTATTACACACGTTGAGTTGAGATTCCGCCGCCTGATCACTTTCAACAGCCTGAATGAAGTAAGGTGTGCCGGATGATTTTGCTGCATCCTCTACCCCTTGTCCCATGGCTCCCCAGAATGGGTTGGAAAGGGTTTTCATTAGTACGCCAACTTCCCCATCTGCATGCGCTAAAGGTGAGCTAATGGCTACCGAAAGTGCTGAAAAACAAAAAATAAATCGGTTTATTTTTTTGAATTTACTGAATTGCATAATTCACTCCTTCGAGATTAGGAGCGTGCATTAATGTGTACATCGCTCCGGACTTCCTAGTCTTGATCATCTGATTCTCAGATAACCGGCTTGATACCTCTGCTAACGTTACTGCTCCACCTTTTTGGTGGACTCCCTAAAAACGACATCGCAATACTCCATTACCGCAGTTGCTGACGTGTTTAAACCTTCAATTCTGTTAAATAACGCGCCAATTGCACGCTTGGCAATAAGCTCTACAGGCTGAATGACTGCCGACACTGACGGATAAGTCACCTGCATCCACTCTGCATCATCAAACCCGATTAGCCCGATATCATCAGGGCAATGTATATGTTTGCGCCGGAACTCGGTTAAAGTCATCAATGTGCTTTTTGCAAACAGTGAATACATAGCGCTGGGCTTTTTATCGTCCAGATATTCACTCAGGGTTTGTTTTAGTTCGCCAATGTCTTCGGGAAGAATGAGGTCGACCGTCACTTTTTCATCCCAGTTACGAGTCACCGACAAGAACCCTTCTACCCTTCTTTTTGTCGTCGCCCTGTCTCTGTTAATCCCAACAACGGCAATGTGTCTGTGCCCGTCTTCACATAACTTTTGTGCCACCTGTTTACTCGCACTTACGTCATCAACACTGACGGTATCAAATGTTTTGTTTTCGGTAACACGGTCAATCAGTACCGCATCTATGTCGGACTTTTCCAGCATTACAGAGCCCATGCCTTGTTCGCTGGTGACTGGTGCTAACACGATCCCCGCTACACGCCAGTCCTCTAACCGCTCAATCAGGTGCTGCTCGCGAGACTCACATTCGTTGCTCGACATAGCGACCATGGTGTAACCCCGTTTCTCCACATACCTTTCGAGGTTTGCCACAAGGTTTGAAAAAAATTCTCCCGCCAGTTCAGGGACAACAACACCAATAATTCGACGTTTTTCCCGTCTCATGTCCGATGCCATCGGATCAGGTCGATACCCTAGAACCTCGATGGCGTTGTTAATGCGCTCCACGTTAGCTTTTTTGACGGTTGTTACGCCATGAAGCACTTTAGAGACGGTGGCCGGAGATACCGATGCCATTTTCGCAACGTCGTAAATTGATGGTCTTTTCTTCGATGGGGGCATGCATAATCCTTTGCTGGTATATCTATTATTCTCTTCGAACCATCTTAAACTCTGAACGCAGAACCTCAAAAATAAATCGATTTACTTTTTTATCATTTGGGTTAAATTATAACCAAACAACCCAAAAGTAAATCGATTTATTTTCATTTTTTTACAATTTTGCAACAAGCGGCTTTCTTCTATGATTTGAGTGTGCATGGATTCCACTGATTCATTTTTCCGGGGATAGCTGCTTCTTAACCCAATGTTTTTAACAAGCTTGGGCAGTTTCAATTTAACGGTTAAAGGAAATGGATATGACGCTAGATAACCGCCCCTCATCGTAAGCGCACCTTACCCCAGAACACTGGATTTGATTTTCTCACCAGAACGAAAAGCCCAGCTCTTTGAACAATACAGAATTCTTGAGATGGAAAGTGAGGATGTGAATGACCTCAACGATGACATTATTTCTGAGATCACCTACATCATTGGTCAGCCACCACTGGATGAGCAATTCATTCAGAAGGCGTCAAAATTACGCTGCATTTTTAACGTCGAGAGTAACCTTATCGATAACATGCCCTACCCTCTGCTATTCGAAAGGGGGATTCATGTCGTCACAACGGGTCAGGTATTCGCACTTCCCGTGGCTGAACTTGGAGTGGCACTCGCCTTAGCGTTGAAAAGAGATCTGATCAACGCTGACCTGATGTTCAGAGAAGGTAATGAACTTTGGGGAGGCGACGGAAATACAAATGCCAGTCTGCTATCGGGCGCTACCGTCGGAATCATTGGTTTTGGTGATTTAGGCAAAGCACTCAATCAACTGCTTAAAGGATTTCGGGCGAAAGTTCAGTCCTACGATCCATGGTTACCGGAATCTCTTCTTAAAGAACACGAAGTCACACCCGCTGATCTGGATACGTTGCTATCGACAAGTGATGTGATTTTTGTTGTTGCCTCCGTAACCAGCGAGAACCAACATTTTCTGAATAAGAGTGCTTTCAGCAAGATGAAAGCAGGCTCCGCGTTTATTCTTCTCAGCCGGGCTAACATCGTCAACTTTGAAGATTTGATGGACGCTGTTGAGTCAAAACACATCATCGCAGCCAGTGATGTGTTCCCTGAAGAACCCCTACCCTTAGACCATCCGGTTCGCAACCTGGAAGGCTTTGTCCGATCCGCCCACCGAGCAGGCGCTTTGGATGTCGCGTTTCTTAATATGGGTGAAATGGTCATGGAAGATCTCAAGCTTCTCGACCAAAGCTTACCCCCACAAAGATGCAAACGCGCCGAACGCGAAACCGTTTCAAGAATGCGTTCCAAGCCAGTGTCGACGAATTAGATTGACTTGTTTGAGACTGGTCTCAATGAGACCAGTCAATTTATCGAGAGCTCAGTAACTCATTTTGCTGACGCAGGCTACAATCTTGCGCCTGGTTGAATAAATGTTCAGCTTTTTTGTAACTCGGGTAGTACTTAAGCAACCCACCTAATGTTTGAACAGCTTTCGCGCAGTCTTTGTTGTAGACAAGTAACATACCGTAGAAATGACGACCGTATATATGATTGGGGTTGAGAGAAAGAAAACTCTCCGAAGCAGTTATCGCTGAATCCAAATCCTTAGGACCATAAAAGTACGCCATAGACAACTCAAGCCATGCTGCTTCATTTCCCGGATAAATGGAAACTGACTTCTCCAGTTTTTCTATGTTTTGGCTTGAGACCCCCTGATAGTGGTAAAAATGAGAAACTGTGGTTATGAAGCTCAATGCGGGCACAATGAGTGCAAATATTGCCATCGAGGGTAAAGCGAACTTGTTACTCCGTTCCGTTGTAGTTGCTTCTTGTTTGTCTCTAATAAGTACAGCAAACAGCAGTATTGCAAATATGTAGCTCATCGGAGAGAGAAAAACTTGGCTCAAAAGTGAATGGGTTAAAAAGGCGAATAGCGCGACAAATACCCACCAAAATTTGGGTTCTGCTATCGTTAATTGGAAAGCTTTAACGATAAGCCATAGGTAGATTAGCGAAAACAAGATTCCACCGATCCAACCGAGTTCGGTAAATACCTTGGCTAGAAAGTTATGCGGTGTTTTTAATATTTGTTTTTCACTTACGTATTCAGAAGCCTGATGAGTGCCAACTTTTGCGTACTCTGGATGCTGGAACTCAAAATTGTTTGCCCCTACTCCAAATGGATTTTCCTTTAGCATATCCCAACTATTGAGAACCATATTTAGCCTAGGGCGATAGCTATCTAAGGGCTCTTCAATAGCACTAACTGAAGCAGAAAGTGTATGAGGAAGAGCAAATGATGATTGTGAAGTGGAATTCCCTACTAATAATGCAATTCCAATAACCACCAGCGGCATTCGAAGAGATAGGTTGCCTCGCTTAAACAAATGTCTTGACTGCAAGAGTAGAAAAACAAGCCCACCCAAAGCCAGAGCAATAACGGTAGTTCTGATATGGGAGATATTCAGAACGTGCAGCACGCTTAATAAGACGAAAGAAACTCCCAGTAACCATACAAACCTAAATCTGTTACACCATGCGATATAGCATAGAGCCGGAATCCAGATGTTGAAAATATGTCCTGCATTGTTAGTAAATCCAATTGGTGTGAACGCACCATTATTCACAGGAATATTCATCCAACGTTCGATAAAAAAAGTAATAGAGAAAAGAGTGGCAGAAAGCACCGAAGAGCTTAGCAGTAAATTTTTGCGCTGTTCTCTGTTGTAAATCGTTACAAGTAGTGAAAAGGAAAGACCAAATAACACAAAGCGAAATAGAAACTCAATACCAGCGTAAACATGACTAGACCAAACAAAGCTGGTCACAATCCAATACGCCGTAGCGCCAAATAAAAAGCTTATGTAGGATAACTTACAAGCCAATTTCCTTAGATTTGAAAGAACGAACATCGACAATAGTACATCGATAAATAGCCATTTAGGTACGTCATGACTATAAAAGTATCCATTCCAATGGACACATGTCGTGATAGCAATGGTGATAGGTAAAAGCACCAGCCAAATGCCGCTATCTCGATATGTAAATTGTTTAATCAATCTAGACATAATTGTAAAAGAAGGGAGCATAGTGCTCCCTTATAATGAGATAAATTTAATAACCGAATTCGATAACCAGTTTTAAATCTTGGAACCTAAACCACTGGTACCCAGTTTCATCAGCAATAGATGCTGAAATTTTCAAGATTTCTCCGCTGTTTATAGCATCGCGAATTTCTTCAATACCACGTTCACCGAAGTTCAATTTCACTGGCGAGTTACCAGTTGCTAACTGACCCAGAGGGCAATTTTCAGGTGCAATACCTACATCACATCTAAATTCGAAGTCCTCTTTTGCAGATTCGTTGTTCGGGTATTCTGATTGTGTACCTTCATACAAATTAACCGCATTGCCTACATTTCGATTGTTCTCCAATCTCGCACTCAAGATTCTCGCATTTGTTGGAATAGCAGTTAAATCAAATGCAAATAGCGCACGGTACTCGTAAGGACCATAAGTACTCGAACCCTTCTGAGCACTGGAAGAGGAGTTCGAGCTATATCCATAGAACGATTGAATCGTCTTCGGCTCAGCGTAAGGGTCCGCAGGCGCATATGGATTTGTTGGTGCGTATGGGTTTGTAGGGGCATAAGGGTTAGACGGTGCGTACGGATTGCTAGGAGCATACGGATCTAACATTGTGCTATAACCTACACGACCACTAAATGTCGACATGGTAGAAAGTGTTTTGTTTTCAATGACAATGGCTCTGTGACCTGGAATTGGAGTAGGCACAGCAACTAAAGGAATAAGAGCATTCCCTGTTGGGTCATCACTTACAATCTCCAATGTCGCTCGAGCTAGATCCCAATCGGTACCTTGATACTTAACGTTGAAAATATGTGTATTTTCTGGATCCAGTTTTGGAGGCAAGTTGCTAACACTCAGTGACCAGTCGGAAGGCAAGCTCTTTCCATCTGTAGTTCGGAAGTTGAAACCAGAAATAGTCAGCTCAGACTTACCTGAGTTTTTAATTTCTATACCCGTTTCAGAGCTAGTCGCAGACCCAGTTGGCTGAATAACTTTGATTGGCGCGCTATCATTCTCGATAGCTCTCCATACATCTTGGTTCTCAATATCACGGTACTTTGACTTTACGGTTAGGTAAGGGGCATCTTCTCCTAAAACGATTTTTTTGGTGTAACGCTTACTTCGACCTGAAGCATGATCTAGGTAAAACTCCATTGAAGTCGGTTTACTGCTCAGAAGTGTTCCATTCGCATTCGGTCGACTTTGTTGTGCAGAAATGGAGTATGAAATTGATTCCCATTTATCCTCAATCGCTTGTGGTGAGAACATTAGGCTTGCATATGCTTTACCTAAACTATTTGCGGTCACTGTTTTCTGAGATGCAAAAGTACCCGATCCTGACACTTTAACCTTTGCATATGGAACAGGGTTTCCGTGTACGTCAACTACGTCAAAGCTTACACTTATATAGGGACAACGTAATGCACCCTCCGGACCACATGAGTAATCAAAGTTCCACCAGCTGAAATGCTCAACTGTGCCTACATAATGGTCACCATCAAGGTTTGCGACACCTTTTTGCGTCCATTTACCAGTGGATTCATTTAAGTGCCACAATGGCAGTGATGTAGGTGCCGTTGCAGGGTTTGCTACTTTAATTTTGATTGTTGCTGGTGATGCTAATGTAACCTCGTTTCCAGAAGCGTCTCTTATATCTGCGCCGATAACACCAAATGAAATTATTTCAGCTTCACCTGTTGGGACACCATTAGCATCTGTTTCAATTCCAGTAAAGCCGCCAGGGAAAGCTTCTAGGAAAGCAGAGTCTGAAGGATTAACTGAACGATGAGAAACCGTAACATTACCGCTCGTCACACCCGTAAAGGCGTTCGCAGGAAACGAGATAGATGCACCATTCCCGAGTGGGATACTTGACGCCGCTGTAGCTGATACAGAAGAGGTAGACCCTGGTAATAGCTGAATAATATCCAGATCTGTTAAAACCCCAGGCTCAATCGTAACTGGCGCATGGTAAGGAAGATAAGATTCTCCCAATTTTATCTCTAACGCATAATCGCCAGCCGGAATGTCTTGACCGCCAAATTTTCCGTTGGAGTCCAAGAGTCCAACTGCACCTTGAATAACCACACCCGTGTCATTTTTAAGGTTCACTTCAAGGTTGCTGACAGAGCTTGAATGTGGTTTAGAACTAGCAAGGTTCAGGAAGACTTGACCAACAATTGATCCTTTTTGACCAATGGAAATTTGATCACCCGTTACTGAAAATTCATATCTCGCCGATCCACTTCTCTCACCCGTCGGCGTAACACCTATCACATCTAAGCGATAGTGGCCTTTGAGGTAATGACCAAAGTAGTTGTTCACCAGAGGGGTATTGGCAGGGTCGATCGTAAATGTTGGTCCTATCCCTACCAACTGACCGTTTAGATACCAAGTTTTTACAATGTTGCCGTGGCTAGAATCTGAACTAGGAACATCGGCTTCAACGGTGTAACTCGTCGCTGTATCAAACGCAAACGAACTTGGTAATACATCAGCATTCGTAATTTCAATAGGAAGTGAGTTGTTTACCTTAAGCTCAATATTCAGATCAATTTCACCAACACCTTTCACTCCTTTCAACGTTTGTTTTACCGAAGTTGACTGTCCTTTAATAATACGAACCGTCTCAGCAAAACCTGTCGCTAAATGCGCTTTAGCATTGGTGGAGTTACCGTCGTGAATAGTAAACACCAACGCATAATAACCTGAATCTACCTGATTACTTAATGAAGCACTTGCCACCCAGTTATTTGCATCTTTCGAAGTTACATTTGTATCCAGTACAGAAACCACGTTACCGCTCGTTGAGCGCAGCTCTGCTGTAACTTTAGGTGTCAATGCAATGTTTTTTGGCCACTCAATCGCAAAGTCAAAACTACCTTTACCTTGAGCCATAACTACCTCGATAAATGAAGGAGTTACTTCCGAAGGTCGTACTGTCACAGCTTGGCTACCACGCGCAAATTCTAAGCCGTTAACATCTTGTGCAATAACTGTGATGGTCCAGTTCCCCGCGACCAGCCCTTCAATTTGACGTGCCCCACGACCCCTGACGACGGTATTAAATGATTCGCCAGCAGGTCCCTCTCCTTTAATTCTGAATGTGTCCAGATTTAGATCGAGAGCTGGTTCATTTGTTGTTACTGAGCCAGGGGATAATGAGCTACTTTCCACTGCAGATTGAGATGAGAATGAGTTAACCCCAGATGATTGACTTTCAAAGCCAAAAGCCCGAGACGTCCGTTGAGCAGATTCAACTGAAACAGTTTCAAACTGGCTGGCATTCGTTTCATCTTTCAGCACAAGTTGTAAGCTGCCTTTTCTAGAGGTATCACTGACGGATTGGCTTGTTCCATCATCACCTCCACCGCCTCCACATGCAGTGATGACCATGGAGATCATCACTGCATATATTAAATAAAATATTCCTTTTTGTTTCATATTCGTACTCTCAATTGGCTAAAAATAAATTTCGAAAATGAATTCGAGGTTTAATTTCAAATTGCCAATGAAATATATACCTATGTAAAAGAAATGCTTTTTATATTTACAATATGTTACCTATAGAATTTACAATGTGTTACTTTCAGCTATTTACAATGAGAGGGAGATATATAAGAAGGCATATTATTTTTAGATATAGCTCTGTTTATTGTTCTAAATATTTGATGTTACATTCGGTTACTCAAGAAAACTGAATTCTCTTCCGTAATATGTGCGAGATGCCTAAGAATATTTACAACTAATTCACAGCATTTTTGGGGGAAGGCTTTATGAAATCGGATTTCGAGACCATACAATATAACGTGGCATACATCACCGACAGAAATTTTGGCAAGGAATCGACATCACATTATATAGAGAACATTAAGGTCAGCATGTATTTTACGTCTCTTGAAGATTTCAACGCAGAAATATTCAGAAATATTTCATTAATAAAAAATCTTAACTTAAGTGCTATTTTAATAGACAGAGCATTAACGTCGAGAACAGATTTAAATAGGATTAACCAGTTTATTCGAGAGATCGGAATTAGCTCTGTTATTATTTTTAGAGATAAGAGCAATGGCGCGTCAATTATGAATTCCGGAGCAGACGACTTTCTTTTTCCTCCCTATTCACCGGAAGAACTGCTACTGAGAGTGGTTAATGTAATACAGAAACAGTATCGTTCCAGCGTAAATTCAAGCAACCATGTGAGTTTTGGCAAGTACTCTCTCCACTTAGAAACAAGAGAGTTGCGATCCAGACATTTCAATAGAACCCTGACGGATGGCGAGCATACTTTGCTTTTGCACCTAATCGGAAACCAAGGGAAGTTTTCATCTCGTGAAGAGCTTTCATTAGCGCTAGGGAAGAAGCGGCATCCTATGTCTAGTCGCTCTGTAGATATGCTGATAGGCAGATTGCGCAAAAAGATAGACGACAATCCAAAAATGCCGCAGTACATCGTTACGTCGAGGGGAAAAGGCTACATGCTGGTCAGGGAACCAGAATAAAAAAACCGGTCTCAATTGAGACCGGTAAACTCCAGAACAAAAGGACTGAACCCCGCTCTCCTTGGGGAACTTTCCGCGTCTGTTCGGTTAGCAATGCCAACCAGCTCTGGAAACTCTTAGCCTTGGTACTTCTTCATTACCAAGGTTGCGTTTGTGCCGCCGAAACCAAAGCTGTTCGACATAACCGTATTCAGCTCTTGATCACGCGCTTCAGTCACGATGTCCAGACCTTCAGCTGCTTCGTCCAGGTTCTCAACGTTGATGCTTGGTGCAACAAAGTTGTGGTGAAGCATTAGCGTAGTGTAGATAGCTTCGTGTACACCCGCAGCGCCCAGTGCGTGACCAGTCATTGCTTTCGTTGCAGAAATAGCCGGGCTGTTGCCACCAAACACTTCCTGAATCGCACCTAGCTCTTTCACATCACCAACAGGTGTAGAAGTACCGTGTGTGTTGATGTAATCAACGCCGTCAACATCTTGCATTGCCATCTTCATACAACGTACTGCACCTTCACCAGAAGGCGCGACCATGTCGTAGCCATCTGAAGTTGCGCCGTAACCTACGATTTCACCGTAGATAGTTGCGCCACGCGCCAGTGCATGCTCAAGCTCTTCGATAACAACCATACCGCCGCCACCAGAGATGATGAAACCATCACGGTCAGCATCGTAAGTACGAGACGCTTTTTCTGGCGTATCGTTGTACTTAGTTGAAAGTGCACCCATCGCATCAAACATCATGGTCAGAGTCCAGTCCAGCTCTTCACCACCACCTGCGAATACGATGTCTTGTTTACCCAGTTGAATCAGCTCAAGCGCGTGACCAATACAGTGTGCAGAAGTTGCACATGCAGAACTCATTGAGTAGTTCACGCCGCGAATCTTGAACGGTGTTGCAAGACACGCTGAAACAGTTGAAGACATAGTACGAGGTACCATGTAAGGGCCAATACGCTTAACGCCTTTTTCACGTAGTGTATCCACCGCTACTGCTTGGTTTAGCGACGATGCACCACCAGAACCCGCAACAATACCTGTGCGGTCGTTAGAAACCTGCTCTTCAGTCAAACCTGCATCTGCAATAGCCTGCTCCATCGAAAGGTATGCGTAAGCTGCAGCATCACCCATAAAGCGCATTTTTTTGCGGTCGATGTGCTCAGCAGGGTTGATTTTCAGATCACCCCACACCTGTGAACGCAGACCTTTTTCCTTGAACTGCTCAGATGCGTTGATGCCTGATTTACCCGCTTTCAATGACGCTAATACTTCTTCGACGTTGTTACCGATACTGGAGACAATACCCATACCAGTGATTACGGCTCGTTTCATGAGACATTCCTATAATTCAAAAATCCGTAGAATAATAACTAAGTTGCCACGCAAAAGTGGTCAGCTTTCCCAGAAATACGTACAATCCGCGATAGTCTCGCACATTTACCCAAGATCTTACCACTATGACATCCATTAAGAATGCAGTCCTCGGCTGGAATGAAGCCGGAACACCTGTGTCTGATCAATTCGATGACGTCTACTTCTCTAACGTCAATGGTCTGGAAGAAACTCGATACGTTTTCCTTACTCAAAACCAGCTTCCTCAACGCTGGCATAACTTTGAACACCGACGTTTTGTGGTTGCAGAGACCGGGTTCGGAACCGGGCTAAACTTTCTCGCGCTCTGGCAGTGGTTTGATACTTTTAGAAAAGAAAACCCAGATTCTGCATTAAAAGAGCTGCACTTTATTAGCTTCGAGAAATTCCCTGTCACTCGTGATGACCTTAAAAAAGCGCACGAACCCTGGCCAGAACTGGCGGACTATGCGAGCCAGCTACAAGCGCACTACCCGATTGCGGTGCCAGACTGCCATCGCATCGTTCTGGCGGACGGAGCGATAACCTTGGATCTATGGTTTGGTGACATCAAAGACTGTATGCCTAGCGTGCCAACGCCAAAAGAAGGTTTAGTCGATGCCTGGTTCCTGGACGGATTTGCACCCAGTAAAAACCCGGAGATGTGGAATCAGAACTTGTTTGATGGCATGGCAAAACTCGCCAGACAAGATTGCAGTTGTGCCACTTTTACTGCTGCGGGTTTTGTGCGTAGGGGTCTTATTGAAGCCGGCTTCTCTATGAAGAAGGTGAAAGGTTTTGGCACCAAACGCGAGATGATTGCTGGTTCCTTGGAAGAAAAAACACCCATCACTAACCTTCTACCTTGGCTGGCTCGCCAGAATACGCCGAATGTATCTGACATTGCTATCATAGGCGGTGGGATCGCCAGCGCCACTCTGGCGCAAACCCTCGCCCGTCGTGGCATCAAAACAACACTTTATTGCAAAGATGCCATTCCCGCCGAAGAAGCATCAGGGAACCGACAAGGGGCAGTGTATCCGCTCCTTAATGGTACTCACACCGGAATGTCGCGTGTGTTTGCTCCTGCGTTTCTCTTCGCCCGTCAGTTTGCTGAACAAATGAGTGAAACTGTCGATTTCGATCATGACTGGTGTGGCGTCACTCAACTAGCTTGGAATGAGAAAGCAGCCGCTAAACTCGACAAAATGTTACTCGGTCACTTTTCGAGCGATTTGATCCACAAACTGGATGCGAGAGAGACTAGCGAAAAAACGGGCATGACTTTCGATATGGAGAGTGTCCATTACCCATTAGGGGGCTGGTTATGCCCTCAGCAATTGACCCGTGGAATCATCGAGAACCTCGAGAACCAAAATCGGCTTAGCTGTCACTTTCAGACTGAAATAGACAAATTAGAAAAGACTGAGTCAGGATGGACACTTCATTCACAAAGCCAGAAATTCGAACATCAGGTAGTGGTTGTAGCGAACGGTTATCTGTTCAATCAGTTTGTTCAGGCAGACACCATTCCGGCATCGGCAGTTAAAGGGCAAGTCAGCCATATCCCGACTACAGATTCACTTAAACAGCTCAAAACTGTGCTCTGCTACGACGGTTACATGACCCCTCATAACCCTGCGAACATGGAGCACTGTATAGGCGCAAGTTACGACAGGGCTAACATCGATAAGTTGTTTGATGAATCAGCTCAGATAGACAATGCTGAAAAACTCAGGCGCTGCGTGCCAAATCAGGCATGGTCAAAAGAAGCCGATACGTCTGGTAATCAGTCACGGCAGGGGATTCGCTGTGTCACCCGAGATCATCTGCCGTTTGTCGGTGCCGTGGGAGATTACAAAACCATTTTGAAAGAGTACGCGGATCTGCAAAAGCAAGATGAGAATAAGGTAACGGAAACCCCGATATATCAGGATTTGTATTGCATGATTGGCTTAGGCTCTCGCGGTCTGAGTTCTGCACCACTTCTTGCTGAATTACTGGCATCTCAAATCTGTGGTGACCCCATGCCATTCCCAGTCGAAACATTAAATGACCTGCACCCATCGAGAATGTGGGTCAGAAGACTGCGTAAAGGCAAAGCCATTACCGAGCGATAATTTTTTTGGGTGTCCTGAATTCAACGAGTAAGGGCACCTTTTATTTTCTTCTCAAAATCACAATCGTCGCCACTTACCTTTTACAATTAAGTACCTAGTCACTATATTGAACAAAATTCAGGCAGTTTCTGGGAAGGAAAGTGGATGTTAAGCCAAGAGCAAATTGCGCAATATCATGAAGAAGGATTTTTGGTTCTCGACCAAGTGATTTCTCCTGAAACTCTTGCGGAACTGAAAGCTCAGGCGGCTAAAATTGTCGATGAATGGAAACCCACCTCCGATACCTCCATCTTCACCACTAACAATAACTCACGTTCGGGTGATCTCTATTTTCTCGATTCCGCAGAAAAGATCCGCTGTTTTTTTGAGGAAGAAGCCTTTGATCGTCATGGCAATCTTGTCGATGAGAAATCGCTCTGCATCAATAAAATCGGGCATGCGTTACACGAACTTGACCCTGTGTTTAGAGCCTTCAGTCATCTGCCAGCCCTTGGAGACATTGCCTACGACATAGGTATGTTAACACCACAAATACGCCAGTCGATGTACATCTTTAAGCAGCCCAAAATTGGCGGGGTTGTAAACTGGCATCAGGACGCGACGTTTTTCTACACCACTCCTCAAAGCGTCGTCACTTACTGGCTTGCGATCGAAGATGCTAACCTGGACAACGGTTGTCTGTGGGTAGAACCCAAAGGTCATAATGGACCGTTGAGAGAGAGGTTCAATCGAGACGGTGATACCACTACTATGGTGCCTTTAGATGAAACCCCCTGGCCAAATGAAACCAGTGGAGAACCTGTAGAAGTGAAAGCAGGCAGCTTGGTTATATTTCAGGGTTTGCTTCCCCATTACAGTGCACCAAATCGCTCATCCAAATCCAGACAAGCCTATACTTTGCATGTCACCGATGGCGACGCCAGTTACGCCAAAGAAAACTGGCTTCAATCCGACACCCTGCCACTCAGAGGCTTCGATTAGAGTATGTTGATTTAAGGACACCAATAATGATCATCCGGCTCGCAAAATTGTCAGATTCGGCAAACATTCATGCGCTTTCCCAATATCTCGGCTATCAGGATGAAGGCGTATCTGTCGCAGAACAAAGGCTAAAAGCCTTACTGAATTCGAATCATGACAGGGTTTATGTCGCTCAACTAAACGGTAAGCTAGTGGGTTGGTTACATTGCTTTTACGCCCAGAGACTGGCATCTGAAAGCTTTATCGAAATAGGAGGAATGGTCGTTCATCCTGATGTTAGAGGACATGGTGTTGGAAGAGCGCTGGTTGAACATGCGACTGAGGTACACAAAGGAAAGTGGCGAGTCAGATGTCATTCTGAAAGGGAAGATACGCACTCGTTTTATCTGAAGCTGGGCTTTAAAATCAATAAAACTCAGTGCGTATTTGAAAAGAAAAACAGTGGCGATTAATTAGTTCAGCACACTTTCGTGAAGCTGAGCCCATAGGTCACTCACCAAAATGCGATCTGATGGGGTTAGTTCTGATCTCGCATTTTCTAAGCTTTCTTCAATGCGTTTTGTTAACTGCTCAATTTCTGTTTCGCCCGCCGCTTCACAATCGGCTGCCGACAAAGAAATATGACCTCTTAAGTAACCACCAGCGAAAAGTTCGTCGTCAGACGCCGTCTCCACCTTTGAATCAATCAGCTCTAGCATTTTTTCTTCGTATTCTAGGATCATTGTGGTCTCTTACTTTGGTTACTTCACTTGGAACTGCTCAGGGTTGAGCGGAGCAGTTTGGTAAAATTGACGCAAGGCGTCGGATAAGCTTTTCATTCTGGGGGAAAGCCCCGTTTCAAGAATGCTGAGCACTTCCTGATGCACTTTCGCCATAAAGCCCAATCGGTCGGGCTCAAAATCGCCGTGTAGATTGTCACAACTCACCGTAAAAGGAAAGCCCGCACTTTGGGACAGAATCCACTCATAGGCTTGCGGTCGAACCTCTACCTTTTCAAACGCAGCCTGAACTTCTTCTGTGCGGCCATCCGGCTCATACCAGTAACCAAAATCTTCAAGTAAACGACGTTCTGGTCCTGCCACCATCCAGTGCGCGATCTCGTGCATGGCAGACGCATAATACCCACGGGCAAACACAATGCGGTGGTAGTTTTTTTCTTTATCTGCCGGAAGGTAAATAGGCTCATCCCCGCCCAACTCAAGCTTAGTATTGAATGGACCGGAAAAGGTACGATTAAAAATATCGATAAGATCGGAGTATTGGTGCGACATAAATCTTTAGTGGCGTGAATTCTGACGTGTATTTTCCTTGGATTTTCCGGTTTGTAAACCCAATTTACGTCTCGCTGCTGGCTTTGTTATTCAGCGCGTGAACAACTTACTTTAAAAACCATACTCCATACGATTTTTTTCTCGCCAGAGAATCGATTTAACACTAGAATTGCCGCTCATTTTTTACATCTCTGATTAGCTGGATCTGGAACCATGCTGTTAAGCACGCTTTATGTTTTAGGTATCACAGCGGAAGCGATGACTGGCGCACTCAGCGCGGGTCGAAAAAACATGGATTGGTTTGGTGTTATGTTTGTTGCCAGTGCAGCTGCAATAGGCGGCGGAACTGTGCGCGATATTCTTCTTGGGCATTACCCTTTAACCTGGGTGAAGAATCCGGAATTTCTGGTCATCACCTGCGTTGCGGGTGTCGTAACGACTGGCATTGCAAAGTGGGTTATTAAATTAAAAGGGCTGTTTATCCGCTTGGATGCACTTGGGTTGATTGTATTCAGTATTATCGGCACTAAAGTAGCGCTGAATATGGGATTGCACCCAATCATCTGTGTGGTGTCTGCGGTGGTTACGGGCGTGTTTGGTGGCTTGTTGCGTGACCTGATTTGTAGGCAATCGCCTCTGGTGCTTCACGAAGAGCTTTACGCCTCGGTTGCCTTGTCCGCTTCGGTGCTTTATCTGACACTTCTGCATTTCGGTATCAATGAGGTCACCAGCACCGTTGTCACCCTTGTTGCTGGCTATTTATTGCGAATGGCGGCAGTCAGGTTCAAATGGAAACTGCCTTCTTTCCAACTCGAAACAGAAGGCTCACTGCATTAATTCAAACGACTGGCGGTTGATGCCGCCAGTCGCTCTTTTCGCTTCTAAATTGCGTGCCCTGCGTCAACGTCCATCGTTACCCCTCTCATCCCAACCGATGCTGGGGAAAGAAGGTATTCAATCGCAGGTACAATGTCTGACGTTTCTAGTATTCTGCCCAGAGGTGTAGACGCCATCATCTGTTTCAGTCCATTTATGGCTTCCTCATCAGCACCTGCTTTGCCCTGAATCTCGGTGGCTGTCACTCCTGGTCTGACACTATTAATTCGAATGCCTTTCTCTGCTAAATCCAGATTCAGTCCTCCGACTAAACCTTCAAGCGCGGCTTTACTGGCTGCGTAAAGAGAAGACGTCGGGAAGGCTTTCTTGACCACAAGGCTGGACACCATAACGATACTCGACGACGGATTCATAACGGGTAACAAGGACTGCAAAGTAAAAAACGGACCTCGGAAGTTAATATTCATCGTATGGTCAAAGGCTTCCAAAGTCGTACTTTCCAGCTCATTCGGGAAGTACACACCTGCATTCAGTACAAGACCATCAAGAGTTATGCCTTTGCCGACCAGCGCTTCACCTAAAGACTGAACATCCTCAACATTTTCACTGTCACACAAAATTGGCGTCACCTTACTGCTGTCTAACGAATTCGCAACACTGGCAAGCTTGTCTGGGTTTCTTCCTGTAATCACCAGTTCATAACCTTGTTGACTCAAAGATTGAGCAGTTGCCAGACCAATACCCGCAGTTGCGCCAGTGATAAGAATTTTTCCTGAATTCATGTTTTTCTCTCCTTGATGTTGATTATGTGCTCAGACTAGCGCATCGTTTAAGGAACAAATAGACACCAATTAATCAACATTTTGTTTCCATAATTGCACCAATACTTATGAATACTCACAAGCTATTACCTTATATTCCTGTATTTCGATTAGTGGCATCGCAAGGTAGCTTTCAGGCCGCCGCAAACGCTTTGAACGTGCCAAGGTCTTCAGTAAGCAAGAAAATCAGCCAGCTAGAATCGCTCGTTGGGCAAAGACTTTTCCAGCGAACCACGCGCAAGCTGGTGATTACAGAAAGTGGACAGCAGCTACTTTGTATTTCTGAAGGGTTGCCTACGCTGCTTAACGGGATAGAGACGTTTGTTTCCGCACAGCAATCAGAACCTTCGGGGAAGGTAAAAATCAGCTGCTCTACCTTAATCGGTCATCAGTATTTGCTTCCACACGTTCAGGAGTTGAAAACCCGTTACACCAAAATTGTACTGGAACTGAGTTTTACCGACAGCTATGTCGACCTTATGGAAGAACTGGTAGACATTGCGATTCGAGTTGGCAACTTGCCCGACTCTCCTATGCTGGCTAGAAAAATTGGTGATAAGAGTTTGGTTTGCGTCGCCAGCCCGGACTATGTGCGTGCTCATGGAACACCTTTAACCCCTGAAGATCTGGAGGCGCACCAGTGTCTGGTATTCAAGAGCAAAAGCAGCAATCACAGCTACTGGCATTTTCAGAACCCAGAGGGGAACACACTGGCGGTTCAGGTTCGTGAAACCTTGATTTGTGATGATGCCAGAGCACTGATGGAAATGGTGAAATCGGGTTTAGGGATCACCATGGTTGATCCTCAGCTGATTAGAAAGGAATTGGAAACGGGTGAATTGATTCAAATCCTAGAGCCATTTAGTGTCACCTGTACTCAACCTGTCCAATTGGTGTGTTTGGGCCGAGCGACACGCTCTAAAGCTGCCAAGGTGATCTGGGAAGAGCTAGCTAACCTGCTACCACCCCATTTTCAATAGTACCAATACCGTAACTAGGGTCTGTTGACCCTAATTGTTCAGGCAATAAAAAAGCGCTCATCAGAGCGCTTTAACAGGATTCTAACTCATTAGATTTTCGGGGTTTCCGTCGTCACACCGTGATTCTGACCACGATGACGAAGCAGATGATCCAGAAGGACAATAGCCAACATCGCTTCGGCAATTGGCACCGCTCGGATACCCACACAAGGATCGTGACGCCCCTTGGTAATCAGCTCCGTGGACTCGCCCGCTTTGGTGATGGTCTCACCCGGAACAGTAATACTGGATGTTGGTTTAAGTGCAATGTTCGCGACGATGTCCTGACCTGTTGAGATTCCACCCAAGATGCCACCCGCATGATTGCTCTTAAAGCCCTGTGGAGTCAGTTCATCACGATGCTGGCTGCCTTTCTGGCTCACAACATCAAACCCATCACCAATCTCAACACCTTTGACGGCATTAATGCTCATCAAAGCGTGAGCAATATCAGCATCAAGACGGTCGAAAATAGGTTCACCAAGACCAACAGGAACACTGGTTGCGACGACCTGAAGCTTGGCACCAACCGAATCCCCTTCTTTCTTAAGATCGCGGATAAGCTGGTCAAAGTCATCAATCTTGTCGACATCAGGGCAGAAGAACGGGTTATTTTCGATTTCGTTCCAGTCCACTTTGTCGATTTTTACATCGCCCATTTGGGACAGATACGCACGAATTTCGACACCGAATTCCTGCTTAAGGTATTTCTTTGCCACGGCACCAGCAGCTACACGCATCGCCGTTTCACGTGCGGAAGAACGACCGCCGCCACGATAATCACGTACACCGTATTTTTGGTGATAGGTGTAGTCGGCGTGACCGGGACGGAATTTTTCTTTAATTTCAGAGTAATCTTTAGAGCGCTGGTCTGTGTTTTCAATCAGAAGACCAATAGACGTGCCCGTTGTTACCCCTTCGAAGACACCAGAAAGGATTTTCACTTCATCGGGTTCGCGGCGTTGTGTGGTATAGCGAGAAGTACCCGGACGACGACGATCCAGATCCCCTTGCAGGTCGGCTTCACTTAGCTCCAGACCCGGGGGGCAACCATCAATGACACAACCCAGTGCCAAGCCATGACTTTCACCGAATGTCGTTACACGAAAATGTTGTCCTATGCTGTTTCCTGCCATTTACTTCCTCTGTTTTGAAAGACTTTTCATCCTTTTTTAAGGTTTCGTCTCCGTCTTTCAGTTCAACCTGTCATTTTTCGTGTTTTCATAGTCGCTTTATAGACAGGCGTTGTAAACCCCTTGCAGGAAAAAATAAGAAAAACGCCAGTCGAAGACTGGCGTTTTGAGATGAGGAAAGACAATCAGTCTTTATAGATTGCAAACTCTTCAGCGTGTTCGAGCATTTGCTCTCGGGTCAGCATGAAGACACCATGACCACCATTTTCGAACTCAACCCACGTAAACGGAATATGAGGATATTGTTCCATCATATGCACCATGGAGTTACCCACTTCACAGATCAAAATGCCATCGTCTGTCAGGTAATCAGGTGCATTCGCCAGAATACGGCGAACCAGCTTAAGACCATCTGTTCCAGCGGCAAGCCCCAGCTCCGGTTCATGAGTAAACTCTTCCGGCAGGCTGTTCATGTCCTCTTCATCGACATAAGGTGGGTTCGAGACGATAAGATTGTATTTGTCTTTCGGCAGATCGCGGAATAAATCGGAGCGAATAGGGAAAACCTGCTGCTCCATACCGTGATCCTGAATGTTTTGCTCAGCCACTTCCAACGCGTCAGAAGAAATATCAACGGCATCGACTTCAGCGTCAGGGAACGCATGCGCACAAGCGATGGCGATACAACCGCTGCCAGTACACAAATCCATAATACGGGTTGGCTCTTCCACCAGCCATGGCTGGAACTGAGCTTCAATCAGTTCACCGATTGGTGAACGTGGCACAAGCACACGCTCATCCACATAAAATTCCAGACCCACAAACCAGGCTTTATTGGTCAGGTAAGCCGTAGGAGTTCTGTCGTTAATACGCTTAACCACACGTTCAACAATACGTAAACGTTCACTGCTGGTTAAACGAGAATTCAGTACATGAGAAGGCACATCAATCGGTAAGTAAAGCGTTGGTAGTATTAGCTGCACTGCTTCGTCCCACGCATTGTCTGTACCATGGCCGTAAAAAAGCCCGGCTGCGTTAAAACGGCTGACTGTCCAGCGAATCATATCTTGAAGCGAATGAAGTTCAGAAACCGCCTCATCTACAAAAATCTTATCCAAATTTGCCTCCGAAAAGCGCTACAATACTGCATATTAAGAATTATCTAAGAATCCCATGAGCAAAAACGATATCGACAAGGACGACGACTTTGCCTTGTTTCAGGACGCAGTAAAGGGCGTAAAAAAGTTGCGACAGGATACCATAGTCCAACAGCCAAACAGAAACGCGAAACAAAAAGAAGCCGTGAAAATAAAGCGCGAAGCGTCAGATAACGAGTTTTTCTTCTCTGACGAGTTCGTGCCTCATCTGGATGAGGATGGTCCTACCCGATATGCCCGCTCAGACGTTTCCAAATTTGAAGTAAAAAGACTGCGTCGAGGTGTCTATGTACCCGACGTATATCTGGACATGCATGGGATGACTCAGCAGGAAGCGAAACGTGAGCTGGGGGCAATGATTTCTCACTGCATCAAGGAAAATGTGCATTGTGCCTGCGTGATGCACGGCATCGGCAAACATATTCTGAAACAAAAAGTGCCCGTCTGGCTGGCTCAACACCCAGATGTTATGGCTTACCACCAAGCTCCTCTTGAGTTTGGCGGTGATGGTGCTTTATTGGTGCTTCTAAGTATTCCAGAGAAGTAGTATTCGCAATACTCTAATGGGTATATTAAGGGTGAATATGCCAGAGCAACTCGCCCTGCCTCTTCTCCAAGTTAAAATCAATACACACCAATCCTGAGGTTGGGAACATAGGCGGTGCCATATCAGGCACAAACTCTGCGGTTAAGTAACCAACCAAAGGCAAATGCGAAACCAGCAATACGGAATCTAACGCCTGAGTTTCTGCTAAAGCACATACATATTCAAACACATCGTCTGACTTGCCATATGGCGTGATATCTTTGCAGGTTTCCTGATCGCTAGTCTTAAAATACTGCTGAATGGCATTCCAAGTTTGCTGAGCACGCAAATAAGGGCTGACCAATACTTTACTCATTTCCGACTCACCCTGCTCTGCGCATGCTTTCGCTACAAGAACAGACTGATTGACTCCGCGGGAAGTCAGGGCTCTCTCTGCGTCACTGTCGGCAAACGTTTCTGCCTCCCCATGACGCATAATAAATATTTTCATTAGGTTATACCCGTTATGTATACCGGACCACTTGCTCGGTTTTCTTGTTTTTGTTTCAAATGACGGGGCAATTGTTTTCTATGTCGCCCTTTAATTATATCAAGTCAAGGGGCAAAGACTCTGACTCCGTTAACAAACTATTAAAAAATGACAGCTTTTGGTTTGCAGCACGCATTAAGGCAGTCATAATTAACTCAATAGCTATAGTGGAGACACACTTGTGTACCTGAGCCCCAACGACAGCAACCAATATCGTTATCTCAACTTAAACAACGGCTTAAGAGTTTTACTGGTCCGTGATGAAAATGCTCAAAAATCCGCAGCCGCACTGGCGGTAAATGTCGGGCATTTTGATGACCCTTCCGATCGTGAAGGGCTGGCGCACTATCTGGAGCACATGCTGTTTTTGGGCACAGAAAAATACCCGAAGACGGGGGAATTTCAAGCTTTTATTAGCCAGCATGGCGGAAACAATAACGCCTGGACAGGAACTGAGCACACCTGTTACTTCTTCGATGTCTCGTCCAATGCGTTTGAGCGCAGTTTAAAACGCTTCAGTCAGTTTTTTATCGCTCCTCTTTTCAATTCAGAAGCGTTAGACAAAGAGCGTCAGGCGGTCGAATCTGAATATCGTCTCAAGTTAAAAGATGACATGCGCCGTCTTTTCCAAGTTCATAAGGAAGTGGTCAACCCTGCTCATCCATTTTCTAAGTTTTCTGTCGGGAATCTGGAAACCCTTGCAGACAGGGAAGACAGCTCAATTCGCGACGAAATTATTGAGTTTTATGAGTCCCATTATTCTGCCGATTTGATGACCCTTTCAATCATGGGTCCACAGCCACTTGATGAACTCGAAGGCTGGATTACGGATTTATTTAGCCCAATTAAAAATCGTAGTCTGAAAGGGAAATCCGTTTCCATTCCGTTGGTGAACCCGTCTTTGCCATCGTGCTTTGTTCAGGTTGAACCCGAGAAAGATTCACGCAAACTGGTGATGGCATTTACCCTGCCTTCTATGGACCAGTACTACTCGTCCAAACCCCTCTCCTACTTTGCACATTTGCTTGGCTATGAAGGCGAAGGCAGCCTGATGCTTCACTTGAAGAATTTAGGCTGGGTAAATGGCTTAGCGGCCGGCGGTGGCATGAGCGGCAGCAACTTTCGGGAATTCACCGTAAGCTGCACTCTGACACCCGAAGGGCTAAATCACACCGACGAAATCGTTGAAGCCACATTTTCGTACCTCAACCTGATCGTGGATTCTGGTTTCGAAGAATGGCGCTATAAAGAGAAACAAGCTGTGCTGGAGTCAGCGTTCCAGTTCCAGGAAGCCGCAAGACCTTTGGATTTGGTTAGCCATCTGGTCATGAACCTTCACCATTATCCAGAAGAAGATGTGGTGTATGGCGACTACAAGATGGACAGCTTTAACCCCGAGCTACTTAAGGAAGTCAATCAATACTTTACGGTTGAGAATCTCAGGCTAACCCTGATCGCCAAAGGGGTAGAAACCAATAAAACCGCAAAGTGGTACGACACGCCTTATTCGGTGCAGCCTTTTACCGACGAGCAGTTAGCTCGCTGGCGCGATCCCAAACCAAGTGACGACCACAAGTTACCAGAACCAAACCCGTACATTTGCTACGACCTTACACCACAAGCTCTGGAAGGTGATGCTACCAAACCAGAACTGGTGCAGGATTTACCCGGTTTTCGTTTGTGGCATCTTCAGGAGAAAGACTTTCGAGTACCTAAAGGGGTGGTTTACCTTGCGATCGATAGCCCACATGCCGTCTCGACACCACGTAAAATTGTCAAAACGCGTCTGTGTGTGGAGATGTTCCTCGACTCTCTGGTAAAGGAAACCTATCAGGCAGAAATTGCAGGCATGGGTTACAACATGTACGCCCATCAAGGTGGTGTAACGCTGACTCTGAGCGGATTCAGCCAGAAGCAACCGCAGTTACTTAACGTCATACTGACGCGCTTTGCCAATCGAGATTTTCAGCCTGCACGCTTTGATATCATCAAACAGCAGATGCTAAGAAACTGGAAAAATGCCGCGAAAGATCGCCCGGTATCGCAGCTCTTTAATGCCATGACAGGCATTCTTCAACCAAACAATCCACCCTATCCTGAGCTGATTGAAGCGTTAGAATCGATAGAAGTCGATGAGCTGCCAGAGTTCGTCGACAACATTCTGAATGAATTGCACGTCGAGCTGTTTGTGTATGGCAACTGGAATAAATCTCAGGCGGTAGGACTGGCAGAGACCATCAAGAATGCACTGCGCGTTAAAAACCAGCGTTATGAAGAGTCTTTACGACCGCTGGTGATGCTTGGTGAAAATGGCACTTTCCAGCGTGAAGTACATTGCAATCAGGCGGATTCCGCCATTGTTATTTACTACCAGTCCCCTGACATCAACCCGAGAAGTATCGCGCTCTACTCGCTCGCTAATCATTTGATGTCTGCGACTTTCTTCCACGAAATCCGCACCAAACAGCAGCTTGGTTATATGGTCGGAACTGGCAACTTGCCTTTAAACCGCCACCCAGGGCTGGTTTTGTACGTACAGTCCCCTAATGCAGCCCCTATTGATTTGTTGTCTGCGATTGATGAGTTTCTGAATGCGTTTTATATGGTGTTGCTGGAACTGAATGAGTACCAGTGGCAGAGCAGTAAAAAGGGGCTTTGGAACCAGATTGCGACGCCGGATAACAACTTGAGAAGCAGGGCTCAACGCCTTTGGGTTGCTATTGGTAATAAAGACCACGAATTCAATCAGAGAGATAAAGTGTTGGAAGAGCTGAAAAGTCTCACTCGCTCTGAAATGATTCGCTTTGTTGTCAGCGTCTTGAAACCCCGCACAGCAAATCGTTTGATCATGCACAGCAAAGGTAGCGAGCATCAGGACGATCCGTGTCTGGATGTAGGGTTAGAAATCGGGTCGGTGGAGGAATTTCAGCTGAGACCCAGAGATGTTGATTTAGGCTAAACCACTCATTTCGAGTAGTAAAAAGGGGGTCGCCGACTTGCGACCCCAAAATCGCCTGATTACGAAAATCTACCTACCAAGTGTGTAAATCAGGCGAGTATTCCTGTTTTCACTCTGCATGGCGAAACTTTGCGTCCGCCCAATCTGCCCAGTCGTGACCGATACCGTCCCCCCCTGAACCGGAAACCAATCGGATAACACTGTCTTCTGAAGTAATTGGAATACTCACTTGCTCGGGAGCATTTCCCCCGGTTAGAAGGGCACTTTGATAGCGCATTTCTCCGTCAACAAATACTTGGAAAATCACAGAACCTTTCGAACCGGTCCCGTCATCCACGCCAACAACCGCACTGAACATGTCAAAATTTGCGCCGGTAAGGTTGTAAAACACTTCAGACTCAGCATGCAATCCAAGCCCCTTGGCATATTGCTTTCCACCAACGGAGATAGGCTGACCATCGCCTTGTGCTTGTTGACCAACATTCATGTCCTTTTCTATGGGTCCCCAGCCATTTGTAGAAGAAACTTCGGTTAGGTCACTTGCGTAGCTGTAAGTCCGGTCACTCAGACGGAACCTGGCATTACCCCAGTCGGCCCAATCGTAGCCATTCCCATCACCACCATCTTCCACTATCAATTCTATGTTTGAATCCAGCTCGCCAAGCGGAATAAGTATCTCTCGGCTTTGATCACTGCCTCTCATAAGACCGCTGTCAAATTTTACACTGCCATCCACAAGTACCTTAAACACAACACTTCCAGCATTACCTGTGCCATCATCAACACCTATTGTTGCCGAAAATGCACTAAAAGGCTGGCTGGTTAGATCGTAAACTATCCGGGAGTTTGCGTGTGCTCCCAATCCTTTAGCAAAGTACTCTCCGTCAATGTACATAGGTTGACCATCACCCAGCGCTTGCTGGCCAACATTCATGTCTTTTTCTACTGGTCCCCAGCCGTTTGTTGATTCACTTTCCTGGAGATCACTGGCGAAAACGTACCTAACTTCTCGAACCCGAAACTTGGCATCAGCCCAGTTAGCATGGTCATATCCATTGCCATCACCTGCATCTGTTGCTTCAAGGCGAACCTCATTAGCAGAGCCATCAAGAGGTACGCTTATTTGAATGGCGTCGTCATCGCCTCTGACCACATTGCTTTCATAACTCAAAACGCCATCTACTAGCACTTTGAACACCACACTGCCTCTGTTTCCAGCGTTATCATCAATGCCAATGACTGCTTTGAATTCATCAAAATTGTATTCCGAAATATCGTAGACAATCGATGAGTTCGCGTGAGCTCCTAGTCCCCTAGCGTATCGAGTTCCACCAACAGACAGAACATCACCATCTCCAAGCTCAGTCCATCCAACGCTCATGTCTTTCTCAAGTGGTCCCCACCCATTTGTGGCACTTTGCTCATTTAGGTCAGAGGCATAAACGTAAGTAGGAGAACTCAAACGCAGTTTCACATCCGCCCAGTTAGCATGATCATGCCCAATGCCATCACCAGCATCCGTAGCGATAAGTTTTATTTCCTCGGCATTGAGCGAAAGAGGAATCACAACAAACTCGATGGGGTCATTGCCTCTTAAAACGTTACTCCTATATTTGAGTACGCCGTCCACCCAAACTTCAAATATCACCGACCCTGCCGAGCCCGCGCCACTATCAATTCCAATAAAGCTGCTGAACTGGTCATAAGGTTTGCCAGAGATGTCTAAGACGATTTCCGAGTTAGAGTGAGCGCCAAACCCTTTTTCAAACGTGACACCTCCAATGCTTAACCTTCCTCCATCATTGCTTGCCTGCCCTCCTACGCTCTGATCAATTTCAACGGGACCCCAACCATTAGTAGAAGACTTAATTGGTAAATCACTTGCGTATTCAAAATCTTGATCAGTCGAGGGGGCAACGACCAAACCTTCATATTCAAGCTGCAACAGATAAGAAGTCAGATGACCTCGCTCTGTTTGATTACCGACGTAATGCACGCCAGGAGTTTGTAGTACGTCGTCTAAGCTCGGGGCTTTTCCGTTATGGAAATAAGGTGCAGAATCAACTAACCCAAGTAGAGTTGGAGTATCAAACCCAATACCGGCTAATGAAACACCAATGCCTGTCCCAGAAGAAGCGTCAATGGTGCCCACATCATGACGTTTGTTATCCGTAAAATTGCTCCCAGAGTGGCAACTGTCACAGCCTTTGCTAGTGAAGAGAGATTGACCAGTTGTGGCACTAGCAGTGAGAGAGCCATCTGCGTTTCGATAAGGGCTCTTGTTAAATGTGGACAAACTTGAAACATAAATGGCCAGATTATCTAATTCGGTACTGATACCCGTTTTCGCTTGCCCCAGAGGGTTCTTAACATCTTCAAATAACGCGTCAGGAATGAATCCTCTTCCTTCAAATGCAAAGCGAATATCGTTTTCAAAGTCCTGAATTTCATCGAAGTTTGCCGTCCAGTGAACATTGCCGTGATTCATCCCAGCTCGCCCTGTCAGCGGAATAGTATTACGAACGCCTTCCCCTCGGTCAGTGAAATCCCAGTTTCGACCATCCGACCCGCCATCCGCATGACAGCTTGCACAGGACAGATAACCGTCCTTATTCATGCGAGGATTAGAAGCATCATGGAATAAGCGTTTTCCTGTCAGGACTCTTGCCGAAAGTTTCTCCGTCGATACCACATCAATTTGCGCAATGTGCTGTGCGTCTCCCTGAACGGTCTCTAACGCTTTTACATCCCATACAGAAACAGAACGAGATAAGAAATTATGGACAAAAAGGTAATCACCTATTCTCACCAGACCATTTGGTGCTAGACCATGCCCACCAAGTTGAGATACCACATCACCAGTGTAGGCATCTAAAACTTCTATGTTGCTTCTGCCTTCCATCGCGACATAAGAGTAATCACCCAGAGGGCTGAAGACCGCCGCTTTAGGCTGGGCGTTATTATCAATATCGAGTTGCTTTTCCGGCACCTCACTAAGTGACGCCATGTCGATTTGAGAGACAATCGCCCGAACTGTGGTTTCAAACGTTAATCCTTTATTAGAATCGGATTCCTTAAAGGTGCCTCTGTCTACATTCGCTTTATTAGAAGGGAGCCAGGCATATTTGCCATCTGGAGATATTGTTACGCTATTGAGGTAATTTGCGATACCACGACTACGATCTGGACCATCGATGGTTGTGGTATCTTTGTTTAATGCGATTTGTCTAATCACAGTCATACTGTTTACATCAACTTCTGCAACTTCAGCTTTATCTTGCAAAGAGATAAATCGGGTGACCAAAGCCTTATCCGAGTCAGAAGTTATTGCGATTCCGCGAGCCGAATGTCCAATATCCACTCGGCCTGTAATATTCCGAGTGTTGGGGTCTATTTTAATGAGTTCCCCTAAACCATAGAGGGATACCAATGCGCTCGTTCCATCCGGTGTAAACGCTACTCCGTTAGGGCGTGCGCCACGAGACAATCGAATGATGTCTATGACCGCTCCGTTGGAAGCCGACAAGATATGAATCGAGTCGCTATCTTCGCTCACCACCCAGACATTACCATCAGACCCCGCTGCGATTGATTTTGGTCCTTTTGTTACCGCTCGTTCCCAGAGTTTTTGAAAGGGAGCAACGGCTGATAAAGATGACACTGTATCGTTATCAGGATTTACCACGAAAACACGCCCATTTGAGCCCACAATGGTGGATGAATTACTGGGTGAGTTTGTCGTTGTTGGGTAGTGAACCGTTACGCTATTGCTCTCAGTAGATGTAAAACCATTCTCGCGCACAGTCACAATAGGCGACCAGTGCCCGACCTTTTCATACAGATAAGATATTGAGTTTGAGGAACTAAAAGGGGTGGGTGGCGTTCCATCACCAAAATCCCAAGAATACTCCAGAGCACCACCAAAAATAGGACTGGCATTAGCAACGGCGTTCACGTACTGACCCACTTCGACAGTATTGGGGATGGAAACATTAACATCATGCGATGCCACGTTACCTGTCGAGAAACTGTAGCGAACCTCAGGCATTGGATTACCTGTGAAATCTTCTACACCATCCACGATCACTTGGTAGATTTGGTCGTCTGCAAGGGGGGAGCTAGGAGAGAAATGAACAAAACCCAAGTTGACACTGTAGGTACCATCGATAGGGTTTTGTGAGCCTGCTGGAATCACTTTAAATGTTTGATTAGTTACGGAGCCCATCAGTACACTGTCAGAAAGAGCCAGTCCGATACGGGCAGTCGGAGAAACGTTAATATCGTCGTGTTGCGGCAATGTCCGGACTATTTGAGGTGGTGTTAAGTCTCTTCCCTCGGTATGAGCTAAAAATCCACTTCCGCTGCCGTGATCATTCCCAACCCAGACCATGTTACCAAAAGGAAAAACCTGACCATGGTCCGTATCACTTCCGCTGGCATTTAAGCTGCCCTTTCCTAAATCGACATAGTTTTGCTTGTCTGAAACATCCAGGATAGCAACGTCTTCCTGATTTCCAAGAAACAACTTATTGTCCTGCCCATTACAATACAGGTTAACGTACTCACCTTCATGCTCGTTCACCAAAGACATTGGCGTTGTCGTCGTATCGTAAGTCACTAAATTGTTGGCAGATGAACGAGGTCCAAAATTCGCGTATTTCCCATCCCAACAACTGATGTAGAAGTTATAGGGAAGATTGTTTACAACCTTCGTTAGTTCGGGGTTAATTGGATCGTCAATATTAAGAATTGAAAAGCCGCCTCTGTCTTCACGGCTCGCCAGATGCAGTTCATTACCTAATGCCAATACAGAGCCGACCACAAAGCCACCTAATTCAGAACGTGGAATTGTTTTGACTAAAGCTGGGTTGTCAACATCAGTGGTATCAACAATGGAGAGACCAGAAGTTCCCCGGGCGACATAAAGATAAGGCGCTTGCCAGAATACATTCCAGGGTATGTTGGAGTAACCACCTAAGATAATACCGGGGAAGGATAACTTTGAACGACGCACAGGGTTGTTGACGTCTGACCAATCCCAGATCTCGATACTGCGGGAGTTGTGAGTCACGATCAAATTACCTTCCGATAACCCTAGAGAATGCGCCTCAGTAAAATCTTTCGTTCGAAGGGCATCCCCTGTACGGTGAATATTGGAACTATCCGGTTCATACACCTGGTTAACCTTTACCGGATTCCTTGGATCTGAGACATCAATAGCAATCCAGCCACCAGGGTCTTGACCATGATCTGGTGCGAATACACCGACAGCATAGCCGTTAACCATCGTGAGCATGTTAAGACCATAATGAGCACGACCGGGATAGTCAGGAGGAATAAACCCCGTAGTATCATCGATTAAAGGCGATACATGCGTATAGATATCATTTGAAGAAAAATTTGGATTACCTAAACCTGGTCCATTGGCCTGAACGGTATTTAAGGTAAAAACAGATAACAAAGCTGTGATAGCACATTTGTGAAAGTGTTTTGTCTTTATGCGTAAGCACTTTAAATGTCCCTGAGTTTTCATGACTGCTTCCTTGTGTCTGAAACTAAAATACACACACATCTGATTGAACACTCCAGCCAAGCATTTCCAATCGATGTACTGCGTCTTCCCAGCCGAGACGTCTTACAATTCACTAGCTAAAGCTTTCGGGGACACTCGCTCAAGCAATAGCTTTTTCGCTATTTTCTTATGTTTGCCTGATTTCAACTGCCCCTTAGAAACTTCAACTTGGTATTTGCAACTGTGACAACATGTAACTCGCATCTTCTCTATCGATGTCTAAAGCTCCTGCCTTCGCGTTCTGCTGCGCATGTTTCACCGTTCGCGCACCACACAATACAAAGTCGATTCCCTGAATCTGAGTGGTTGCCGCAATAACAAGTTGAGCCATGGTGCAGTCGTACTTATCTAGCAACGGTTTCCATGCTTCCATTCTTTGTAACACCTGAGCACGTTTATCTTTTACAAACCAAGGGTTCCAAGCATCCACATTCCGAATGTCATTGGCACCAAACTGGGTATCCGACGTCACTTTTCCCGAGAGGAGCCCTTGCTCCAAGGCTTGATAAGCCATAGTGGACATGCCCAAACGCTGATTCTGGTTAATCTTGGTTCTTGCATCTTTTTCCCAAAGCATGCTGTATCGAATCTGGTTAGTATCAATGTGATCGTCTATGCAGTAGTGCAATGTTTCTTCCTCTGAAAGATTACTCACTCCAATTGCTCTTATCTTGCCTTCCCGCTTTAGTTCAACTAAACAACCCAGCGTATCTTCAATGGGGGTTTTATAGGGCAAAATGGACGGCCAGTGAACTTGGTAAAGGTCCAGATAATCGGTTTTCAGACGCTTTAGGCTTTCTTCCACTTCACGGCGGATACTGACTGGCGACAAATTCCTTCTAAGCGTCTTTCCATCGGTAGAGAAATGCTCTGTCCCCTCCCATTCCCAAACCAGACCACATTTTGTTGCGATAACAACTTCATCGCGGCGATTCTTGATGGCTTTTCCAATTATCCTTTCTGACTCACCAAACCCGTATCCGGGCGCGGTATCGATAAAGTTTATTCCTGAAGACAACGCGGCGTGAATGGTACCTATCAATTGCTTTTCATCAGCCTCTTTTCCCCATATGGAACCGCCACCAATCCCCCAGGTACCAAGAACGACCGTTGAAGCAGCGATGTCGGATTTACCAATTTTTCTGTATTGCATCACCTACTCCTTATTTTTTGGATTGGATAACATGATCAATTGCAATCGCGGATAACAGAATCAACCCTCGAATCAACTCCTGCCAATAAACGGGGACGTTGAGCAAAATAAGAGAAGAAGACACGATGGAAAGAAGTGCAATTCCCAAAATGGCACCCAGAATGGTCCCTGCTCCACCATTCAAACTTGCTCCACCAATAACAGCCGCAGCAATGACGTTTAACTCAAGTCCAATACCAAACGTAGGTGTTGCCCCTCCAAATTTAGACATGAAAATAATGCCCGCTAACCCAGCCATTGACGAA
Organism: Vibrio nigripulchritudo ATCC 27043; assembly: GCF_000222685.1. GTDB lineage: Bacteria > Pseudomonadota > Gammaproteobacteria > Enterobacterales > Vibrionaceae > Vibrio > Vibrio nigripulchritudo. The sequence goes on along the minus strand of NZ_AFWJ01000300.1, from coordinate 64,285 downwards.
CACAATACGGTTGTCCAGAACTTGATTCGATCGGTTCGGATACCAGAATATAAAGCGGCTTTTTCATTGCTTCCGGTGTAATAAACCCTTCTGAAGATCAATAGGTTCCTAAGCATATAATCAGACAGAAATATGACTGCGATGAAAATGATCACCGAGAAAGGCAAACCAAAAACATCCCCCTGACCAATGAATTTGAACTCTGGAGGCAAGCTATACAGTGATAACGGAGACCCTTCTGTAATAACAAAACACAAGCCTCTTGCTATCCCTAAAAAGGCGAGTGTTGTCATAAAGTGACTTAACCCGACTTTGGTTACACATACCCCCATAATGCTTCCTATACCCGCGCAAGCTGCTATTGCGACTAGGCTGGCTACCCATGGATCCATACCTAAAAGAAACAGTTTTCCTGCAATGACCATAGACAGACACATTACCGCGCCAACGGAGAGATCGAATCCACCGACAATAAGCAGAATCGTCATACCCACCACAACCAAGCCTTCAGTCGAGAATGAAAGAAGCATGGCTCGCATGTTTGCCCAAGTAAGGAAATAGGGAGATGCAAAACTCATTACAACAAAGAGGACAACGATAATTGAAACCAGTGTCGCTTCTCGTGCTCCAGCAAACCTTGAGATCAGCGTAAGTAACCCTTTTCGCTCAACTTCATCGGTCATATCCGAGTTATTTATAAATTCCGTTTTCATATAGTTACCTTGCTTTATTCCATGCAATCAGAGCCGTGATGTTTATATACATCACCCAGCTTTTTTCTCACTTTCAATATTCAATCCAGAGGCTAGTCGAATAATATTCTCTTCTGTTATTTCGTTATTATTCAATTCACCAGAAATACTATTTTCATGCATCACAATCACCCGGTCACTTACTCCAATTATCTCTGGAAGTTCCGACGAAATAATAATCACTCCCACACCTTGGTTTGCAAGCCTTCGAAGTAATGCATGAATTTCATGTTTTGCACCAACGTCTATTCCTCGAGTTGGTTCGTCCATAATGATGACTTTAGGATCTATTGCCAACATTCTGGCTATCGCAATTTTTTGTTGGTTACCACCGCTAAGTTCTCTAACCAATTGTTCAATATCTCTATGCTTAACAGTAAGTACTTTTGATAATGACTTTGCCTGCTGAATTTCTTTTTTCTTATCAATTCTTCCAAAGCTTTTTCTTAAGCTATTGAGACCAAGAACAGAGATGTTTTCCCTAATCGACATATCGAGATAAACACCTTCCTGTTTACGATCTTCAGACAAATAAACCACTTTGCTTTTTAAGCTGTCGTCGTAATTATTAAACGTTACCTCTTTTCCGTCGATTTGGATTTTTCCAGATGTCTTAGGCTTCAAGCCACAAATTGTTTGTATGAGTTCACTTCGTCCAGAACCGATCAGCCCTGCAATCCCTAATATTTCGCCTTGATGAAGTTGAAAGCCAACATTTTCAAAGCGATCTTTGTCACAAAGGTCTTTTACTGAAACTATAGGTGTTTCATTCAACTTTATGTTCGCACTTTTTGCTGGATACAAATCATCAATTTTTCTACCCACCATATTGTTAACGATATCTTCTGGAGTTGTATTTTTAATTTCCTTTGTACAAATATACTCACCATCTCTCAATACCGTGACCCGATCGCAGAAATCAAAAACTTCAGCCATTCTATGGCTTATATAAATAATACTCACTCCGCGATTTTTTAAATCTCTTATAATATTAGAGAGTGATTCTGATTCCTTTTCTGTAAGTGCAGCTGTCGGCTCATCAAGAATTAACACATCACATTCTTCTGTTAATGCTTTAGCTATTTCGATTATTTGCTGAGTAGATATCCCTAACTTTCCAACTTTTATGTCTGGCTTAATAGGCATCAATTGAGAAAGAATATCTAAGGTTTTCTCATTTATTTCTGAATAATTTATTCGCCACTTTTCACCTTTTTCTGCGCCGCACATAAACACATTTTCGGCAACAGTAACATCAAGACATAGAGCGATTTCCTGATGCACGAAATTCACGCCTAACGCTTTAGCTTTACGTGGGCTGTCGATATGTACACTTTTGTTCTTAACCAAGATTGATCCATTATCCGGTTGATAAATACCATTGATTATCTTCATCAAGGTAGACTTTCCTGCACCATTTTCTCCACACAACGCGTGCACCTCTCCTTTAGCCAACGAAAAGTTAACATTAGATAAAGCCACGGTTGGTCCAAAGCTCTTGGTGATATTCTTTAATTCCAGGACTTCATTTCCATCCACAACAAATCTCCTACCGCAAATCGAACGCTCTTAAGCTTCACTGTCTCGTGAACAAAAGATTGGGATGTGGGGCAGATATTCCTTATCCACCCCATCTTCCATATCTAAAGCAAAGTTAGTCTCTTACCCCTTTGGACTCTCTTCGCTTCATATAGGTATCCCAGTAGAAGTGCTCCGCGTTCTCTTTGGTCACAATAGAAAAGCCATTATCAACATAAGGAACTTGCATAGGGTTGATACCTTTCGCCACGTGGTCATTCATTGGGTCAATCAGCTCAGAATGTTTTGCTAAGAAAAGCAAAGTCATTCCCATAAACCCTTGCACACCCTGATTGGGGTTTAGCGCACCGAAAATTTCATCGTTTTTGATCATGTCCAGCACTTTGGCGTTGATGTCGCAGTTGAAGACCCGAATGCCCCGACCAAGTTCTTTTGCCGCTTGTGCCGCACCCATTGCTGAATTTGCCTCTGGCATAAATACCGCCCCAAGATTTGGATGCGCTTGTGACATGGTTAACAAGGCGTTGTATGCCTTAGTTGGATCCTGGTTACTTGCAGCCCGTGCGACCAACTTCATTTCCGGCCATTTTTCTTCCATTCGACCAATAAACGCAGCTACGCGTTTGTCATGGTTGTCCTGCCCAGGGTTTTCTAGAATGGCGTATTCGCCTTTTCCTCCCATATCCTCAGCAATGGCATCAGCGGCATAGATCCCTTCACGTGAATTGTCTGAAGTAACATACGCTGTACGTTCACTATTTGGGGAATCTGCTCCAAAAGTAACAACCGGGATACCCATTTCTCTCGCTCTCTTAATAGGTTCGACGAATGGGTCTGGATTGATCGGTGCGAGCAGGATTCCCGCAGGTTTACGGGCAAGAATTTGTTCGAATGAGGCAAGCTGTTTGTTTACGTCGTATTCTGGTGTGCCGGTATAAACCGTGTTAACACCCAATTTTTTCCCTGCTTGCTTCATCATTTCATATACAGGAAACCAGTATTCAACACCCGAGACAAAAACATTCATGTAGTAAGTTTCTTCGGGATCTCCGACAAAACCACTCACCTCTTTCTCTGATGCTAACGCCGAGAAAGCGACACATGCTGTAAGGACAGATGCAGTGATCTTCCTTACTCCTCGTTTGAAAAGGTTTTCTTTTTTACTTGTAAAACTCATTTCTCTTCTCCTTGAACAACTTCTTCCTTGATTTGACTGCATACAAATGTTGTAAAAAAACATCAAACAACACAATGCAACATCTCATTAACACAATAAATAGCATAATGTCGTTTTACAAGTTCAAATAACACAAGAAAAGAAAAAAGAAACACAAACCCAAAAAAATACTGATTCTAGATATATTAAAAGGCTTAAACATAAAAATTAAGACAAATAAACCAAATTAGTTAACACGAAAAGAATATAAACATCACAACCCTCTATATCCTCACCATCATAATTGCGATTACAGATCGTTTAAACCAAAAAAACTTGAACACAAAACTACATAATGCTAAAAATCAAAACAAGAACTCTGTATGGAGTTGGACGTGAGGGTATACGACCCACATATATGGACATAAATGAAGTGGAGCAAAATAGTATGGAGAAGGCATTTGAAGAGGTCCTGAGCGCGTTAGAAACGAGTCAGACCGGGAAAATCGATTATGACATTCTAAGCAACGAAGATTTAGACCCCGAAGAGCATTGGCCAAGGTATTTCAAACAAAATCAACAGAACTCAGACACTTTGATTTTGAAACCAAGGGACTCAGAAGACGTGTCTGTTATCCTTAAACTCGCGAACCAACTTAAAGTTCAGGTTTCGATTTTAGGCGGGCATTCAAACGTCGTAGGCAGTTTTGAAGGCGGACCAAAAGTTTACATATCAATGGAAAATTTTAACGCTATCCAACCAATAGAGCGTTTGACTAATCAAATTACCGTTGGGGCAGGTGTTTATGGCGGTGACCTTCTCAAAACCATGGAGCAGTGGGGGTTTGAACTTGGTCAGTACCCGCAGTCTCTTTTTATTTCTACAGTTGGTGGTTGGATTAATACTCGCGCAACAGGATCTTCTTCAACCTACTATGGGGGCATTGAACATGCTGTTATCGGTCTGGAAGCGGTTCTGGCAAGTGGCGAGGTAGTTACTGCTACCCCAAGCGCCAGAACACCTGGAGGTCTTGACCTCATTAAATTGTTGATCGGTTCTGAAGGCAGCTTAGCTGTTGTTACATCTGTCACTTTAGAAGTTCACAGAAAACTGCCGACCTCTTTCACATCCGTCGCTTTTGACGAATACGAGCAGGCGATTGAAGCGCAACGTCAACTGGTTCAGGGTGGTTTCCCCATTGGCTTGCTTCGCGCATACAATATCGCTGAAACAAGTCATATTGCAGAGTCGATATCTAAACGTGTGCCTAAAGAAGACTTCGCATTATTGACCTTTTCTGTCATCGCACCAGAGGAGTCTCTCTCAGCATTAACCATCGAAGCAAGAAAAAAAGTAAAGAATATCAAGGGAACAATACTATCCGATGATGTTTCAGACGGCTGGTTTATAAATCGATACCAGTGCGAAACCATGATGCGAGATCGTAATGTTCTTAACGGCAAGATGTTCGATACAGTAGAAGTTACATTACCCTGGAATCATGCCGCGGATTGTGCATTAGCTTTGGAAGAAGCATTCAACAACAAAGTGGAAAAGTTTTACACCCACTTTTCCCACGCTTATCAAACAGGAGCATGTATGTATGCGCTCTTCTTTATCGAAGAGAATGACGATTTAGAAGCCATGAATACCTGGCGTTTTTGCCAAGATAAGATGGCAAATATTGTGCAGAGTTTTAACGGTACTTTAGCTCATCATCACGGTGTCGGTTCCGAGCGTTCTGCCCATTACATGAAAACGGATGTTGGGCTTATCCATAAGAAAATTAAAGAAAAGCTCGATCCCAATAATGTTCTGTTTTGTCGAATGCTCCTAGGATAAGCTCCCTAAGCCATACAATACTTTGAATCCACCCGTACTTAGAGGTGGATTTTTTTGTAGGATCAAAAAAGGCGTCTAAAGACGCCAAAACCCTCTTAGCTGAGGAAGCAAAGTACCCTACAAATTGTATTGCTTCGCTGCGTCTGTCGCTGCTTTGCCCGCACAGATTACATCTGTAATAGCCCGAATTGCATCCGCCGGACGTTCGTGGAGATAGAGGTTTCTCCCGACAGCAACTCCTGAGCATCCTGCTATCATTGCACTTTCTAAGCTGATAAGGAAATCTAGAAAGCTGCTTCGAGTCGCCCCTCCCATCATGACAGTAGGAACAGGTGTAGATTCCACTACTGTCTGAAAACTCTCCGGATCTCCCGTATATTCGACTTTTACAATGTCGGCTCCGGCTTCGGCTGCCATTCTGGCTGCCAGTGCGACAAGCTCAGGCTTATTTTGGTCACCATCAGCAACATTTGTACCTCTAGCCAAAGGCTCACACAATACAGGAAGCCCAAGACGCTCCGCCTCTCTAACCAACAAACCTAAACGCTTCATTTCAGCGACATCGTCTGCTGGATTATTGGAACCAAGAAATACATAGTCATGTACTGCATCTGCCCCATAAGCGGCGGCTTGTTCGGCATTTGCTATAAAGTCATGCTGCCCTTTGAAGCCGTCATGACCCAGTAAATCTGGGTTACGCCACTTATCCGTCCATCCCACAGACATAATCACGGCAGGTGAGTGTCTATGCCCCAAAAGATCGGAGTACTGCTTGATATACCCTGGCGACAGCATCGCGCCAGTTAATCCATTCTCGGATAACTCCGACAGAATGTTTCTGAACTCCGCATCTGAGGTGATACCTGCCTGAGGTCCCAAATACATGCTATTAACAAGTGCCGCGAAAACGGCTTTATTGTTCTCAAACATTCTGTTGAGACGTATAGTTTTCCCTTCCATAAATCTTCCCTATGTTTTTTACTACAATAAACATAGAGCACTATGTCGCTTTATGTAACAGAATGTCAACAACAACACTGCACAAAAGTAAAAAAAGAAATAAATATAGCGTACGAGCACATAAGCAAAGTGTGAAGCTTGAGAACAACACGATGTTATGATATTTCACAGCTTACAGCTCACCAACTCAAAGGAACATTTATGAGTAAAGGAGACGCTTCAGAAGAAACCATGCTACCTGAAGAACGTCAAAGTAGAATTTTGCAAATAATTCGAAAAAATGGAGTAGCAAAGAACGCTCAGCTGGCTAAGCAATTTGGGGTTAACATCGCAACGATTCGTCGCGATTTTACAGCCTTTGAGAAACAAGGGTTAGTCACTGTGGTGTATGGAGGAGCCAAGCTTAATAGCGGACAGATTACTCCTCCTCCTTATGAGAGCGAAGTCGCGCTAGAAGAAAAAGAAAATATTCATTTAACGACAAAACAGACTATCGCTCGGAAAGCAGCTTCACTCATAAAATCGAATGAAAGCATAGGTCTTAATGCAGGTAGTACTGTCCCTATGATTCTTGACTACTTATCTGATGATGTTCAGCATTTATCTGTTACAACACTGGCTCTAAACATTGCAGAAAAAGCCGTCCGCCTGCCTATTGTTGATTTATTTGTCCCCGGTGGACACTATAGAAATACCTCTCATGCGCTGTCGGGTACCGTTACCGAGCAAGCGTTAGCCTCCATCAATTTAGATAGAGGTTTTTTTGGCGCATCAGCCATCGACCTCAATGCTGGCTGGACTCATCCGGCACATGCCGAGGTCCCTTCAAATCAAATGATGCTTCGCCAGGCAAGAAAAAAATACCTGGTCTGCGACTCTTCTAAGTTGGGAAGAATTAACTTTAGTAAAGTATCGGATTTAGCGGTATTTGATGCCTTCATTGTTGATGACGACTTCCCACTAGAGTATCGACAATGGGCTGAAGAGAATGGCATTGAAGTGATTTAATCGATAATGCGACATTGACAAACCGAATCACGATTGATTCGGTTTTTTTATATCTAAAGAACACAAAACACAACACGGAACTTTACACAAAAACACCACAATGCTATAAAAAACTACACATCATTATATTAAACTGTCATTTTCCAAGGAGGGAAAATGGATTCGAATAGCAATGGTTCATCCCAAGCCTATGATTTTTTGATAATTGGTGGAGGCATTTCAGGTGTTTCTCTTGCTCGCGAGGCTGCACTGAGAGGGTACTCAGTCGCCGTACTGGAGAAGAATGACTTCTCTTCAGGAACGAGTAGCCGTTCAGGTAAACTCATACACGGAGGCGTGAGATACCTGGAAACCCTTGACCTAAAGGTCGTTCGTGAATCCTGCAGAGAACGAGAAACACAGTTATACATAGCTCCTCATCTAGCTAAAACTCAGCCTATTCTGTTCATATCAAACTCACAGGGCAAATATCGCCCCTGGCAGCTCAAGATCGCGCTGACTTTTTACGATTTTGTATCAGGTAACCCTCAAAACAGAAAAAGTAGAATATTTAGTAAGAAGAAACTGAAAGATAAAGAGCCTCTGCTCAACTCAAATGGACTTAAAGGGGCAGGGTTGTTCCATGACTTGGCAACCAATGACGCCAGATTGACGATCGATACCCTTAAAAGCGCTGTGTCTCATGGAGCCGTCGCCATGAACTATACGCAGGTAACGGATTTACTTTATAACAATGGCAAAGTTTGTGGAGTTAAAGCAACGAATCAGATATTAAATCAAAACTTTGAAATATCAGCTTCATACGTAATCAACGCCTGCGGTCCTGGCGTCGACTCTATCCGGTTAATTGATGATCCTAATGCTAAACCTTTGATGAAACCTTCAAAGGGTGTCCACCTTGCATTTAGCAGTGAGAGATTGAACGTTAACCATGGTGTATTCATGCATGTTGCCAGTGATAATGGCCGCATGAACTGGGTATTGCCAAGGGATGAAGATGGGTACGTATTTGCTGGCGCTACTGATTCCTATTACGACGGTGACATTGATAACCCATCTATAACAGATGCTGATATATTGCATGTACTGAATGCTACCAATGAAATGTTTCCAGACGCTAAACTAACGAAGCAGGACATCATTTCAGCATGGTCGGGCTTAAGACCCCTGATAAGATCGGATTCAATATCTGACGCCAGTAAAGTATCAAGGCGCCATCTGATCACTCAAAGTTCATCTGGGCTGTACACTCTGGCTGGCGGAAAGTTGAGTACCTGCCGCCTAATGGCAGAGGAAACCATTGATTTTGTTGAGGCAACAGAAAAGCTCGACAAAACAAAGAGCTTAAGTCACATCACTCCTATTTCTGGTGGAGAATACTTCTCCAAGCACAATCCTATTCATAACAGCGTTTTGTCTGAACACGATATAGAGAGAATACAGCGTAACTTTGGCAGTAACGCGTCAAAGGTACTTATGCTCACTTCCTCTTTAGACGATAAGTTGGAAGCTTTCGGTCCTGGTTTTCCTCTTACTCCAGCAGAAATTCGTTATATAACCCGTCACGAGCATGTCGTTCATCTGACCGATGTTTTGATACGGCGTACTAATATCTTTTTTCAGTTAAAGGATGCGGGTCTGTCTCAGCTAAACGTGATTGGAAAGCTCGTTGCCCATGAACTTAACTGGTCTAGAGACCGACTAAATTCGGAAATCATTAAGTATCAGGAAGAAGTCGCAAATAATCGTGTATTTAGTTCTTCAGAGCTTCAATGCCAATAAGTGAATCACTCAAAATTAAAATTAGGTGGCAGTTATGACTAAACAACTAATATTGACCATTGATCTAGGCTCTAGTGGAATGCTTTTGTCTGTCTTCAGCAGTTCAGGAAAGCTACTGGGAGAACATAAGCAGACATATACACCAGATACAGACACGAACGGTAAAGCGACGTACGACATAAACGCGATGTATGATTCGATGTTATCGTCGATAAATCACCTATTTTCGTCAGACTCTTTTTCAGCAAACGATGTTGGTGTAATAGGTGTATCTGGCATGATGGGCGGAGTACTAGGTGTTGATAAACATGGTTCTCCCACTTTCCCCTACACCACATCTTTAGATACGCGTTTTCTCCCACACTATGAAAACATGGTGCGTGATTACGGTGCTGAGATCCGAAATGTGACCGGAACCTGGTACCCGACTCTGGCTCCAAAAGTGAAATGGATGGAAGACCTGTCGCCAGAAAGCTTTGAAAAAACGGTTAAAGTCGTACCTATTACTAGCTATATAGTGGGTCATCTTTCAGAGCTTCCACCGGAAGACTGGGTTATTGACAAGTCTCTGCTTTGGATGACTGGTCTTTCGAATAAAAAGAGCCAGCAGTGGGATCATGGTATCGCTTCCAAGCTCAACATAGATCTGGAGCTTCTACCCCATATTGCAGAATCCACGGATATTGTGGCTTACACAACAGGTAAACTATCTACTCAAACCTCAATACCTATCGGAACTCCCGTTATCGCAGGCCTTGGTGACACTCCAGCCAGTATTGTTGGAGCTGGAGGCTTTTCACAGAATGTTGCAGTGGATATAGCTGGCACTTATCCAATTCTTTCCATGTCTACTTCTCATGCCTCTTATGACCACATAGGAAAAGTTGGCGAGATTTTTGGCTCTCCTGTGCCAAACATTTGCCACCCTTCTGTGTTCATTAATGGAGGAGGGCTGACTCAAAAGTGGCTTGCTGATCTCATGTTTGGTGACTATACCAACCATATTAGCCACTACGAAACTCTCTCACAGGAAGCAAAATCCATCGCGCCAGGGTCTGATGGTTTACTCTGTAACCCTCATTTTGGTGGTCGCGCTTGTCCACCAGACGCAAGTGTAAACGCCGGAGCATTCGTTGGATTGAATTGGGGACACAAAAGGGCTCACCTATATCGTTCCTTTTTAGAAGCTTTAGCTTATGACTTATCCCTCACTTTCACCCAACTTTCAGACGACCTTGGAGAGCAAGTTAAGGAAGTAAGGGGGGTAAGTGGGATGGCAAACAATTCGCTTTGGAATCAAATGAAGGCCGACATCCTAAACCTTCCATATGTTGAGATGGATAACAAAGAAGCGACTGCGTTGGGTACAGCGATAACCGCAGGAGTATCTGTCGGGTTATTCGAGAATTTTGAAAAAGCCATTTCAGATATTTGCACGTCTAGAAAGGTCTACAAACCGAGAGCCGAAATCCATAACGCCTACTTTCCTTACATTGAAGCTTACAGGAAGCTCATTGAAGGCACGCCCATACCTAAAGTGGACAATCTATCCTTTTAAATAAGTTAGGTAAAAATGAAGTTCTCGGGGAGGTAACCCAAGAACTTCATCTTACTTTGAACAATTGAAATCAAGTTAAGTACGAATTTAAAGTGCTGCTACGTTCACACCAAATCGATCACTGAATTAATCAAGTTGTCGGCGCTGGTATCGGTCACGATCAGATAGTCGCCAGTCTCAGTGTAGAACTCCGCGATGGTGTAGTCTGCGGTGTAGTCGACACCAAAATCATTCAGTCGCTGAGTCATCGCTGATGACAGATCTTCAGCCGTATACGTAGAGAAGTATCCAGCATATTCCGCCAGCCCGACATCAATCGTCAAGTTCACATCGGTAAAGACCATAACATTGGCGCCGCCGTCGTCATTGTCTGCCCATGTCCCCTGAAGGTTGTTATCAAGTAAGTCTTTCGTAATATGAAGGTTAGATGCACCATCTCCGATGACCACTTCAAAGCCGGTAAACTGAACGGCATTGTCTCCGCTCAGATACAATGCATCGACCCCTTCACCGCCGTGAACTTCTCTGTGGCTTGTACAATCCGGTGCAGACAAGTCCATCACGTTAACAATGTCGTTTCCTTTCCCGGCAGAGATATTGAACTCGGTATAATCCCCACCAGCTATCTCAAAGAAACGGATAGTGTCATTGCCATCGCCAGTATCAATGTTGAATTCATTACTCCATGCCCCACCGTTCGAAAGTACATGAACGTTAACTTCATCGTTTCCGTTTCCTGTGGTGATGTCACCTCGCTTGGCTCCGTAAACGTTGACCGTGGCTCCGTTGTCCGACATAGAACGAATATTCACATCGACGAAGTTTTTTACGTTAATCACATCCGTATTTGTGGTAACCAACGCTTCCTTGAGCCCTTCTGTGTTCCATTTCCATACAGAAACGTCGGTGACAGATTTATTTTCCCCATTTACCCAAACGTTTTGAGAACTGATGGATAATAAGCCTTCTTTCACCACGCCGTTACCGAAGTGCGTAACCAAAGAAGGGTTTTTGTCCACCCCATAATCATCCAGATACTGCGCAAATTTAGTAGTAGTGAGTGATTGCGGGTCAATAGCCATTTCATTGACAAGCGTTTCTACTACACTGCCGACATAAATGTCGGATTTTATTGTGTTACCTAGCATAGCCACTCCTGATATCTATCTTTCAGAAATAAAGTCTACTCCCTATGCGCAGAAGGGAATATTCACGCCTTTACACTTAGTTCTAAATTGGGGAGCTGTGATCCAAATTGTCATACTTTTGTCACGCGACCTAAGTAATCAAAATGCCACCCGTGCCAAATAAAAAATAAGCCGGTTTTCGACCGGCTTATGAACTTGACGCTTTTCTTATTTCTAAGATGCAGAATGAAAGGTTTCATCGTTGCCCGCACGGGTAAGCAGACCATCGCACGGAGCGAAGCGATCCCCATACTTCTGGGCGAACTCATTCATGATGTTCACCAGCTCTTTCAGCCCAATCTGGTCCATGTAACGGAACGGTCCACCTAAGAATGGAGGGAACCCAATACCGAAAATAGCACCGATATCGCCATCACGCGCACTACGAATGATTCCTTCATCCAGACATCGTACGGCTTCATTTAACATCGGTAACACACAGCGAAGTGCAACGTCTTTTTCTGGTAATTTGGATTCTGGCGTCAGCTTAAGTAGTTTGTATACGCTCTTATCGACGTCCTTTTTCTTACCTTTGTAGGTGTAGAAACCCTTGCCACTCTTACGACCTTTGCGCCCATCATTGAGCAAGGTATCGAACACATCCGGTGCTTTGAAACGCGCCCCGAGTTCTTCCACCAGAATTGGAATGATTTTAGCCCCAACATCGACGCCCACTTCATCCAGCAAGGTGATTGGTCCTACCGGGAATCCGAAATTGAGCAGTGCCTCATCCAGAACTTCGATAGGCTCACCACTTAACAGCAGATGCGCGGCTTCATTCATGTAGGGTGCAAGAATCCTGTTCACGTAGAAGCCCGCTTTATCGGCAACCACAATCGGGGTTTTACCTTGCTTACGAGCAAAGTCTACCGCCGTTGAAATCACTTCATCGGATGTCCCTTCGTGAGGAATCACCTCCACCAGTGGCATTTTCTCTGCCGGGCTGAAGTAATGAAGACCCACAACATTTTCCGGACGCTCACATTCAGCCGCAATTTGGTGTATCGGCAATGAAGACGTATTGGTCGCAAAAATAGTCGACGCTTTACTGTTCTCCTCAATGTCTTTCACCATCGTCTGTTTCAGACCTAAATCTTCAAACACAGCCTCGATCACCATGTCGGTTCCGCGATAACCCGTGTAATCCGTCCCTCCGGTTAATTGGGACATATTGAATTGCAAACCCGCTTTGGAAAGGATGCGGCGCTTTTTCTGCTTAGAAAACAACTTAAAGTTGTAATTCAGCGCGTTCATCACGCCGTCGTTAGACACATCTTTCACTCGAACCGGCACTTTCGCTTTGGAAACGGAGACATGGCTGATGCCTGCCCCCATCAAGCCGCCGCCAAGCACACCAACCTGGTTGATCTTTCTTGGCTGGGCGTCACTGCCGTTTTCTTTCTTCATTTCTGTTGTGGCGAAAAAGATAGAGCGCAATGCCTTCGATTCAGACGTCATACACAACTGACCGAATTTCTTCGCTTCGATGGCAAGCCCCGCTTCCAGCCCCTTTTCCAGACCTTCACCGATCACCGCAAGAATGGCTTCGGCTGCCGGGTAGTTTCCGCGCGTCTTTGCCAAAGTCTTTTTGACTGCCTGATCAAACACCAGCTTACGACCGAGCCTGTTGCCAGAAATCAGCTTTTCTTTGGTGTCTGCTTTGAATTTCGCTTTTTTCTTGCCCGCAAACTGTTTCGCGACATCAAGTAAAATGGAATGCGGCACACTTGCATCAACCACGCCCAGCTTTTTGGCTTTCTTTGCTCTGAGCTGTTTACCCGTAAGAATGAGATCCAACGAATTCAGCAGACCAATTAGCCTTGGCAGACGCTGTGTACCACCTGAGCCAGGTAACAGGCCTAGCTGAACTTCAGGCAGACCAAGACGCGTTTTATCGGAATCGGTACACACTCGGTAGTCACACGCTAGGGCAAGCTCCAAGCCGCCACCGAGACATGGACCGTGAATGGCAGCCACTGTGGCAAAAGGCAAAGCTTCAAGCCGAGCAAACATTTGTTGCCCCTGTTTTGCCAGCCCTTCAGCCTCTTCTGCGGTTGTACACGCATCCAGCATTCGCACATCCGCACCAGCAACAAAGTTGTCGGGCTTTAAGGAGTGGATAACTAATCCTTTCAGCTCGTTCTTTTTCGCTTCAAGTTCAAGCAAAATCGCCTGCATTTCGTCGGCAAACTCAGCTTGAAGGGTGTTCATTTTCTCACCCGGAACATCAATCGCTAGCCACGCCAGATTCTGTTCATCAATTGTTAGCGTAAATGCACTTTGACCCGCCATTACTCCACCTCCAAAATCATCGCAGCGCCTAGCCCACCAGCCGCACATGCCGTATTCAATGCCAGCCCACCACCGCGTCGTTTCAGTTCTCGCAGTGTTTGAGTAATCATGCGCGCACCTGTCGCGGCAAATGGGTGACCATAAGCAATTGAACCACCCAGCACATTGAATTTGTCCATATCAATCTCGCCAATCGCTTTATCTCTTCCCAACACCTCTTTTGCGAATTTGTCGCTGGCAAACATCTTCACGTTTGCCAGAGTTTGTGCAGCGAAGGCTTCATGCATATCGATAAGAGTGAGATCAGATAAGTTTATCCCAGCGCGGTCCAGCGCAATAGGAGTCGCGTGTGAAGGACCCATTAGCATGTCTTCTTTGACATCAATAGCAGAAAACGCATAAGAGCGAATAAAGCCCATGATTTCTAAACCGAGCTCTTTTGCACGCCCTTCGCGCATAATTAATAAAGAAGCAGCACCGTCGGTTAATGGAGTCGCATTTGCTGCCGTTACACTGCCGTACTGGCGATCAAACGCTGGACGGAGCTTGGCATAGCCCTCAATGGTAGAATCCTGACGGATGTTGTTATCGGTATCGAGCCATTTTTTATAAGGTTCTGGGAACGCCGTCATCACTTCATCACGAATCTTCCCTTCCTTCCAAGCCTGAGCAGCCAGAGTATGAGAGCGATGAGCCAACTCGTCCTGAGCCTGTCGGGTAATGCCATGGGTTTTCGCCATTTGTTCGGCGGTTTGCCCCATTGATAATCCGGTTGAGTATTCAGCAACAGCAGGAGGAACTGGCATAAGATCTTTAAATGACAGCTTGCGTAAAATTGAAAGTTTCTGACCCGCCTTTTTTGCTTTGCTCAATGCAAGGAGTGACGCAGCTAGTTTTTTTGAAACGCCAATTGGTAGCACAGAAGAGGAATCGGCTCCCCCGGCAACACCGATATCTATTGCGCCCGCCATAATACTTTCCGTCACGTTCACGGCTGCCTGAAAGCTGGTTGCACACGCTCGGGTAACACTGTAAGCGTCAGTATGGATGTTCATTCCTGTACCCAGAACAATTTCACGTGCGATGTTAGGAGCTTCAGGCATCTGAACTACTTGCCCAAATACAACTTGATCAATCAGGGCTGGATCAATGTCCGCACGAGTCAGCATTTCGCTCACAACCATCTTTCCTAAGTCCACGGCAGGGACTTGAGAAAACTCGGTACTCTGCCTTGCAAATGGCGTTCTGAGCCCTGCGACAACCGCTATCCTTTCACCGGAACGCGTCCTTAAATCCTGAATGCCCATTGTTTCTCCTTAAAGAGGTCAGACCTGTTATGTAACAAAAATGTTATCAGATTAAAACGCATGTTTGAATCGCTTTTTCTTTTATAGCGTGATCTAGAGCTAAAATGTAGAGACATCGGTTAAAGAAATACTATATGAAAGGTAGAAAAGACGGGGGATAACTGTGATAAATAGGCAGATTAAGTTACATTAAAACTGTGAATCTGGAACTGTAACCAAAAAAAAACCACACATATAGTGTGGCAGGAATAGATATATAGCGTATCGCCAAAATCAAAAAATCAGTTTCCTGATTAGGAGAAAGTAAAGTCAGCCTTCAAAAGGAAGTGTCATCTTGCTCAACGTGTCAGCCATACTGGCTAACGAGATGACAAGATGTACTATAACCAGATTCCATATGTGGATTTTGAATTAGATCAATTTATTTGTAGTTTATGCAATGCTGCCAAGAGGATTTTTGTTCACAGAAGCCATTCGCAACTTTTTTGAACAATGTCTTATAGACACTCCAAAATCTTCTTAACAAAAAGTTCGCTTGCTTTCAGCAGGTTAGAATTAAGAAGTGTTGACCTTCCATAGACACAACCAGAGCAAACGGAGGCTCAGGTGTCGATAATCGATTTTTTTGGAAAGAAAAAAGAGAAGCGTCCGGTCAATTCTGATATGGACAAGCAAAAAAGATACGAAGCGCTCGTGCGCGCTTATCATACCGACCTGTATCGCTATGCGTACTGGTTGTGTAAGGACAGCCATGTCGCAGAAGATTTGGTTCAGGAAACCTGTTTAAGAGCCTGGAGAGCAATTGATAGTCTTCAGGATGAGAAAGCAGCGAAATCTTGGCTCATTACGATTCTGCGCCGTGAAAATGCACGTCGTTTCGAGAGAAAACAGTTAGAATTGGTGGATATTGATGACCACGGGAATGATGCAAAAGTCAGTGATGACCCGCATCACCAACAACAGTGGCTTCAAAATCAGATTATGAAATTAGAGATCGAGTATCGCGAACCGCTGTTTCTCCAAGTTGTTGGAGGGTTTAGTGGCGAAGAGATCGGGCAGATACTGGAATTAAATAAAAACACAGTAATGACTCGATTGTTCAGAGCCAGAAACCAGCTCAAAGAGATGCTTGAAGATTCTCAATCGGATATGGGGGTGCATAATGGATGATTTAGAATTTCGCCGTCGCATTATGTCAGATCCAAAAGACAGGGACGACGAAATCGAAATGGCGATTTCTGAAAACAGTGCCAACGGTAAATTTGTCGATGACATTTTAAGCCTGGATGCACAGATAGAAAAAGCGATGAAGGTAGATGTACCAGATGGCTTGGCAGATCGTATTTTATTTAACCAAAGTGCCGAAACCGAGCAGCCAAAATTCGCGAAAAAAGCGCTTGCGATGGCAGCATCTGTAGCCTTTGCTTTTGGACTGTTAGTAGGACAAGTAAACTGGGGCGGATTGGTTGTTACACCAGCATACGCGACGTTAGCAAATACTGCTTTGGCACACGTGACGGCTGAAAAGCCATTTATTAATCCTATCGATGAAAACGTGTCTTCAACTCAGATTAACGTGAAAATGAAGCCATTTGCGTACCACTTCTCGCAAAACTTCCCTTATCACGTTTATTACTTAAACCACTGTGGGTTTGGCAAATCTAACGCCATGCATATGGTGTTTGAAGGTGAACATGGTCGGGTGACACTTTTTGTTACCAATATTCCGGCACCTAAGTCTGAGAAATTTGTGAAAGACGGCATGTCAGGCATCGTGATGCCTTTAATGGATGCCAGTATGGTAATCGTAGGTAGCATGGATGAAGATGTAGAGAAAATCGCAGAAACGCTGAAACCTATAATTCATCCTGCTAGCTAAGCACTATAACAATGCCTCATCACTTCGATGGGGCATTTTTTTATCTTCTGTATCCCACCAATTATTCTTACCATCTTTACCACTGGTAATTGACACACTTCACAACAATTTACTGTGCTTTTTTCCTCATTTCCTGAATGTTATCTACGCTTTAAACAATGGTCGGATTTCATTTAATGGTTCTCAGAATTAATATCTCCGCCATTGAGTAAAAGCTCAACTAAAAGCAGGGTTACCTACCCCTATAAAAGGTAGGTATGTACAGTTCCAAGTAACTGACTTGGAAGAAAAATAATAAGGTAAATCCTATGAAAAACTCGCGTCTGTTTAAAAAAACGGTTATCGCTACCACTATTGCTCTCGCCTCTCAACAAGCTATCGCGGCTGGTTTCCAGCTTAATGCTCAATCTGCGACTGGTCTTGGCCGTGCTTTTGCTGGTGATGCAGTAATCGCAGATAACGCTTCAGTAATGGCGCGTAACGCGGCGGCAATGTCTCTATTTGAGTCATCTCAGTTTTCTGGCGGCATAAACGTCATTAACACTGAAATCAAAGTCACTGACGTTAAAGCTGGCGGTCTTGTGGCAACACAAGATTCAGCGAAGAACACATCTTCAACTCCTGTACCAAACATCTACTACATTCACCGTCTAAGCGACAAAATCGCTCTAGGTGGTGGTATCTACTCGAACTTCGGTACTAAAAACAACTTTGATGACTCGTTTGGCAAAAAGCTAAACCCTGCATTAGCTGGTTTTGGTGGTAATACTGAAATCAAGAGCGTGAACTACGCTCTGGCAGCTTCTTACCGCGTAAACGAGCAGTTAAGCCTGGGTGCAGGTCTGGACATTGTTCAAGGTTCAGGTCTAATGAAGCGTGACACAACAGGTAATGCGCTTGATTTGGATGTATCAGGTACTGGCTACGGATTTAATGTTGGTGCTGTATATGAGCTTGACGATCAAAACCGTTTCGGTCTGGCTTACCATTACAGCCCTGAAATCAAGGCAAGCGGCACTATCAAGCTTAAAACTGTTGTAGACATCTCTAACGAAGATTTGCTGCTACCACTTCCTAGCATGCTTGAATTCTCTGGTTACCACGAGCTGAATAACACTGATTTCGCGGTTCACTATAGTGTTCAGTGGATTGGCTGGAAAGCGTTCGACAAGATTGAAACAAGCAAGGGTACGTTCTCTAAAGATTACAACTGGAAAGATGGCTACCATTTCTCACTTGGCGGTACATACTTCCTGAACGAAGCTTGGACACTACGTGCTGGTTACATGTACGACACGGCTGCTCAGGACGAGCTCACATCCATCTCTGTGCCTGATTCTAACCGTCACTGGTTGTCAGCGGGTGCAAGCTACAGCTTTGCTGAAAAGCACACTGTTGACGTAGGCTTTACTTACCTGATGGGTCAGGACGTTGCTGTAACAGAATACAGCCCTTCTGCGCCAACAACGGTTGCTATGACGGCTACAACACACGCAAACGCAATCCTAGCGGGTGTTCAGTACAGCTACAGCTTCTAAGAAGTTAACAACTGTTCTTAAATTGAAAGACCGGCACTCGCCGGTCTTTTTGTTTTATTCTCTTAACTGGCTCAGCCACATTTGAGCATATTGACCGCCTTTTTCGAGTAAGGCTTCGTGAGAACCGCGCTCGATAATCTGGCCTTCAGAAAACACCACGATCACGTCTGAATCTACAATCGTTGAAAGCCTGTGGGCGATGGTCAATACCGTTCTTCCTTCTCCCATTTGTTTGAGGCTTTCCTGAATCTCGCGCTCCGTTTCTGTGTCCAGAGCAGATGTCGCTTCATCAAGCAACAAAATAGGCGGGTTCTTTAGCAATGTTCGCGCGATTCCAACACGTTGCTTTTCTCCTCCAGATAGTTTCAAACCTCTTTCACCAACCTGAGTCTGGTATCCATCGGGTAACTGTTCTACAAAAGTGTGTATCTTCGCAGCTTTAGCGGCTTGTACAACTTCTTCGTAAGTAGCATTTGGTCGACCATAGGCGATGTTGTAGTAGATAGAGTCATTAAAAAGCACTGTATCCTGAGGCACCACGCCAATCGCGTTGTGTAAGCTATCCTGAGTAACATCACGCAAGTCTTGACCGTCGATCCGTATCGCTCCGCTGGTTACGTCATAAAAACGAAACAGCAACCGACCTAAAGTAGATTTACCAGAACCAGATGAGCCAACAATCGCAACCGTCTGCCCCGCTTCAATATTAAGTGAGATGTTATTCAGGATTTGCCTTTGCGGGTCGTAGTGAAAGTCAATTTGATCAAACACTACCTCTCCTTGTTTAACATTTAGGTCCGGCGCGTTTTCTTTGTCTTTTACATCAGGAACTTGTCTGAGTAAGTCAAACATCTCGCCCATATCAATCAGTGACTGACGGATCTCCCGATACACATAGCCGAGAAAATTCAGTGGCATCATCACTTGCATCATGTAGGCATTGACCATGACAAACCCACCCACCGTCAATGCACCGCTACTCACATCTCTCACTGCCAGCAGCAGTGCCAGAACCATTCCACCATTTATCAGCAGAGCTTGCCCTAAATTCAATAAGGCGAGTGAGTTGACGGTTTTCAGAGAAGCGGCTTCAAACCCTTCCATAGAGTCGTCATAACGTTTCGTCTCGCGTTTTTCTGCGCCAAAATACTTAACCGTTTCAAAATTCAGCAAGCTATCGATGGCTTTCTGGTTGGCGTCTTTGTCTTTTTCATTCATCTCTTTTCGGATACGCACGCGCCATTCGGTCACTTTTGCGGTGAATACGATGTAAGTCGTCACCGTTACACTGACCACCAGTAAGTACCAGAAATCAAAAGCAAACAACAAAATAATTGAGATGAGTATCAATTCCAGAAGCAAAGGACCAATACTGAACAAGATAAACCGGAGCAGAAAGTCGATGCCTTTCACTCCTCTTTCCATTACTCGGCTCAGCGCGCCCGTCTTTCTGGTTACGTGATATCGCAATGAAAGTTTGTGTATATGGGAAATGGTTTCTAAAGCCACCGAGCGAAGAGCACGCTGACCCACTTTGGCAAATACGACATTTCGCAATTCCTCGAATCCAACCTTGAAGACTTGGTTCATACCGTAAGCGACAACTAGCCCAATCGCACCAAGCGCAAATAACCACTCTTGTTCATTGCTTTCTCCCGCCAAGAGGTCGACAACCGCTTTGTACAGAAAAGGAGCAAACACAGCGACAAGCTTAGAGATGCCCAAAGCAACCATAGCAATCACTACACGTTGTTTTACCCATGGCTTGTCTTCTGGCCAAAGGTATGGGGAAATCTTTCTAATGGTGTGCCAGCCACTTTCGCGTGCCTGGTTCTCGACCGCCTGATTATCTGGGATTGCGGTCTTATCCGTTTCTACATTGCTGGCGTCTGACATGTGCTTCCTATTCTATTTTTAGTTTTACTTAGGTCGACCCTAAGTATAGAGAGATAAATCGAGGGCTTGTTGATCCCGTCGCTCAATGTAAGACGTTTGAGAAACAAAAAAGCCTAACGAAATTTCGTTAGGCTCTCTTTAATTGAAATTTGCTTTCTGCAAACTACTCGAATTCTTCATCAAGATATTCGTCTAAGAAGTCTTCTTCATCTTCTTCGAAGGTTTCAGTTATGCCCGCTTTAAAGTCTCTTCTCTGAAGATAAACATCTCGTGACAGCGCATACGGATCAGGTGAAGATTCAAGTGTTCCTTCCTGAGGTATCAGCAGATAGCGTTTTTCCATACCTTCAAGTGCCCACTTTCCAAGCCCTGCCCAGAAATTCAGGAGAGATAGGGGTACGTACATGCCATCGACGGTATCGGTCGTTTTTCGCAACGTGATGGGACCATAACCTGGCACCATAAAATACGGACCATTGCCTACCCCATGATAACCAAGCATGTCACCAAATGCCCGCTCGTCGTATTTGGTGATCCCCGCAGCGGTCGCCACATCAATAAAGCCCAACAGACCAACCGTGGAGTTAATCCAGAAACGGTTGAAATGAGTCAGAGCCAGTTCACCCTCTCCCATCAGCAGGTTGTTGATCATACTTGCTGGTTCATCAAGGTTAGCGAGAAAGTTGGCTATACCACCACGTATCGGCGTTGGCACTGTTTCAACATAAGCCACCGAAATTGGGCGAACAATGTAAGGATCAAGATAATCGTAGTTGATATCAAACATCGCTCGGTTAAAGCTTTCAAACGGGTCGTTTGGATGAGATACGTCAGCTTCGGCATTTTCCCCTTCCGGCACAGAGGAACAGCCAACGGCAAAAGCCAACATCGCGAGCAAGAGCCAGGAACCAATTCTATTTAACAACATAGTCCTTTACCAAAAAAACAAAGACCGGCTGGTAGCCGGTCTTCCTATCAACTCGCTTTATTCTAATGATTTCATAATAATCAGCAATATGAATTGATAGCGATCCATAGGTTCTGTCGACCTAACGTAAGACAATACATTAATAACGTTTATCTATGATTAACGCAACACTATCCCCTAAATTAGCAACATCGCTTTCACCGTGCCAATCACCTTCACGCGTTGCAACATTGCCATCAGTATCAAGCCTTGCTTTCACCACCAGCTCATCCAAAGAAGAAAGCTTGATATCTTGGAGCATGCTGTTGCCATCATCGAGTACAACCGTGCGAGGGAATGTGCCGAGCGGATAACGCGCCGCTGCCACGGGCATCGGGCTGCCGTCCGCTCTGTGTACAGATACGATCAATACAGAATTTGGATCAGGGTTTATGCCTTCACCTAAGGAAACATTCACCTGAACAGATTGCCCTGGGGCAGCTCCTGTAGCACCCATTTTCTTCTTCGCGCTTTGAATACTTCTTTCCAGCATTTCATAGCGGTTATCAGACGGTCCAATCATTTTCTGCATCGCTCCCCAATAGCGGATTGCAGCAGCATAATCAGCACGCTCAAACGCATCAAAAGCCAGAAGCGAGAATACGCGAAGATCAACCATATCCTGCTGAACCAATCTATGGAGCAGCGACCTCGCCTGATTTTGATCCACCTCATCTGAAGACAGCATTAATGCCTGCGCATAGCCAAGCTGAATATCCGTGTCTTTTGGCTCTAGTCGATACGCTTTCTTCATTGAACCAATAGCGGTGGTAACATCACGGTTTGCTAGGGCAATTCGCCCGAGTAACATCCAGCCCGTTGAATCTTCTGGCTGATGATGAAGACGTGTACGCAGCGCCAGAGTCAGATCTTTCATTTCGTCATCAGTCAGTGCCTGACCTTGTGGAGACATCAACTTTTTCGTCAGCGCTGGAAGGTTACCTTCTGCCTGATGCCAATCCACAACTTTCTGTGAACCACCGAATTGGAAGTACATGCCATATGACAGTGCCGCCACAAACAGAACCGACGGGATCGCAACCATTGCTGTCGAAATCTTGGTTGTCGCTTCGTCTTTTTTGGCTTTTGGCACATCATCCAGCAAAGTTTGTTTCAGGTCAGCAATAAGGTCTTGCTGGTTTTCAACCAACCCTTCTTTGGCTTCTTCTTCAAGTTCATTCAGGCGATCTCGGTAAAACGCTTTATTGAGTTCATCACGGCGAGCATCATCATTAACGGCACGCTTCTGAATTAAAGGAAATGCAATTAATACACTGGAGATAGCGATGATTGCTGCTGTAGCTATCCAAAAAAATGTCATTTTTTCGCGTCCCCATTGTTATCGTCTTCTTTAAGTAGCGCCTGTAATTGCGCTTCTTTATCTGCATCCCATTCTTCGTCAGTCACTTTTTCAACGACTTTCTGTTTGCCCCGGCTACGCACGACAATCAAACCAAAGCCGATCACCAGTACTGCAACAGGACCGAGCCAAAGAATGGAAGTCGCTGCAGTAATTGGAGGGTTGTAAGTCACGAAATTACCGTAACGTGCGATCATGTAGTCTATGATTTCCTGTTCAGACTTACCCTCTTTCAGCATTTCATACACTTTTTGGCGTAAATCCTGAGCAAGAACGGCATTGGAATCGCCAATAGAGTTGTTCTGACATTTCGGGCAGCGCAGGGTGTGACCGAGCTCTTTGAACAGTTGCTCCTGCTCAACCGTGTCAAACTCATAAATCTCAATACTAGCGAGCGCGGGCACAGCTAAGATTGCCAAGCCGAGTAAAAATCCACGCAGTTTGCTGATCATTTTGCCGCCTCCTCTATCAGTCTCTGATAAATCGGCTCTAACGTTTCTGCCCAGTTTTTCTCGTTCACATCCCCGACATGACGGTACTGAATGACACCCTTAGCATCGACGATAAAGGTTTCCGGCGCACCATACACACCCAGATCTAATCCGAGCATTCCGTTTCCATCAAACAGGCTAATCAGGTACGGATTCCCGAGTTCATTCAGCCACTGCACCGCTTTGTCTCGGTTGTCTTTGTAGTTCAGACCAATGATTTTGACATCCTTAGAAGCCAGCTCATTCAGGTATTTGTGCTCCGCATAGCAGGTCGGGCACCAAGTCGCCCAAACATTGATAAGCAAAGGTTCACCAACAAAGATATCCTGCTCATAAAGCTTGCCGGGTTCCGCCAGATCTTCGAGTTTGAAGTTAGGGACTGGCTGACCAATGAGCACAGATTCCAGCTTTGTGGGTCGTCTCCGCCTGCATTGCGACTTAATTGAGTTGCAAAAACTGCCACCAAAATTAGAAAGAAAGCTAACGGGGCAAATAAAATATTTCGGTTCATTTATGCCTCCTTTTCTTTCAATGCAGCTGCAGATTTAGAAGATTTTCTGAAACGGTATCGCTTATCGCTAATGGCAACCACACCGCCAATTGCCATAAACAGACTGCCCAACCAAATCCAGCGAACAAACGGTTTGTAGTAAATTCTCACTGCCCACGCCTCGCCGTCATCGAGTCGTTCACCCATGGCAATATACAGGTCACGAGTTACGCCACGATCTATCGCCGCTTCCGTCATCATAGATTTAGCTGTGCGGTAGAAGCGTTTTTCAGCGTGAAGCACGTTTACAAACTTGCCGTCTTTGGTGATTTCGAAATCGGCAATGTAGCCGTCGTAGTTTGGACCATCTTTGTCACGTAGCCCCTGGAAGTAGAAGTTGTAACCCTGAATCTGGAAGTTCTCACCCGGTGCCAGTCTCACATCGCGTTCAATGCTGTAGTTCTGCACCATCGCGATACCAATCACCGTGATAGCCATACCAATGTGACCCAGCATCATCGCCCAGTGGCTTCTTTGAAGCTTGGTAACACCCACTTTAAATTCCTGACGATGTGTCGCGCGTTGATGGAGCTCGAAACCATGCATAGCGATAATCCAGATTGCCATCACCCAGCCAAGAAACGCTAAACCTTCGAATTTGTCCGCCAGTAGGAAAACAAAACCCGCTCCCAATACAACAGACAGAACACCAGAAACAATCATGGGTTTAACTAAGCTAGTGAGGTCATCGCGCTTCCAGCGAATCAAAGGACCGATACCAAGCAGGAAGGCGAAAGGCACCATTAACCAAGTAAACAACATGTTGAAGAAAGGCGCACCGATAGACACAGAGCCTAATCCAAGTTGCTTGTGAACCAGTGGAAGTAATGTACCCACTAACACCACAACCAGTGCCGCCACCAAAATGATGTTGTTCGCAAGCAAGGCGTTTTCACGGGAGAAGAGTTCAAAGTTACCTCGAACCCGAACTGTGGAACCTTTTAGAGCAAACAGAAGCAGTGAACCACCGATGATAAACACCAGGAAGCCGAGAATGAACATGCCGCGAGACGGATCGGAAGCAAATGCATGAACCGACACTAAAATTCCTGAGCGCACAAGGAATGTTCCAAGCAAACTCAATGAGAAAGCGGATATTGCCAGTAGCACTGTCCAAGCTTTAAAGGTGCCGCGTTTCTCCGTTACTGCAAGTGAATGCATCAACGCCGTGCCCGCTAGCCATGGCATAAAGGACGCATTTTCAACTGGGTCCCAGAACCACCAGCCTCCCCAGCCTAGTTCGTAATACGCCCACCATGAACCGAGAGCAATACCCAGAGTCAGAAACAGCCAGGCGGCGGTAGTCCATGGTCTGGACCAGCGTGCCCACGCGGTATCTAAACGCCCGGTCATCAGAGAGGCGATAGCAAAAGAAAACGCGACAGAGAACCCGACGTAACCCATGTACAACATAGGAGGATGAATAATCAGTCCCGGATCCTGAAGTAACGGGTTCAAATCTCGACCGTCTACCGGGAAAAATGGCAGAGTGCGCAAGAAAGGATTGGAAGTGACGATAATAAACAGCAGGAAACCTACTGTAATCATTCCCATAACCGCTAAAACACGGGCAACGGACTCTTGGGGCATACCTCGGCTAAACGTGGCCACAGCGACTGTCCAGGCTGCCTGAATCAGTACCCAAAGTAGTAAAGACCCCTCGTGAGCACCCCAAACCGCTGTTAAACGATAATACCAAGGTAACTGGCTGTTCGAGTTTGTCGCCACATAAGTCAGAGTGAAGTCGTTTGTGTAGAACGCCCACAGCAGCACCAGAAACGACGCCATTAACAGGAGGAACATCCCCCACGATAGCGGTCTCGCCGTATTCATCAATGTGATGTTGTTTTTAGAAGCACCAACTAATGGCAGGATACTCAACAATACCGCAAAGCCGAGCGACACAATCAGGGCAAAGTGCCCGAGTTCTGCAATCATTGTGTGCTCTCCGCTTTCTGCTCATCAGTATAGGTCAGAGGCTCATGCACTTTTTCCATCGCCTCTGCTATTTCTGGCGGCATGTATTCTTCATCGTGCTTGGCAAGTACTTCAAACGCCTCAATGGTCGTTGCATCTCTCAATACGCCTTGCGCCACAATACCCTGACCTTCGCGGAAGAGATCCGGCAATATGCCGTCATACAAAATCGTTACCTTAGGACCAACATCGGCAAGGTCGAACTGTACTTGCAGGGATTTGGAATTACGAACTACAGAACCTTCCACAACCATTCCGCCGATACGCAGACGCTGACCCACTTCTGGTTTGGTTCCGTCAGGCTTACCATGGACTAGCTCTGTGGGGGTATAAAACAGGTCCATATTCTGATTCAGTGCATAAAGCATTAGACCTATGGTTGCGCTCAAGCCAAAAAACAGTGCGAGAATCAGCCCGAGTCTTTTTTTACGTCTTGGGTTCATAATGTGTTCTCCATGTTTTTAGCTGCGTCAATACGAGCCTGACGGTCAATTTTCGCGTTTACTTCACCCAGTAAATCTTTACTGCGTTTAATGCTGGCAAAAAGCAGGATCAGCATGGAGAGAAAAGTGATGCCAAAAGCACCCCATACATATGAGGCGTAGCCGCCCATAGCAAGAAAATCACTGAAAGAATCGAAATGCATGGGCTACCTCTTAACGCCAAGTGGAGATGATGCCAACGCTTGAACCCAAGGACGGTGGCTCTCTTTGCTTATGATTTCATTCTTGAATCGGATCAGAGTCAGTGCTCCAAAAAAGAAAGCGAAACCCAGAATATTCAGCAGTAGCGGCCAAAGCATGTCGTTAGAGATAGAAGGCTTGGCAAATTTGGTAATGGTTGCCCCTTGGTGAAGGGTATTCCACCATTCAACGGAGAAGTGAATGATAGGAAGGTTGATTACGCCGACTATTGCCAGTATCCCTGCTGCTTTAGCCCCGGTTTTCTGATCGTCAAACGCGTGATACAACGCGATCACGCCAAGATATAGGAACAACAGGATCAATTCAGAAGTTAAACGAGCATCCCAAACCCACCACGTGCCCCACATTGGTTTACCCCATACTGCGCCTGTTACAAGGGCAATAAAGGTGTATACCGCACCAATTGGTGCCATTGCAGCGGCTGCCATATCTGACAACTTGAGTTGCCAAACCAAACCTATAAAGGCGGCAATCGCCATCGACATGTAAACCCCCATCGACCAGATAGCCGAAGGAACATGGATGTAGATGATTCGAAAACTGTCACCCTGTTGATAGTCGGAAGGCGCGTAAGCCAGCCCCCAAATGGTACCGGTGACGAGAAACACAGCCGCAAGAATAGAAAACCATGGCAAGAGCTTGTCGCTCAGCCTATAGGCATTCTCGGGCTTGGCATAGGGATGTAGCCATTTCCACATGGTTAAGGTCTCACTCTTACTTCTAGGGCTTCCTTATTTAAGACTCTAGCGGTCCACGGAAGTTGTAATATTAATTTTGA
Source organism: Vibrio nigripulchritudo ATCC 27043 (assembly GCF_000222685.1). Taxonomy (GTDB): domain Bacteria; phylum Pseudomonadota; class Gammaproteobacteria; order Enterobacterales; family Vibrionaceae; genus Vibrio; species Vibrio nigripulchritudo. The sequence goes on along the minus strand of NZ_AFWJ01000300.1, from coordinate 36,761 downwards.
AATTGCGAGGTTTAGAGACTGTCATCTTTAAACCTGTAGCACATTCCTATCACTTTAACGGAATGTTAACTAAAAAAACTTGTTCAATATCAATTGACACTTATGCGCAGTGATGCACTTATCGCAAATGGTGTTAATGTTGCCGCTCCCGCAAGCATTGCACCAAGAATTGCCAGTTGTCCGTTATACGCAACGCCTAAGCCCGCTGCGTCAATTGCTGATGTTGCAAAGATTAAGATCGGTATATATAGCGGTAACACAAGGAGGCTCAGAAGTACCCCTCCTTTTTGCAACCCGACAGTTAGTGCAACGCCAATTGCCCCGACAAAGCTCAACGTAGGTGTGCCGATGAGTAACGTTAAAACAACGGCACTCCAAGTATTAAAGTCTAAAGACAGCAAAATAGCCAAAAGCGGGCTAATAAGAATCAGAGGGACGCCAGTAAGCAGCCAGTGAGCAATCACTTTCGCCATAACTGCTAAAGGTAAAGGGATGGGCATCAGCATCATTTGCTCAAGTGCGCCATCCTGGAAGTCGTCACGAAACAGCCTTTCAAGAGAAAGCAGTGCGGAAAGTAAAGCGGCTACCCAAACGATTCCTGACGAAATTCTGGCAAGCAAATTGGGCTCAGGACCAATACTCAACGGAAAGAGTGTAACCACAATAATAAAGAACCAGAGCGGGTTTAAGATATCGGCCTGTCGGCGAAATGCGATTAATAATTCCCGACGGACGATGGCTACCATGGCGCTTATCATATTAATCACCCAACTTGATTTTTCTTAGTAGAGAGTTGTCGGTAAACATGTCTTGGTGCGTGGTCAGCAAAACCATTCCACCTTTCTCAGCATGCCCTGCGAATAGAGATTCCAATACTTTGACGCCTTGTTTATCTATCGCAGTTAAAGGCTCATCAAGAATCCAGAGTGGGTGCTCACTTAACCATAAACGAGCCAGTGCAACCCGACGCTGCTGACCAGCAGAAAGCTTGCCAGCAGGAATGTCCTCTCTTCCTGCTAGACCAACCTGAGCAAGTGCTTTCCATAGTGCGTCTTCGTCACTCTTTCCTTGATGAACTTGCATGTAGTAAGCAAGATTTTCGTATGCACTCAGCTCTTTTTTTACGCCTGTCTGGTGTCCGAGAAACAGCAGGTCTGAATGGTATTCTTCCCTTGAAGAGAAAATGCTCTCTCCCTTCCACTGAATTTCGCCACTCTCTGAGTCTCCAAGCCCTGCGACAATTCTCAATAACGTGGTTTTTCCAGTTCCATTTCGACCTTCAATTTGGAGTAGATCTCCAGGGTTTACTTGAAAGGAAAGAGACTCGAACAACACTCTTTCATCACGAACAGCAGTAAGGTTGGATACGTCTAACATGGTAAAAGTCTTGATTTTATTGAGGGTATATCTTAGCACAATGCCCACCACTCTAAAGGGGAACACTGTTCTGAGTTTCACGAAACTGAGTAAAAATCTGTTAATGAATCATCACAAAACATTAAATCTGTTCACTTGATCAAATAACTTGTTTTAATTTGCGGATACCCGAACTCTTGGACGATGACGAGCGCCGAAAAACAAAAAAGGAGCCGCCGGGCTCCCTTTCGTTATGTAGAAGTATCTTTTGGATCATTTTACGTTTTTTTGAGGACGTCTTTGATCTTGTCTTCGGCGAGGTGCAGCACGACCACTTAATGGAGGCACTTTTTCCTTGCCTGCTATTTTGTTTTGCAGTGACATCATTAACTCGGCTTCGGCTTTTGGCAATTCACACTCTTCTATGAGTTCGTTTATGCCTGCCCCTAACTGCACCATTTTACTGGCGCGAGTATAAAGCCTGCCGTCGTTATCTGTATGCTCTAATTCAGTAATTCTCTCGCTGATATGCTGAATCAGATCTTGCTGCTCAGCGACTTTCTGACCGAGTCCCACCATTACAGAGCGCACTTCCAGCAATTGTTTGTTCGTTTTTTGTAGTTCTTTTTCCAAACCACGAACTTGCTGTCTATGCTGATCCGCTTTCTGGCGGCTGCTCTTTCTTACTCGAAGAAAAACGATCACTAGCAACGAAGCGACTAAAACGGAGCCGCCCGCTACCAATGGCAAAACAGAATACAACTCGTCAGCCATTATAGGTGAGCCATTTCTTCCCACTCTTCGTCAGAAAGAAGTTTGTTCAGGTCAACCAAGATTAGAAGCTTACCATCACGGTTGCTTACACCCTGGATGAACTTGGCACTTTCATCTGTACCAACGCTTGGAGTGGTGTCGATTTCAGAAGAACGCAGGTAAACCACTTCGGCTACGCTATCCACCAGGATACCGATAACCTGACGCTCAGATTCGATAACGATAATACGAGTGTTGTCGGTAATCTCACCCTGCATCAGACCAAAACGTGAGCGAGTATCGATAACCGTGACAACGTTACCGCGAAGATTGATGATACCCAGTACGTAATCTGGTGCACCAGGTACTGGAGCAATTTCGGTGTAGCGAAGAACTTCGCGTACCTGCATTACGTTAATACCGTAAGTCTCATCTTCTAGCTGAAACGTTACCCACTGCAGTACCTCGTCGTTAACTTGGTCTTTTCTTACTTCTACTTCATTAGCTTGAGACATGTTTTATCCTCATTTGTGTCGCTACCGACAATTCTACTACTAACTGTCTAATGCTTTGACGTCCAGCCCAGCATTGAGCATGGAAACTAATTCTTCTACATGAATTAAAGCACACATTTTTTCTTTAACCATGCCAGCGAGCCAAGGTCTTTTGCCTGCGCTTTCACGCCAGCGAACTTTTTCTGGGTCCAGCCACTCTGTCCCCAACAGTTTGTTCGCGGCTAACCCCCAATGGCTTTCACCCAACATGACGATGTATTCGTAATTTTCTCGATGAGAGTTATCTGTCAATTTCTCAGACATCACCCAACGAGCCGTGTCCACAACGTCTAGCTGGTCACTCCGGTTCGTTTGCAGCCCCAGGTACCAATCTGGTCTTCCAATTAGGTGGTTAAGCTCTTCGTTCTTACGATGAATACCACCTAACTCATCCAAAGGAACCGCAAATGTCACACCATTTACGTCAAAATAAAGTGCCTGAAACGCTTCATTTCTTGCAACAGTGTGCCAAGTATCTTCTGCATCACCGCCACTTTGAGTTTCTGGTGCTGCGTCCACTTCAGTATCAACGGTGGATTCAGGTTCCTGTACTTCAACCTCAGGTTCAGATACTTCCTCCTGAACCACTTCTTCCTGGGTCTGAACTTCCTGAACCTCTGGAATATCTTCCACAACAGGTTCTGTGACATCCCAGCTTTGAATCTCGTCAGAAACCACCTCGACTGCTGGCTCTTCAACAGCAACTTCTTCAACAACATCCTCTTCAGGGCTTAGCGTGGCAATTTCCGCTGTGTTCTGAACGATAAGCTCTTCAATTTCTGGTTCATCAGCAATGTTGGTTGACTCAAGCTGGCTAAGCAGCCTTTGAACATCCTCTAAATCAGGTGCTTCAAATTCGTTGTATACAGTTTCAGTATAGGACGGAATAGGCTCAGGTTGTACTTCTGGCTGAAGTTCTAACCCGTAGTCAGCCAGATTCGGTTCTTCTTCCTGCTCTGGCTGAGCTTCATCTAATTCTTGTTCTTGAGTTTCCTGGCCCTGGTCTGACAGGTCCTCAGCGCTTGCAGTATCAACTGCTAGTTCTTCTGTTTCTGCATCAGAAGAGTCTATTGCGCTATCGGCTTGTTCACTCGGAACACTATCAGTAGAAATCTCGGTAGGAACTTCTGCCACCATTTCTTCCGAAACGGGTGTTTTTTCTGCAACGGCGGCGTTTTGCGCTTCGCGAGCCTCAGCTTCTACGGACGACATTAACCCCTCTTCATCAAGAAGCGAGGTAAAATATTCATCCAAAGCCTGTTCACTCGAAAGCACTGAATCTTTAATCATCGAAAGCTAACCTCTCGAGATAAAGTAATAGCTGCTTATAGGCAAAAACGCCACGACTGCCAGACGCAAAATGTGAGGCAGGTAAGTGTTTTAAGCTCGCATCGCGAAATTTTGTATCAATTGGGATAGCGGAAGGCCAGACCTGATTCGGATAACCTTTCTTCAACTGAGTCAGAGTCTGCAATGACGCATTGGTGCGCTTATCGTACATGGTTGGAACGATAGTCGTCTTGAACGGGTCTGGTCGAGATTTCTGCATGATAGCCAGCGTTCGAACCATGCGCTCCAAACCTTTCATAGCGAGGAACTCGGTCTGAACCGGTATCAAAATGCGATCGCTGGCAGCCAGCGCATTTACCATCATTACCCCAAGAATAGGCGGGCAATCAATAAGCACGTAATCGTACTCATCTTCAACGGAAATCAACGCTTTTTTCAGAATCAGCCCCATGCCGCTGCGATTACCCATGACACGATCCAGCGTAGCCAGAGACATGTGTGCAGGTACAATATCAATGTTTTCAATATCGGTGCCCAATATCAGGGCTTGCACATTGTCTTTCTCGACTTGTCTAAGCTGGAATAGGTCAAATAGACTGGATGGAACCTCATCCGAGTCGTACCCCAGGTAAGTCGTTAGCGACCCATGAGGATCAGTATCCACAAGCAGGACACGATGTCCCTGCTTGCTCAAAAGTCCTGCCAGAGTGACCGTTGTCGTGGTCTTCCCTACACCACCTTTTTGGTTAGCAACGCTCCAAACTACCACATTGGCTCCTTACGATAGTCCAACTTCAACCAGCATGCGCTCCGCAATCCTGTCCAGAGGCAAATCCTCGGTTGATAAGCCAGCTTTTGCCACTGCCTGTGGCATTCCATATACCACACAACTTTCTTCGTCTTGTGCCCAAATAGTCGCTCCGGCGGCTTTCAACATACGAGAGCCTTCACGCCCGTCTGCACCCATACCGGTTAAAACCATGGAGAGCACTTTGTCTTGATAAATCTTGGCAGCCGATCCGAATGTCACATCAACACAAGGTTTGTAATTCATGCGATCACCGCCATCGATGATTCTCAGCTTGGCGGAACCAGGACGACCATCAATCATCATTTGCTTACCACCAGGTGCGAGGTAAGCACAACCCGGTTTCAACACATCGCCATCTTCTGCTTCTTTCACCTGAATCTTACACAGTGAGTTTAAGCGAGCAGCGAAAGCTGCTGTAAAGGTGGCAGGCATGTGCTGTATAAGCACAATTGGATGTGGGTAGTTGACAGGTAGCTTGGTAAGAATCTTTTGAAGTGCAACGGGTCCTCCGGTGGAGGTGCCAATCGCAGTCAATTGATATTTCTTACCTGTCGCACGAAACTTAGCGGCAACAGGACGACCACGTTCTGGAGCGGGAGCAGCAGGTGCTGGTCGCTGTAACGAAGTCGTTGCTGGTCTGGCTGTTGAGCGTGTCGTGCTCGTAGGAGCTGTGGTCGCTGCACCGCCAATTGGGCGACGCAGAAATGCACGTTTCCTGGAGATTTCCTGAACACGTTGCTGAAGCAGGTTTACAGCTTCATCGCGGTTACGTGCAATATCTTCAAATTTCTTAGGTAAGAAATCCAAAGCCCCGGCATCCAGTGCATCTAGCGTTGCTTTAGCACCGTCATGTGTAAGCGAAGAAAACATCAAGATAGGCGTCGGTTGCGCCTTCATTATTTCACGGACAGCGGTAATGCCATCCATGACAGGCATCTCGATGTCCATAGTAATGACATCAGGTTTCAATTTGATGGCTTTATCAACGGCTTCTTTGCCGTTGACAGCCATATCCACTACTTCAAGGCGCGGATCTGAGTTGATAATTTCACTAACGCGTCGGCGAAAAAAACTTGAATCATCAACTACTAATACTCTTACCGCCATATTATCCCTTCAATTAAATATGCGAGCGAGTGGCATATTTCTTCAATAAGTTCGGTACATCTAGAATCAATGCGATATGACCGTCACTGGTAATCGTTGCACCAGCCATACCTGGAGTACCTTGTAGTAATTCGTCGAGTGGTTTGATAACCACTTCTTCTTGACCAATCAATGAGTCAACCACGAAGCCAACACGCTGACTACCCAGCTGAACAATCACTACATGACCGTGGTTAGACTTCTTCTGACCGTTAGCGCTGTCTGGTACTAACCAATGCTGAAGGTAGAACAAAGGAATGGATTTTTCTCGAACTATGATCGTAAGTTGACCATCTACTGTGTTGGTTTTGCTCAGATCTAAGTGGAAAATCTCATTTACGCTCGCCAGAGGCAATGCAAATGGCTGACCAGATACACCCACCATCAGAGTAGGAAGGATAGCCAGAGTCAGAGGCACTTTGATGGTGATCTTAGTACCTTTACCCATTTCAGAATCGATATCTATCGAACCATTCAGGGTATTGATCGCCGTTTTCACAACGTCCATACCTACACCACGACCAGAGATGTCAGAGATTTCAGTCTTAGTTGAGAAACCAGGCATGAAGATCAGGTTGTAGCATTCTTTTGGAGACAAGCGCCCTGCGGCGTCAGCGTCCATAAGACCACGCTCAACAGCGATGCTTCTTAGCTTGTCGGCATTCATACCACCACCGTCATCAACGATGCTCAGTTCGATATGATCACCTTCCTGAGATGCAGAAAGAATCACTTTACCCGTACGTGGTTTTCCGTTCTCAACACGGACATCCGGCATTTCAATACCGTGGTCAACCGAGTTACGAACCAAGTGAATCAATGGATCCGCCAGAGCTTCTACTAAGTTCTTATCCAAATCGGTTTCTTCACCGCGCATTTCAAGCACAATGTCTTTCTTCAGGCTACGTGCGATATCACGTACAACTCGAGGGAATCGACCAAACACTTTCTTGATTGGCTGCATTCGAGTCTTCATTACCGCGCCTTGAAGGTCGGCAGTCACCACGTCGAGGTTGGCAACCGCTTTCGACATTTCTTCGTCGTTGCTATTCAGACCCAGACTCACTAAACGGTTACGAACCAGTACGAGCTCACCCACCATGTTCATGATGTCATCCAGCGTCGATGTATCAACACGAACGGTAGCATCAGCTTGTGGTTTCTTCGCATCTTTTGCAGCAGCTGGAGCTTGCGCTTTCGCAGCAGGTTTTGCTGGCGCTGCTGGTTTTTCAGCAGGCTTCGGTGCCGGTTTTGGTTCTGGCTTAGGTGCAGGTTTCGCTGCAGCAGCTGGTGCCGGAGCTGGAGTTGGCTCTACAGGCTTAGTCGCTGCTTCAAGCTCTTCAGGTGAAGGACCTTTTCCTGAACCGTGCAATTGATCCAGAAGATTTTCAAACTCATCATCGGTCATCAAATCGCCATCACCGCCAGCAGAAGCTGCTGGTGTAGGCGCTGGTGCCGCAGGGGCTGCTGCCGGAGCAGAAGCATTACTTGGACTGCCGCCTGAACCATGCAGTTCATCCAGCAGTTTTTCAAATTCGTCGTCGGTTATATCGTCGCCACCAGCCGCAGCGCCTGCACTTGGTGCTGGGTCAGATGCTGGTGCAGGAGCCGTTCCACCAGTTGTCGGAGGCGTGCCTTTACCGTGTAATTCATCGAGCAGGGCTTCGAATTCATCCTGGGTGATTTCGTCAATCGATCCGTTGTCACCGCCAGATGCTTCCGGAGCAGGTGCAGGAGCGACAGGTTCTGGGACAGGTTCCGGCTCAACGACTGGTGCAGGGGCTTCTGCAACAGCTTCAGCGGCGACTTCATCTTCGCTCTCGGGTTTACAGAGGCGGTGGAGGTCTTCAATCAAAGCAGGGTCGGCAGGTGTCAGTGGTGATCTTTCCTGCACCGCTTCAAACATGACGTTTACGGCATCCAAAGCTTGCAGAATTGTATCCATCAGCTCAGCTGTTACTGAACGCTGACCATTACGCAGAATGTCGAAGATGTTCTCCGCGCCGTGACAAACATCAACGAGTTCTGTCAGGGCTAAGAATCCAGCACCCCCTTTTACGGTGTGGAAACCTCGGAAAATTGCATTCAACAGGTCTTTATCGTCTGGATTGTTTTCCAGTTCTATTAACTGCTCCGAAAGCAGTTCCAGGATCTCACCAGCCTCGACCAAAAAGTCCTGTAGAATATCTTCGTCTAATTCGTAACTCATATCTTACCCCTAGAAGCCAAGACTCGACAGCAAGTCATCAACATCGTCTTGTGAAGAGACAGCGTCCTCACGCTCATGAGCGTTGATAATAGGGCCTTCTGCTTCGGCACCTTTCTTCGCTTTGTTCTCTTCCTGCTTGTCTGTTTGTTGCTCAACACCAAAGGCCGTCAAAATCTCGACAAGTCGGTCTTCTACCTCACGAACTAAGGTAATGACACGTCTGATGATTTGACCAGTGAGGTCCTGAAAGTCCTGAGCCATGAGAATTTCCGTTAACTGGCTTCTCAACTCAGAACTGTCCCCTTCAACCTGGGTCATCAGCTCATCGATTCGATGGCAAAGAGATTTAAACTCGTCCAGCTCAATACGACCATTCATTAGACGGTTCCACTGAGGGCGAACCTGCATTAAGTGTTCATGCAAGTTGTCAGCCATTGGAAGAGAACGTTCTACCGCGTCCATGGTTTTGTTTGCGGCGGTTTCCGTTTTTTCTATCACATACTCTAGACGATCCCTCGCGTCGGGGATTTCATCCGTAGCGATTTCATTCATCCGTTGATCGACTTTGAATTGCGTCAAAGAGTCATGCAATTCACGAGTGAGTGTGCCAATTTCATGGATCACTGGGTTGTCGATAGACTTGGAAATGAATTGTACGAGATCATTAGCTTCTTGTTGCTTGTCGTTTTCCAACAAGCTCACCAACTCTTTCGCTTGCTCTAAAGAAATCATTCTACTTTTGCCCTTTCAACGCCTCTGTAAGTATGTTTGTTATAAGCGTAATCGTGGCTTACAAACGCTCGAAGATCTTATCTAGTTTTTCTTTCAGCGTTGCTGCTGTGAAAGGTTTAACAATGTAACCATTCACCCCTGCCTGTGCCGCTTCGATGATTTGCTCACGCTTCGCTTCAGCAGTAATCATCAAAACAGGAAGGTGTTTGAGCTCGTCGTCTGCACGGATATTCTTCAGAAGGTCAATCCCCTGCATACCCGGCATGTTCCAGTCAGTTACGACAAAGTCGAACTCACCTTTTTTCAGCATTGGTAGAGCGGTAAGACCATCATCAGCTTCCTGAGTGTTGTTGAAACCCAAGTCACGAAGTAGGTTTTTAACAATACGGCGCATTGTTGAAAAGTCGTCAACAATGAGGATCTTCATGTTTTTATTCAAAATTGCCTCCACTGAGGTCGAAGTCAGTGTTATTACTCGTTAAGTGTCCACGCGCTAAGTTTAGCTCGTAAACGTTGCATAGATTGGCTATGTATTTGGCTAACGCGAGATTCGCTGACATCCAATACTTCCCCAATTTCTTTTAAATTTAGCTCTTCATCGTAATAAAGCGAGAGAACTAAGGCTTCCCGTTCAGGAAGCGTTTTAATAGCTTCAACAAGGGCATGGCGAAAAGATTCGTCTGCTACCCCTTTGAATGGTAGGTTATCTTCAGACACTTCGTGAGGAGAAATTGCATCTTCCGACACTCCCAGGTCTTCAATACCCACCAGCCGAGAACAGTTTATATCAGTTAGCGCATTATGGTACTGTTCTAACGACATATTTAAGTGTTTGGCTACTTCTGCATCAGTTGGATCACGGTTCAATTGTGATTCTAGCTCATTTATCGCCTGACTGATGGTTCGATTATTCTTATGTACCGATCTGGGTACCCAATCTCCGCGTCGCATTTCATCCAACATGGCTCCGCGAATCCGAATACCAGCGTACGTTTCAAAGCTTGCGCCCTTACTGCCATCGTAGTTTTGTTGAGCTTCAATTAACCCGATCATTCCGGCTTGAATCAGGTCGTCCACCAAGACACTTGGAGGCAACCGACCGATTAAATGATGGGCAATTCGCTTTACAAGATCGGAATAGCGCTCCAGAAAAGCGGATTGATTTCCTGGATTGCCAAATTGATCGTATGTCAGCGGCTTAGTCACCAAAAGGCTCTCCTGCTACTTCTCTGTTATTAAGTAAGCGTTCAACAAAAAACTCTAAATGTCCACTCGGAGTTTTAGGAATTGGCCAGGTTAATGCTTTGTTTGCTAACGAACTGATGGCCAGAGCGGCTGGAGATCGCGGAAAAGCGTCTACAACAATTTTCTGCTTCTTCACCGATTGACGTACTTTATCATCAAGCGGGATACATGCGACGAGCTCTAGACTAACATTCAGAAATCTCTCTGTGACCAAGGTCAACTTTGCAAACAATTCTCGCCCTTCACGGTAACTTCTTACCATATTGGCAACAATTTTAAAGCGCTGCACCTGATGTTCGCGACTTAATAATTTAATTAAAGCATATGCATCCGTGATTGACGTAGGTTCATCACACACAACAACTAAAACATCTTGAGCTGCTCGTGAAAAACTTACGACCATATCCGAAATACCCGCAGCGGTATCTATCAGAAGTACGTCTATATCTTCTTCAAGAGACCCGAAAGCACGAATTAAACCAGCATGTTGGGCTGGTGACAACTCTGTCATGCTCTGAGTACCAGAAGTTGCTGGAATAATTTTAACGCCATGTGGTCCTTCGACCATAGCGTCTTTTAGCTCACATTCACCAGCTAACACATGTCCCAGGTTTCTTTTTGGTCTAATACCCAGCATTACGTCAACGTTAGCCAAGCCGAGATCGGCGTCTAACACTACAACTTTTTTGCCTTGACGTGCCATGGAAAGCGCTAAACCAAGTGTGACATTTGTTTTACCAACGCCGCCTTTACCGCCAGTAACAGAAATTACTTTAGTAAGAGTTGGTTGCGTTAAGCGACGGAGGCCGCTTGCTTGATCTTGTATCATATCTTTATTCATAATATTCCGCCGCCTAAAGTCCTTCCGATTCACTATTCCAATAGTGAGGTTCATCTTCCGCTGACTTCTCTAGCAACTCGTTTGCTTTTGCAAGCATGTACTTAGGTTGGGCTATCACAATATCCTCTGGCACCCTTTGTCCGTTGGCGATATAAGCCACAGGGATGGCGTTTTGAATAACCACGCTGATAACCTCTCCTAAGCTCAGAGACTCGTCTAGCTTGGTTAAAATGCAACCAGATAGAGGAATCCGTTTAAAATGATCGATCGTTTCCTGAAGCACCTGTCGCTGTGCTGTGGTCGGCAGTACGAGGTAGCTGTTGATGACTTCACCGCTTTCTTGCATGAGCGTGTCTAACTGCTCGGAAAGCCGGACATCACGCTGCCCCATTCCTGCTGTATCAATTAAGATAAGTCTTCGATTTCTAAGCTGATATATGACTTCGGCAAGTTGCTCAGAATCTTTAGCAACTCTTACCGGACAACCCATAATTCGACCATAAATCGATAATTGTTCGTGAGCACCGATACGATATGTGTCGGTGGTGACGAGTGCGACGTTGTCGGCGCCGTACTCCATTGCAGCGCGCGCTGCCAGTTTTGCGACCGTAGTCGTTTTACCCACCCCGGTTGGTCCGAGTAGAGCAACGACACCGCCACGTTTAAGAATGTCTTCTCTTGGAATGGTGATTTGGTCGGAAATAAGCCCAAGCAGTGCTTTCCACGCATGAACAGGAGGTGTGTCTTCAGGGATGTAACAAGCCATCTGATCAGCCAGCTCCTGAGAAACCCCCATTCTTTCAAGACGTTTAATGAGCATTGCACGAAGTGGCTCTCTTCTTTCCACTTCCTGCCACATCAAGCCGGATACCTGATGTTCCAGAAGACGACGGATTGACGTCATCTCTTCGCGCATACTTTCTAATTCTTCAGTATTAGCTTTGTCTCGGTTATCGCGCTCGCCCTTATCGTATCGGGTTGGGTCAAGCTTAGGTGCTCGGCGGTCCTGTGACTGATCGTCTTTCAGAAGACGAGAAAGACCGGATTCTTCAGCCAGAGAACGGCTGCTTCCTGACGCTGGGCGTCGACGATCGTATGGGTCTTGATCGTTTCCGGCAGACTGACGCTTTAGAAGTGCCTCAAGGGAATCGGCTTCAGTATTCTTTTCTGGTTCCGCTTCCTGACTGTACTGCTTGAGCATATTGGCAAAACGGCGTGTCATCGACCCGCTTGCGCCTGTACCGTTCCCGCCAAGACTAACTCGATCTTCTTTCAGTTCACGCTTAGGCGACATTTGTGAGTATTCATCGGTTTGGCGAGCTAGGCCTGAATCTCTCGATCCATTTTTTGCCGCGCCGTCACCATCGACAGCCGCCACAATCTCGACACCGCCTGTGACTCGCTTGTTAGACATGATGACCGCATCGGAACCAAGCTCTTCTTTCACTTGTAACAATGCGCCACGCATATCTTTGGCAAAAAATCGTTTAATTTTCAAAATCGCTTTCCAAGTCTAACTTTGGTTGATTCCCGTCAGCGGTTAATTACCGACAGCCTGAACAATTCGGATTTGCTTTTCATCAGGTATTTCCTGATAAGAGAGCACTCTTAAATTCGGGATAGTGTTCTTAACGAATTTCGCTAGTGTGGTTCTTAATACACCCGAAGTCAGCAGTACAGCAGGCTCACCCTTGAGTTCTTGGTCATGTGTGGCCTGGCTGAGTGAGGATTGCAATCTTTCTGCTAACCCTGGCTCAATTCCAGCAGACTCTCCACCTGACGCCTGCATAGTCTGATGCAATATTTGTTCCAGTTCAGGAATCAAAGTAATGACAGGTAACTCAGGCTCTATACCATTGATTTCCTGTACAATTAAGCGTTTCAGTGAAATGCGAACTGCCGCTGTAAGGATGTCGGGTTCTTGACTCTTTGATGAATACTCGGACAAAGTCTGAACAATTGTTCGAATATCTCTGATTGGAATGGCTTCGTTTAGTAGGTTTTGCAGCACTTTTACAACAACACCAAGCTGAAGCTGATCCGGCACAAAATTCTCGACCAGTTTCGGTGCATTTCGTCCAAGCATTTCCAGCAGGTTCTGAACTTCTTCATGACCAATCAACTGAGACGCGTTATTCGTCAGCAACTGACTTAGATGAGTAGCCAGAACGGTGGAAGAATCCACTACGGTATAACCCAGCGCTTGGGCCGTTTCTTTCTGATCATCTTTCACCCATACCGCTTCCAGACCAAAGGCGGGGTCTATCGTGGCTTCCCCTTCTACCACACCATAGACCTGACCCGGGTTAATGGCCAGTTCCTGATCTGCGCGAATCTCAGCTTCACCGACCGCAACCCCCATCAAAGTGATTCGGTAGCTGTTGGGTGGCAGTTCCAGATTATCTCGTATGTGCACCGCAGGAATCAGGAAGCCAAAGTCTTGGGAAAGCTTCTTACGCACACCTTTCACGCGTTCTAATAACTCCCCGCCTTGGTCTCTGTCCACCAGTGGAATGAGTCGATAGCCAACTTCCAGACCAATCACATCAACAGGCTGTACGTCATCCCACGAAAGTTCTTTCTGAGAAACGGGCTCAGATTCTGTTTTAGCCGGTGTTTTCGGTTTCTCGGCTTCTTCTTTCTGCTTCTTACGAATGTAGTAAGCTCCACCACCTGCGATAGCCGCCAGCAGTAGAAATGCGAAATGAGGCATTCCCGGCACTATACCCATAACCCCAAGAATACCCGCGGTAATCATCAGAGCTTTGGGATTGTCGAACATCTGGAACACCATCTGCTGTCCCATGTCTTCGTCGGTATTTTGGCGAGTTACCATGATGGCAGCGCCGATAGAAAGCAAAAGTGACGGGATTTGAGCAACCAGACCATCACCAATGGTCAGCAGTGTGTAGATTTGAACCGCATCGCCAAATGCTACGTCGTATTGGATCATACCAATCGACAGACCACCCACAATGTTGATGAAGAGGATCAAAATACCTGCGATGGCATCCCCTTTTACGAATTTAGAAGCACCGTCCATTGAACCGTAGAAATCTGCTTCTTTGGTCACCTCGGAACGTCTTGTCCGTGCCTGTTCCTGATCGATAAGCCCTGCGTTCAGGTCGGCATCAATCGCCATTTGCTTACCGGGTAAGGCATCAAGAGTAAATCGAGCACTGACTTCCGAAATACGCCCTGCACCTTTGGTGACAACCATAAAGTTAATGATCATCAAGATGAGGAAGACAACCAAACCCACGGCGTAGTTGCCTCCGATAACCACATTACCGAACGCTTCGATAACGTTACCAGCCGCACCCGAACCTTCATGACCGTAGAGAAGAACCACACGTGTGGACGCTACGTTCAATGCAAGTCTCATCAAAGTTGCGATTAGCAGCACAGTTGGAAAAGCCGCGAAATCCAGTGGGCGACGTGTGTAAACGGTAACCAGAAGCACAACCATAGCCAACGCGATGTTAAAGGTGAACATCAAGTCGAGCAAAAATGGAGGCATGGGTAGCACGACCATTGCAAGGGTAGCAAGGACGAGTACTGGAGCCCCTATCGCTGGCATGGCGCGATTTGGCAGTTTAGGCAGCTTCTCTGCAAACGGCAGGTTCAATTTCATAGAAGTTAAGTAGAAGATTTAAATACAAAAACGCAAAGTGAAGGCTATTATGCAAATTCCAGTCCATCTGAATAGTCAAAAATTTGTCTACAGAAAATCAATATCTTAGGTCAGGCGGAATAGGCATATTCTTCTCTTGAAGTGTGGGTCGTTCTCCCCCTCGCTTACGGAACTGCTTAAGCTGGAAAACATACGCCAGAACCTGCGCGACTGCCGTAAATAGACCGTCAGGAATTTGCTGTTCCAGCTCAGTAGAGTGATACAAAGCTCGCGCAAGAGGCGGAGCAGGTACTACGTAAATATCGTGCTCTCGTGCGATTTCACGAATCTTAAGTGCGATATGATCGGTACCTTTGGCAACCACTACCGGAGCCTTGTCGGTCTTCTGGTTATAACGCAGTGCGACAGAGAAATGCTCCGGGTTGGTAATGATCACATCCGCCTGTGGAACATCTGCCATCATGCGACGCTGGGCCATTTCTCTTTGAAGCATCCGGATGCGACCTTTTACTTCTGGTTTACCTTCGGTCTCTTTGAATTCGTCTTTCACTTCTTGTTTGGTCATCTTCAGCTGATTGGCGTGCTGCCAGATCTGAAAAGGGATATCGATAGCAACAACCACCAGCAGCGAGCAACTGATCAGCAAAATAAAGTTAAGAAGAATATCGAGTGCGTGAAAGATATTGGCTGGGTACAAATCTAAGCTGAGCTGGAACAGGTCGGTACGAGATGCCTGAATTAAGTAAAACGCAACTCCCGCAACCAGTATCACTTTGAGTATCGACTTAATCAGCTCGACCCAGCTCTGCATGCCTACCATACGCTTAAGACCACTCAGCGGGTTCATCTTTGACGCTTTAGGCATTGCCGCTTCGACGGAAAAGCTGATTCCTCCAACACCGGCAGCTCCTGCAAGTGCAGCGACAAACAAGGTGATCAGAATCAGAAGAAGTGGAAGGAGCAGATACACGAAAGCGCCGGAAATGATTTCCAGCAGTTTTCCGAAGTCGTAAATTTCCTCTCGGCTTAAGGTAAACAGACGCGACATAATCGTGAATAACCCTCTTGCAAGGGATTCACCAAACCACATTAACGCCACCGACCCTACAACTAAAACAGACACGGAAGCGAGTTCCTTTGAGCGGGCGACCTGTCCCTTCTCTCTTGCCTGTTTTAGCCGCCTGGGCGTGGCGTCTTCTGTCCGTTCCTGGCCGTCTGATTCTGCCAAATCAGCCTCCTAACAATTGATTCGAACAAGCCGACATATCTGGTCTCTGCCTTCAATCCAGTAAAGGTCATAGTGGGTATAAATGCCAGCGATGATGTACCAGCAAATCAGCAGCCCCACCAACAAAGCAAAGGCAAAACCCAAGGAAAAAATATTCAGCTGAGGCGCCGCTCTGGTCATGACACCAAACGACAAATTAATCGTTAACAAGGCAATAATGCCCGACAGCGACATGCTCAATGCCATCTTAAACATGGCACCAAACCACAAGGCTAACTCACGGTAATCCACCGTGTTGAGCGCTCCTTCACCAATCGGTAATGTCGTAAAGCTCATCACAACCAATTGGATCATCTGTAAATGTCCGTCTGTCGACAAGAAAAACATGGTCGCCAGAAACATGAATAGCTGACCCAGCAAGGGCGTGTTCTGACCATTGGCTGGGTCAACCATGGATGCAAAACCCAAGCTGGCCTGCATACCCAAAATCTGACCCAGAACAACGAAAGTCTGAAGCATAAACTGGGTAACCATACCCATGGCTACCCCAATTACCAATTGTTCAAAAGTAGTCAGGAAACCTTGAAAAGACATGAGTTCCAGCTCTTCTGGCACGGCAGGAATAGCAGGCATAACCGCAAAAGTGATGGCTAACCCAAGGTACAAACGAATTCGGGTAGAAACAAACCGTGCGCCCGTCACCGTCATAACCATCAGCATGGCTGAAATTCGGCTATAAGGCCAGAAATAGTTTCCCATCCAGTCGAGAATGATGTCGGCGGAAAATTCCATAGCGACCTCAGTGTAGGATCATTGGCATACGCTCAATCAGATCGAAGAAGAACTCCATCAACATGCGCGTCATCCAATGCCCAAACAACATCAGCGCCAGCAATGTCACGACCAGTCTTGGCAGGAAACTTAGGGTTTGTTCGTTGATCGATGTCGCCGCCTGGAAAATCGCTACAATCAAACCAACTATCAGGCTGGGGATAATCGCGGCGCACACCATGACCAAGACAATCCAAAGTGATTCTCTGAACAGGTCAACGAACATTTCAGGAGTCATGGTTCTTCTCCCCTATATCGCGAAACTGCCCGCGAGTGTGGACAATATCAGGTTCCAACCATCCACCAGCACGAATAACATCAGTTTAAATGGCAACGAAACAATCATAGGTGACAGCATCATCATACCCATTGCCATCAGAACCGATGCCACAACCAGGTCAATGACCAAAAACGGCAAAAAGAGCATAAAACCAATCTGGAAGGCGGTTTTCAGCTCTGAAGTAATGAATGCTGGAATCAGAATACTCATCGGAACATCTTCCGGTCTGTCTACCTGTGCACCTGCAATGTTTACAAAGGTTTCCAGATCATTCACCCGAGTTTGCTGCAACATGAAGTCTTTCATCGGTGCCTGAGCCAGCGTGAAGGCATCACGCGCCGTCACTTGCTCATTAATGTATGGCTGAATAGCTTCTTGATTCACTCTATCGATAACAGGCGACATGATGAAAAAGGTCAGGAAAATGGCGATACCAATAATGACCTGATTCGATGGAGTTTGCTGAAGACCTAACGCCTGACGTAATATCGACATAACCACGACGATTCGCGTAAAAGACGTCATCAAAATAACCATCGCGGGCAAAAAGCCCAGTAGGGTCATTAACGCCAGAATCTGCAGGTTGATGGAATAGTCTTCCGACCCGTCAGGATTAGTCGTAACTGTGATGGCAGGAATACCACTTCCCGGTGCGCCGCCAGCAATGAAAGCGCTGGATGACGACGTGCCGCTTTGACTTTCGGAAACCGCGATACTTTCCGCCCCTACTGAATTAGCAGGGACAGTCGTCGCAAATTCTTCCTGCGCCCAAAGACTGCTTGATTGACATAAAAACAGAAACGCTGCCAATAGGGCAGCGACAAAATTATTTCTTTTCATCTTTTTTCAATAACTGACTCAGTTGCTGGGCAAATTGCGCAGGTACTGGCTCGGCATCCTCTATCGGTTTTTCGAGCTTGGACACCAGGTTAATCGAATGCTGAGTGATTCCAACAAGGAATTGCTCTTCCCCTGCCTGAACAATCACAAGACGCTCTTTGGTGCCAACAGGTAACTGACGAACCACCTTAAGCCCGTCCTGCCCCATCATACTGGGTAAACGCATTCGTTTGAGTGCCCAGGCTAAGATAAAGATGATGGCTATAACAAACAGCAGAGAGCCGAATGTGGCTGCCATATCCAGCTGACTGGCACTGGAAGCAAACGCAGGAAAAGGCATAACTAGCCAGCCAACAGACTTTTTCATGGTTACCTTAGTTTCTTAATTCGTTCTGTCTGGCTGATTACGTCGGTCAATCGAATACCGAACTTATCGTTCACCACGACCACTTCGCCGTGTGCGATCAAAGTACCATTTACCAGTACATCTAACGATTCACCTGCAACCCGATCCAGTTCCACAACTGAACCCTGGTTGAGTTGCAACAAGTTACGAATGCTGATTTGGGAACGCCCGACCTCCATTGAAATGGTAACGGGGATGTCCATGATGGTGTCGAGTTTACGACGCTCATCTTCGGAAATAGGTGATGGTTCATCAGACAGTTCTTCAAGAGGAGCCGCCTCAATATCGTCACCACCGCCAGCGGCTAACGGGTCTTCACCTAACGCGGCTGCCCATTCGTCTGCCAGTTTCTGGTCTTCATTTGGATCCATACTCAATCACCTATTCATTTGTTTCTTGCGACAGTAATTCAATTTCGTCATCGCTATCAAGTTCAGATTCCATGTCGTTACCAAGGAATACCAAATCGGATTTAACCACATCAGGTCGTTTGATTTTTTCAGAGACCTGCACCGCCAGTTTGTCGCCAGAGCGTCCCATTTTAACTCGGTAGGTTGGCAGTTCTTCAACGAACATGGTGGCATTTTCTGGCATTTCGATAGGTATGACGTCACCGGGTCTCAGCTCCATCAGATCTCGTAGCGAAATGTCCTTCTCTAGTAAATTCACCCGGAAGTTGACTGGTACATCCATGATTTCTTCTTTCAGTGCCGAACTCCAACGAACGTCGGTTTCCATCTTGTCGGACTGAACACCGGCATCAAGGAGTTCACGAATGGGTTCGACCATGGAATATGGCATCACCACGTGGAAGTCACCGCCGCCGCCATCAACTTCAATATGGAAGCTGCTCACCACGATCACTTCCGTCGGGCTTACGATGTTTGCCATGCTTGGGTTTACTTCAGAATCCAGATACTCGAATTCCACACCCATCACAGGCGACCACGCTTCTTGATAGTCGGCAAACACGATTTTAAGCAACAACTGGATAATTCGGCGTTCGGTTGGGGTAAATTCACGACCCTCAATTCGGGCGTGGAATCGACCGTCTCCCCCGAAAAAGTTTTCCACCAAAATGAAAACCAGCCGAGCTTCCATGGTAATCAGCGCCGTACCTTTTAAGGGTCTGAAGCGCACCATGTTTAAACTGGTTGGTACGTACAGGGTGTTTTGGTATTCGCCAAATTTCACCATCTGTACGCCGTTGATAGACACCTCTGCGGTTTTTCGCAGCATATTGAACAGACTGATTCGCAAATGCCGGGCAAAGCGCTCGTTAATAAGCTCCAGGGTCGGCATTCGACCACGAACAATCCTGTCCTGAGATGAGAAGTCATAGTCGCTGGTATTTTCGGCTCCCGCCCCACCAGCGTCTAAATCATCATCATCCCCGTCATCTACATCGTCTACGCCATGCAGTAACGCGTCTATCTCATCTTGGCTTAATAAGTCTGTCACAAGGTACCTATTGCATTACGAAGTCGGTAAACAGCACTTTTTCAATCACTGGCTGACCTACCAACTGAGTTAAAGCCGCTTTGATGTCATCGGTGGCCTGTTCACGTAACTGGACTCGTCCAGTTGGCGTACGCAGCTGCTCAGACGTGGCAACACCAAACGTGGCCAGCAAGGTGCTTTCAATCAGAGGAGTATGGTGTTTCGCCATTCCCTCATTGTCACCACCGCGAACCATGATTTGAACTTTTATCTGAACCAGCCTGTCCCTTTTGTCTCCCGCTACGTTGAAAACAAAGGGTTGAGGGATGTTAACGTATGAAGCAGGCTCATTGGTGATAACCGCCTCTTCTTCAACAACCGCTGATTCCTCTTCTGGAGAAGAACCCATCAGGAAGAACGCTGCACCACCACCGCCGGCTAATAACACCACAACCGCGATGATAATGATCAGGAGTTTACTTTTACCTTTGGGTGCTTCTGCTTCTTGATTTTCTTCAGCCATAAACGTCTCAGTTTAATTAAGTGGTTAAGTTATAATGTTAAGCGTAAAAACTGATTCCATCACGGTTTGGTTTCACATCAACGTTAACTTCGAGCGATTCGTCACCCTCTGAGCCCGATTCGCCACTTAAGCTGCCGTCGCCTTTCCCCTTACCGGAACCTTGTCCCGCAACATACTGACTTTGTTGCTGTTGTCCTGCATTTTGCTGCTGAACGGACGTATCTGCAAGCTGTAAACCTTGTTGAGACAACATTTCTCTCAATCTGGGCATTGCTTGTTCAACAATATCTCGGGTTTGTTGGTTAGCGACGGTAAATTGCACAGAAGCAATGTCGTTGTTCATGGTCATGCGAATTTGCATTCGACCTAATTCAGGCGGATCTAATCGAATGTCCACGTTTTTCAGGTTTTTGGACATCATCATCTGCACACGCTCTGCCAGTTGATCACCGGCAGCACTGCCATCACGCGATAACTGAAGTGGTGATTGCTGCACGGATGCTGCAGCCTGAGCATCTGCCTTAGCCTGGGCTCCGGTTAGACCTTGTGTTGCAGCGACACCAGCCAGCTGCTGGGAAAAATCTGATTTCTCACCACCCGGTTGCTCATTCCCTTTTGCCAGTTTTGTAGCTCCGAATATCGCTGCACTGCTGGCAGCAGACGCAGCGGCAGCGTTACTTGCCTGTGTTGCCGCTCCGGCAGTCATGGCTTGGGCAGCAACCTGCTGATTCATTGCGGCTGCTGTTAATTCCTGAGGCATTACCTGAGTTGCGGCGGCAGCTGTCATTTTATCGGCAGGTAATGGAGCGGTTGTAGGGTTTGTCAGGTGTGCAGTTAGAGCCGCACTGGACGCCATTTTAGCGCTAGTCGCCGCTTCAGACGTTCCTTTCACTGCCTGAAGCTCTGCTTTACCCATTTCGGAGGATGAGGTAGCCCACATAGGCTCAGCGAACTGCACATCTGCCTGTTCTGCTGCTGTCAGCGGTTGACCTTCAAATCCTGTCCCATTAACGGCTTGCGTAGCGGACACGCCCGCTCCGACTGCGGCAGCTTCCGTGCCTTTCAAAGGCATTGCCTGACCATCTTTAAACGTTGTGGCTAACTGGGTTTCCTGATCAACGGTTGTGTTCTGTAAATTTCCCTGAGACCAGTCAATTTGAGCGTCTTTGGGTGCATGAGTCGCATGTTTGATGTCAGAGCTGCTGTCTTGAGCAGCCATCATCGCAGCGCCCGTACCTACGACACCTGCCGATGCCAAGGCAGCTTCAACTTCCGCCAATTCTTGGGCATTCATCTTACTGGTATCAATCTCTGAAGGTACTTGGGTTTGGCTTGCATTAACAGACTGAGAAGCTGCGATTGCACCTCCGGCAAGTAATGCAGCCTGATTACCAGAATCATCGGACGCAACGGCTTCTCCATCGCTAGGAATATCGGATTCTGTAATCAGAGCCGAAGTCGCCCCAGCAGATACCCCCTGAGCAGGCGTCATTTCATTAGTAGATGATTGTAAATACTTAGCTTTGGCTTCAGAAATAGCCTGCTCACTAACTTCGCCTTTCGATAATTGGCTCGCAACGACGGCGCCTGCTGCAGCCTGTGGCAATGGATTGCCTTCGTTATCTAGTGATGGACCTTGATTTGGTTTAACCTCAGCGGATTTTGTCTGGAGTGTTTTATTGGCTTCATCCAGTCTTCCAAGCAGTTGATTTCCCTCTGTCATTGCCTGGTCAACGTTCTGTTTCTTCGCGTTTTTTGTGCCGGTGCTTTCGCTTACAGCCTCTTCCTCAGCCGACAGCAGTTGGTCAACAGATTCTTCTCCTTCTGTTGCTCCTGCCGTTCCAGCGACAACTTTTGCCGTGTCGCCTGCTTCAGCCTCAGCTTCGCCTTCACCTTTTACACTGGCTGACTTACTGCCTTCTTCAACCTCTTCCGCCGTTGCTTTTTTAACGCTCTTGGTTGATTCCGATTCAGACGAAAACACAGACTTTAGCGCACTCAGAAAACCACCTGATTCACTTTCTTCTTTGGAATCAGCAGATTGAGTAGACTTTCCGAATAAGAAGGACTTGCTTCCTGATTCGTTCACTGACAGAGGATTTTGGCTCATAAACACACTCTCAAAGCATTGATCACACCCTTGTGACCAATCGCATAACGATTAACAGACGACTTCACGCGATTCAATTCAGTCTCTATATTTCAGAAAGTTTGCAAGAAGTGAGCCAATTTGAATATATATCGGACTAAAACGAACGTTTGTTACGAGCGAACTGCAAAGTAGAAAATTCATCCATTTGTCTTTGCTCGATTTTTTCTTGCTGGATACGTTTGTCGTTGGCTTTTTTCTCAATCATCCATTCGTAAGAACGACGATTCTTGCGCTGATCCAGCCAATGCTCTTCGCAATTGGTTACTTGAGTAACAAAGTGCTCTTCTGCGGCTTTTTGTTTCGCTAAGGTTTCATCTAGCTGAGTTAAAAAGCGGTTAAGGTGACCATATTGGCTAGCCGTCAGCCCACCTTTTCCTCTCTCAACTAACTGATTGCAGTAGTCCAGACGGTACTTTTCAATCTGTTCTACCTGCTTGTAATAGTCATCGAGCTCTGCACGCGCTTTGTTCAGAGCCAGCACTGCCTGTGACTCTTTTTCTTTCGCTTGATCGAGCAAAAATTCCAGCGCGTTTTCCACCTAAATTCCTCTGACTATGACGGTTGCAATATGTTACGCAGCATGTTCACACACATATCGTATGGTACTGCTTCACCCATACCTTGCTGGGAATATTCATCCAGTTTAGGTTTGAGTGTAAATGCGGTATCGATTGCCGGATCGGTTCCCGGTTTATAAGCCCCGATGGACACCAAATCCTGATTCTTACGGCACACAGACAGCACCTGACGAACGGCTTTTGCCATCATCATATGTTCATCAGTAGTGATTTGAGGCATGACACGACTGACCGATTTTTCCACATCTATTGCGGGATAATGACCTGCGTCCGCAAGCTCACGGGAAAGTACGATGTGACCATCCAAAATGGCTCGCGAAGCATCTGCGATCGGATCTTGAAGATCGTCCCCTTCGGTCAATACGGTAAAGAATGCGGTAATCGAACCCTGATTTTCATCGCCGTTACCTGCACGCTCAACCAACGCTGGTAACTTGGCAAATACCGAAGGTGGATAACCTTTGGTTGCTGGTGGCTCACCGACCGATAATGCAATCTCACGCTGTGCCTGAGCAAAGCGCGTCAACGAATCCATCAGAAGGAGTACATCCAGCCCTTGATCGCGGAAATATTCTGCGATGGTCAAGGCAGTCTGGCAGCCCTTTAAACGCATCAAAGGGGAAGAGTCCGCAGGTGCTGCGACCACTACCGAACGTTGCCGACCTTCTTTACCCAATATCTCTTCAATGAATTCTTTAACTTCTCGTCCACGCTCACCGATAAGTCCAACCACGACAACCTGCGCCGTGGTTCCTCGGGTCATCATGCCTAGAGTGACCGATTTACCTACACCTGAACCGGCAAAAAGCCCGATACGCTGACCTTTACCTACCGTTAGCAGTCCGTTAACGGCTTTTAGCCCCACATCCAGAGGCTCAGAAATCGGTTTTCTCGCTAACGGGTTAATAGGCTGACCAGTAAATGATGCTTTCTTTTCTGTATAGATGTCGCCAAGCCCATCAAGCGGATTACCCACTCCGTCGATGACTCGGCCGAGCAGTTCCATACCGACTGGAAGACCGCTGTCACTGGTGATTGGCGTTACTTTTGCGCCCGGCAGTACACCCGTAATCTGCTCACTGGGCATAAGATAAAGATTGTCGCCAGAAAACCCGACCACTTCGGCTTCCATTTCACCACTGAGTGTTTCGACTTTGCAGAGGCTACCTATTGGCGCTTTACACCCAGTCGCTTCAAGCGTTAAGCCAACTACTCTCACCAACTTGCCAGAGGCAATGGCTTTGGTTGTTAAACCCTGTATTTTGTAGTTGGAAAGTCTTTCTTCAAGCGCCAGCATCAGAGTTGCTCCTGATGACGATTGACGCCACAAAATGACTGGATAACAGAACGAATTCGCTCTTCCATTTTGAAGCTTACGCTGGATTCACCCGCTTCGATATGAACATCACCTCGGTTAAGAGACGGCTCGCTAGAAAGCGTCCAGCTACGATTCTGAAGTTCCTCTTCACCGTATGACGCCTGCACAATGGTCAAATCTTCAGGGTTCAGTTTAATCGTAATGGCGTGACCCGCGATCGGCAGAGCTTCAACGCTCTGGCGCACAGTATCTAAAATCACCTGTGGGTTAGTCTGCACTTCAACGTGAACGACCTCTTTCACCATAGTGAGAACCATGTCCACCAGCTGTTTTTCTACCTGAGCGTTCATCAGTTCCAGAGGCTGGGCGAATTGACTGGCAAGTGTCATAAAGTGGTTCACTTGCTCTTGAATATAGGATTGACCGGCTTCAACACCTTCCTGCTTACCCAGTTCCGTCCCTTCCTGGTGACCAGCAGTAAACCCTTCTTCTTTTCCTTTTTCGAACCCTTCTTGATAGCCAGCTTCTTGCCCTTGGGCTAAACCTTCCTGATAGGCGGATTGTTTGATTGCTTCGATCTGTTCTTCGGTAAGTTCAACGGGTTCTTCGGCTTCTGGGGTTTCGAAGTTAGGCATCCAGGACGGGTCATAATTCAGCGCCGTTTCTTTAGCATTGGCGGCGGCATCCTCGGTGTAGTCCGGCAGCCCCCAGGTTTCAGCATCCTGGATCATGTCATCTTCTTCGGGTCTTAAAAATCCGCGTTTACGTTCTAATGACATCACACTACCTATTTGAAATGATCAAGCAGCGCTCACTATAGGAGCGCTTGAGGTTATAGGAATTCGTCTGCGCCACCACCCAACATGATCTCGCCGTTGTCGGCAAGTCGGCGGGCAATCGCCAGAATTTCTTTCTGAGCTGCTTCCACATCGGAAACTTTGACTGGAGCCATGGCTTCCATATCGTCGCGCATCATCTCTGCGGCACGTTTCGACATGTTCTTGAATACTTTCTCGCGCAAACCATCGTCGGCGCCTTTTAGTGCACGTTGAAGCACATCTTGAGGGATATCGCGCAGCAATTTCTGGATACCAGAGTCGTCCACTTCCATCAGGTTTTCGAACACGAACATCAGATCCTGAATCTGAGTTGCCATGTCTTCGTCCTGTTCGCGGATTTGATCCATCAGGATGCCTTCCATGCTGTTATCCATGAAGTTCATGATTTCAGCGGCAGCCTTAGTACCACCAATCTTCGCAGCTTGGGCACCAGCCTGACCTGCGAACTGTTTCTCCATGATTTCGTTCAACTCTGCCAATGCAGAAGGCTGAACTTCCTCAAGGTTGGCAATACGCATCACCAAATCCAATCGGTCACGTTCGGCAAACTGAGTCAGAATTTCAGCCGACTGATCTGCTTCTAAGTAAGACAATACAATGGTTTGAATCTGTGGGTGCTCGTTGATGATGATGCTTGCAACCTGACGAGGATCCATCCATTTCAGTGAGTCCAGACCTTTCGAACCGGTACCCAATAGAATCTGATCCACCAGGTTGTTGGCTTTGTCTTCACCCAGAGCGGCTACAAGGGCATTACGCATAAAGTCTTCGCTGCCCATACCAATGTTAGTGTATTTCTGAATGTCTTCGAGAAATGCTCTGTGAACAACACTGACTTTGTCTGAGTTCAGATCTGCCGCTCGCGCCATTGCACTACCAACACGCTGTACCTGCTTAGGTTCCAGATGTCGGATAATGCCAGCAGCATCAGATTCACTTAAGCTCAGTAGCAATATTGCTGCTCTTTCCTCACCGGGAATCGAGCCAATATCGATCTCTGAACCTTTCTCGCCACCGTCTTCTGTTGTTGCAACGTCGTTAGCCATCTGCCACCCAATTCTTCACTACTTGTGCTGCCAGTTCTGGTTCGTTTGCTACCAGTGCACGCACCGCTTTTAACACATCTTCGTCTTTATGCAGGTTAGGTAAATCAATACCGGATCCAAACTCAAACGAGTCGCCTGCATCAATGTCGCTACCAATCAAACTGGTATCGCCATCCGCCGATAGTGGAAGTCCATCGGCACCAAATTCTGAGTCCTCGTCTTCTTCCGAATGAGGGTTGATAAGTTTCTTCATCGCCGGACGAACCAGAATCAGAATGATTGCGATGATAACCAGAGCACTTGCCAGCCAGCGAATCCAGTCGTTGAAGTTCGGGTGCTCCCAGATTGGCACATCCAAGGCAACTTCGGCTTCAGGCTCTGCAAATTTAACACTGAGAACGTTCAGCAAGTCACCACGCACTTCATTGAAACCAACCGCACCCACCAAGACACTCCTGATAGCATCAATTTCTGCCTGAGCAAGAGGTTGATAGGTCACATCACCTGTTTCAGCGTTAACAATAGGCTTATGGCGAATGGCAACGGAAACAGTCTGACGATTAATCACACCAGTCTGACGACGTTCATGGCTAATGGTGGTATCCAGCTCAAAGTTACGTGTCGCTTCTTTGTGTACTGAGCCTTGTCCCATCAGGGAACCATCTTTCATCTGCTTCACATCTTGTGGAATAGACGCATCGGCAGGAGGCTGGTTAGACAACGCACCCGGTACACCTGCGACCACATTACCGTTGTTGTAGTCTTCTAGTGTGTATTCACTTCGAGTGGCTGGAGTATTCGGGTCAAAACGTTTACGAGTCTGCTCAACCGCGCTGAAATCCAGTTCAATGTCGACCTGAGAGGTGTAATTGCCGATACCTAAAATCGGGATAAGAACTGAGTCAATTTTTTCACGCAACGCCTGCTCTTGTTTTCTCTCTAACTCATGTTCTTTACGACGCGCCGTCGCCATAGGGTCTTGTGAGCCAGAGCTGAGTAACCTTCCGTGCTGGTCAGTAACGGTTACACGGGTAGGTTTCATGCCCGGTACGGCGCTCGATACCATGTCGACAATCGAATCGACTTCTTCTTGTTTGAGCGAGTTGCCTGTTGCCAGCGTCAAAAATACGGTGGCAGAAGCTTCCTGATTATGGCGAACAAACACGCTTTGTTTTGGTAGTGCCAACAATACCTGAGCTTTACGCACCTGACGCATTTGCTCAATGGCTTTGCCTAGCTGTCTTTCACGGCTTAATTTCAGGCGCTCCTGCTCCAGACGCTGAGAAACGCCGAAGCCCATGTCCTGAAGAAGAATGTCGTCACCTGCTGGATCGGGTTGATTCAGTCCAGCGCGGGTCATATTCAGTTTGATGTTGCTGTATTCACTGACAGGCACACGAATGGTGTTGCCATCTAGCTTATAGTCAATTTTCTGTTGATCGAGATAATCAAGAACTGGAATCAGCTCTTCGGTTTCATAAGAACCTAATGGGCGAAGCTCCGGCTCTCGTACCCAAAAGAACACCATTACAATCAATGCTACACATATCGAAATCGCGACAACCAAAACCACCTGACGCAACAGGTCAAGATCACCCATTGACATATCGAACTTCGAGGAGCTTTGCTCATCTAAGTCTAGGTTTTGACTCTCGTTATCCAGGTCACTTCCTACGGCAACTGCGCCACCATCGGATACTGCGAGATCTGTCGATTTATCTTCAGCCACTTGTCACTACCTGCTTTATACCGGCATGTTCATCAGCTCTTTATAAGCTTCTACCAGTTTATTTCTTACTTGAATGGTCGCGTCGAATGCCACACTTGATTTGTTTCTTGCAATCATTACATCAGATAGAGAAACGTTTGGATCGCCTTGGTCAAAACGGGTGGCTAAATTGCCTGACTGCTTTTGCAGCGCATTGACGTTATTGATGGCGTTATCTAACAGAGCGCCAAAATCAGCGGACACCTGCGAACCTGTGGCAGGTTGAGTGGAGTTTGCTGCTTCAAGCATCATTGCTTGCATTTCCTGATTCATTCCACTGATTTTCATTGTTCACCTCTGTCGTCAATATTCTGACTTAATACTTCTGTCTTATCCTTGACGCTGCAATTAGTATGCCACTAGTCGAAAACGCAAGTATGACGTTTATCAGTTAGGGATTTCAATACCTGCATCGCGCATTTTGGCAAGCTTGTATCGCAATGTACGGGGACTGATGCCTAACTTTTCAGCCATCTCTTTTCGTCGCCCATTACATTCTGCCAAAGTATCCAAAATAATAGCGTATTCTTGCTCTCGCAGCTCAGAACCTAGACCATCCGCAGTCGCTCCCATGGATTTCGTGATCATGTTATCAGGTTCAGCAATTGGCTTAACAGTTGGAGTGGCAACTTCACCAGTTTCAACTACCGCCTGAAGACTATTTGCGTCTTCCCAGTCCACGCCTTCCAGCAAAATGTGCTCGGCATCAATATCGCCTTGTTCACTTAAGATAAGCGCACGCTGAATCACGTTATCCAGCTCACGAACGTTACCTGGCCAAGGGTAAGAAACAAGCTTGCTCAGTGCTGAAGGGGATACACCGGGAACAGGCATACCCAGCTTCTTGCAATGACGCTCCGCCAAATGTTTGGCAAGAGGCTCAATGTCGCCCTGACGCTGGTGCAGAGGTGGCCATGCGATTGGGAACACATTCAATCGGTAGTATAGGTCTTCACGGAAGTTACCTTCAGCAACGTATTGTTTGAGATCACGGTTACTGGTTGCCAGAACGCGAACATCTAACTTGATGCTTTTACGGCTACCGAGACGTTCTACTTCACGCTCCTGCAGCACACGAAGCAACTTGGCTTGAAGGTTCAGATCCATCTCACTGATTTCATCTAGCAGGATAGTACCTCCCTGTGCCTGTTCAAATTTACCCGGGCACGCCTGTACTGCGCCGGTAAATGCCCCTTTTTCATAACCGAATAGGGTTGCTTCGAGCATGTTGTCTGGAATGGCTGCACAGTTGATGGCGACAAAAGGACCGTCGCTACGTTGAGAGGCATTGTGGATGTAACGAGACATCACTTCTTTACCAGAACCACTTGGACCCAACACCATGACATTGGCGTCGGTTTTGGCTACTTTGTCGGCTAGTGCCAGCAGCTTGAGGCTTTTTTCATCCGCGACAACCGCGTCACCTTCGTCATCGCTTTTGACCGGTGCATAGCGGCTTACCATGTTCAACAGAACTTCTGGTGCGAAAGGCTTAGCCATGTAATCAATAGCACCTTCTTTCATAGCGGCAACCGCGTCTTCAATATTGGCGTAAGCCGTCATAAGAAGAACAGGAAGATTTGGCCAATGCTGTTTGATATTACGAAGCAGTGCCAATCCGCCCATGCCTGCCATCTGTACATCGGAGATGACGATATCGACTTCTTCCGATTTCAGTATGATCAACGCCTGCTCAGCGCAATCGGCTTCTACCCACTCGTAACCTGCTAAAGCAAGCGTATCCACTAGGGCTTCGCGTAGACCTTCATCATCTTCTACAATCAGTACTTTGCTTTGAGCCATTATTCTTCTCCAGAGTTTGTTGTTGCAAGGGGCAGACAGACAGTGAAACAAGCACCGTCTCCCGGCTCTGAAATCAGTTCTAACCTTCCTTCATGGGCACGACAGACCATTTGTACTACCGCAAGACCAAGACCCGTTCCTTGTGAACGAGTCGTGAAGAAAGGTTCCATAATCTTTTGTTGTAATTCAGCCGGAACACCGGGACCGCTGTCCTGAACCGAGATTTTCAATTCGTTGTTAACGACGCGGAAATACACATCAATTTGTGAGCCCTTACCTGAGATTTGAATGGCGTTAATCACCAGATTACTCAGTGCCGATGCAACGGCGTTGGCATTCCCCATCAAAGTCGCGTCTGGGTTTTCCATTTCCAGATGGTAGTCGATAGCGTTGGTTTTGATCGCGGTTTCAACCATCGGCTGGAATTCGTTACGCAAATCTTCAGGCGTAAATGGCTTCACGACTTTGTTATCACCACCTTTAGCGAATAGCAGCATGTCGTTCACCTGCTTTTCCAGATCGTGCAACCTGTCGACGAGTTTCGTCTGGAATCGCTCACGAGTTGGGGCAGGTAGGTTAGGCGCACCCAAGTTTGAAGCGTACAACATCGCGCTTGATAGTGGCGTTCTGACCTGATGGGCAAGAGAGGCAACCATACGACCAAGTGAAGACAGACGCTGCAAGTCACTGACACGTGCTTGTAGCAATCGGGTTTCGGTTAAGTCGGTGATCAGAATTAATTGACCAGTCTGTGATGCTGAGATGGCAAGACGCACTTTGCGACCGTTTCTAAGAGAGATTTCATGACCATCATCTTCACGAGGTGCAAACGCCGCCTGAATCACTTCGAACCATTTCTGACCAACAAGAGGCACTTCCAACAGCTTTTGCGCTTCAGGATTGGCTTCGCAAACATTACCTTGCGTATCAAGCAAGATAACGCCAGCGGGCATTACATCCAATACCTGCTTATAACGCGCAACCTGATCTTCCAGGCTTCCTAGCGTTGGGGCACTTTCTTGTAATTCTGATGGTGTCATGACAGGATTCCGACTAAAAACAACAATAGCCTGTTATGCATTATGCATGCCAGGCTATTATTCATTTAAAATCAAAAAGTTAACCACATAAGACTGTGTCAATTGATTGACTAAGACGCTTATCGGTTGAGGTTGTACTTTCTCATTTTCTCAACGAGCGTAGTACGTCGCATACCAAGCATATCAGCAGCGCGAGCTACAACCCCGCCTTGCGCTTCAAGCGCCTGGCTGATCATGTTCACCTCAACGTCTGCTAACAACTCTTTCAGGTTCACGCCTTCTGGAGGAAGCTCCTGTGGGCTGTTAGCATTTTCTTCCATCTCCAGAGATCCATCTCCAAAATTGAAATCTTCAGAGAAAATGTCGGAAAGCACGTCGCGTTCCTGTTCTTCAATCGATTTGCTTGAAGAGACATTTTCTGGCTGGAATTCAGGAATATCGCTGTAACGATACTTGGTCGGTAAGTGGTTGACGTCAACCAGACTGTTCGGGAAAAGAATGACCATACGTTCAACCAGATTCGCTAGCTCACGCACGTTACCCGGCCAGTCATGCTCCATCAGTGAGTTGATGGCACGTGGCGTAAAGCAGATTGGCATGCCACCTTCCGCTTCCATTCGTGTCAGCAGCTCTTTTAAAAGCAGAGGAATATCTTCTTTACGCTCTTTAAGAGCTGGCATGTCGATTGGGAATACGTTCAGTCGATAGAATAGATCTTCGCGAAACTTCTCTTCCTCGATCATCTGCTCCAGATTTCGGTGGGTAGCGGCAACAACGCGAACGTCTGCCTTGATGGTGCTGTTGCCACCCACTCGCTCAAAGCAGCGCTCCTGAAGTACACGTAACAGCTTCACCTGCATCGACATTGGCATGTCACCAATCTCATCGAGGAAAAGCGTTCCACCTTCTGACAATTCGAAACGACCTTTACGGGCTGTGATGGCGCCTGTAAAGGCACCTTTTTCATGACCAAAAAGCTCACTCTCAAGCAACTCTGGAGGAATTGCACCACAGTTAATCGGTACAAACGGACCGTTGCGTCTTGGAGAATGGTAATGAATGTTTCGAGCAACCACCTCTTTACCTGTCCCGGACTCACCCAGAATAAGGACATTCGCCTCAGTCGCAGATACCTGTTCAATTAGGTGGCGAACATCACGTATTCCTTGGCTCTGCCCCACCAGACTGCGGAATAATGTGTTCTTACGACTCGCGGAAGGCAGTGGTCCGCCTTTGCGACCAAGAAATTCCTGGCAGTGTCGAAGTGCATCGCTGAGTTGAGGGTAATTGAGCGGCTGTTCCAACTCACCAACATAATGAGGAAATTCCTCTACGGAGATTTGGTTCGTGCTCAATGAAAGAAGTGGGATTTGATTCGATTGTTGAAGTAGCTTGGTAAGAGGCGCGACCTGAGACTTTTGGCTTACAGAGCCTAATATACATCCGGCCCAAGTTGCGTTCCAATCAACGCTGTCTAATTCATCTGAGCTGACAACTTTGCAGTGCTCACCGATGAATTCAAGAATAATGCTTAAATTGTGTTTAACCTGCTGGTCATCTTCAATAACCAACAATTGTGCCAAGCCTTGCATAGAAATAAGAGTTTGCCTTTAGAATTTAATCATTATCGTACATACCTAGACCCTGCAACTTTGTTTCATTTGCGAATTAAGTGTGCAATTTTTATCGGGCTAAGAAAGCAGCAAAAACAAATAAAGCCATTAAAAGAGTAGGCTCTAATAATGACTCTATTCTATGCGATAAAAAAAATAAGGCAACCAAGCACTTTGCGGATGTGAGTTTTGTTCTAAAACATCCTAAGTATATGCTTACTGACCGATTTCTGCGGAAGTCAGATTATGAAACTCAGCGGGTATCTGATCCCATGCTGATTTAATCTCACGGATGATATCAATCACATCATCAATCGGCTTGGGTTCGTTACTTTGGTTTGCCATCGTGATTTGAGAAATCATGAATTCGTATAGCTGATCCAGATTCTTTGCGATGTCGCCACCGTCGTCCATGGATAAACAAGAACGAAGTGCGATGATGATATCTAGCGCCTTACCCAAACGTTCGCCTTTAATGGCGATATTTCCCTGCTGCATTGCAGCCTTACCTTGGATCAGTCGCTCTATCGCACCGGCCATCAACATCTGGATGATCTTGTGCGGAGAGGCCGCAGACAACTGACTGTCTACTGAAACCTTTTTGTAAGCCTGTAAAGAACCTCGCATGGTAATCCTCTCTTATAAAAACTTCTTATAAAGCTGAACAGACTTGCTTCCGTGTCGGACTTTTTTCAAGTGTTCAGCAATCTTATTTGTATTCGCCTGCATCAGTAACACAATTTTCTGTGTCCTCTCCACTGCTCGTTGCCACTCTTCTTTATCAACGAGGTCAGGCGATTTTTCAAACTCGTGCAAAACACTTTGCAACAACAGTTCTCTTTTATCGACGGCTTCAGCAATTTCTTCAGCATTAATTTCATCTTTTTCTAAAAAAGATAATAGTCGTCGATCTAGCTCACTCAAGTCTGTCAAGTAATTGGACATACATTAACCGAATGCATTCATCATGCCAGAAAGTTGTGCTTGCATCTTACTAGTGGCTTCCTGCATAGCAGAAAACTTATCATGTGTACGTTTTTCAAGAGAGTCCATACGGCGGTCCAGCTGAACTTGCTGATCGTTAAGTCGATAATTTTGCTCGTATAAACTCTTTTCACGTGACCGTATTGAGCCCGTTACACCCGTCATTGAGTGAATGGCATCTTCTACTTTTTTGGCAAAGCCGTCGTTGCCACCAAAAAATTCACCTAATTTAGTGAAGTTCTTATTGAGTTGGCGATCAAGCATATCGTAATTCACTTCTAAAGTACCCTGACGAGTCGTGGTAATACCGAACTCCGTCAACGTTTTTAGATCTTCGGGTGCACCCTTGATGGCGGTAGTGAACACGGATTTTAAGCGTGATTCTGCACTTCGAACGATACTGTCACCTGACAGTGGTCCAGAGACACCAGATGAAGGGTCTGCACCCGCTAATTCTTTAGTTAAGCCATAAAATTGATTATAAGAATCAACGAATTGAAGAATATCGTTTCGAACTCGCTCGCGGTCATAATCGATGCCAATTTCGGTTTGTTTCTTAGAATCTGATACGCCTTTAAGGGTCAGATCTACACCATCAATAGCATTTTCAATAACGTTGTTATCACTGCTCAGTTGCGCAATGCCGTCGAGCACGACCATGGAGTCCTGCCCTTTTTGCAGCTCATTCATACCGCTGTAGCCATTAAAAGCTCGTTGAGCAGCATCTATTCGCGCCTGGGCATCTTTAAGCTCTTGTTCACGCTGGGCTTTGGCGTTTTCCATTAACATGGCATCGCGCTCTTTCACCGTGACGTAAGAATCGGTCAGAGTACCAGATGCGGTAGGTGACCAGCCTGGGATATCTGGCGCTTTTTCACGGGCTTTATCGTCAAGCCCGTCAGTTCCTGGGTCATAGGAGCTAAGAAGGGTACCTGAAGCCGCTTCTGAGAAGCCGGGAATGGTATCTTCCGGCTTGGGCGGCGCTTGTTCTACACCATCAATAATGACCGGTTCTTCAATGCCCGGCAGGTTGACGACATAAACAGGTAATGCACCATCAGGATTCTTTGGTTTACCTTCTAGGGCTTCTTCAATTTCCTGTGGTGAGTATTTTCTCTCCAGAGCGGCAACATCTTGCCCGTCTGCAGTTAAAATAGGGGTACTTTGGAGCTTTAGAAGTGCCGCCTGCGCTTGTTCCAGATCGGTCATCCGGTCTTCAAGCGTTTTGTATTCAAGGGATTCTAAAGGATTAATAGGATCGGACGAATTGGCCGATACGTAGATTTGATTATCTTTGCCCGTTTTCTCGGAGGCTAAAATAAGGCGCTGACCATCAACATCGTTGATGATGGCAGCGCGTACACCGGGATTGCCGGTAGCTGCATTGATGCTTTTTACGACATCAATGAGCTTGGCATTTTGTTTTACTTCAACAGTAAATTCCCTGTTTCCTAAACGGATCTGCAGCTCACCAGTTCCAAAGCGGGTTTTCTCATCCACAATGTTAGAACCTAGCTTATGGTTCTGAGCAAGCTGCACCACATCGACAGCATATTTGCCTGCGATTGCGTCCGTTGTGGCTGTAGCTGAAACTACTTCTTCGTCGGAGGACTCTACCGAACGAACGGCGAAAGCCTTATCCTGACGAAACTGAGCCATCAGTGCCTTCATGGAATCCAGTGATTCTCTGAGCCGCCCATAGGCGCTAATATTGGTCTCAACTTTGGATCGCTCAGTATCGATACGTTGCTGTTTAGGCACACGCTCGGCATCGACCACTTTGCTCACCATAGAGTTGATGTCCATACCAGACATGCCACCCATTGGGTTTACACTCATTCTCTCACCTTCAAACCTATCACACCTTTTCCACGATTAATCCGGAGGAATTGGAGGCTAGGCGCCTTAAAATTTCAAGCATCTCTTCGCTTGGAATCTGTTTGATGATATCGCCTGTATCCGCATCGAATACAGTGACAACACGTCTCCCAGACTCGTCATCGAATTTAAAAGATAATCCTTTATTGAGTGAAGAAATGAAATCATTTACTTCATCAATCCGTTTCTCCAGCTCGGCTGCGTTAATCTTAGTACGCTCTTCCGAAAAAGACTGCGCAGATTCGTTCTGGATGACGTCTCTTGGATCTACCTCTTTTATTTCCGCTCGTTTTTGCGCATTAGCACTGGATGCATCTTCAGCTGTAGAAGCAATCTTCGTGCCACTACCATAAGAAGGCTGGGAAATCGATGTGTAGGATGATATGTCCATAACGATCTCACCTCCACCTTGATAGCGTACATCAGGTTACCCCAATGCATTGCTCTTACACAGAAGTATACCAGATTTAACCCAACAAACTCAGTGCCGCGGATGGTGACTGTTTTGCCTGAGCCAGGATAGACGTACTAGCCTGTTCCAGGATTTGAGACTTCGTCAATTGAGTGGTCTCTTTCGCAAAATCAGTGTCGCGGATGCGACTCATCGATGCGTTCACGTTTTCGTTAATGCTATCTAAGTTACTGATAGCGTGGTCAAATCGGCTTTGGAATGCACCAAGCTCTGCGCGCTTACTGTCGACACTTGTTAGTGCACCGTCAATGACGGCCACGGCTTGTTGAGAACCTGCAACCGTTGTTACGTCAATATCATTGACCGCAACATCTTCTGCCGTTCCCATGCTCAGTTCTCCAGCTAACCCGCCGCTGAACGTCACATCGCCATCTACTTTTTGGTTGTGAGCAAATACGCCCAACTCACCATTGTCGCCTACGTAAGCTTTCAGGTAGTCCTGCTGACCATTAATGTAAGTTGCAACTTCTTCAATATCATCGCCGGCCAGAGCGTTGATAGTGATGCTTTGCGCGTTACCCTCTGTGTCCGTAAACCCAAAGGTCAAGTCATTGGACCCGCTCTGTACTACCCAGTTACCGTCTTTCGCATTGGCAGCTGTGTAGTTTTTACCGGCCATACCTTCATGGTCGGAACGAACGTTACCCATTTTCAACAATACCGCTTCACCGGAACTGGCACCAATCTGAAAAGACTGAGTACCATAGGTGCCGTTCAGCAACTTGTTGCCACCGAAGGAAGTGGTTTCAGCAATACGATTTAATTCATCGTTTAGGGCTGCGACTTCTTCCTGGATCGCAATTCGCTCTGAGCGACTGTTGGAACCGTTAGACGATTGAAGTGCAAGGTCTCTCATACGTTGAAGGATGTTAGTACTTTCCTTCATCGCACCTTCCGCCGTTTGAGCTATCGAAATACCGTCATTTGCATTTCGCACCGCCACGTCTAAACCGCGACTTTGTGAATCCAAACGATTCGATATTTGAAGCCCAGCGGCATCATCTCTCGCGCTATTAACACGGTATCCCGATGATAAACGCTCCATTGATCTGTTCATGTCGGACGCAGCGTTGTTCAGGTTACGCTGGGCCGTCATAGCAGACACATTAGTGTTTACTGATATTGCCATAGTTAGATCTCCTTTGACATTA
>NZ_AFWJ01000301.1 GCF_000222685.1 Vibrio nigripulchritudo ATCC 27043 | reverse complement strand
AGGGAAGGACCT
Organism: Vibrio nigripulchritudo ATCC 27043; assembly: GCF_000222685.1. Taxonomy (GTDB): domain Bacteria; phylum Pseudomonadota; class Gammaproteobacteria; order Enterobacterales; family Vibrionaceae; genus Vibrio; species Vibrio nigripulchritudo. The sequence continues at coordinate 25,289 of NZ_AFWJ01000301.1, read as the reverse complement.
AGAGGTTTAAGGTGTGGTCATTTCCAGAGAGATAATCGAGCGGTCATCGAAAAATTCTTCGGAAGTTGACCCTTTAATATTTTCAAAGTCAGAAACCTTAGCGAAATCGAGCTGTTCTACCCGTGCATACTCTTCTTCCCAATCTGACACTTTTGTTCCCTCTGGCATGGTCAGATACCCATCGCTGAAGAGCTCCAGTGTCCGCACGCTTTCTATACTCAGAGTGGTATCAATGACATCATTCATTAAAGGCAAGTTGCCATCCAGTGTGCTGAATCCTAGAGGGTGCTCGCCGTTATTGGCATACACTTTTTGGCTGACAATACCTTTAAGAACAAATCGTTCTAGATCCTCATGCGAAGCAATTTTGCTGTGTTGATCGAGTACTCTTGCCAAGATGTTATCGACATCCTTTTTGTTGATGATCTGGTCGCTTAACCCGCATTCAATACCGTGGAAAGAGAGCCGGCGTGTGACTTTCTCTAAGGTATCCGAGTCTGGAAATACGTCCTTAAGTCTGTGATGAATGGCAATTCTTGTGGTAGTTGCGACGGAATCAATAGGCTTGTGGTGACAATAAACGTCGGTACCATTTACCCGAACCCCAGAATCCCCAACATTAAGAATGCGCAGAGCGTCTTCCAGAAAAATTACCATTGATAGGGTCGTTGACGGGGAATGCACAAATTTGTGGTTGGACATACACTCCGTGAATCTTTCGGAAATGCTCCGCAGAATAAATTCTGCGGATGATTCCCTAAATGCCTTGTCACTGAAAAGTTCTGCGCAAATCGCCGCAACTGTGTTGGACGCGTATCTTCCGGAACTTTCCCCGCCCTCTTTAAAACTGGCAAAAGGGTCGGTTGCACCGTCTAACAGCGCGATAATGTTTCCCGGAACGATGAGCATAGCGTCATCCCCCGGCTTTTTATTGTTCCGACTTTTCGAACGTGAAAAGGCATTTATGTTCATAGTTAAACTCTGTTGGTGAAATACTTAAACAAACGATGATTCGCTGTCATCTGAGAAACGGAAAACCGTGTAAACACAGAGCCCAGTGCTCACCAGAAGAATGGTCGAGAGTGCTGCTGCAATACCAAATTCCCCGTCTAATACCGATATGTAGATTTTGATCGGCATGGTTACCGTTCCTGAGTTATAGAGAATTAATGTAGATGACAGCTCATTAATTGCGGTGATAAAGCTCATCAGTGACCCGACAATTAGCCCGGGCAGGATGAGAGGAACAGTGACGGTCACAAACGCTTTTAACGGGTTTGCACCTAAGTTAATGGCTGCTTCTTCCAGAGAAGGCTTAATCTGTCTCAGATTGGTTGTCGTGGAACGAACGCCATAGGGAAGTCGCCTGATAAAGTAGATCATAATGATGATCGCGGCGGTTCCGGTCAGGTCAAACAATCCGGTTCTGAACGTAGTAACAAAACCAATGGCGATCACTACCCCGGGGACCAGATATGGCACCATCATCAGCAAGTCGATCATGCCGGATGTTTTGGTGTCCCGGCGTACAATCAGGTAAGAAATCAGCCCCGAGAAAATCGCGATAAGTGCGACGGCAACCAGCGCGAAAGAGAAGCTGTTCACTATCGCTTCCGGCGCATCGCTGATAACCCGAGCATAGCTCTGTAAACCAAACCCTCCGGTAAAGACGGGACCATTGGTTTGCAGGAAGGACGTATAAACCACCACCATGGTAGGCAGCATAGCGACCAGTACGACGGCATAACAGAACACGTGCGCTAATACGTTTTGTATGCCTTTTAACTTGCTGACGACGGGTCTGTTGGTAAGAGCACTGGCGTATCTGCGTTTTGCCAGAATCTTTCGCTGTGCCAGAAGAGCCAGCATAGAAATAGCCATCATGACCAAAGAAATGGTCACAGCCATGGTCGGTTTTCCGCCCAGTTCAGAGGTATAAGCCGAATACGCAATGGTTGAAAGTGTTCTGAATCCACGGCCTAAGATCGCAGGTGTACCAAAGTCGGCAATAGAAAGAACAAAGCAGATGATGGCTCCCGTACTTACCGCAGGGAAAACCAATGGCAGAGTGACTTTGAAGAAGCGTTCAAGCGCATTGCACCCAAGGTTTTCTGCCGCGTCTTCGAAAGACTTATTGACCGATTTGAGTGCCGTTTGTGTCATCAGATACACAAAGGGGAAGAACTTGAGTGTGAACACCAGAATCACCCCACCCGCTCCGTAAATGGTAGGGGTTTCTATGCCAAACTGAGCGAAGAAGTTGGTCACAAAACCGTTTGATCCAAACATCATAATCCACGCATAAGCACCGATAAACGGCGGCGCTACCAATACCAGAATGGCTAATGTTGAGATGAACTGTTTTCCCCAAATGTGGAAACGGGCGGTAAAAAAGGCCAGAGGTACACCCAGTAAACACGCACCCAGAGTTCCCATAAAGCCTACGTAAAGTGAATTTTTTAACCCAGTCAGGTAATAATTTTTAGTGAAAACCTTAATGTAATTGTCGAGTGTAAATGCCCCTGTATTGGCATCGAAGAAGCTCACTACAAACACGCTAAAGATGGGCAGTATCAATAGGATGAATAAGATGGCGACGGTGACGATGGAAACAAACGACCAGAAATCCAGTTGACGGAATTTAGGAAACAGGCTGGTTATTCCCTGTGGCGCCGCAATGCGAGGAGTATTCATTGCAATCTTCTCCCAGTTTCTGAATCTTCAAACAAAGAGACGTCTTCTTGGTCAAAAGACATGAAGGCTTGGTCTCCCTCTTTGATGTTCATAATGGTTTCGTCTGGGCGGGTAACCGCTTTTAGTATTTCTCCGTCAGCCGTTTTGCCATGCACTTCCATTTCTCTACCAATGAAACTGATTTGTTCGACCGTGACCTTTACATCAAAAGTGTGTTCAGAAGGGGAGGTTGCGTGTAAAGAGATCGCTTCGGGACGAACAGCGGCGACGATTTCCATCGATTTATCAGCATCAGCAGGATAGTCACCTATCACTTTATCTGCACTGCTCAATGAGATGAGACCACCTTGATTGGAGGTTCTAAGAAAGTTGTTTCCACCAACAAAGTTGGCAACAAAGCGATTCGCCGGACGGTTATAAACTTCGAACGGTGGCGCTGCCTGTTGAATGATCCCTTTGTACATCACACAAACCGTATCGGACATGGCCAGTGCCTCTTCCTGATCGTGTGTAACATATACCGTGGTCATTCCCATTTTTTGCTGAATTTTTCTGAGCTCGGCACGCAGATCTACCCTGAGTTTTGCGTCCAGATTAGAAAGCGGTTCATCCATAAGCAAAACCGTTGGGTTGATGACAATTGCTCTGGCAAGCCCTACACGTTGCTGTTGTCCTCCGCTGAGTTCGTGTGGCATGCGTTTGGCAAACTCAGAGAGCTGAACCATTTTCAATGCGTCTTCTACGCGCTTTTTCATTTCGTTTTTTGCAACTTTGCGCTGCTTCAAACCAAACGCGACGTTGTCTTCAACGCTTAAATGAGGGAAGACGGCGTAATCCTGAAATACCATACCAACATCGCGTTGGTGCGCTGGTTCGTTCTCGATTGAGTGTGAATCGACAACGATTGTCCCTGAATTCTGGCGGTGAAATCCTGCAATGGTGCGGAGCAGGGTAGTTTTTCCACACCCACTTGGTCCTAGTAGTGTGTAAAAGGAACCCGATTCAATCGAAATATTAATGTTTGACAATGCGACAACGTCACCATACTGCTTTCTTATTCCGTTAATTTGTACGGCTGCCATTTCATCACCTCTGTAATCTGGCTAAAAAATACAGTGGCTCTGCTTCAAGCCACTGCTTAATAAGTCGTTTTCTAAAAGGTTAATCTGGATTCTTTACTGAACGTCTAAGACCCAGTCTGCCCAGTTTTCGACAAGGCGTGAGCGGTTATCTGCTGCCCACTTAAAGTCGTAATCCATGACAGGAACTCTTTCTAACGGAATAAGAAGTGGGTTGGATTCCACATCGGTACGCACAGGTCGGCGACCAAGAGAAGCAACGACTTTCTGACCTTCTTCTGAAAGAATGAAGTCGATGAACTTTTCAGCACCTGCGCCATTTGGGCTACTCGCAACTTTCGCAATGGCATCGGGTGCCAGTGCAGTGCCTTCAGATGGGTAAACGATTTCTACCGGACCCCCCCCTTCTTTGTATTGCAGTGCCGCATCTTCTAACGTGATGCCAATAGGGGACTCGCCGTCATTAACAAATCGAGGAACCGCACCAGAGCTGTTGGAGAGGACGAAATTTTTCAGTGCACCTTTGTAGATAAGAGCGGCTTGTTCTTCCACAGAATAGATCTGCATAACCGTCGCATACTGGATAAATGCAGACCCAGAGCGGTCGGCTCTTGCTGATGAAATTAAGCTTTTGTAAATGGGTTTAGATAGATCCTCCCAACTTGCCGGTACGGGCAGACCTTTCAGCTTTGCTTCGTTAACAATGAACACCATGACAACGGCAGTGAAGGGCGACCACATATCACTTTTAACCAAACCCGGAATGAGGTTTTCAGCATGCACCGATTTGTACGGGCTAAATAGGGTTGGGTTAAAGTCGATGACCGTGCCGTCAACACTCCACAAAACATCGGCGACGGGCTTGTCACTTTCTGCGGTCAGGCGATTCAGCAGTTCACCTGAGCCAGCTTTGATGACCTGCACTTCAATACCTGTCTGTTTCTCAAACTTTGGCACTAAAGCGTCAACAAATTTCTGAGGTGCGGCGGTGTAAACCGTAATTACATCAGCAGCATATGAGCCAAATGAAGCAATTCCCACAATTGCAGCAACCAGTATTCTGGATGTTATTTTTTTACTTAAACGCATATTGTTTCTCCCTCTCTGCGTCGATTTCCTTATTGTTAGAATTGATATTAGTGATTAATTTACACAATGTAAATTAATCCAGAGGATAAAAAATGAACAGCTTAATTTGTTTTGAAGTTGATCAAATTTTCTGAATTTTGTTTTCGCATGGGGGGGATCAGTGTGATGATCTAAAAAACCAATAAAATGAAGTGAATGGAACAAAGAGTGGTTGTAAACATTTTTGCAAAGTTGAATATTCGACGGATTGTGGCACACATCCGACGATATGGTCCTCAGACGCGAGCTACTCTGACCAAAGAGCTGGGTGTGACGCCAGCAACAATTACCCGATTAACCAGTGAATTGCTTGAGCATGGTGTGATGGAGGAAATACCGGATCCGACTAAAAAGGGTCAAAAAGGGTTCCCCTCTAAATTGCTAAAGCTCAAATCAGAGAGTCTGCTCACGACGGGCGTGTATTTTGACCCGGATACCTTGTATACCTGCGTGGCAGATCTAGAAGGAAATATCATCACGGAAGAGCAGTTTTCCATTGATAACAGGGATTTTCATACCATTTTGACTAAGGCCAGTCAGAGCATTCATCAACAACTGGAGCAGTCTGGCAGTGATATTTCCCGAGTGGTGGGGTGCGGCGTCAGCTATCCCGGGCAACATACCGATACGCCGGGGCGCACATTAAAAACTCAGCAGTTTGCCGACTGGCCGTCGATAGATTTTAGAAACGATCTCGCCCAGTATTTTGAATTTCCCGTCTATCACATCAATGATGCGAAAGCCGCCTGCCTTGCCGAGCTTTACTATGGTGCCTGCAAATCGCACCAGCACTACTGCTATATCTGGCTATCTTATGGTATCGGTGGTGCGGCTATTATCGATCAAAGCCTCTATTTAGGTCACAGTCAGGTTGCCGCTGAATTCTCAGGGCTGTTTCCGAAATCTAAGGAAAGACCATCAGGTCAGGATTTGCTGGATACTCTAGTCAAAGAAGGAATTGAACTGGAGAGGCTGGATCAGCTGACGGATGAACACCTGAACACGCCTTGCGTTAAAAAATGGGTTGTCCGCTCTACCGAGCAGATAAAGTGGCTTTGTTTGGTGATAGCCCGAACGTTCGCCCCGGATGCCATTGTGATTGGTGGAACTTTACATTCCAGCCTTATCAATCAGATCCAGGCGTCCATAAGTGAAGAAACTGAATTAGGTGAAGATTTTACCATTCAGCCGCCGAAAATAGTAAGAGCGACGACTGACATAAAACCTCAACTAGGTGCAGCGGTGCTGCCCATAGATGAGTTAATTAACCCAGCAAGATATCAGGGGCGTATCCATAAAACGGACCGCTAGAGAGTTGTGGTAGCGCGCTAACAAAGAGAGCCTAGCAGTTTCCCTGCCAGGCTCTCGCTTTTGAATCTCTAATTAATGCGGGTCATATTGAATCACACGGCAGAATGATCCAACTGTACCATTTGTATAAACGGTCGCATTTCTTTTCCCTTGCGTGAACATTGCCAGAGCGACAGAAGTTCTTATTGATAATCCTTTTCCAAATAACGTTTTTATTGAAGATACAAATCTTTGATTTTAAACCAGGACCCTTCACAGCCCTCAATAGTGACCGTAAGTTTCATACCTGATGCTTTTGCAGTCAGAATGGTTGACTTAATAACATCGTCCGACTTGGATAACCCTGCCCAACCGTTATTTCTACTGCACTGATTTGCTCTGATGGCATTAGGGAACCCACCATCAAGTTGTAGTGCAATTGCCCCATTCGGATTCGCGAACACTTTCTTTACTGTATTTGTGTCTTGAGAGTAGGAAGCTGCGGATGCACTACCAAGAAATGATAGAGATGCAGACAAAAGAAGAATATTTCTAATCATAGTAACTTTATGTGTCTAATTAACTAGCGCTTTTAACAATGTATCGAAACAAGAGCTAACTTAGCTTGTTGAATATTTATTGGATTCAAGAATCTTATTCTAGGAAGCCGCGTTTATTGCATTTGGACCACTATGTAATTGAACGTTGGATAAATGCCGTAACACGTATCCACCACATTGAATCTGACTTTTTTCCCTGCAGCAGACGCAGTCATTAATAAACTTAGAGTTTCCTTTCCTGATGCTGCATTGTCTTTGTTCCAGCGGATGGAAGTGGAATTACATTTTGCCGGACCCACTGCAGCGTCGAGGTTTGCATAGCATGTTCCATCATTCAGATGACAACCAATTTCTTTTATATCTCTCCAGCCAGAGCTCTTTGCAAGAGCTACATTGGAAGTCAGTAACATAGAAGAAATAATTGTGAGTTGAATAAGCCTTTTCATTTTATACCTGAAGTTGTTATTTGATTTATTTGTCAATTTTGAAATTCTAGGGCGAATTCATTTCCCTGAAAAATCGATGGAAAGTATGCCATTGATAAGGCTTTTTTTTACTGTATTTCCATATATTTACAACCTAACTCCCAGTTAAATAAAGAGAAGCGGGTTTTATACATTCTATTTTGCTGCTTTTGTTGAAGAGTGCGTGTTTATTAGAACCAAAAAAGCCAGCAATGCCCTACACATTGCTGGCTGGTTTGCTTCCAGATTCCCTAAGCCAGAAGCAAATTGGTCGATCTGTCTCGATTACTTAGAAGCGATCAGATCTTTATAGGCGATGGTTTTGCCTTGTGGTTTCTCGTTCGCCAGTTTGGCTTTCGGAGAACCCGGTTGAGCTAACCAGTATTCTGCACCTTTCTCTGGGTTCAGCTTAGGACCACATTCGCCTTGTGCTTTACTGCGCTCTAAACGGCGAAGGACTTTGTCTTGTGCTTTTGCCAAGCCGTCCAGTGCTTCTTGTGGGGTCTTCTCGCCACTTGCTGCTTCAGACACGTATTGCCACCATAGCTGCGCCAGTTTCGGATAGTCCGGCACGTTGGTTCCGGTTGGTGTCCACTGTTTACGCGCATCACTGCGATAGAACTCAACCAGACCACCCAGTTTTGGAGCAGCATCAGTCATCGCTTGCGAATTGATGTCCGATTCACGAATCGGCGTCAGACCCACCAGCGTTTTCTTCAAGCTTACAGATTTAGACACGACGAACTGCGCGTATAACCAAGCGGCCTTGCGGCGATCAAGTGGTGTACTGTTCAAGAAGGTCCAGGAACCGGCATCCTGGTAGCCCAATTTCATGCCATCTTCCCAGTATGGACCGCGTGGCGAAGGCGCCATGCGCCATTTTGGCGTGCCGTCTTCGTTCACCACTGGCAAGCCCGGTTTGGTCATATCCGCAGTAAAGGCGGTGTACCAGAAGATTTGTTGTGCGATAGAACCCTGCGCAGGAACAGGACCTGCTTCACCAAAGGTCATGCCTTGTGCTTCTGGTGGCGCATACTTCTTCAGCCAGTCCACGTATTTTGTGGTTGCATAAACGGCTGCTGGACCATTGGTTGCACCACCACGAGAGACATCCGAACCCACTGGCTGACAACCTTCGATACGAATACCCCATTCATCGACAGGCAGACCGTTTGGAATCCCTTTATCACCAGCACCGGCCATGGAGAACCATGAATCGGTGAAACGCCAGCCTAAGGAAGGATCTTTCTTACCGTAATCCATGTGACCGTATACAGGCTCGCCATCGATGGTTTTCACTTTGTCGGTAAAGAACTCAGCGATGTCTTCATACGCAGACCAGTTAAGTGGTACGCCCAACTCGTAACCGTAAGCGTCTTTAAACTTGGCTTTCAAATCGGCGCGCTCGAACCAGTCGGCACGGAACCAGTAAAGGTTGGCAAACTGTTGGTCTGGGAGCTGGTAGATTTTACCGTCTGGTCCTGTTGTAAAGCTCAAACCAATAAAGTCTTTGAGATCCAGCATTGGGTTGGTGACCACGGCACCTTCACCGGCAATGAAATCACTGATAGGAACCACTTTACCGTAACGGAAGTGCGTACCAATCAAGTCGGAGTCATTGACGTAAGCATCGTAAATATTACGACCCGTCTGCATTTGGGTTTGCAGCTTCTCTACCACATCACCTTCCTGAATCAGGTCATGGTTAACCTTGATACCCGTGATTTCATAGAAAGCCTTCGCCAATACTTTCGCTTCGTACTCGTGAGTTGTGATGGTTTCTGATGCAACGTTGATTTCCATTCCTTTGAATGGTTTTGAAGCATCGATGAACCATTGCATCTCTTCCTGCTGTTTTTTCACAGAAAGCGTAGATGGCGTAAACTCAGACTCCAGCCATTTGTTGGCTGCAGCCATATCGGCATTCGCATAAGGTGACACCGCTGCCATCAAAATGGCCAGCGACATACAACGTCCTAAGTATGTTTTTTTCATATCCTTTTGCATTACTAATAACTCCTGTTATTCATATATTTCACGTTATGTTTATGTGTAGCTTTTAGCGTCATTATCCCCATTTCATTACGGTACATAGCCAAACTACAGAGACTGCAAATGGCACCCAAATACTGATTTCACTCAGCCCGACGAAGCCCAAATGAATGAAGGCTCCGCTGAGTAAACCAATGAACAGACGATCCCCACGGGTGGTGGAAATTGGCAAAAAACCTTTGCGTTCCACACAGGGGTATTTGATTTCCAAAATCGTCATGGTGACGAGGATCAGGGCGATCCCCGTGAAAAACAGTGCTGATGGAGTTGTCCAAGCCATCCAGTTCATGTTGTTTCTCCTTAAACTCGTCCGAGGGCGAAGCCTTTCGCCACGTGATTGCGCACAAACCAGATAACCAAAATACCGGGCAGAATCGTCAGTACCCCTGCCGCGGCCAGCACGCCCCAGTCAATCCCCGAGGCGCTGACCGTTCGGGTCATAACCGCCGATATGGGCTTGGCATCCACTGAAGTCAGGGTTCTTGCCAGCAGTAATTCAACCCAGCTGAACATGAAGCAGAAGAAGGCGGTTACCCCGATGCCAGAGCGGATCATCGGTAGGAAAATCTTCATAAAGAATTTCGGAAAGGTGTAGCCGTCGATGTACGCGGTTTCATCAATTTCGCGTGGAACACCCGACATAAAGCCCTCCAGAATCCAAACTGCCAGCGGCACATTAAACAAGCAGTGGGCTAGGGCGACCGCAATGTGCGTATCGAATAGCCCAACCGATGAATAAAGCTGGAAGAATGGCAACAGGAATACCGCTGGTGGTGCCATCCGGTTGGTCAACAGCCAGAAGAACAAATGTTTGTCGCCGACAAAACGATAACGCGAGAAGGCGTATGCTGCGGGTAAAGCCACAATCAAAGTGATGATCATGTTCAATACCACATAGATGACTGAGTTGACGTATCCCATGTACCAACTGGGATCCTCAAAAATCACCTGATAGTTGCGGAACGTCCAGTTCTCTGGGAAGAAGCTCAAGCCACTCAGAATCTCCTGATTCTCTTTGAACGACATGTTGAGCAGCCAGTAAATCGGCAACAGCAAAAACACCACGTAAGCAATGAGGCCGAATAGTTTTGATTTAGTCATGATTCAATCCTCTACTTGTTCTCTGTGTGCGTCATTGCGGTGTAGAACACCCAACAAACCAGCAAGATGATTAGGAAATAGATGATGGAGAACGCCGCCGCTGGACCAATGTCGAACTGACCGATCGCCATTTTGGTCAACGCCTGGCTGAGGAAGGTGGTCGAGTTACCCGGACCGCCACCCGTCAACACGAAGGGTTCGGTGTAAATCATAAAGCTGTCCATAAAGCGGATCAGCACACCAATCAGCAACACGCTTTTCAGTTTCGGAAGCTGGATGAAGCGGAAGATGGCCCAGTTTGAAGCACGGTCGATTCGAGCTGCTTGGTAGTAAGCATCTGGAATCGCACGCAGACCGGAGTAACACAGCAGCGCGATCAATGATGTCCAGTGCCAAACGTCCATCAGCAACACGGTGAACCATGCGTCCACAGGGTTGCCTGCGTAGTTATAGTTGATGCCAATGCTGTTCAATGCCCAGCCGAACAGACCAATGTCGGCACGACCAAAGATTTGCCAGATAGTACCGACCACATTGAGTGGAATAAGTAGTGGCAGCGCCAGAACGATCAAGCAAAAGACTGAGCCTTTGCCTTTAGCTGGCATCGCCAGCGCCACCAGAATCCCTAAAGGCACTTCGATCAAAAGAATGGCAAACGAAAAACCAAACTGGCGAAATAACGCCCCTTGTAAACGTTCGTCGTTGAGCATTTCTTTGTACCATTCCGTTCCCACAAAGTAGGCGGTGTTGGCGTCGAAGATGTCTTGCAATGAGTAGTTGACGACCGTCATCAATGGGACGACCGCACTGAATGCCACCAGAAGAAATACGGGCAGCACTAAAAACCAAGCTTTGTTATTGGTGACCTTGTCCATTAGTCTTCCCTCTCCCCAATCAAAAATTCATCCAGATACACCATGGTCCATTGTTCTGGGAAGCTGATGTAAGCCACCTTGGCTGGCACGGGCTGATCTTCTTGCAAGCGAGCTTTGATTTCCTGTTTGCCTACTTTAAGCGTCAGAATCTTATAGGTGCCGAGGTCCTCGACATGGGACACGTCGCAGCGGATTGCGCTGTCGTTTTCTTTCTCCCATACATGAACGAACTCGGGGCGAATACCAATTTTGATGTTGTGGGTGTTGGCACCCTGAATTTTCTCTTTCAAAGCGGCAGAAAGTGGCAGGTCAACATCGTCGAAACGTACGCCATTGTCGGTAGGAATCACCTCAATCAGATTCATTCCCGGGCTGCCGATGAAATACCCTACAAAGGTATGGTTCGGTTTTTCGAATAACTCACGTGGCGTACCAAATTGCACAATTTGACCGTCGTACATCACGGCAATCTTGTCGGCAAAGGTAGAAGCTTCGAGCTGATCATGGGTGACGTACACCATGGTGATGTTGAATTGCTGGTGGATCTGCTTGAGCTTGCGTCTGAGTTTCCACTTCAGCTGTGGGTCGATCACCGTGAGTGGTTCGTCGAACAGAATCGCGGAAACATCGTCGCGAACCAGTCCGCGTCCCATGGAGACTTTTTGCTTCTCATCTGCCGTCAGGTGCTCGGCGCGTTTCTTCAACACGGGCGTGAGTTCCAAGATCTCAGCAATTTCGGTCACTTTTGAGTGAATTTTGGCGCTGTTCACCTTCATATTGCGAAGTGGGAACGCCAGATTGTCGTACACCGACATGGTGTCGTAGATCACCGGAAACTGGAAAACCTGAGCGATATTTCGGTCTTGTGGAGGAATGTCGTTCACCTTCACCCCGTCAAACAGCACTTCGCCATCCGATGGGCTCATCAGTCCGGAGATAATGTTAAGCAGGGTGGATTTCCCACACCCCGAAGGACCAAGCAGTGCAAAAGCGCCCCCTTGATGCCAGGTGTGCGTCATTTCCTGGATAGCGTAGGTGGAATCGGGACCTTTCTTTTTGTCGTATGTATGCGCCAGGGCATTAAGTGTTATCTGAACCATATCAATTACCCCAACAGATGATGACTAGGGGCATGGATCAACTGTTCATCCATGCCAAACACGTAAAACTTATGAATAGGGATGTAAATCTTGATCGATTCATCAACGTCGTAACTGTGAACCCCCGGTAAGTGCAGCACCATTTCAAAGTGGTTGTTGCACACGTGGAGGAAGGTTTCAGAACCGCTGATTTCAGCCACTTCAACCTGAACCGACAATTCAATGTCGTCGTCGTTTTTCGGCAGCAAACTCAAATGGCTAGGACGCACGCCAAAAATGTATTCCCCTTGTCCTAAATGCTTCAAAGATTGATTCAAAGGGAAGTGAGCCTTTTCATCGAAACACACTTCGCTGTCTGTTACCTTTCCGCGCATCAGGTTGATTGGGGGCTCGCTAAACAGGGTTGCAGACGTGACGGTATTGGGTTTGTGGTACACCTCGGGTGTGACGCCCGACTGAATCACACTGCCTTCGTGCAGAATGGTCGTGGTTCCGCCAAGGGCTAATGCTTCGTTAGGCTCAGTTGTGGCGTAAATGGCGATAGTGTGACGAGTCTGAAACAGTTCGCGCATTTCCTGGCGAAGTTCTTCACGTAATTTGTAATCCAGATTAACCAGCGGTTCGTCGAAGAGAATGATCTCGGCGTCTTTGACCAAAGCTCTTGCCATTGCAGTACGCTGCTGCTGACCACCAGAAAGCTCCAATGGTAAACGGTTAAGGTATTCTGTAATTCGCAGCATTTCTGCTGTGGCGTGTACTCTCTCCTGAATCTCTTTGTCTGCCATGCCTGCTAGGCGCAACGGAGAAGCGATGTTTTCAAAAACCGAAAGGTTGGGGTAATTGATGAACTGCTGGTACACCATTGAGATATTGCGTTCACGCACAGGCATGCCTGTTACGTCTACGCCATTGACCAGAATTCGTCCTGAAGTGGGCTTATCTAAACCGGCTATGAGCCGCATTAATGAAGTCTTCCCCGCCAGCGTTCTCCCTAATAGCACGTTAAACGAGCCCGGTTCGAACGTCAGGCTGGCTTCATTGATGTGGACTTCGTTGTCCACCAATTTGCTTACCTGCTCAAGTGTTAATGACACTAAGTTCTCCTTAACTTCGAAATTATCTTTAAATTTTTGGGTATGCTAATTTTCGATAATGTTCGTTATTGCCAGAACTGTGCCAGTTTGTTGTTAAACGAAAATAAACGGCGTTTTAAACAATCTAACGCCTTTATAAACAATGAATTAATAGAAATATCACTTTAACTTTATGAGATATTGAGTTTTTTATCCTTAACAGTGTGAGATCACATTTGTTAACAAAATGTGTTCAAAGTGTTCAGTTTGTGCTAATTTGAGCTGAGCACTGATTGAACAGTATTTTCGTTTTCGAACATTTTTCGCTCATTCTTTCGAGCATTGCTTAGCTGTAATATGTGGTTTTCATGGACGAATATAAGAATAATGATCGTTCCCACCAGTCGATCATAGAAAGCTCGTGGCGACGCTGCCGCGATGCTGGGCTGGCGCATTCCAGTACGCCAGTCATAGAAATGGCAAGTGACGCCGACTTCACCTCGTCACTCGATCAGCACCATGGTTTGCTGCAAACGACGCAGCAAAAAGTGCTGCCGTTTTACGACAACCTTCTCTCTAACAGTAATTGCTTAGTGATGTTGGCTGACACCAACGGACAGGTGCTGAACAGTTGGGGAGAGCAACGGTTCTTTCAGGAAAATCAGCCTCATGTTTTTCGCCACGGTGTGCATTGGCAGGAAGGACTGATAGGAACCAATGCCATTGGCACGGCTTTAGAAACAGGCAACATTGTTCAGATTTTCCATGATGAACACTTTCTTGCTTCCAACCGATTTATGACAGGCTCCGCTGCTCCTTTGTTTGACGCTGATCGCCGAATGACAGGGGTGTTGGCGATATCGAGTGATACCTACATGCCTACAGCCCATACGCTTGGCATGGTGAAGCTGATGTCTCAGGCTATTGAAAACCAGCTGATTGTTTCCCGCTTTAATTCGGATCACCACTTGTTCTGGTTTAATACCAGTGAAGAGAACATTGATAGCCAATGGTCCTGCCTGTTGGTGTTCAATGAACAAGGCATCATTGTCTCTGCCAACCGACGGGCAGAAGTGGTGCTAGGGTGCGATTTGGCTCTTCAAAATCTGGATCAGCTGTTTGACGTACGCATGGATCAATTACTGGCGCACCCTTCTTATACTCCTCTGGTTCTGAGATCCAAACATAACTTCAATTTCCATGGCATTGTGATGCCACCGAAGATCCCGCAAGGGCGCTCGCTGGATTTTCGCAACGCTCCAAAACCTGCTGCCAAAGCGGTTTCGAAAGATGATGTACTGGATCTTGAACGGCTGAACATGGGCGATACAAGGCTGTCGAAAGCCATCACTCAAGCCAGCAAGATACTGAACACGGATATTCCCATTTTGATCAATGGCGAAACCGGAGTCGGGAAAGAAGTGTTCGTAAACGCGCTTCACCTTTCGAGTGAACGTTCACAAGCCCCCCTTATTGCTGTGAATTGTGCCGCGATTCCTTCTGAACTGGTGGAATCGGAATTGTTCGGATACGAAAAAGGCGCGTTCACGGGCGCGCACACCAAAGGGTATATCGGTCTAATTCGCAAAGCCGACAAAGGAACGTTGTTTCTGGATGAATTGGGCGACATGCCGCTCAATGTGCAGGCGCGTTTATTGCGCGTGCTTCAGGAAAGAAAGGTCACCCCGCTTGGTTCAACGACCTCATATCCAGTGGATTTCAAATTGGTGTCCGCTACCAACCGACATTTAAAGCAGGATGTCGAAGCGGGCAAGTTTCGGCAAGATCTGTACTACCGCGTATCGGGCTTGAACATTACGTTGCCACCGCTTCGCGAGCGTACTGATAAAGACGCTTTGGTCCAATACTTATTGAGTAAGTTTTCTAGTGGCGACCAGCCAGGGCAAATTTCTATGGAGGTTTTGTCTCTGTTCAAGTCGCACCCTTGGCCAGGCAACATCCGACAGATGGTCAGTGTGATTCAGATTGCACTCGCGATGGCAGAGCCGGAAGCGATTCAGGTGGATGACTTGCCGGATGATTTCTTAGCCGATGTACAGAGCTCAACAAATCATGATTCCAATATTCGTCCATTCGTCGCGCCAGTAAATACGAGTCTTCAATCCCAAACCACGGTAGAAGAGAAAAAAGACTGGTTGGAGGCGTATGAGCGAATGAACCGCAATATTTCGAAAACCGCCAAAGAGCTTAATATCAGTCGAAATACACTTTACAAAAGACTGAGAGAAAGTGGTCTGAAATAATAAGTACGTTGTGATCTTTGTGGTTGTTTTTATTGAGTTTTTTGTTGATATCCTGATTCTTATTGCGGCTTAATTTCCTCCTCTTATTACAAATTTTATGACTATTATATGCATACATAGTCATTATTTTCTTATTAACATATTGATTTATAAGGTATTCTGTTTAATTTTTTAATGTTAACTAAAAGTGTTGCAAATGAGAGTGCAATGCATTGCAATAAATTTTAATTTATAAATTATTTGCTCGATTTATAGGCATTGTTTTATAGCAGGGCAGCTTTCGAATGGTTACCTATTCGGGTCACCAAAAAGCAAATTGCATAAATGCGTAATACAAGGAATGAGTAAATGATTAAGTTAAACAGAAAGAACGTCGGGCTATTTAAGCCTACCGTATTGGCTTTGGCGATGTTCACATCTGGCTATGCTGTAGCCGATAATTTCACCCAGGTTTCAGAAGCTGAGCTGCCTGTTAAATATCTAGTGAAATTTAAAAGTAATATGTCTGAAAGCCCAGCTAGAATGGGATTGAGCCAGTTCGCTGGGGAAAGAATTGTACAAGAGTCTGTGTTGGATCGCATTAACGCACAGCAAATAGAAAAATTAGGTGACAGCTCAGTTTACAGTGTCGAAGTTGACCAGGCTGCGCTAAGCGCTCTGCAACATAATCTGGACGTAGAATACGTTGAAATTGACCAACCACGATTCTTGCTCAGTGAGCTCACGCCATGGGGTCAAGACTCTGTAGGTGCAACGTTATTGTCCGACGTTAACGCGGGTAACCGAACGGTATGTATTATCGACTCAGGCTACGATCTTGCGCACACTGATCTAGCGACAAACCAGGTAACAGGTACCAACGACAAAGGCACTGGCGACTGGAGCGTTCCGGGAGCAGGAAACGCTCATGGTACTCACGTAGCAGGCACAATTGCAGCAGTAGCGAACAATACAGGTGTTGTAGGTGTAATGCCTAACCAAAACGTGAATCTGCATATCATCAAAGTGTTTAGTGAGAGTGGTTGGACATACTCTTCTGGTTTGGTTAAAGCAGTGGACACTTGTGTCAGTAATGGTGCGAATGTTGTTAACATGAGTCTGGGTGGAAACAAGCTCAGTGTAACGGAAAAAGCCGCGTTTAAGCGCCATAGTGATAATGGTGTCTTATTTATAGCTTCTGCTGGTAACGACGGAAATACTAAGCACAAGTACCCTGCATCTTATGATTCAGTGGTATCGGTTGCAGCTGTTGATACAGCGCTGGATCATGCGGCCTTCTCTCAGGCAACCAACCAGGTAGAGATTGCAGCACCGGGTGTGGCGGTACTTTCAACCGTTACAATGGGCGAAGGTGTACTTGCTGATATCGAGTACAACGCACAAAGTTACTTCAACCGCGGTATTGTTCCTCACAACCGTTACATCAAAAACGCATTGGACAAATTCGAGCCAGCTAAAATATCAGGTACTCAAACTGCTCCTGCCGCAGTCTGTGATACGACAACAGGCAAATATGTCTGTGGTGACATGAAAAACAAAGTCTGTGTAGTTGAGCGTATTGAAAATCAGCGTCCTGGTCTTCGTCCAGAAATCGATGCTGTAAAAGCATGTTACGACGCGGGTGCATCTGCAGCTATCGTATACAGCAACTCAGAACTGACTGGTCTGCAAAATCCATTTGTTGTAGATGCGAAAAATGAAGCACCACTGCTTTCTGTAACGGTTGACCGTACTCTTGGTCAGGAGTTTGCAGCGGCGGCTGGCCAGCCAATCACGGTGAGCGTGACAACAGGTGAAGATTATGCCTACTACAACGGTACATCTATGGCAGCTCCACACGCTGCGGGCGTTGCTGCTCTGGTATGGAGCTACCACCCTCAATGTACTGCCGCTCAGGTTCGTAAAGCGCTAAGCGCAACGGCAACTGACCTGGATGTAGCAGGTCGCGACAACCGTACCGGTCATGGTTTGGTGAATGCAGTAGCAGCGAAAGAATACCTAGATCTTGGCTGTAACGGCGGCGAGCCAATTCCAGATCCTGCTGTTTGTGATGCGACTGGTCTGAATGTTTACCCTAACTGGCCTCAGGCTGACTGGGCAGGTAACCCAAACCACGCAGGTGCTGGTGACAAACTGGTTCACAATGGTGCAGTTTATCAAGCAAACTGGTGGACACGTTCTATCCCGGGCAGCGACAACAGCTGGTCACACGTATGTGATTTGTAATACCTAAGAGTGCCTCTTCGGAGGCACTTTCTCTTAATAGGATCTCGAATGAAAAATAAGCGAGTAATAGGTGTATTGATGTCAGCAGCCATTGTGGGTTCTATTGCAATTGCCCATGAAACGGAGGCGACCATGAAGCACTACGTGAAGTTTGTCAAAAGCTGTAAAGCTGAATTGCAACAAAGCTTGGCGTCTGAAAGCATTAAGGTAATCGACGAGCTCATCCACGATAAGGTTCTTATTGTAGAAGCTACTCCAGAACAGGCAAAAAGCCTGACGAATCAGGCTTGTGTGGAATACGTAGAACCAGTTCCGGAAAGAGAAATGCACAGCGGTTCCGACCCTTTTTCCCACTGACAGTTATACCCAGACAGTTTACGTACTGGGTATAGAGTGGACTCAGACTGCATGCTGCAAGTTTGAATCGCTGATGTGTCTGTTTAAATACTGCTCCAGTTTTTCAACTTCCAGTGAACTGAACTCAATTCCTAACTTTGAGCGTCGCCACAAAATATCTTCACTTGTGACCGCCCATTCGTGCTGAATCATGTAGTCCACTTCGGCTTGATACAGTCCATGACCGAAATCAATGCCCATGTTCTGAACTGAACGACGATTTTCCACTATGCGATGGCTTAATGTACCGTAAGACCTTACCCAGCGACGGATGATAGTTCCGTCTAACCATGGGTAGCGATTTTTGAGTGCAATCTCCAACTGTTCTCTGCTGATGAAGTCTCCACCGGGCAGCGTTGCTTCTTTTGTCCACGGCGCTTTCATCGAAGGGAAGAACGGAATCAGTTTATTGACTGCGGCTTGCCCCAGTTTTCTGTACGTTGTTAATTTGCCACCAAAAATTGAAAGCAGAGGGGCATCATCAAACATGTCGTCCAGTTCAATGGTGTAATCTCGCGTTACTGCTTGTGCATCGGAAGATTCGTCATCACACAAGGGACGAACACCAGACCAGGTGTTAATGACATCTTCAGGAGAGACTTTCTCGACAAAGTGCTGATTGACGATGTCACACAAGTAATCCACCTCGTCATCACTGATTTCGACCTTAGAAGGATCGCCCTGATACTCAACATCCGTGGTGCCGATGCACGAGTATTTGTCCTGATACGGAATAACAAAAACAATCCGGTTGTCTTCGTTTTGCAGTATGTAGGCGTGATTTTCAGGGTACATGCGCGGCACCACAATATGGCTGCCTTTTACAAGCCGGATTCCACGTGGTGATGGCAGACTAAGTTGATGATCAAAGAATCGATCAACCCAGGGACCTGCGGCATTAACCAAGGCTTTGGCAGATACGGTTTTGACGACATGGGTTTGAGTGTTTTCGATATCGATTTCCCAGCCAGAAGAACTGCGAGATGCGCCAGTGCAGCGAGCCTGTGTCTCAACGTTTGCACCTAGCTGGCTTGCTAACTGAGCGTTGGCAATCACCAAGCGGGCGTCATCCACTGCGCAGTCTGAATACTCAAAGCCCGCTTTCATTTCAGGGAGTAACGGGCTGGATTCTCCAAAATTAACTCCATGACTGGCAGGAAGCGAAACGCGCTTTCCTATGTGATCATAAAGAAACAATCCTGTGCGAATCATCCATGCAGGGCGAAGGTGTGGTCTGTGTGGTAGCTGAAAACGTAAAGGTGCAACCAAATGGGGGGCGCTTTTCAATAAGACTTCGCGTTCTGCCAGTGCTTCACTCACCAAACGAAACTCATAATGTTCGAGATAGCGCAATCCGCCATGAATAAGCTTACTGCTTGCCGACGAAGTGGCGGAAGCGAGATCGGACATTTCGAACAGCCCCACTTTTAACCCCCGACCTGCCGCATCGGCTGCTACAGCAACGCCATTGATACCACCACCGATGACAACAACATCGTAATCTTCTCTGTTTGGATTGTGTTCATTAGCGGAAGCCGTTTTATCGAATTCAGCTTGGGTAGACATATCTTTACCTTCGTAAATGTTCGTTTGTTTTCGTTATTGCGCAGTATATACACATATTGATAGATGGGTCGAGTGAAAAATAAACAAAATTTTATTGTCTATGAGCTTGTCACAGTATCAATACTGTCCTTGAATTGTCATATGGATAAAGTATGGGTGACACTTTTGTCAGGTTTAACCAAGTTCACAGTTATTCATTTACACTCGATTAACCTTTGAGTGTTTTATTGCGAAAACGAACATTTGATGGAAGAATGAACATCAATTTTCAAGAATGGTAATGAAAAAGGAACACGGAGCACTCATGGAAGTTCGCAACAAAGTCATCGTTGCCTTAGATCAGGGAACAACCAGTTCTCGCGCTATTATCTTCGATCAGGATGCCAACATCCTGAGTACCACCCAGCGCGAATTCAGTCAGATTTATCCAAAAGCCGGATGGGTGGAACACGATCCAATGGAAATTTGGGGAACCCAGCGTTCTTCTCTCACCGAAGTGCTTGCCCAGTCGGACATCGATAACGAACAGGTAGCGGCAATTGGTATTACCAACCAACGTGAAACGACCATTGTCTGGGATAAACACACAGGTCATCCGGTGTATAACGCCATTGTCTGGCAGTGCCGCCGTACGGCTGAAACTTGTGATGCTATTAAAGCCGAGGGGTGGGGAGAATACATTCAGAAGACCACAGGGCTGGTTATTGATGCGTACTTTTCCGGTTCCAAAATACAGTGGATTCTCGACAATGTTGAAGGCGCGAGAGAGAAAGCCGAAAACGGTGATTTGCTGTTTGGAACGGTCGATACCTGGCTTATCTGGAAGCTGACCAATGGTAAGTCTCATGTAACTGACGTTTCAAATGCGTCTCGCTCCATGTTGTTTAATATCCATACGCTGGAGTGGGATGAAAAGCTGTTGGAGCTGTTTAACATTCCCCGCAGCATGCTGCCAGAGGTGAAATCATGCAGTGAAGTGTATGGCTATGCCAGCATAGGCGGAGGCTCTGAGATTCCAATTTCAGGTATCGCAGGGGATCAGCAGGCTGCGATGATTGGTCAGCAGTGCTTCACAAAAGGCATGGTGAAGAATACCTACGGGACGGGGTGTTTCCTTCTGATGAACACCGGGAATCAGGCCATTCATTCCAAACACGGGTTGCTGACCACCATTGCGTACAAGATTGGGGATGAAATCGCCTACGCGCTGGAAGGCAGCGTATTTATGGGCGGAGCTACCGTTCAATGGTTGCGTGATGAACTGGGTTTGATCCGAGATGCGTCCGATACCCAATATTTTGCTGAAAAAGTAGAAGACGCGAATGGTGTGTATTTAGTACCAGCGTTTGTCGGTTTAGGCGCACCTTACTGGGACCCGCATGCCAGAGGAACCTTGACTGGATTAACGCGCGGAACCAATCGCAACCACATTATTCGTGCCACTCTGGAATCCGTCGCTTATCAAAGCCGGGACGTGCTGGAAGCTATGGAAGAAGACGCAGGTATTAAACTGAATCAGGTTCGTGTTGATGGCGGTGCCGTAGCCAATGATTTCCTGATGCAGTTCCAGTCGGACATTGTTCACACCAAAGTGATTCGTCCTTCGGTGACCGAGTCTACTGCATTAGGCGCAGCGATCTTGGCGGGGCTGGCTGTGGGATTCTGGAAAGACAAACAGGAGCTGGACGGCAAACGCCAGATCGACAAAGTGTTCTCACCTCAGATGGATCGAGAAACTCAAACCAGACTTTATAAAGGCTGGAAGAAAGCGATTCGTCAAACCCAGACCCAGTAAAAATAATACCCAAGTGATTGCTGTTTCAATCACTTGGGTATGTGCTTTAGTATCGGATAGTTTTCAGAGCTCTCTACACCCCACAACCCCAAACAAACCTACCTTTCCATTTTTATGATCTCATGAGCGTTTCCACGCAGTACCTTGAGTTCCAGCGTTTCGCCGTCACGCGCGTTAGGTAGCCAGCGTAAGATTTCGCAATGCTTTTCTGGATCAATATAGGTGGTATCGCGGTAGTTCACTTTCAGAATCCGGTCTCCTAGCTGAAGACCTGCCGACTCAGCAAGGGAAGGAGATTCCAGGAAACTTACGTAAAGGGAATTTAGCTCACTGATGGCTGTTTTGTATCCCCAACTTGTTCGTTCTTTACGCCTTTCCTGAAATTTATAGAAATACGCATCTCTATTTGGGTAATCGAGCGTTACGATGTGGTTCTCCAGTAGCTTGGCGCCGAGCAGAGAGGGTGGAGTGGCACGGGTCCAGGCATGGAAGTCTTTCAGTTCCAGCCCCCAACCTCCATGCTCTCAATTGGAGTTTGGTAATACACGGTGGATTCTGCCTGTCCGCCAGCAGATTCTCCAAACGAGCCGTGTCCCTCAATTTTGGGGTTTGACAGCACACCGTCGGTGATCATCTGATCAAGAGCAAGCTGGTTAAGTTGCAAAACTTCCGTGTTACCAGTGTCGAACATAAGGTTGTCGGTAAACTTGCCATTAATTCTGTGTTCCAGAATCGGGTGATGGGGATAGCCGGATTTTTTCAAAATCGCGCGCGCTGCCCCCTTTGTATAATCGAGTTTTCGTACATCGCTGGTGATTACAACTTCACTGTCTTTGAAGTTGAGCTGCCATGCAGCAAGCGGCAGGATCTCTGCACCGATGACACCGCCGTCCAAATTGCATGTAGCAGATGGAATACCAGATGGATCAAAGATGAAGACCGGAACGTTTCTAAACGCCACATCACCAATTTCAATGGAATCTGCAATAGAAATATCCATCGAGACGAGATTGCCATTTGCATCTCTTCCCTTGTTGGTATCCATGACTTCCAGACCAAGTTCGTCGGCAACCTGTTTGGTTAAAATGGTTGGCGAACCCGTATCCAGAATAAAGCTGTAGCGCTTTCCATTGATGCTGGCATACAGATGGATTTTGTTTCCAATGGTTAGAATAGGAATAACAGAGTGAAAGCTCTTAGTTTCTGTATACGGCTTAGTTAACAGAACTTCGGACAAGCCACTTTGTTGAGTATTGCTTGTGCAGCCAAGCAAAAGTACGACGCTGATAAACATTATTGTAAGTTTTTTCATAGTAGTTCCTGATTAGTCCGTATCGGGAATGTACACAACTTGTTTTACAGCATTCGCTAG
Source organism: Vibrio nigripulchritudo ATCC 27043 (assembly GCF_000222685.1). Classification (GTDB taxonomy): domain Bacteria; phylum Pseudomonadota; class Gammaproteobacteria; order Enterobacterales; family Vibrionaceae; genus Vibrio; species Vibrio nigripulchritudo. Next base: position 2,254 of record NZ_AFWJ01000301.1, on the reverse strand, counting down.
ATAGATTTTGTCGTAAAAGCGAGACTGCTAATATATTTGACCTTCCTCTTACAGAACACACCTCGAATCCCTCGTTACTGATAGAAATATTTGGCGCTGATCACGCTTCGCAAGATTTTTGCTGATGTGATTGGCAAAAATATGAAAAAGCGTTTCAAAAATATTATTTAGTGCGTTCTAATAAAATTGCACAGGGGAAAGGACGCTTTTCAACGTGCACATAGACTCGTTTTCTATGCTCAACGCCTAATGGTTGGGTTACAGAATAATAAGCAGGGTCGTCAGACCCTAGCCACAACAGGTTTCGAAGTTAAGGAACAATATGAACAGCTTTCTTCTGTTTGCTGGTAAACGGCTGGTGTCGATACTCGTCACCATATTCGCTGTTTCCATTGTCGTGTTTGCGGTGATCGACTTGCCGCCCGGCGATTTCGCCTCGTCTAAAATTGCAGAGCTCCAGTCCATGGGGCAAACCGTTGACCCCGAAATGATTTACACGCTCAGGGAAATGTATGGGTTGGACAAACCTCTCCTTGAACGTTACGCCAACTGGATGATTGGTCTTATGACTGGTGATCTCGGTATCTCCCTCACCAACAACCAACCCGTCTGGGACACTATAGAGCCACGAATCTGGCCAACAGTGTGTCTGGCACTGGCGGTGTTCCTGTTTCAGTTCTTAGTGGCTATTCCAATCGGCATGTATTCCGCTCTGCGCCAGTATTCGTTTGGCGATTACGTGGCGACCATCTTTGGCTTTATTGGTATGGCAACGCCTAACTTCGTGATTGCCATCATCGCGCTTCTGATTGGTTATTACAGCTTTGATACCGTGGTTTCCGGTCTGTATTCCGAAGAGTTCCTTGATCAGCCAATGTCATGGGCGAAGTTTATGGATGCCGCATCCCGAAGCTGGATCTACATCTTAGTGGTCGGAACCGCCGGTTTGGCGGGCATCATCCGAATCATGCGTGCCAACCTGTTGGATGAGCTGAAAAAACCTTATGTGAAAACTGCGCGAGCTAAAGGGCAGACAGAAGCCAAACTTATCATGAAGTACCCAGTTCGCATCGCGATCCTTCCTATTGTTTCTACGATTGGCTGGATGCTACCGGCTCTGTTAGGCGCTGACATCATTGTTAGTCAGGTGATGAACATTCCTACACTGGGACCACTGATGCTTTCTGCATTGCGCGCTCAAGACATGTACGTTGCGGGTGACGTCTTGCTCATCATGTCCATCCTCACAATTATCGGTACCCTGATTTCTGACCTGCTGCTGTACTGGGTTGATCCCCGCGTACGCGTTGGCGTGTCGAAGGAGTTTTAATCATGACAACGTCTACTATGAATTGGTTTGGAAAGCTGCTTAGCCGCAAGAAAAAGCAGCCATTGGATCTCAGCACAGCCACGCAATGGCAACTTATCAAGATCAAGCTGCGTCAGCACAAACTTGCGTGGTACAGCATCTGGTTCCTTGCGGTGATTTACTTTGTCGCTATGTTTGCCGAGTTTTTCGCACCGTTTGACCCAAGCGAAAACTGGCGTCGATACACCTATGCACCTCCACAGTCTGTAAGCCTGTTTGAAAGCACAGACGATGGCTGGCGCTGGGCTCCGCATCTGGCGTTTTACAAGAGTAAAACCGACATGCGAACTCTGAAACGTCATTACACTCTGGATGAAAGCAAAAAGGTGTACTTCGAGTTCTTTGGTAAAACCGAAAAATATGAACTGATGGGTTTTATTCCAATGACTTACAAGTTCATTGTGCCTGAAAATCCAAAGCAGCCTTTCTTTATCCTAGGTTCAGACCGAATGGGACGCGATATGTTGTCTCGCCTGATCTACGGTGCGCGAATTTCCCTGTCTGTTGGTTTGATGGGGGTATTTACAACCTTTGTTCTGGGTATTTTGATTGGTGGTATTTCTGGCTACTTCGGTGGTGCGATCGATAACTTCATTCAGCGCAGTATCGAGTTTATGAAGTCCATTCCAACACTGCCTTTATGGATGGCGCTGTCTGCTTCTCTGCCTTCAGAGTGGAGTTCTCTGACCAAGTATTTCCTTATCACTATCATTCTGGGTTTGGTGTCCTGGCCAGATATGGCGCGAGTTGTACGAAGCCGCTTTATGTCTCTTCGTAGTGAAGAGTACGTCGCCGCAGCATGGTTAGATGGCAACAGTCCATTTGAAATTATTCGCCGTTACATGGTGCCGAACTTCCTTAGCCACATCATTGCTGTCGTTACCT
>NZ_AFWJ01000302.1 GCF_000222685.1 Vibrio nigripulchritudo ATCC 27043 | reverse complement strand
ACTCCAACTGAGAGCTTCTGCACAGGCTCTAGCGTTATTTTCTCAACAATGGGAAGAACTTACGCATATGGTCTAGCCTATACTTCAGAGGTTTTTTAAAAGGAGTCATATTTATGATGGAAAATATCTCGTTGGAGCAAATCTACGAAAAAGGGTTAGAGCTGGTTCTGACTTTTGGACCTAAGCTGGTACTGGCATTTCTGGTCCTGGTTATCGGCTGGTGGCTGATTGGCAAAGTCACGAAAGGGATTGATGTTGCTCTTGAACGTGTTCGCTTAGAGCAAGGTCTTCGCAGCTTCTTATGCTCTCTCGCTTCAGTCATTCTAAAAATACTGCTGATCATTTCAGTGGCATCGATGATTGGTGTGGAAACCACGTCCTTCATTGCGATGCTGGGTGCTGCTGGTCTTGCTGTAGGTATGGCTCTTCAGGGCAGCTTGTCTAACTTTGCTGGCGGTGTACTTATCCTGTTCTTCAAGCCTTTCAAGATCGGTGACGTTATCGAAGCGCAGGGGCACATGGGTAAAGTGGTTGATATTCAAATCTTTGTGACGGTTTTAGTCACTTACGACAACCAGAAAATCATCATTCCAAACGGGATGCTTTCCAATGGCACAGTGAAAAACCTGTTCTGCGAAGAAAACCGTCGTGTCGATATCGAATTTGGTATCAGCTACGGTGATGACGTTCGCAAAGCGCGTGAAGTTCTGATGAAAGTACTGGATGACTATGATTTGGTTCTTAGCGATCCTGAGCCACTGGTTCACGTTAGCCAACACGGCGACAGCCATGTCGGAATGTTGGTTTGGGCGTGGGTAAAATCTGACGACTACTGGCCGGTGTATTTCAGCCTGTACGAGCGCGTTAAGATTGCCTTCGACGAGCAAGGCATTACCATCCCGTTCCCTCAGCGCGATGTTCATATCCATCAATTCCCGGGCAAGCAAGCGTCTTAAATCGCTTTTATCCCGTTCTCAATACGCCAGCATTTTGCTGGCGTTGTTGTATGTTCAAGTAACTCGTACAATACTTCCACCAATTCAATCAGGTAGAAAGTTATGAATCCGGGCTTAGGTTGTGAAGACGCATTTATCGAATTTATCAAACAAGAGATGGTGACCGACGCTGCCCACGACTTAAACCATATTTTTCGGGTCGTGAACACTGCCAAAGCACTGGCAGAAAGTGAGGGGGCCGACATAAATGTGGTGCTGCCCGCGGCTTACCTTCATGATTGTTTTACCTACCCAAAAGATCATCCAGAACGCCATTTGAGCGCGCAGATCGCAGCCGATAAAGCCTGCCAATTCCTTGGTACAATCAATTATCCCGACCAGTACTTACCCGCCATTCACCATGCCATTATGGCGCACAGCTTTAGTGCCGGAGTAAAACCTGAAACGCTCGAAGCAAAGGTTGTACAAGATGCTGATCGGCTGGATTCTCTGGGCGCGATAGGCGTCACGCGCACAATTCAGGTTAGCGCCACATTCAACGCCGACCTTTATGATCCGAATGATATGTTTGCAGAACATCGACCTTTGGATGACAAGCGATTCACCATCGATCACTTTCAAACCAAGCTATTCAAAATTGCAGACACCATGAACACCCCAGCAGCTATAAAAGAAGCCAAACGTCGGGTGGAATTTATGAAAGCCTATCTTGAACAACTGGCAACCGAAGCATAAAACGAGAAACCATGTCTGAAACCAGCAAAGTTGTCGACGAACTCAAACGTCAGCTCAAATTATCCGGAATCAAATACGTTGATATCGCCAGAGAATTGAACCTGACGGAAGGCTCGGTGAAACGCCTCCTTGCCAGCGGAAATCAAATTAGCCTTGAGCGTTTAAACGTTATCTGCGAACTGATGGGGATGGAGATGGCGGAACTGTTTAAGCTCGCTTCCCCCACTCAGGAGATCACGGCGCTAACGTTCGAACAGGAAAAACAGTTGGTTGAAAACAAAGGGTTGCTGCTGGTTGCTGTGTGTGTGGTCAACGGTTATCGATTTGAAGAAATCATGGCGCAGTATGCGTTTTCTGAACCTGAGCTGATCCAAAAGCTGGCGCAGCTAGACAAGCTGAACATCATCGAATTACTGCCTCAAAACCGAGTGAAATTAAAGCTATCCCCTACCTTTTCATGGATAGCCGGCGGTCCGATGCAACGCTTCTTCCAGCAACAGGTGCAAAGCGAATTTTTCCGCAGTCACTTTTCTGGTGAAGATGAAAAATTGGTCATGGCGACCGGGCTTATGTCTTTACCGACCAATAAAAAGCTCCAGAAGCGCATCGAAAAACTGATTGCCGATTTCTACTCCGCATGCCGAGACGATGGTGATCTGGCGATTTCTGATCGTCACGGTACATCCATGATCGTGGCACTTCGCCAATGGAGTTTGCCTGAGTTTAAAGAATACGAAAGAAGCTAAGTCGCGTTTTATGCACATGAAAGTCACATAATAAGTAACTTTTCTCTTTTTTATTTATCAAAAAGTATCGCCGTGGCAATTTAACCTTATCGAAACACAGTTTCTAATGAGGTTCACATGCACGCCCATCTTCGAGTCATCAGTTATTTCATCAGCCGCATACTTTACCGTATTCGCGTAACGGGTAAACAGCACATTCCACAAAGCGGTGCCGCGCTTCTGATTGCTAACCATGTGAGTTATATCGATGCCTTAATTCTGATGGGGCTGGCGAATCGCCCGGTTCGCTTTGTGATGGATAAGAGCCTGAGCGAACTTCCAATTCTTAAACATTTTTTTCGTCATGCTGGCGTCATCCCTATCTGCTCTCCTAAGCAGTGTGAAAAAACCTATAACCAAGCGTTTGTCGAGATCGATAACGCCCTCAAACAGGGTCAGCTAGTGTGCATTTTTCCTGAAGGTCGGATCACTAAAAACGGAGCAATCAATGAGTTTCGCCCTGGTATCGAACAGATTCTTTCAACCAACCCAGTACCCGTTGTACCTATTGCATTAAAGGGGCTTTGGGGTTCGTTCTTTTCACATAAAGGTGGCCACGCATTCACTCATTTGCCAAAACGTTTCTGGTCAAAACTGGAAATTAAAATCGGTAACATCGTCGATGGTGCCACAACCGATCGCATTAGCCTTCAAAAGCACATTCAGCAACTGGCGGAGCAATAACATGTCGACACCATCAGATCACTCAAAAACCAGCCGATTGAAGCACCCACTCAGCCAACGTGCGTCGGCTCTGGTCATTGCCATCAGCATAGTGTTTATGATTTCAGGCGTGGTTAATCAGGGATTCAGTCGCTTTACCTTTGCTATCCCGTTTGCCATCACCTTTATTTTTGCCATTCGTCAGTTTAGTCACTTAACCAAAGCCGTTATCACCGCTCCTACATTGCTGGTAATGCTGACACTCAGCTTAAACCAAGGCAAAAGCAAACTCTTTTACCCTTGGATAGGGAACGGATTCATCGCATCTTGCGGCTGGTCTGTTGTTGAAGATTCGAGCTCTCCGTGGGGTTCAAACATTCTGTCACTTGAGCATGAAAGTGAGTTTATTAATGGGCAAGAAGGTCGCAAGATTCGCCCACTTCCATGCGGAAGCATTCTTGTTCTGGAGGAAGTGAAGGTCAGGCATCCCGAGCTGAGTGAACTTTATTACCCGGTATTTGCAACCAGTAAGGGAGAGAAAGTGACCTTTTCTCATTGGGCATTTAACAAAGCGATGAAGAGCAACACACTCATTAACGACGGCATTAATGTCGAGAATGGTTTTCAGTCTAAGTGGTCGTTATACCTTGGGAAACTGATGATGTGGCCAATGATACCGCTGATACCATTATGGGTCATTCTGCCCTTTTAGAGTTTGGTGACTTTCTAAGCGATCACAGATTTGATACCCAATCTGAAGCATAATATTACGGTCAAAATGTATTAACTCATCTGTCTAAATTCTTAGGCTGAATAGCGTCAGAGACAGAGAGAAAGCTGGAGTACAGGAGGCAACAATGAAAATTATCATCCTACATGGTTTATACATGCACGGCGTCGTCATGCAGCCACTAAGTCAGAGGCTAAAAACTCTGGGTTACGATACGCAAGTGATCAGTTATAACTCGGTGTCCATTGATGAAGATAAATTGTTCGCTTCTATTGACTCGGTCATTGATGAAAGTGAGATAAACGTTCTTGTCGGGCATAGCCTTGGCGGAGTGGTCATCAAAAACTATCTCGCTTCGCGTCGCCCTTCTTCTAACCTGATTTCTCACGTCATAGCCGTTGGTTCTCCGCTTAAAGGCGCATCCATAATCTGTCGAATTCAGGAACTGGGGCTGGGTGCGGTGCTAGGTAATGCACCGGAATTTGGGTTGAAGAAACACCACGATGTCTGGTCACACCCACAAAAGCTGGGCAGCATCGCCGGAACCATACCACTCGGCATGCGACCACTTCTGCTTATGGACAACGATACACTGTCTGATGGCACGGTGACTGTAGAAGAAACCAAAATAGACGGAATGACGGATCATCTGGAAACCAAATCCAGCCACACCAGCATGATTTACAGCCAATATATTCCCAACCAAATAGATCACTTTATTCGGCAAGATCAGTTTCGGCATATTCACTAATATCAAGTGATCAGATATGCCCATATTCAATTGACTTCCTTGATGTTGAGAAGTCAATCAGGGATATGAGAGGATTTATCGGGAATCTCTTGATCAACAGTGATGTAAAGCTTAATTTTGTCAGCTAGAAACCATGGACGGACACGCTGATCATGCAGGAAATTAGTGGTACCCTTTCCGAAGAAAATTCCGATATTTCTCCAGAAATTGAAAACACCCCCAAAATAACCATACGAGCGCCAAGAAAACCTATTTGGGAATTTTTTCTGGCGTTCAGCACCTTAGGTCTTTACTCCAATATTTGGCTGTATCGCAGAGCCAAAGAATTAAACCTATTGTCTCAATCTAAATTTATCCCATGGCTTTGGCTGTTGGTTCCGTTTTTCGCTCTTGCCCAAATTTTCGCGTTTAAAAAGTTTGGCGAAACTCTGGAGACGTTTGAGCAGGATGATAAAGCGAAAAAAAGTCGAAATCGTTACTTTCTAGGGTGTTGCGGTTTTGTCTTTTCGACCATGTATTACTCAATATCTTCCAATTGGTCGATTGCCTTATGGATTGATTTTGCAGTTTATATCACTTTTTCCCTTTCATTTATGTTCATTGCCAACCGATTTAACGAAGTTCGGAAAGAACTGAGTCATGTCGAGTTCAAAGGAAAAAGTGGCTATTCACCTTTTGAATGGGTGATTGTCGCTATTTTTTTCCCTCTGATATTTGCAGGGTTCTCATATACCGCAATAAGCCCACTGTTTATTGAACAGCATGAAAGTTACGCAAACAGGGAAAAGTACACGATTGAAAATGAAGAATTCGTTCTAACCTTTCAGGGTGACAACTGGCACCGTGTTGAAGTAGGCACTTTCAGTGATGGCAGCGCACTGGCAGAATTCTCGAACTCGGTCCCAGATTCGTACTTCTTACTATTCAAAAATAATGAAATTGAAGATATGAATGAGCATCTTCAATTTCGTCGAGACTGGATAAAGGAAAATATAAAACAACTCAAGTGTACAGAAAGACGCAGTTTCGTCCGTCCGACGCTTCACGTCAAAACTCAACTCAAATGCCATGGAACCATGTCTCTTGATCCTTCTACGGCACTTATCACAGTCATTCAGACCCCTAATAACAACTATGAGTTAATTGGATTTATATCAGCTCGCAAAAACACCTATCGCGAGTCAATTCGCTCGTTCGAAACAATGGCATGGGAGTTTACTACTCAATGAAACGACACACCCTCCCATTAATTACGGCACTAGCAGTGGGCTCTTCTCATGCATATAGCGCCGATAATATATCCTGGTCTTTGAGTTATGCTGGTTTAGAGAAAAACATGGCACTACTGACAGGTGAATCCAAGCCAACAGAAATGACTCAGTTGTTACTTCAAACTGACTTCAAAGTTGAATCAGATATCGTCACTATGACGAGAAAGACGGTCAATTATTTTCCGAGATTTGTTGATGCTGAAAACTACGGCTCACGAAGTATTTACTACAACCCAAATTATCAGAGTTTAAAGATAATCTCAGCGGCATCCATTTCTCCGAGTGGAGAATCGAAGCAGCTCGATCCTTCACATGTCCAGATACTGGATACCAGCGAATACAATACATTCAGCAGTGAAAAAGAGGTGGTACTGGCAATTCCAGGGTTGGTTGAGGGAAGTTTATCCGTTCTGGAATACGAACTGGTTACCACTAAATCGCGGATGGAGTCAGACTGGTCAGAAGAACTCTTCACGCAAAGAACTTACCCAGTTCAGCAATACACGTTAGATGTCACATGGGACGAAGACTCCCCAGTTAACTGGATTGCTGATACTGATTCAGTCACCTGCTCAGCAAGCACAGGTTCACTTAAGTGCAGTGGAACCGACTTGCCAACCTACGTTTCGGATGAGCAGTCTTTTTGGCGAGATCATATAGACAGAATTTCTCTTGGCGAGTTTGAAAACTGGAATCAGGTGATTATTAAAGGTCTGCTCACAATGGAGAAGGCTAATCTGGACACTCGGGGGCTTGAACCACTCACAGAAGACATCCTGAAAGGGCAGTCTACAGTGGAAGAAAAAATTGCAGCTATCCTCGACTTCGTTTCACGCGACATTCGTTATGTGTCGCGGTCAGAATATGGCAACGCCATGACTCCTCACACCATAGCCGAGACCATTGAGAATCGATTTGGTGACTGCAAAGATAAGTCCGTTCTGCTTAAAGCACTGTTGGAAAAAATTGGATTAAAAACCAACCTTGTACTTGTTTCGACTCAGCGTACCGACCAGAGCAAACTGCTGATCCCGACCATGAACACTTATAACCATGTGGTCGTCTGCTTCAAATTAGACGGTAAAGAGTACTGCATAGACCCGACAGATACACAAACTCACTGGCGATACACGCCGTCCTGGATTCAGAATAAAGTCATTCTCCCGTTAGACCCCGGTTACATCCCTCATACAATGGAGGAAAGTCGTTATCGTTGGAAATTCGATACGCACACCGACATTACTTTTAACGACCAGGGCGGGCAGGAAGAGGTTCAGACACGCACGTATTGGGGCGAGTATGCCGCTTACTTCCGTTCAAAGATCTATGAAATGAATGATGAAGAGCGACAAAGCTCTTTATTGGAGCAGTATCAGGACGTTGTTTCCGACCTTGGAGATCCAGCGTTTAAATTTGAGCATATTGATGCAATGGAAGAAAAAGTAGTTATCTCATCTGAAGCTACTCTTTCTCCATTTCTGGAAGTGGGTCAAGCGCTGAATTACAACGAAAATGACGCCTGGATTCGAAGTGAATTATCGGACCTGAAGTTGAGTAACGAGCACTACGATGAAGCCTTTCCTGGTGTAAAGGTCGTTTCCGAGTTTTCTTATGATACTAAAGGGCTCTGGACAATAACGGACTTGCCACCGACTCTCCATTTCGATCATAAGTTCGGCACGCTCAAGCGAACGATCGAAAAAATTTCGGAAAACAAAATTCAAGTGCGCACCATTCTGGAGATGCCGTCGCAATCTATTAAAGTGGCTGAAATAAGTCAGTTCAACACGTTAATTGACATCTATTCACGACAGTCTCTGATTCACTTTAACGGGTCACCACAAACAGAAAACTGATCCTAGATAGCTACGCCACTCTAAATAAGCCTCCGAAACAACCATCGTTGCTTCGGAGGTTTTTGCTTACTTGTTAGCGGTCACCGTTGAATTTATCCAGCCAACAAATTTAGGGACATCGGCGTAAATCCCATACATATTTGGTTTGGCGCAGCTAATTCCAAAGCTTACAATTCCGAGTTGTACAGGCTTATCGCCGTCTCTTAATATTAATGGTCCACCGCTATCACCTGTGCATGTATCCTTTATTCCAGCACCTGTTGAGTCTCCCGCGCAAAAGTTTGTGACACCAATATTAGTTTCATTCAGCGCCTCATGAGAATCGATGCATGTTTTATTAGAAACATATTCAATTGAAACCTCATTGAGCTTTGAGGGTTTAAGGTTACCTATCACTTCGGTGCCCAAGCCAGCGACATCCAGTGACGTTCCTGGCGCTACGTATTGCTCTAACGGTAGGTTTGGTAGGGTGATAGTTTCAACCCCAGCGATTACCTTATCAATCTTAAGCAAAGCGACATCATGGGAATTGAATCCCTTACTGTTATAGCTAGGGTGTACGATAATTTTGGTCACATTGACCACGTTTTCGGGCTCATCAGTGTAGTTGTTTGGGCTAAATTTGATTCTAATGCTTTTTGGATCGCGCACCCTATCCACACAATGAGCCGCTGTCAGCATAAAATTGTTACCAATGTAGCTGGCGCCACATCGACTGTGACTGGCTCCTTCGCTATTCCCAATTATTTGCCCGAAAAACTTCCAGTTGTTGTAGTCCGCTTTGGTTCCGCCAATGATTCTGGCGTCTCTCGCTTCGAGCGCTCCAGAAGCCAGTATCGCCCCCAAAACCAGTGCCGACGTTGAAAGATAATTCATGATTAATCCTCATTTTATAAAATTCAACCGAAAGATACGGTTATGCCCTCCAGAAAAGAATTCAAAAATGACAATTTATGAACCGCGGTAAAAGAGAATCGTCAGGAATGAAAATGAATATCAAATTTTGAACCCGTGTTTTCCAAACTAATCACACCCCCTCGCAAGTAACATTTCCATCAGCAAGCCGAGAGAAAAAAGTACGTACTCACCATTAAATTCATGCCACAACATTCATCTTTTGTTGAATATTTTTTCCTTTAAAAACAATGAGTATTGATGACCAAATTGACGCTAACAATTGATAGAGAAGAAATTAAAATAATATGTATTTCAATAAATTGCATATGCACATAAAGCGATTACTCTTTAAGTGTTGAAAAATTGTAAAGACGCTGTTTGTGTACATAAGGGTCTGTTGACCCTAACAAAGGAATAGAAAATGACTAAAACACTCGATGATGCCTACCATGGATTACTGCCATTCGATCAGGACCAAATAAGCCAAGCCTACTTGAGCTATCTGCAAAATGGACTTCCAACCAGTCAAGCTCAAGCTAAAAACATCCTGATAGTCGGTTGTGGAATCTCCGGTATGGTCTCAGCAACCCTGTTGCGTCAGGCAGGTCATAACGTCACCATAGTTGAAGCGAACACCCGAGTCGGCGGGCGAGTGAAAACTTTCCGCAACACCAACGACAAAACCTATTTTGAAGACTCGAATTTGACAGGCGAAGCAGGTGCCATGCGTATCCCGGATATGCACAAGCTGGTGCAATATCTGATTGATCAGACGGGTGTAGACAAGCAACTTTTTTTGAATAAAACCGTCTCAAAAGCCGATGCCACATCTGAGCAAATCGACAACCCTGATCGCGATGAAAACGGAGACATCATCCTCCCACCTTCAACAGGTAAAAACTTTTTGCACGTTAACTATCGCCATGTTTTGCGCAAAGACTACGACGCCGAAGGCGCAGACGTTAACGCACTTCTGAACTACAACCTGGAAGACAATGAGAATACTCAGGCGAGCGTTTTATTGGACAATGCCATTAGTGAACTCACCAAGATGGTAGAAGAAGATCCAAAAACAGCCTGGGCATACATCATCGATACCTATGGTGAATATTCGATGCGTCGATACTTGCTGGAATACGTGGAAAACAGCGAGCATTATTCTGAAAATGCTATTGAAATGATTGGCGTGATCGAGAACCTGGCGTCTCGCATGTCGTACTCCTTCATCCAAAGCTTTATCGAACTTGCCATCATCAAACCCGATACCGCATTCTGGCTGATCAAGGGCGGCACAGATCTGTTTACCACAGCTTACTTTGAGCAAAACAACCTATCCGACGTTACCCTAAGCAACCAAACCCTGACTGACCTTTACCTTGATGAAAATACAGGCAAAGTGCGCATTCATACTTCTGTGTCTGAGGCGATTGCTTCACGCGAAGAGCAAGACAAAAATGTTCAGGCGGATCTGGCACAGCAAGAGTGGGATGAAGTCGTGGTCACCGTTCCGTTCCCAAGTTTCCGTACTGTTCACGTATGGCCAGAATTCCGCCAGCGTAAACGTCAGGCTATCCGCGAGCTGCATTACGACGCAGCCACCAAAGTACTGCTTGAATTCCGAGAGCGATTCTGGGAAACCGAGAACGACATCTACGGTGGCGGCTCCTGTACCGACTTAATCAACCGCTTTATGTACTACCCAAGCGAGCGTATGGGTTCAACTGGCGGTGGAGTCATGCTGGTGAGCTATTCCTGGGCTGATGATGCCCGTAAATGGGATTCCATGCCTCACTATGAGCGCTTCTGTTATGCGCTTGAGAATGTCGCCATTACCCACGCAGTACACGCCCCTGACGCCAGCTACGAAGAGCGTTTGATTGCCCAGCAAAAGATCAAAGATCTGTGTGTATTTGACCCTGAGAAATACGTCGACGACCAAGACAACATCGTAGGAGCCGCAACCGTAAGCTGGATGCAGAACCCTTATGCGTTCGGTGAAGCCGCCATCTATTACCCCGGACAGCTTGAGTTGTTCCACAAGTCCATCATCGCCAGCGAGTGGCAAGGAAAAGCGCACTTTGCCGGTGAGCATGCGTCACTCAAACATGCATGGATAGAAGGGGCAATCGAATCGGCAGTAAATGCAGCGTTACTGGTGAATGAAAACCCACTTCCAACGCTTTCCTAAACCCTTGTTATAAAACACTTCTAATAAGCCATGGCTATATCGTAGCCATGGTAAAGGTCTTTTGACCTCATGTTGGCTAAAAAGGAATAATGATGAGCACACAACAAGTCACGGTCGCCCAGTATCTAAAAATCCGTCTGGAAGAGCTGGGTTGTGAACATATCTTTGGCGTCGCTGGCAACTACAGCGCCCCCTTTCTGAACACCATCGAAGAAGATCCTGAATCGACGATTCAGATATCAGGCAATACCAACGAAATCAATGCCGGACACTGTGCCGACGGTTATGCCAGAGTAAGCGGCAAAATTGCCCCTGTCGGAGTCACATACGGTGTAGGGGCATTCAGCCTACTCAACCCTGTGGCAGGTTCCTACGTTGAACACAATCGGGTGTTAGTGCTGAATGGTGCGCCCACCTACTCAGAGCAAAAACGTCAGCGAGTTGAGGGGATTCTTTATTCTCACATGACAGGTGATGAGAAAAGTAACATTGATGCCTATCGCTCAGTTACGGTCGCTGCAGAGCAAATTAGAAACGCTTCACAAGCGCCAGCCAAGATAGACACCGTTCTCACAGCGATGATTTCTGAAGGTCGCCCAGGGTATCTTGAAGTGTATGAAGATGTCTGGCGTAAGTCCTGCGATGCGCCCGTCTCTAGCTTGGATGCTGAGCCTCATCAGGGTGACGAAAGCGAAACCGACAAGGCCGTGACTGCAACCCTAGACATGATAAAGCAGCGAGGCACACCCATCTTCTGGGCTGGAATCGAGCTTCAGCGTCAGCAGCTACAAAGCGATTTTCAGTCTTTGGTCGAAACCACTAACAACCCTTTTGTTACCAGCATATTGGCGAAATCGGTACTGCCTGAAAGCCACGAGCTGTTCCGTGGTGTTTACAACGGCAATGCCACCCCAGAGAGCACAAAAGCCCTGTTCAACAACGCAGGGTGTCGCATCGCGCTTGGGGTCTGGAATACCAGTAAAAACCTTGGAGGAACCTCTTCCTGGTCGGCTGGCATGGTGATGGCGAACAACGAAGGTGTGAAAGTCGGACACCACATTGACAGTGAAGGTCAGGAAGTCGGAACTCAGTACTTCCCTAATGTCGTCCTGAAAGACTTTATTGCCAAACTGAGCGCAAAAATCTCAGACATGGAGTACCAACGCTATCAGCCTACAATGACTCCACTGATGGCAAAAGTGCCGCAAGACTGCACGCAACCTCTCAGCTACGACAGCTTCTTTAGCGTTATTGATGACTATTTGACGGACGAACACCGTGTTGTCGTTGATGCCGGGTTCCCACTATTGGGCGCACAGAACTTACGCATCAATCAGGCAGACGGATTTGTCAGTGCGGCAGCATGGCTGTCTATTGGCTATTCTGTACCCGCTTCGCTGGGTGTGAAATTCGCCGATCAGAGCAAACGTCCTCTTGTGTTTGTGGGAGACGGTGCTTTCCAAGAGACCTGTCAGTCTGTATCTGGGCACAATTACTACAAAACAAACAACGTGGTATTCGTTTTGGATAACGGGATTTACGGTATCGAGCAGATGTTGGTGAACCCGAACCCATTCCGCACCGAAGACGAAAAAGTTCACTACGAATCTCGCCCGCAACAAAATGATGTCTACAAATACAACCGCTTAAACAAGTGGAATTACGAAAAAATCGTCGAGATGGTTGGTGGTCGTGGTGCCGTGGTCAGCACTCATGATGAACTTCGAAATGCCCTCACGGAAGTGGACCAGTATCCAGAAGATAACTTTGTTATCCGAGTCATGCTAAGCGAAACCAATATCCCTCACTCCATCGCTTATCGCACTCAGTCTCTTGGCGAAGATGAGCAGCCAGACAGTGTTCCTGTGGTGATCACCGAGCAAACAGACTCAAATAATTAAATCGAATGAAGGAATCATTATGAAAACCATGTTCCAACTTTTGCTGCGCTTGATTGTGGTCGCGGTAATTGCACCATTATCGTTTCAGGTTATGGCATCGGATCACCGCAGCCCACTTGATCCACCAGAAATCTGGAGAGAAGAAGCTCGCTTAACTGACCTGTTCTTCTGGAAAGAAGAAGACCATTACATTATGGCGCTGACCTTCTTCCGCGATGTTGATAGAACGGAAAACCCCGACTTTAGCGAACTGACTTACTACATCCACTGGGATCTGGACGCGGATGTAAAATTCGACAGCGAATTCGATAACATGCTTTACGGTGGTACGGTCGAAAACAGCGAAAACATCAAAGAAGACGCCACCATCAGCTTTAAGATGAACGACGACCTAACCCTCAAATCGTGGGAATCAGAAGGCTTAAAAAATCAGGATGGAATTGAGGTATTTACTGGGCTGCGAGCGGATCCTTTTATCTTCCCGCTCACAAAGGGATACAACGTGATGGGTTTTGTGGTCAAAATTCCAGTCAGTTCCTTCCCGGAGGATCAACGCATCTTTACTCTTTGGGCAAACTCCATTCTTGGCGACAGTCACCCCCATCAGGTGGATCATGCAGGTCGAGCACTGCGAACCTTTCAACCTCGTATGCAGAAGCTGAATTTTCTTCCACCAAACTTGCACGTTGAGTGGATCAAAACTCAGCCTACGTACAGCAACTCCAACACCGAAGGTATTCGCCCGTTCGATTACCACCCTGATGTAGTGATTTACGACGCGAGTCGACCAGCTAAATACCCGAATGGTCGCTATATCGAAGACGATTTGATCCCGACATTATGTGAAGCTTCAGACTGTGTCACCTATGAACGAACCATTATTTTTGGTGGCTGGCCAAGACGTACAACGCCGTTCAAACCTTTCTTGTCAGACTTCCCATACCTAGCGGAACCGTATGAGAAGTAGAAGTTTTTGCTGATTGGTAAGATTTAAAAATGTCAGAGCCGATTTATTTGGCTCTGACATTTTTTATTCGCACACATCTTTAGGAAAGGTTAAGAACTTTGAAGATTGAGCTCCGCAACGAAGTCATACGCATCGCCGCGATAAATGGATTTGGTCAGTTCAACGACTGAACCTGAAGCTAGGTAAGACACTCGCGTCACCTGTAACCCAGCCACGCCTTCATTCACTTCCAGCAGTTGTGCATCCTCTTCATTCAGGTTGGACGCCATAATGTGCTGAATTGCCCGAACGGGCTTTTGGTCGAGTTCATCAAGCACCGCATAGAGAGAGTGCTGTACTTTCATAGGATCATTCAAAATGGATTGAGGCAATACCGCCCGTTCTATTGCCATTGGTTGTCCATCAGCAAAACGTAGGCGTTCTAAACGCACAACGGACTCCGAAGGGCTGATGCCCAGCGTCATGATTTCTTCTGGTGAGGGCTTAACAACTTGTCGTGACAGCCAGGCAGAACTGACTTCCATACCACGACTTGCCATGTCCTCAGTGAAAGACGTCAGCCGAGAGAGCGACTGCTCCACGCGCGTCATTCGCTCTGCTACTACGGTGCCCGCCCCCTGACGCTGATCCAGATATCCGTCCTCGACCAAAGGGGCAAACGCTTTTCTTACTGTGACTCGTGAAAGACCGGTGATCTTTGCAATTTCACGTTCTGACGGTAGTTGAGTACCGGGAGGTAATGATCGATCCAGAATCGCACGCTCCAACACCTTCTTCAGTTGCAGGTAACGAAGCCCGCCACTTTCAGTCAGCCAGTTGGAAGGATCTAGGACATCCGAAACGTTCATTCAAAGCGCTCCCGTCGAGGTATTCAAGGTTATAGAGGTTATCCCATCCAGAACATTTCCTTTGGGCTCTGCAAATATGGCTTGATAAGACTCAGGCATAAGTGGCTGATAAAAAGCGGCTAAACCACCGTTCATACATAGGTTTCCTGTTTTTTGCGCATTCAGAAATTCAAGGATTTCAACCAGCCTTGAAACAGAGGAACACACCAGCTGCCGTGCGACCGGATCCCCCTTCTGATAGGCAGATACAATGTCGGATGCAAACTCGGCGCAGTCTTTAGGAGAAGCCTGAAGGGAGAAGTTCACTAATTTCCGAATTTGGCTGCCAAATTTCGCAAACGTCTCATCAACCAAAGGGCTGGAAGGTAACATACCGTCGTGAACATTTGCAACATAGCGCATAAGCGCTTTTCCTAACGCCGCGCCACTGCAATCGTCAGAAAGAAACAAGCCCCAGCCGCCAACACGCTGATATACACCATTCTGCTGCGACAGAAAAAACGACCCGGTCCCAATGCTCGCAACAACACCATCGTCATCACCCAAAGCCCCTTTTAAGGTGGCTTCAAGATCGGAACAAATCACCACCTGAGCAAAATTCAGGGATTCTCGCAGCTCTCCAACCCGATCACTGCTTTCAGCTCCCGCAAGGGCAAGCCCGATGATATCCCCTTTACTTTGATTAAGTGCACGCCCGGCTTCTGCATAAGCTTGAGAAATACCTTCCATGATATTTTGTCTTGCGACTTCAAAATTAGTCGCCACATTTGCTGAGCCTGTCTGCACCTGACTCAGTACGCGATCACTCTGGTCTGATAACCGCACAATGCATTTCGTACCACCACCATCGACGGCAATAACTAAGGGGGAATCCACGTCGTGCATATTGCTCCTTCCAGTCAGATTTTCTCAAGATACGATTTGAGCATTTGTAATACCTATAAGAATACCAAATATGATGTTTAACACACTTTTCACGCCAATTCGATCAATAAATAGACAAATGGTATTTTAAAGGTATTATCAAAAACAGAGTAAAGGGAGTCAAATTTGCGCGTACGTATTGGTAAAGCCGTCACAAACGTAGCGCAGTTGGATGAAAGAAAACCGGCTAGTCGCTGAATTAGCTGTCTGAACAAGGAAGTAGAAAATGAATCGATCAAAATTGACTACTCGCACCATTCTTGCTGCCGCTGCCCTGTTGTGCAGTGCTTCCACTTTTGCCAAAGCTGAGCTCGATTTCTGGAGCTGGCGACAAGAAGACGCCAAAGCCTACAACGAGATCATCGCCGCATTTGAAAAGTCCAACCCGGATATTTCAATCAACTACACCGCCCATGAAGCGAAGAGCTACGCCACTGTATTAACCACGGCGCTCACGGGCGGAGCAGGACCCGACATCATCCACACCCGAGCCTACGGAGCGTTTGAAAGTGTTGCCGCACCCGGTTACCTCGAACCGTTAAATGGCAAAGTGGATCTTTCCGGCTTCTCCAAAGACGAACTGTTAGGAGTGACACTCCGCTCTGATGGCAAGGTGTATTCCGTACCTATGGCATCGCAGACCATTCTTGTTTACTACAACGCGGATTTGCTGGCGGCTCAGAAGATTACCCCACCCACCACCTGGGATGAGTTTGTCGCAGCAGCTAAGAAACTAAAAAGCTCGGGCATCATGCCTTTAGCCAACGGCACTAAAGACGGATGGACGGTGGAAGTCATGTCGGGCGCGTTTATGCCTAACTTTTACGGTGAATCGTTTTTTGGCGAAGTGACCGCAGGTTCGACCGACTTTGAAGATGCGCGTTACGTCGGTGCTATGGAGAAATTCGGCGAATTGAGAGAGTTCCTGCCTCAGGGTCATGAAGGTGTCGATTACGCAACCATGAAGCAGTTATTTACGTCTGGAGCTGCAGCTATGTTCGTTGGTGGTTCTTGGGAGATCGCTGGCTTTAGAAAAGCGGGAATCAATTTCGACATCATGCCGGGTCCAGCAGCGAAAGCGGGAGATTCCCAAATGGTCGCAACCTGGCTCGATGGTGGCTACGCTGTTAACTCTGGCTCTGAAAACAAAGAAGCAGCACTCAAATTTGCCCGCTTCCTGGCGACGCAGGAATTCGGACAAATGCTTACCGACAAGCTGGCCAATGTTGCCGCAGTAGCCGGCGCAGTGTCTTCTGATCCAATGCTGGCGAAAATCTCTGAGTTTCATGGCAGCGCAACACCATACATCATGCTGGTAGGGTATCGCTTTAAGAAACCAACAGGATCCACACTGCTACAAAATGGTTTGCAGGAACTGATGGCAGGTAAGAAATCTGCGGCTGCCGTGGCAAAAGAAGTGTCTGACGGCATTAAAGCGTCGAAGTAATAAGAACTAAACAAAAAAATAAGAACCTAGTCCGGCTTTCCACGCAGTTGATGCAGATGAAAAACACTCATCATGTCGCTGGAAAGTCAGACTCGTTTTCTAAAGGGTTTATTTAGCTTTGCTGTAAGGAGAAATGAGTGGCAGGTATTGAGTTGCGCAGTGTGAAAAAGCGCTTTGGTGATGTTGAAGTCATTCCGGGAGCAAACCTCAGCATCAAAGACAACGAGTTTGTGGTATTTGTAGGACCTTCAGGCTGCGGAAAATCCACTCTATTACGCCTTCTGGCAGGGTTAGAAGATCTTACCGATGGTGCGATTGAAATCGATGGCGACCGAGTCGACCATCTTCCTCCTTCAAAACGCGGGCTGGCAATGGTATTCCAGACTTATGCACTCTACCCGCACATGACGGTTTATCAGAACATGTCATACGCGCTGAAAGTAGCAAAAGCCCCCAAAGCAGAAATAGACCAGAAGGTTCGGCAAGCCGCAGAGATTTTGCAGTTAACCGACTACCTCGACCGCAAACCCAAAGCACTCTCGGGTGGTCAACGTCAGCGGGTGGCGATTGGCCGTGCGATTGTTCGCAACCCAAAAGTATTTCTGTTTGACGAACCCCTGTCTAATCTGGATGCCAAGTTGCGGGTGCAAATGCGCATCGAGATAACCAAGCTTCATAAACGCCTAAATGCCACCATGATATACGTGACCCACGATCAGGTCGAAGCCATGACTATGGCAGACAAAATTGTGGTTCTTAAAGATGGCGTCATCGAGCAGGTGGGTCCCCCGTTAGAACTCTATAAAAAGCCCAACAACCGATTTGTTGCCGGGTTTATTGGTTCTCCAGCCATGAATTTCTTTCCTGCGGAGATCATGAGCAAAACCGATAGTGGAGTAACGTTAAAACTGGAAGGGTGTGACGACCCAATTCCGATCCCGTGTTCTGACCCAAGCTCACTCACCTCAGGCGATAAAGTCACGTTTGGAGTAAGACCAGAGCACGCAGTGCTGGAAGGGCAATCCGATGGTCAGGTAAGCGGCGAAGTGTATGCCGTGGAAAGGCTCGGCGGAGAAACCTACCTTTATGCCATGTCGGCGACGGGGCAAGATATCACGGTTCATGCACCCGGCGATCAGGAGTTTGATGTTGGCGAAACCATCAAGATCGGTTTCCTGATCGAAAACTGTCACCTGTTTGACTCCAACGACAACGCGGTGCGATAAGGGGGAGTTCATGAAAGAAGACGATCTCGTTATAAAGCGTGAAATAGCGCGGCGTAAACGTAATCGCAGGCTCTGGCTTGCGTTCTTGCTTTTTCCTCCTGCGGCGATTCTGTTTGTGTTCGTTTTTCTGCCAATGGGCTCGGCGTTGTGGTACAGCGTTTACGACTGGAATGGTCTGATACGAGGAGAGTTTGTCGGGCTTCAAAATTTTAAGGACGTACTGCTCGATCCTAATCGCAACTGGTATCTGTTTAATGCGTTAAAGAACAATGTGATTGTGTTTGTCACCCTGATGATCATTCAGAATGGCATCGCGTTGATCCTCGCACTTCTGCTGGCACGCGATCCCAAAGGCGGACGGTTTTATCAGGTGGTGTTTTTCCTGCCTGTGATTCTTTCCACTGTCATTATCGGTTTCCAGTGGAAAATGTTCCTTAACCCGTTTTTTGGCTTGATAAACAAAGGGCTGAGTTTCATTGGACTCAACGAGTGGGCATTACCCTGGCTGGGTCTAACAGAGACTGCCCTTCCCTCTATGTTGCTGGTCAATGCCTGGGCCTGGGTCGGTTTTCCGACTCTGGTATTTCTGGCTGCGATTCACCGTATCCCCAAAGATTTTATTGAAGCTGCCCGGCTGGATGGTGCGAGTGAATGGCAGATCGCCAAAGACATTATCTGGCCTCTGATGGCACCTGCGGTCACCATTATTGTGGTGCTGACCTTTATTGGCTCGTTTAACTGGTTCGAACTGCCATTCATCATGTCTGGGCTTGAAGGTTCTCCTTCTTATTCAACCGACATGCTGGGGCTGCTTTTCTACCGAACAGCATTTGGCTCGGTAAGCGCTGGCGGTACGGAATTTGGAGCTGGGTCTGCACTTGCCGTGCTGATCTTTATTTTTATCTTTGTCTTCTCAATCATCGCGACCAAATTACTGACGGCGCGTGAAGTTAAGATGGATTAGGAGGCAGAAATGAAACAGGCAAATACAAGTTCGCTCGAACAATGGCTCATTCATATCTTTCTGGGTGCAGGTGCACTCATCATGCTGTACCCGATATTGATGATGGTTCTGTCCGGATTCAAAACCAATCCGGAGATCTTTTCTACGCCATTTTCTCTGCCGAACAGCTTTAATCTGGATAACTTCAAAGTCATCTGGAACGAAACGGATGTGCCCAGATACTTCCTCAACTCCATTATTGTGACGCTGCTTTCGGTCATTTTCCTATTAACCACTGGAACCATGGCCGCGTATGCGATTGCTCGCTACCGATTCAGTGGCTCTTTGATGGTATCTCTGTTCTTTTTATCCGGGCTGATGCTGCCACTTAGGCTGGCGATTATCCCACTGTTTATCCAGCTCAAATATCTGGGGCTGGTGGACAGCTTAGTCGGGCTGATCTGCATCTACACGGCAATGAGTTTGCCCGCCACCGTGTTTATTCTGACCGGGTTCTTGCGAACGCTCCCCAAAGATTTGGAAGACAGTGCGCGTATAGATGGCGCAAGTGAACTGAGGATCATGATTCAGATTATGGTGCCGTTGATTTCACCTGCGTTGGTGATTGCAGGTATCTACAACGCGGTTCCCATCTGGAATGACTTTTTCTTCCCACTTATTTTTATTCAGTCGCCGGAATGGAAAACACTGGCGCAAGGCTTAACCGCATTCTTTGGCGAGTACTCAATCAACTATGGCGTTCTTTATGCCGGATTAACGCTTGCGGCATTGCCGATGATCGTCATATTTATCGTCCAGTCACGTCGCTTTATCGCTGGCATGACAGCAGGTGCGATTAAGTAGCCACCTAAATCAGATTACTTTCAAAACAAAAGAAAACGCTCTTGAATCATCAAGAGCGTTAGCTATTTCATTCCTATATGAGGGGGAGGAGGGTGAATGAGTTAGCTTAATAATGTCATGTCTATCTTATGGTTTTAATTCTTAAATCGGGTTCGTATTAAAGGCTCTGCTGTGCCGCCAATGCGGAACGAATAAAGCCGTTATGCTCTTTAAGACGCGATTTCGCCTGTTCTGCATCCAGCCCTGCGAGAATCATAAAGATGGCGGTTTTGCATTGACGACCACACTGCTCAAGCGCCTGACTGGCTTCGCCCGCCGAAACCCCAGTCGCCTCTACAACAATATTGATTTGCCTTTGAACCAGCTTGGCGTTGTTGGCTTCAACATTGACCATCAGGTTTCCAAACACCTTTCCACTGCGAATCATTGCTCCTGTGGTGAGCATGTTCAGCACCAGTTTTTGTGCAGTCCCCGCTTTCATTCGCGATGACCCCGTGACGACTTCAGGTCCTACAATGGGCGTGATTGCGATGTCGGCAACGTCTGCCATTGCACTCGCCGCATTGCAGGAAATCGATACCGTGGTCGCATCTAATTCATTCGCGTAGTCCAGACCGCTAAGCACGTAGGGTGTCTGACCGCTTGCTGCGATACCCACGACCACATCCCGATTGCTCAGTTTAATTTGCATCAGATCTTGTTTGCCCATGCTTACGTTATCTTCCGCATTTTCGACCGCATTCAGTATTGCCTGACGCCCTCCAGCTATCACTCCTACCACCAAATCTGGTGAGGTGCCATAGGTTGGTGGGCACTCGCTTGCATCTAAAATACCCAGCCGACCAGACGTTCCCGCTCCGGTATAAATCAACCGCCCATCATTCGCCAGCGCGTTTGTAATGGCGTCCACCGCTTCGGCGATTTGTGGCAAAACATCTTTCACTGCCAGTGCTACTTTTTGATCTTCGTTGTTGATGACCTTTAACATTTCGAGAGTGGGTAGTGTGTCAATCCCGGCACTGTTCGGGTTGCGGCTTTCCGTCGTTAAGCGGCTTAACTCGTCGCGGTTCATTCCTTGTTCTCAGCATCCTAAATTCGCCCCGATTTTATTGAATAAAATATTCAATCATAGTGATAAAAATCACAATAAAGGTTATTCTTTGTACAGCTGAACATTGGAATAATTGACAAGCTTTTCAGCTAAAATGCCTTTCATACTTAGATTATTTGCCAGTATTCATGGCATTAGATTGGCGGTCATTATTTCTTAGTTGGAATAATTTATTAGGAATTTTTTTGTTATGTCCGTTATCCATCGAATCGTCGCCAGACGCACTCAACTTTCTCAAAGTGGACGTCTGGTTGGAGACTGGATTATTGAAAATTCAGAAAAGGCGGCGTTGCTCACCAGTCAGGAACTCGCGGCGCAGGTAAACGTCAGCCAGTCGAGCATTGTTAAGTTTACTCAGCGCATCGGATACAAAGGGTACAGCGCCTTCAAACTGGCTTTAAATGAAGAAATTGTGCGTAAGCAGGCGCTCGGGCAAACTCCATTGCACAGTAATATTCTGGCAGATGACCCTTTAGCCGTTAGTGCTCAGAAACTCGTTAAAACCAAGACAGACGCGATGTTTCAGACCACTAATGCGTTGTCTTATGAAGCCTGTTATCAGGCAGTGAAATGGCTCGATGAAGCGCGACGGGTGCAAGTGGTAGGGATTGGCGTTTCTGCGCTAACCGCCAAAGACCTGAGTTATAAACTGCTCAAACTCGGCATTACCACTCTGGTAGAGCAAGATAGCCACGTGCAGATTGCGGTAGCAAGGACCCTGACTTCTGAGGATGTACAAATCGCTATCTCATTTTCAGGTGACAGAAAAGAAATTCTGGTTGCCGCTGAAGCTGCCAAAGAACAAGGCGCAAAAGTCATCGCCATTACCTCCCCGCGAAAAAGCCACCTTCGCGACACGGCAGATATTATCTTTAACACTATCGCTGACGAAACTCGTCACCGTAGCTCGTCCATTGCCTCACGTACCGCGCAAAACGTTATCACAGATTTACTGTTCATTACGCTATTGCAGCAAAGGGACGAACAGGCTCGCGAACTGTTCAGTGATATCGGGACCGATATTAATCAGATTCTTACTTAGCCTAAACGCTGGAAAAAGTTTATCTGACCTTCTGTCTCACTACACAATGAGTAACACTCCTTAAATTCAATCTAAAGTTTATAATTCTATCACTTGCAAATAATAATCATTATCATGTAATTTAATTGGTGTACATGGAACGCTAACCCGTATGTAACAGAAAAGACACGGTTAGTGGGTTTATTTTTCTAAAAGGAAATGAAACATGATTACGGATAATCGCACCCTGACTCGCGTCTTCAAAACGCTGATCGTTACCTTCTGCCTTTCCATATTTTCTGTCTCGGCACAGCCCATAGAAGTAGTCGACCTTGCGGGTCGCTCTGTCACTATTCCAAAGGTGCCGAAGAAAATCATTCTGGGTGAAGGAAGGATGATGTATACCCTTGCGCTGCTTGAGAAAGGCAACCCCTTTGAGCGAGTAGTCGGCTGGAAAGACGACTTGATGAAATGGGATCCAGATGCCTATCGAGCCTACCTCAGCAAATTCCCTCAAGCTGAAAACATCACCAATTTAGGAAGTCCTTACGCTAATGATTTCAGCATAGAAAAGGTCATCACCCTGAATGCGGATCTTATGATTCTGAATTTAGGAAACCTGCTGAAAGCAAAAGAAACCGGGCTGATAGAGAAGCTGGAAAAGGTTGGCGTTCAGGTCATCTTTGTCGATTTTCGCCAGCGCCCGACTCAGAATACAGTGCCAAGCATTTACCTTTTAGGGCAGGCTCTTGGCAGAGTGAATGAAGCCAATCAGTTCATCAATTACTATCAGAAACACATGAAGATGGTTTACGGTCGCGTCGTCTCCAAAAAAGAGGAAGACAAACCCATCGTATTCATTGATAGAGCCGCTGGCTTTAACCCGGACAAGTGTTGCTCGACATTCGGCAGCGCCAACCTAGGTAGATTGGTCGATGAAGCAGGTGGCATTAACTGGGGATCGCGTAAATTTTCTGGCTTTAGCGGCAAAGTAAACCCAGAAGCGATCTTCGCCGAAGATCCAGATGTCATTATCGGTACAGGGGCAAACTGGTCAGAAGCCAAGCCCGACACCGCAGCCGTGCTATTTGGCTATGAGGCGACGAAAGAAAAAGCCCAGCAAAGGTTGAAAAAACTGTCTGAACGTAAAGGCTGGCCAACCCTTTCTTCTGTCAAAAACAAGAAATTCTATTCTGTTTATCACCAGTTCTATAACAGCCCTTATCACTTTGTCGCTTTACTGACCTTCGCAAAATGGTTCTACCCAAATGACTTTAAGGATGTTGACCCTGAGAAGATATTTGTCGAGCTGCACGATAAGTTTCTACCTATAGATTACAGTGGCGTATTTTGGGCAGAGCTTCACTGATTTAAAGGTTTGGGTAACCTGTTCGATGCAGAGTTACCCAAACTTCTGACAATTGAGGCTGAATATGGATGTCACCCACTCTCAATCAATTTCGCAAAGTTACTTATCGCGGGTAAGAAGCAAGTACTGGATACTGTTGACACTGAGCATACTTCTTACACTGTCTGTCGCAATAGATGTGAGCGTCGGACCCGGCAAGTTTGCTTTTCAGGTGGTTCTGGAAACCCTTCTGGACAGAACGGCGCATGGCGTTCAGTTAGAAGTGATCATCTGGGATTACCGACTCCCTGTTGCTCTGACCGCCATCATCGTTGGAGCCATGCTCGGGATAGCTGGTGCTCTGATGCAAACCATTCTGAACAACCCACTGGCGGAGCCTTTCACCTTAGGAGTTTCATCCGCAGCCAGTTTTGGTGCAGCAGTCGCTATTGTGATAGGGGCATCCGTCTTCCCTATGGCAAAAGACATGCTCGTGACTATCAATGCTTTTGTGTTTGCGCTTTCTACCTGTGCCGTACTGCTGGTGTTAACCAGAATCAAAGGTGTAGGGACTCAGTCCATGGTGTTGTTTGGTATTGCCATCTTCTTTACGTTCAGCGCCCTGCTCTCAATGCTGGAATACAACGCCTCTGAATCTCAGCTGCAACGCATCATTTTCTGGATGATGGGTTCACTCTCAAGGGCAAGTTGGGAAAAAATCGGTTTGGGCGTATTGCTTCTGATTATAGTGATTCCATTCTGCCTTAACCGAACGTGGAAGCTCACGTCACTGCGCTTAGGTGAGGAAAGTGCCAAAAGCATGGGGATAAACGTCAGCCGACTTCGCATTGAAATCCTGATTTGCATTTCGCTACTGGCTGCCACCGCAGTTTCGTTTGTTGGCACTGTCGGATTTGTTGGTTTGGTGGGTCCTCACATTGCCAGACTACTGGTAGGAGAAGATCAGCGGTTCTTTCTGCCTTTGTCTGCCATCATTGGTGCACTGGTATTATCCATCACCTCTATTGTCAGTAAATCCATTACGCCAGGAGTGATCTATCCAATCGGTATCATTACCGCTCTCATTGGTGTTCCGGTGTTTTTATCAATCATCTTCTCGACAAGAAAGGAGAGACTGTCATGAGCCTGATTATTGATGGTATTTCGGTGGCATATGGTACGACGAAAGTACTCCATAACTTAACTACCCACCCCATTCAGCATGGGAGTTTTGTTGGGTTAATCGGTCCGAATGCATCTGGAAAGTCGACCCTGTTTAAGACCATAACTGGCATCAAGAAAGCCGACGAAGGAAAGATTGTCTTCAATGATCAGTCTTTGTCTGAAATGACGATAGCACAGCGTGCTAAACACATCGCTTACCTACCTCAGTCCTACGAATGCAATGCCGCACTCACCGTATTTGAAAGCATATTGTTGGCTCTGAAGCACAATGCAAAGTGGCGGGTTACTTCTGAAGATCTTGTTCTGGTAGAGCAGATCTCAAATGAGCTGGGTATTTCCCATCTTTCAGATAAAGACCTGTCCGAACTGAGTGGCGGTCAGAAGCAAATGGCAGCAGTTGCAAGAACCTTAGTTCGAAAACCCGACATTGTTCTGCTGGATGAACCGACCAGCGCTTTGGATCTTCACCATCAGCTTTCCATAATGACGATGGTGAAAAAGAAAGCCGTTGAGGAAAACTTTACCGTTATCGCAGCACTTCACGACCTCAATCTGGCGGCAGAATTTTGTGACGAACTCATCCTACTGCGAAAC
>NZ_AFWJ01000303.1 GCF_000222685.1 Vibrio nigripulchritudo ATCC 27043 | reverse complement strand
GAAAGCCCGGGTGAATACACTTTGCAGCAAGGCGACAGTGTTCAACTGGCACTTCATGCCGCCGGAGGATTGCGTTCTGGTGCGCAGTTAGATCAGATACAGCTTCGCAGAGGCGAACAAGTTCAGGTCTTCAACTACAAAGCTTTTCTCGATACGGGTAACGAAAACCTGTTGCCAGATATGAAATCCCTCGACATTCTTTTTATTCCGGCATCCCCCATGGTGGGCAATATCGAACAAGAGTTCGACCCCGCCAAACTCGCTGATTCCGGTGATGCAGCCGATGGTAAAAATGCGATCAAAGTATTCGGCGAAGTGAATGCACCGGGTACATTTTCCTATAAGGAAGAGAACAACTTAGTCGATCTTCTGATGCGCGCAGGTGGTGTCACACGCTATGCCGCTGTGGAGCAAATTCGGGTCATCACTCACAACGAGCCTACCTTGTTCAGCCTGAAGAAATATCTGGATACTGGTAATGCCAACCTTTTACCCAATCTGGTTCCCGGGGCAACGATCTTCGTACCTAAACAGGAAGAAGAAATTAAGTCCGGTTCCAACACTGTGTATGTCATGGGTGAAGTGGCTAAACCCGGCGCGTTCGAGGGCAAAGAAGGCGCGACCTTTATGGACATTCTGGCAAATGCCGGAGGCCCTACCCGTTTCGCCGAATCTCGCCAGATTCGGGTAATAAAAAGTAGTGGCCGAGTCATTAACTTTGACCTTTCTGGATACACCGAAGGGACACAGCGTGTCGCTCCACCAGCCATTGGTCCGGGTGATGCCATCTTTGTTCCTGAGAAAACGGACATCAACGAAAAATCGTGGCTGAAAATTGCACCAAACCGCGCTGTGCGTGTTATCGGAGAAGTGAAAAGACCGGGTCGCGTTGAATGGTCTGATGAAATGAACTTAATGGATCTTCTGGCTCATGTTGGCGGACCTGTCGGGCGCGCAGATACCAGCCGAATTGAAGTCGTCACCCCTACTCCTGCTGGCGTTCCTCAATTGACTGTTTTTGATCTGGACGATTTTATTAAGCGTGGAGCAAGCGACTCTGAACTCCCATTAATTCGTGCGGGCAGTACGGTACGAGTTCACGACCTTCCACAAGACCCTTCTGACAACAAAGCACAATGGGTTCGTCAGGCTTCCGATGCTTCTATTTACGTATTCGGTCAGCTTTCTGCCCCTGGTCGCTACCGTTTTACTGAAGACATGCACTTTCTGGACATTCTTGCTGCGGCTGACGGTCCTACTCAAAATGCCGACATTCACAACATTCGGGTTACCCATAGAAACGGAAAATACGCGCGAGTCAGCAAGCTCAACCTTTCTTTGTATTTTGAAACAGGAGACGAGTCGCTGCTGCCAAAAGTAAAACCCGGCGACACCATCTATGTTCCAGAAAAGAACAAGAACTGGCTGGATGAAAGTAAAGAATCCACCATTCGAGTGTTGGGAGCAGTAAGGAACCCCGGGCGCTACCGCTTTAACGACACCATGACCATTCTCGACTTACTGGCTGAAGCAGGCGGACCAGACAACAACGCCTACCTTGAAAAAATCAGTGTGGTCAACATGTCTTGCTGTCAGGGACAAGCCAGAACCTTTGACCTTATCGAGTTCAGCCGAACTGCTAATTTCCGTTCCCTACCTGTTTTGCGTGCTGGTGATACCGTGTATGTGCCAAGAATGGACGAAAGTATGCTGGAAAAAGTGCGAACCGGTTTAGATGACGTTTTCCGTGTATTGGCGACGATCGCCCTGATAGGAGCATTGTAATGTCTATACCTGCGTGCAATATGGAAATTGAGCAGGTGTTTCTGCAACTAGAGAAGCACCACTGTCGCTCTCTCTGCATTACGTCAACTAACTGTGGTGAGGGTTCGAGTTCAATGGCGCTGGCGTTAACAGAGCGACACCTGCTTGCTGGCTACCGAACTTTGTTCGTGGATTTAAACCTTAAACACCCCAGCCTTATGACGCTTGATCTGCCAACCATGCTGCCAAACTCAGGCGACAGTGAAGACGTATTTGAAGATTTCGACGTGATAGATCCTGATGGCAATACCATTGAACCCGAGCCTACACCGGGACCTTGTCAGCATCTGGCTATTGTCGAAGGGACGCATGAAGTTATTACTGGGGTAAACGCTCCTACTGAGAAAGCAGAGATTATGGGGTTCCGCCAGCCACATATGTTGAAACAGAAGATTGAGGAATGGTTAAAGGACTATGACAGAGTGATCATCGATACCAGCCCCATTTCTCAGCTTAACGCCAATAACATACCCGCAGAAACCGTTGCAGGTGCCTGCGACGGAACCATTCTGATGTTGATGGCAGGCAAAACCAATCAGTCAGAGCTCTCATCTGCGATGGCGCATCTTAATGACAATAACGCCAATCTGGTGGGCACTGTAATCAATGATCTTCATCACCCGAGTCTGGCGGATGAGCTATGCCGTCAGATAGAAAAAGCGAGATTCTTGCCCAAGAGTTGGGTTTCCAAAATAACACTGTCTATTCGCAAAGCACGTTTCTTACAGGTGAGCATATGAGTACACAAAGAAACATTCAGCTTTTCGAACACGAAAGACACACTGATTTAGAGTCGGTTACCGTACTCAGGCAATGTCTATCCAAAGCACTAAACAGTACTTTGAGTGCTTCAAACCTTAAAAATAACATATTGCTGTGTTTCTCGGAGTGGGCAACCAATCTGGTTCAGCATGCATCACCGCAAAGCCCTTCTATCAGAGTTATCTTAGAAAAGAATGCGAGCAAACTGTTCTTGTCTGTGTCGGATTCCGGTCAGCAATGGGATCCGACCCTGAAAGATTCGAAAGACATAATTACCCATTTTACGGAATCAGAGGAAGGTCGTGGAATCGCCCTCATTCAGACCTTTTGCGAGCACCTTGAATACTCAACTAACAACGGAACCAATACGTTATTGATGAGTTGGGATATTCCCATCCAGACTCGAAAACCAGATGTGTTGATCGTCGACGACGATCCATTACTGCTCAGAGTGTACAAAGCTTATCTTGATAAGGACTTTACCATTACCTGCGCGCAAAATGGCGATCAGGCTCTGGGGTTAATTAAGGTCAACAAATACGATTTAATTATCTCCGATATCCAGATGCCTACCATGGGTGGTCTGGAGCTTCGCCAGGCAATTAAGTCCGCTCAGGATGGTCAGTCAATTCCTTTTATTTTTCTCACTGCACTGGCGGGTGAAAATGTACAGATGAACGCCAACCACCTCGGGATCGATGACTACCTTATTAAACCCGTGGATAAGAAGTCGTTGTTGTTCTCGGTTCAGCGGGTTCTCGCCCGTTCTGAGCAGGTTTACAACCATCTTTCTCATCGGCTGGATGAAAAAATCACCAACAGTTTGCTTCCTAAGATCCATTCCCC
This sequence comes from Vibrio nigripulchritudo ATCC 27043, assembly GCF_000222685.1. Classification (GTDB taxonomy): domain Bacteria; phylum Pseudomonadota; class Gammaproteobacteria; order Enterobacterales; family Vibrionaceae; genus Vibrio; species Vibrio nigripulchritudo. The sequence goes on along the minus strand of NZ_AFWJ01000303.1, from coordinate 20,196 downwards.
AGACTCTGGCTGGGATATCGCAGTACGCCAGAGGAACACAGGATGCGGCGGTGGCGACTTCCTGCTATCAAAAGCATTTGGTCGTGAAGATTTGTATGTTCTCGCTGATGTCATGGGTCACGATGTCAGCGCAAAATTCTTTTCCTATGCTTACGCTGGTTATCTGCGGGGGCTGCTAAACAACACTCAGGAAGCTGACCCGTGCCAGTTGCTTGGTCAGTTGTCTGATAGTGCATTTGACGATCAGTTACTTTCTCAGGTTACCCTGACCAGCTGCGCCTTCTCTCTACATGGGAACAACGAAATCGAGCTCGCTTCTGCAGGTCACCCTTGCCCACTTCTAATATCAGAAAACGGACTAGAGACCATTTCTGTTCAGGGCATGCTTCCGGGTCTGTTACCAGAAACGCTGTACTCACCACTCAAGCTAACCCTAGGGAAAAAACAACGAATCGCATTATTTACAGACGGGTTATTTGAATCAGGTGACACCGTCACAGAGAGAACACAACTAACAAAAGAAATAGAAAAACAACTGCTTCACACACTTGAGCTTCCCATAGAGGAAGCCATAGACACTGTGATGGCAAGCTTCGACGCATTGGCAGGCACTCCCCCAAATGATGACACCTTATTAATGCTCATTGAGCCAAAGCATGCGTAGGAGACAACAATGAATCTTCGGTTGAAAACCATCATCGGCATCGCGGGCATAGAAATCATTATGCTGATGACTCTGGTGCTGAGCGCAGTCAAATTTCTGTCTGATTCTAACGAGCAACAGCTTCTACAGCGTGCCGACACCACCCTGAAAATGTTCGCTGGAGCAACCAAAGATGCTGTGATCTCGTCCGACATTGCGACGTTGCAAACGCTGGTTGACGACATTCTGGATCTAAAAGATTTGTGCTACGTCCGAATTTATAACGATCAGGGCAGACTTTTGGTGGAAGGCGGTGAGCAAAACCTGCTGCAGCACTTTGCTGCCATGGACACTGGGCTTTCTTCTGCGAAGGATGGCGTGTTTGATCGGGCAACATCCATTACCACCGGCTCGCTAAGGCATGGTCATATTGAAATGGGGTTCGCAACCAAAGACATACACGGCATGCTAGACAACGCGAAAACCTGGATACTAAGTATCGCCTCGATTGAAGTGGCTTTAGTTACTCTGTTTTCGTTAATACTGGGTTCTTACCTGACGAGAAACCTGTATAAAATTAAGCATGCGGCGCAACTTGTCACTCAAGAAGGTCCCGGTGTTCAGGTCGCAATTGCGGAAGGAGATGAAATAGGCGAACTTGCCAAAGCGTTCAACTCCATGTCTCAAAAACTGGCAGACAAACAAAAAGAACTGGAAGTGGCTCGCAAGCAGGCGGAGTCAGCAAGCGAAGCCAAAAGCCGTTTTCTTGCTTCAATGAGCCACGAGATCCGTACCCCAATGAATGGCGTACTCGGATTACTTGGAAGTCTGGAACAAACGCCTCTCGGTACTGAACAGAAAGAACTGGTTCATACTGCAACTAACTCAGGTCAATTGCTTCTTTCTATCATCAACGACATTCTGGATTTCTCCAAAATGGAAGCCAGCACACTGATGCTTGAGCCTTCAGCTTTTGACTTAAATGAAAGCCTTACTCAGTCGGTTGATTTCTTTAAACCTCAGGCAGAAGAAAAAGGGCTTTATATTGATCTGAATGTCAGCCCGAGCGTTCCCGCTTACGTGTACGGTGATGCCTATCGCTTCAAGCAGGTCTTGCTTAATCTGATTGGTAATGCGGTGAAATTTACAGAGCATGGCGGTGTGGATGTTCACGTTCATGCGGAATACCACGAATCACGAGTAGAGCTGTTGTGTTCAATTAAAGACAGCGGAATTGGCATTGCAGAACACTACCTTCCTCATCTGTTTGATGAGTTCACCATGGTCGACCAGTCCTTCGCTCGTCATTATGAAGGATCGGGTCTTGGCCTCGCGATTACTCAAAGGCTTCTCCATTTAATGGATGGAAACATCAGCGTACAAAGTGTGGAAGGCATCGGAAGTGAATTTAAATTTAGCGTCCTGTTTGAAAAATCAAATCAGAGTGAAGTCGACCAGCATTTTCATCAGTCCCCCACTACCGATTTCACATTGGCAGGTCGAAACCTGTTAGTGGTTGAGGATAACAGTGCCAATCAGCTTGTTATCAAAAGCACATTGCAACACGCAGGTGTCACCCCGGATATCGCCAATAATGGGCGCGAAGCAATAGATGCCGTTAAGCGCAAGCACTACGACCTGATTCTTATGGACATCTCAATGCCTGAGATGGATGGCATGACAGCGACGAAACACATTCGCGCCCTGTCTGAAGAATATTCCAATGTTCCAATTGTTGCCCTGACGGCTCATGCGTTGTCGGGCGACAAAGAAAGATTCCTTTCTTCTGGGATGTCGGACTACCTTTCTAAACCTTTTAATCGCTCAACTTTACTATCTTGTCTAAGCTTACACTTAGGTGATAAAAAAAATGAGGATGTTATGGAAAACAGCTCAACAGAAAGAAAAAATGACATCGCCGCGATAACGGCTTTTGAACACAATGACGATGGGTCGACTCTGGTCGACGAAGAAGTCATTCAACAGATCATCCGCGACACCGATGCCAGTGTGTTACCTGAACTGATCGAATTCTACCTGCAGGAATCGAAAGACCGCGTTTCTCATCTGATGGAAGCGGCCAACACCCGGAACATAGAAGCGCTTGAATTTGAATCTCATACACTAGGAAGCAGTTCCGTCACTTTGGGAAATCAGAGGCTTTCCAAACACGCTCGAAAAATAGAAATGCTCTGCGTCGAAAAGAAAGTTGAAGAAGCACTGGAATGTGCCGCTGCCCTGCCGAGAGTCGCAGACCTGTCTTTTGCGGCATTACGCGAACGAAGTGCAAGAGGATTTGAGTAACGAAATCTCTTATTTAAGTGGAACTGTTAGTTAGCCCATAAAACTGTTTTAAAAATATGGGCTTAACTTTGCATCCACTAGAGTTGTCTGCTTAACTTAATATCAAACTAGAATAATAGCGATTAATTGCTTACAAGATAAGACTACTTGCTTAAGAATCGGGGACCATGTCAGGGCATGGGAGATGAAAAACTATGACTCAACCTAAAGTTCTGCTAGTCGAAGACTCAACGTCACTGGCGATACTCTACAAACAGTACGTAAAAGATGAACCGTACGATTTTTTTCACGTAGCGACGGGTGCAGAAGCTAAAGACTTTATTGAAAAGAATCCACCTCAGCTCGTGATACTGGATTTAAAACTGCCTGATATGCATGGTCAGGATGTCCTTGCCTGGATTCGGGAAAACCAAATTTCCACATCTGTCATTATTGCGACTGCTCACGGTTCAGTGAATGTCGCCGTCGATTTAATGCGAATCGGTGCCGACGATTTTCTCGAAAAACCCATTAATGCCGATCGACTGAAAGCCTCCATAAAAAACCATCTGCAGCGAAACAAGCTAGAGCACCTTGTTGAAGATTTGCAATCAACGCTGGACAGAAAGCGTTATCAGGGCTTCATCGGTTCCTCTCTGCCTATGCAGGCGGTATACAAGATTATTGATTCGGTTGCTCCTACCACCGCCAGTGTCTTTATCTGTGGTGAGAGCGGTACTGGTAAAGAGGTATGTGCAGAAGCCATTCACAACCAGAGCAATCGTAAAAACAAGCCTTTTATTGCCCTCAACTGCGGCGCGATTCCACGAGATTTGGTAGAAAGCGAAATCTTCGGTCATATGAAAGGCGCGTTTACTGGCGCGACGACAGACAGAAAAGGCGCAGCCTCTCAGGCAAATGGCGGCACACTGTTTCTGGATGAATTGTGTGAGATGGAACTGGATATGCAGAAAAAGCTTCTTCGCTTTCTGCAAACCGGACGTTTCACTCCGCTTGGTGGCACAAAAGAAATTCAGGTGGACTGCCGGATTATTTGTGCAACCAACCGCGACCCACTGAAAGAGGTTCAGGAAGGTCGTTTCCGTGAAGATTTGTATTACCGCGTTCACGTCGTCCCTATTAACCTGCCTCCTCTCCGCGAACGCGGAACCGACATTATCGACATAGCCAAATTCTTCCTGCGCAAATACGCCCGTGAAGATAAGAAGAAGTTCACTGGCTTTAAACGCGACGCTGAGTTGGTTCTGTGTAACTACGACTGGCCGGGTAACGTACGTCAGTTGCAAAACATTATTCGCAATATCGTTGTACTTAACGATGAACCTCAAGTGTCAATGGAGCACCTACCGCCACCATTGAACACCATGTCGGCTGGTGTCGGCAGTGCTTCAAGAGTTATTAAAGCACCGGTACCAAAACCTGAGCCAGTGGTTGTTTCCATTCCCGAGCCCGTACACGCTGAAGCGGAAGTCGCGGTATCTGCGGCAACCCCCAATTTTGAAGCCCCTCCCGCCCCAGAGCCTGCTGAAATGGGTAAGATGCCTGTCAGACCAATGGCAGAGATTGAGCGTGAGGCAATTCAGAACGCAATTGAATACTGCGATGGAAATGTACTGAATGCAGCTGTGCTTCTGGAACTTAGCCCATCCACTCTTTATCGTAAAAAACAGGCATGGGAAACCCATGAAGAAGAGGACTAACCCACTCAGGGTTTGGCTGACTCTCGATTCTCAGGGGTTCGGAGGTATTGAATCCCACGTGGTGCAACTGGCTATTGGATTACGCCAGTTGCATTGCGACGTAAGCGTTATGTTCTTACGTGAATACCCGACTCCCCACCCAATGCTCGAAAAGTTGAAAGAAGCCGATATTCCCTTTGAATTTCTTAATGGAACACTACCGGGTTTCTACCAACAGGCAAAATCCCAAAACCCTGATATCGTGCACACCCACGGATACAAAGCAGGCATATTCGCCAGGCTAGTTTCATTGGTAACGGGTATACCCGTCATCAGTACATTCCACGCAGGCGAAATAGGTTCTGGTAAGCTTCGTTTTTACGACTGGCTGGATAGGAAAACCGCTCGGATCTGCAAGCACAATTTTGCAGTCAGCCCACTTATCGCAGAACGCTTTTCACATTCAGTTCCCGTAATTCGGAATTTTGTGAGTACAGATGACCTGCCGTTTAGCGAAGGAAAACAGATCGCCTTTGTTGGCAGATTGAGTCATGAAAAAGCTCCTGATCGCTTTTTAGAAATGGCAGCTCTTGACCTTTCGACTGACTATCACATTTATGGCAGTGGTCCGATGGAGGAAGACCTGAAACCTCAGGCTTCAGGCAATGTTGTTTTTCATGGTCATCAAAAAGACATGTCAAAGATTTGGTCAGACATTGGGCTTCTTGTGATTCCTTCTCGCTACGAAGGGCTGCCAATGTCAGCATTAGAAGCCATGGCACAAGGTGTTCCGGTACTTTGCACACCGGTCGGAAATCTGTCAGAACTGGTAATTAATGGCGAAAATGGCTGGATAAAAGAGTACGCCAGCTTCCCTATGGCAATATCAGATTGGCAAAACATGCCACGCGACAAAAAAATGGCAATCCGAATTGCCGCTAAAAGAGCTGTAGAAAAAGGCTTTTCAACTCAGGCAGTTATTCCATCAATTTTGCAAATCTACCATCAACATTGCTAGCATTTTCATTTTGAGAATGCATTTTCAAAATGAAAATGAACCTCTTCAATAATAAGAAACAAAGAGCACATCAATTTATCACTTTTATATAAATCAACAAGATAATTACAATCATTAGATTGGCACATCTATTGCTCCCTAATAATTCAAGCTAATCAGAAAAGCGATTCTTAGGGAGGCAGCATGGATACCACAACCAATATTTTGTTGGTCCAATATGACAATTCTGACGCGACTGACGTTGTTGCACGCCTCCGCGCAATTTGCTCTGGTCTGCAGACTCAATCTTTTACTGTCACCCTCTGGCACTGTCTGGATGCAGAAACAGAATTTCTCCTTCAACGAGAATTTCCTGAAGTCTTATTTTACTCGTCTGACTCCAGTTCTACGTCTTCTTTGGCCGGATGGTATCAAAAATACCAAGTTGGAAAGCGAATTGTGCGCACAGAGAGTATATCTCTGATCCATTGCTTAGACAGCTTAAGTTGTCAGTGGATGAATTGGGTAGCCAATCACTGTGATGTTCCCATTATGGTAGACGTAGAAGCCAAATTTACTTCCGTTGATTCTTTGCCTTTGGGTATTCGTTTAATGCCCAAACTTATCGCTCCGGGTAATCATGTCGCCTCAGCCTTAAAATCTCTGGGATATCCTGGCGAACAGATCGAAGTAGTACAAAGACCTGTTGCAGCGACGGTTTCACCTTCTCACCGCGCAAAGGTGCTGGATTTAAATACCCACTTCAATTTGGAAAATGACGCGTTTTTACTGATTAACAGCGAACCATTAACTCAGGAAAGTGGGATTGACGCCCTGATACAAGCGTTGTCGATGGCGCGTATGGAATGCCCAAATACACACCTTGTACTGCTCGGACAGGGTGAAGAACGCAGTCAGCTTGAGCAACAGGCTATGTTGCTTGATATCAAAGATTCGGTGCATTTTGTATACAGCCCTGATGATCATACTCCCTACTTCGAGCAAGCTGATGCCTACATTAGCGGTGCGAGAAAAGACGGCGCAAGAGACCACATTGTCAGAGCCGGGCGCTGCGGGCTTCCTGCAATCGCCCCAATGATTGGTTCTAACCCGGAAGTCATTCGTCAGGGAATGACTGGATTCCTGGCACTGGCGCATTCACATGTTTCACTCGCAGAAGCCATTGAGATGATGGCTTCTGATAACAACAGACTGACCTATTTCTCTGAACAGGCTCGCTATCTGGCACAACGCCTGTCTGACCCGAAACGGTACTGCGTGACACTTGCAGCGATTTACCTGCAAGAGATTGAGTCACATTACGAGTACCGATACTCAGCTCATCTATCCCCTTTGCTCAACAACTTAGGGTACATCACTAAGTTACTCACTGGTGGCAAAGCCTCTGGAGGTTCACTATGAACAAGGCATCACACATTCTAGTCGTCGCGTCCGGCGATCAAGGTCAAAGCACCAAATCCTTGACTCAAGATGTTCTTAATCAGCTTCAGGGTGATGATACAAAGATTACGGTTATGGCACCGGATCAGTCGCAGATCGAAGGTTACGCTGGCATCACGGTTAGCCAGAAATCCATGACACCCAGTAACAACCCACTTGTTCGCTGGTATCGTGCTTTGGCATTCTGTTGCTGCGTCATTTTTGCTCGCCTGCGTTACGGAGAGATATCCAGTGTTTTGCTGACGTCTCAACCCAGTGCCAGCTACCCGGTATTTTTTCTTCGCAATTTGCTTAAATATCAGGTGGTTCAGTTAATCAGTCAGCCTGTGAGCTGGACGCCTAAAAACGGTCTGTGCCTGACCAAGGCAGATAGAGTGTTCTATTTACAGAGCATGCGTGAATCCATGCTTGAAGCCATTGCATGTCAGTGGAAAGAGTGCCCAAATACAACGGCACACCAACAAGCTCAGGACATAATTCAGAGCAAAAGGTACACCCCTTTCAAAATGGGCTACATCTATGTTGATCAACCCATGCAGGAAGAAAACAGCCTAAAGCGAGTATTTTGTGAAACTCAGACTCGCAACCTGGCCCATTTACTGGATGCACTTGCTCACATCAGAAAAGAAAATCGCCCTGCGATCTATCTGAAAGAAACTGGAGCAAACATCCACAAAAATACAGACATCAAACACCAGTCTACGTTGCTTGGCTGTCAGCGCTGCGAAGAGGATGTTCAGTGGGCACCTGGGAACATTTATCTGGCTCTGCCCGGTAATCTTGATAACGAGCGTCAGGTGTTGAAGGCACTGAGCACGGGAATGTGTGTCATTATCCCTGCCGATGGTTCATTCTGGGATTTAGCGCTTTCCAATCAGGTTAACTGCCTGAAGTACAAACCATACGATATGTCTTCGCTAAAAGAAAAACTGGAGCAGGTGAAAGCCAATCCAGTGGCGCTACAAAACATTGCCAAAGCGGGAGCGCACATTGCTCACGGGTATCGTGCTGATAAGTGCTACACCAGTATTATCTCGGCATTAACTAATCGTTCAACAACAGAACAACATCACGATTGAGTGCCGCTCCGGCACTCTTCTGACTTTAAGAGACTTCAACATGCTGGCAAAAATCAGATGAAACTTTGTCAAAAGAAACATGGTCTATACTAAATGTGTACAATTTGTTATCGGGATGTACACGAATAGACGCATTCAGAATGCAAACATAACTTATGTTGCTCTTTTCAGACGGGAAATACGTATCAGCTAAAAAGCAATAAAGTCAGTCTGAGACACAAAAGCCATTTCGATGTGTTTCAGACCAAAGCCAAGATGTAGGAGGCGTTATGTTACCGAATCAGAAACCTAAAAAGCCATCTAAGCAGAGACCTTCAACCAAAAAAGACTCATCCAAAACGCGTGTCAAATTGAGAATCCCAATGTCATTGACATAGAAGACACCGTATCTCACTGTATTTTAATACTTTATTTTCTGGCACAATCATTGAAAGAGCATAGTCAAACGTCACTGCATAACAGGACAGACTATGCTCTCATTACATTTACAATCTATAAAAAACTGGCTTAAGCATAGCGACAGCCCACTCGCCGAATTTCTGTTTCGAAACATTAAACGCGTTTTGAATTTCGAACTTCCTCTGCCTCATCTGGTATGCAAGCTTGCTTACTTTATCCATCAGCAAATAAGTCTTGTTTGGCAGACGACGCTTCGCGTTCTTATTCACACACCAGTATTCAAAGGTCGCCTCAACCAATTTGGCGACAACCTTTATCTTTACGGTGGTGTCCCTTTCGTTTCAGGTCCTTTATCAATCGAAGTCGGAGACAATGCTCGTATCTCGGGTCACACGACTTTTTCGGGCAGAACGCTTACTGATAAGCCGCTTTTGAAAATCGGCAGTAATGTTGATGTAGGCTGGCAAACCACTATCGCCGTCGGTACTAAGGTGGTTCTGGGTGATAACGTTCGCATTGCTGGTCGCTCATTCATCTGTGGTTACCCGGGTCACCCGCTTGACCCTAAGAGTAGAGCTCAAGGTGCTCCCTGCTCGGATGATCAGACAGGAGACGTGGTTCTGGAAAACGATGTTTGGCTGGCCACCGGAGTGTCGGTCATGACTGGTGTCACCATAGGACAAGGCACTATCGTCGCAGCAAACAGCGTTGTCACTAAAGATCTTCCCCCCATGGTTCTTGCCGCCGGAAACCCTGCAAGAGTCATTAAATCCCTAACACAAGACACTATTGAGGAGGTTCGCCATGCCTCGTGATTTGATTGTATTCGGAGAAGACTGGGGCGGACTACCTTCTAGCACTCAGCACCTTATCAACCGTATTAGCCACAACCGCAAAGTACTTTGGGTAAATTCGATTGGACTGAGAAAGCCTCGATTGTCAGTGCGCGACATGAAAAGAGCGTGGGCCAAAATTACTGCCCCAACAAAGAAAAGCACCGAAGTAATGCAGGTTAAACCTAATTTCCCGGTTGTCACTCTGCGCACCATCCCTGCCCCATGTTCAATGTGGGCGCGCAACATGGCGAAAAACTGGATGAAGTCTCAGCTATTGCCAGTGATAGAACATTATGGAATGAAAGACCCAATTTTATGGACATCACTGCCAACCGCTGCAGACCTGTGCGGTGAGCTGAACGAATCTGCTGTTGTGTACTATTGCTGTGACGATTTTGGTGCTCTGACTGGCGTTGATCATGGCTGTGTGCTGCAACACGAGCAAAAGCTGGTCGAAAAAGCAGACATGATTCTGGCTTCCAGTGAAAGCCTGATGAGTAAATTCCCAGAGAACAAAACTCAGTATCTGCCACACGGTGTCGATTATTCTCTGTTCTCGACTCAGGTTCCTAGAGCTATAGATTTACCCACAGATGGTCGCCCTATCGCCGGATTTTATGGCAGCCTTTCTAACTGGCTGGATTACGACATGCTGGAACAGGTATTTCGCTCTATGCCGGAATGGCACTTTGTGTTCATTGGTCAACTCGAACTGGCAACCAACCCACTTCCGAATTTACCTAATGTTCACTGGCTTGGACCAAAACCCCATCACGCTCTGCCTAGCTACAGCCGCCATTGGCAAGCCAGCATGTTGCCATTTGTCGATAACGAACAGATCAAAGCCTGCAACCCACTAAAATTGCTGGAATACATTACAGCGGGCACACCCATTGTTACGACTGATTTCCCGGCACTGCAACCTTTCAAAAAGCTGGTTCACTGTGTAAGAAGCCCGAGAGAGTTCAAGTCTGCACTGGAAAACAGCCAGTTTATGATCAATCAATCGCAGCCTGAAGCTGCTGCCAGACACTCGTGGGACAACCGTGCTCGCGAGCTTGAAGGCTGGTTGGAGGCACTATGATGACATTAAGCCAGAGAGTTCTAATCATCTTGATGGGTGCATGGCGTCGTCGCTATGTAATATTAATGCCGACCCTCATTCTACCAATCCTGGGTTTCTTGATTGGTAAAACCACACCGAGATATTACGATTCGCATACCAGCATGCTGATTCAAGAAACCGCAAAGATGAACCCGTTTTTGGAAGATCTTGCCGTGTCTACCATGTTGAAAGATCGTCTGGATGCGCTAAAAACACTGCTTCATAGCCGTCATATTCTGGCATCCGTTGCCAAAGAAAGAAATTTGGTGAGTGATAACCCGTCCCCAATTGAACTGGATGCGGTGATTCGTCAGCTATCTAACAATCTTAAAGTCACCAAAATCGGCAGAGACCTGTTAAAAATTGAGTATCGCTCAAACACGTCGGAAGGGATGAAAGAAACTCTGGAAGCCGTAAGCCATCACTTCGTTGAGCAGTTGCTTGCGCCAGAGCGTTCTTCCATGACCGATTCTCAGAACTTTCTTTCCGAGAACATCAAATACCGTCAGGCAGAGCTGGACGCCGCTGAAGCCGCGCTGGCGAAGTTTAAAAGCGATAACGGTTCATTGCTTCCGGAAATGCAGCTTGAAGCGTTAAGCCGTCTGGCACAGCTAAAACAAAGACTATTTGAGAGACAAGCCGAATACGCCGGAGCCAAAAGAACGTTAGGAAGCCTGGATGTTCAGCTATCAAAAACCAATCCGGTTGTTGGCAAACTGGAAGAGCAGATCATTCTAATCCGCAGTGAACTGACTTTGCTCAGAGCCAAGTACACGGACTCTCACAGTAAGGTTCAGGCTAAAATTCGCAACCTTAGAAGGCTCGAGGCAGAACGCGCGAATCTCCTTGCTCAAGGTCAGCCTTCTTTGGACAGTACTCAACTTTGGGACATCGCCAGTTCAGCGGCTATCGAAGATTCGGATCAGAACCAACCTGTTCTGATTTCTCAACTGGATGACTTGCAGAAAGCGCGTTCAAAGGTCGACAGTTTAGAAGAGGAAGTGAAAACCCTTCAAACCATGATCACTGAACTGGAAAAAATGACGTCTAAGTTTGGTGAGAACGAAAAAACCTTACTTAACCTGCAACGCGACCTTTCTTTGAAACGCCAGCTGTATGAAAACCTGTTGGAACGATACGAAATGGCAAGGTTAACCAGTTCGCTAGGTGTTTTCGAACAGGAAAAGCGCGTGAAAGTGATTGATCGCCCCTACACGCCAAGTGCGCCATCCAATCTGCCTCCCATCATCTTTCTGATTGCAGGTATCGTGGGAGGACTAGGGCTAGGTGCAGGTATTGCCCTGATTCTAGAGCTAACCGACACAGCAGTCAGACGACGCGACGAAGTGGAACTTCTTACAGGCAAACCTGTGTTAACCCGTGTTCCTAAGATGAGAAATACTGACGATGACAGTGTGCTGGATCTTGGTTCAAATACCACTTCTATGCCAGTGATTGACATCACCCCCACCGCGTAGATCAGCGCATTAGAAAGACAAGCCCGCATTTCTGCGGGCTTTATCTTTTCTGTTCTCTCAAACCGACTATCAAATTGAGAAACCAAATACTCACTTTCACAAAGATAACTTAACTCATTGTATTTATTATCAATATTTATTGGCACGCCTTTCGCTATAGAAGACTAAACCGAACAAAAAACGAGAGACACAATATGAAGACCATAGTTCATGTAGTTCAGCACTTAAGACCTGGCGGCATTGAAGTCATGGTATTGGATATGCTGCGGTTTGCCGATAAAGCGAACAAGGTATTCGTTGTTAGCCTGGAAGGGTCTAAAGATAAGGCGCTCAAGTCCTGGCCGAGATTAAAGGATCACGAGCATCAGCTTTTCTTTCTCAACAAAACACCCGGCATCGAGTTGGGGTTGTTCATGAAAATGAAGAACTTATTAAGCTCACTGAAAGCCGATGTAGTGCATAGCCATCATATCGGTCCTTTGCTTTATGGGAATGTTACAGCTCGGTTTGCCAATGTTCCGGTACGTATTCATACCGAACATGATGCCTGGCATCTGAACGAAGATTCTGAAGTCAGAATTGAAAAAATCGCTCGTTATCTTTCTAAACCCAAAATGGTCGCCGATGCCGAATTCGTGAAAGACAAGCTAGTCCGAATTTTTGATGACATCCCGGTTGAAACCATTCACAACGGCGTAGATTGTGATCATTTCACACCTGGCGCAGCCAACATAGCAAGAGAAAAGCTCGGGCTTCCAAACAACAAGCGAATCATCGGGTGCTCAGGAAGAGTTGAGCATGTTAAAGGACAGGATACTCTGATACACGCTCTGAAAGACATGCCATGCAATGTCATTCTCGCTATTGCAGGTGACGGTTCCGAGAAAGAGTCACTGATGGCACTGGCAAAAGAACTCAAACTTGAAGACAGAGTCCTCTTCCTTGGGTTCGTCAGCGACATGGTTAATTTCTATCGCTCGCTAGACCTTTACTGCCTGCCTTCTCGTAACGAGGGTTTCCCGCTATCAACTCTTGAAGCACAGGCGTGCGACATTCCGGTGGTTGCCACCGATGTGGGAGGTGTAAAAGAGTCGCTGTGCCTTAAGTCAGGTCAGCTTGTGCTTCCCGACAATGCCTCTCTTATGAGTGAAATTCTGGTAAGCATGCTGAACTGCCCTAGCCCGTTTTCACCAAGAAGTTACGTCGTCGAAAATTACGACATCCGCAATATGACATCTGCCTACGAAAAACTGTGTGATCAGGGGGAATAACAATGGAATGGTTACTAATTAGCGTGACAGCTCTTTGCATTTTTCTGGTTCTGTATCACCACGTTGGCTATCCGGCATTACTTGCCATGATCGCCAAACGTGCAGCGCCGCAACCCACAATGAAAGATACGCGTTGCTATCGTTCAGATGACATGGACAACCGTCTTCCTACCGTGACTTTGATCATTCCTGCTTACAATGAGGAAGAGTGGATTGCCGAAAAGATACGCAACGTATGCAGCCTGGATTACCCTTCGCACCTTCTTAAAGTCTGGGTAGCCTGCGACGGCTGCACAGATGACACCGCGAACATTGCTTACAACACGATTCAGGAAGCTATCTGCGAAGAAATCCATATCGAGATTTTCGACTTTGACGTGAATCAGGGAAAAGTCGCCATGGTGAACAAGCTGGTCAGTCAGGCAGACACGGATGTAGTCGCACTGAGTGATGTATCCAGTCTGATTTCCTGTGATGCTCTGCTTATTGCTGCCAGGCATTTTGAAGATCCGAATGTTGGCGTGGTCAACCCCAAATATCAAATCTTGTCGGCTTCACACGTTGAACAGCAATACTGGAATTATCAGGGTTCAATCAAACAGAGCGAAGCGATGCTGGGTTCCGTACTGGGCGCACATGGCGCGTTCTACCTGTTCAAAAGAAAGTTGTTTGAAGAGATCGAATTCGACACCATCAATGATGACTTCATTATCCCTATGAGAATCATTTTGCGAGGGTACAAAGGCGTCTACGAGCCCCAAATGCTTGCGCTTGAAATGGAACAAGCCAGTTCGAAGCAAGATTTCAAACGTCGTTTAAGAATTTCCGCTGGAAACCTTCAGCAGATTCTTCGCCTGTTCAAACTATTTAATCCGAAATATAAGGGAGTTGCGTTTGCCTTCTTCTCTGGAAAGGGGCTGCGAGTGACTATGCCTTATCTGATGATGACGGCATTGGGAGGCTCCATTCTGTTGAGTGAACACCCGTTATTTATGGTAGCGACAGCGTTGCAAATTGCAGGATATTCCCTCGCATTGCTGGCACTTATCTTGCCTAGTGTATTTAGCTACAAACATTTTAAGACCTTAGCCTACGTAGTAAGCGGGCACGCAGCGAGCCTGATTGGTGGTCTTCGATACATCCTTGGCTTTGAAAAAGGCAACTGGGAACGAGTTTAGGAGAGAGAACTATGGATATTATGACATTTTCAGTTTCACCCACTACTGCATTGGCTAAACGTGTCTTTGACCTTGGATGCGCAATGGTAGGAATTGCCCTGACACTGCCTCTCTTCCCAATCATTGCACTGGCAATAAAGCTTAACTCTCGCGGACCTGTTTTTTACGCACAAGAGCGCGTCGGGCGAGTAACTCCAGAAGGTAGCAACGTTTTCAATATGATCAAGTTCAGAACCATGTATGTCGATGCTGAAGCCAAAACTGGTGCGACCTGGGCACAGGACAACGACCCACGTATTACCCGAGTAGGATTGTTTTTACGTAAGACTCGTCTTGATGAGATTCCGCAATTCTGGAACGTTCTTAAGGGGGATATGTCCATGATTGGTCCTCGCCCGGAACGCCCTTATTTCTACAATAAACTGGAGCCGCAAATTCCATTCTTCTCAGACCGTACGTATGGTGTGCTTCCTGGCATAACAGGGCTTGCGCAGGTTAATCAAGGGTATGACACCTGTATTGAAGATGTACGTTCAAAAGTCGGCTACGACCACAGCTACGCTCTGGCACTGACATCCTTCTCAAGCTGGATTCAGATGGATTGGGAAATCATCAAGAAAACCGTACTGGTTGTGCTTTATGCTCGCGGAAGATAATCACATTGCCCAAGGTCTGGTATCAGACCTTGGGCAATCAATTGAGGGAGTCAGTAGAAGATTAACTGGTAATAGTGAAATGCTGCTGAGGTGCATGACCTAGCGCTTCTTCATCGTTAAAATACTGCTCTAGCTCGTCAACATTAATTGCTCTTGAGAAGTAGTAACCCTGCAATACATCCGCATTGCAACTTTGCACAAACTCCAGTTCTTCTTCCGTTTCTATTCCTTCAGACACCACAACAAATCCAAGTCTTTTTAACGTCGATATCATTGAACGATAAAGCTCTTTGCCTTTCACGGTATTTGCCTGTTTCAGAAACAGCCTGTCGAGCTTGATGACGTCCGCATCCAACGCGCTGAGCATCGATAAGCTAGAGTACCCTGTTCCGAAATCGTCTATCGCCACTAAAAATCCAGCTTCACGCAGCATCCTTACGCTTTCACTGACCAACTCAACATTTTGAGAATAGATGGTCTCGGTGATCTCAAAACAGACAGGATAACCCGACATTTTATTGATGAGATCTTTAATGAATTGCTTGTCGCCTAGTGAGTCGACATTAAGATTCAGGCTTACCTTCAGAGCAAAATTCCTGAAAACGGGTTGCGTTTTCACGTCGCTCTCAACGGTATCCACCACCCATTTATCAATGTATTCGCCGATTTTGGCATTTTCAAAATGCCTTATAAAATCCGGAGAATTCAGACTCTGATCGCTTTCTAAGCGAAGCAGAGATTCAACACCAATCATTTGCAAAGTTTTGGATTCGAATTGGGGTTGATAATAAATTCTGAGTTCCCCCGCCAGTATGTCTTTCAAACTTTTATTAAGCTTGTCCTGCTGCTCGACCAGTTCATTGTGCATTCCCAGAAAGCTCACTTCTTTCTGAACTGGAACTGCGTAACTGAACCTGAGTTTACGAATTAAAGTGTTGAGAAGGCTGTCGTTGCTGGTGTTTGAATACTTGCGTACGAATGGCATGTAGAGCATCACATCCAGACTAATGATCAAAACCTGTAATAGAATGGCTTTGACGTTACCTCCTGTGACGAGATAAGAGTCAAGAAGTGACGGCGTCACCCACTCAATACTTTCTCTGATAACGATTACATCCACTAACGACAAATACACCTGAGCAAACAGATGATTCACCATAGGGACCAGTACAAATGGAATGGCCAGAATCGGGTTAAATATTATCGGTAGCCCGAATACGAGCAGTTCGTTAACGTTAATGATCGCGAAGGGAATAGAGATTTTTGCCAGGGTTCGTGCAAACTTCATGTTTGAGAACAACATGATGGCAATGATGAGTGCCCAGGTACTTCCCGCCCCTCCATAGATAACGAATACGTCAAAGAACATGCTGAATGACATGTTAGAAACGTAGATTTCTGAAACAAATGAGCTGTCGAAAAAAGTGTAGTACGCGGCTGCACCGTGAACGCCAGTGAGCCAGATAACGTGGATAATAAGCGTATGAAAATAAGCCTGTATCCACACTGGCCAGCCCGCAATCATTTCAATCACAGAATGGATACTGGTTTGTTCGAGAAGGAAATAAACCGCACCAATAACCAGAAACACCAGCAAGTGAGGCATCATACCGTTAATCGCACCTTCTAGAATTGGGTTGACGACTCGGGTTCGGATTAACTTGTATTTCATGTATCGATTGACAAGAAAATACCCTAAACAGACTAGAACTGGGATTAAAATGGCGTCATCCAACACGAACGCATCCGATATTACTAACCCACCATCTGTTTTGGTTATGTAGCCTGAGAAGACAAGAAACATCGTTATAGCAAGCGATGTAACCAGTAATCGTTCGTCAAAGAAGTGGAATGAAAGGTGATAAGCCAACGTACAGGTAAGTAATACTGGGAATATTTTGCCAAGCAAAATATCTATTGTTGCTATGTCTTCATAGGGGACTAGCGAGTAGTTATTGTTAACTACAATGAAAATTATCCAAGCAGAACGGAAAAACAAATATGGGATCAATGAAACCATTGCCGCCCTAAAGGAGCTTAAAATGATTTGAAAAATTGCTTTCATTTCACTCTACGCCTGATTTATTGCGTTTCAGGTACGCAATATCTGCAAGAACATTAACCACAAATAATTCGTGGTTACCGAATGTCTCTTGCGGTGAGTATAGAGGAAACTAATGCGAATGCCGTTCTTAATTTAGAGAATGAATTAAGAAAAATTAAACATACTCTAACTAAGTATTAATAACTCTCGAATGAAATTAGCTTTATGAAACTTTTGTGACACCTTCTGGAGGCAGTTCTACCTTAAGTTTGTCGATGTTAATGATGGTGCTCAACTCGTGGATACGGTTAATAAGCCTCTCATTGAGTATCACGCCCGCAGCGATTAGGCGTGATCCATTTGCCGCACAAATGTCTTGTTTTAGACACATTCCCGCTTCCAGATCACTTAATTTTGAAACAAATCTCTCGTTTTCATGCAATATCGGTTCTGCTGGTTCCGGTTTTACCTCCTTAATCTTAGGCGGTTCCATCACCTCTTCTGTCATGCAGTCGAAGTCTGAGTTCACCTGATTGTATTCATGTTCATGAAACAATTGAGCTGATTCTCCAAATGCAGCAATGATCTTTTCTTTTGCCATATCAATCGTGATTGGCTTAACCAGAAAGGAATTAATATCCAGATTCATGCATGCACGTAAAACTTCTGTGTTGGAATAAGAAGTCACGGCAATGACTTTTGTCGCTTTATCGTTGTTGGTCATCCCCGTTCGAATAGCTTTAAGCAGTTCAATACCGTTCATTTCAGGCATATTGATGTCTGTGATAACAATATCCACTTTATGGCATTCAAGCTTGTCAGCCGCTATCTGACCATTAGGTGCAGTCAGAATGTTTTCTACTCCTAAACGGAGCAACATAGATAATGTTGCTTTACGTGAAAAGTCATGGTCTTCCACGATCATGACCGTCATTTTTGCGAACATTTCTGAGGCTTTCATGTTTAATCCTTCCTAGCCCCAACGGGCTGTTACCTGGCTTTCAGACGTTTAAATTATCTTTTCTTGTTCTAAGTATTTTTGTATGTCGGTGACTTTAACAACGCTTTGCTGGTACACATTTTCCAAATAGCTCCAGTCCTGCTTAAGCGCTTCGTTTTGCAAAGTGAGAAACGATTCCGCCAGTATTTCTGCCCCTGCTGAATTCGCTGCACCTTTTGCCGCGTGGGCAATGCTCTGTACTTCCTGACCATTCTTTTCCGTCAGTGCGCTTTCCAGAGCAGACATATCGTTCTGGAGTGAATCCCAGTACCCCTGAAGTAAAGGCGCAAGAAACTCGATTTCGGCTGTCCCTAAAATCGCCTCTAGCCGTTCAAAATTAATTACGTTTTCCAATGTATCGGACTGGTCTTCGATCTCAGTCACTTCATTTAGTTGTTCTTCAACTTGCGGAGCAACATTTGGCAGATTGGCGACTTGTTGCAACTCCTCTTCAGGCACACCCAGCCATTTTTCCAGCATGTCACCCAATGCCGTGAGCTCTACGGGTTTGGAAAGGTAATCATCCATTCCTGCCTGAATGCACTCTTCACTTGCCCCCACCAGCGCATTGGCGGTTATCGCTATGACCGGAATTGGCTTCGGTATCTCCATTTCTTCTTCGTGCTTTCTAATGGCTTTTGTCAGTTCGAATCCATCCATAACTGGCATATGGCAGTCCGTCAGAACCAAGCCAAACTTCTCTCGCATCCACATGTTATAGGCGGCGAGTCCGTCCTCTGCCATTACGCAGACATAACCAAGACGGTTAAGTTGCCTTTCCAGTACATCACGGTTTGTTGGCTGATCTTCAGCAACCAGAATCAAGCGCCCGTCATTTCTTGCTTTCTCTTTAGAAGGGAGATTTTGAGTGGTTTGCAGCGTTTGCCTTTTCTCTGCAATTGGGCTGCGTTTACCCAATAAGATAGCGATACCCAATTCCAGCTCACTAGGTTTCAGCGGGTGAACACCCGATACCATGGTTCTGGAGGTGACAAACCCTTTGCTTGATGATGTGTCGTCTGACAATAGCAGCGTTTTAGTCTCTTCTTTAAGCAGCAGACCGACGCTTTTTTCGTAAGTGTCTTCTATGTCTTTCGCACTATGTTCGGGACCTGCGACTAATATCGTGAAGTCTTGAGAGTCGTGGGTGAGCACTTTCTCGGCTCGGTCAAACGAAGATACCGATACCACATCACATCCGACACTCTCTAGATTATGTTTCACAACCTCGCCCAGTTCAGGGGAGCGGACTACCGACAAAATCTTCACTGCGGAGAAATCAATATTGTCTTGCTGAACGCTGTCATCCATGTCGTAAACACAAGGTATTGTCATAATGAAGCAACTGCCCTCGCCCACCTGACTTTCCACACGAATGCTTCCTCCCATCATTTCGATAAGAGATTTCGTTATAGACAGCCCTAATCCAGTTCCGCCATATACCCGTGTTGTGGACGTATCTGCCTGCGAAAACGCAGAGAAAAGCTTGTTCATTTGCGCATCAGACATACCGATGCCATTGTCTTTCACCCGAATTTCAATCATGTCACCGTCAGTGTTTTCGAGCAGTTCAGTCATAATCCAGACCTGACCTTGATATTGCTCGTCACCACTGGTGAATTTCACCGCATTACCCACCACGTTCAGTAAGATCTGACCCAACCTTACTCCATCACTCATGATGAACTTAGGAATCCTAGAGTCGTGTTTAAGGAGAAGGGAAATGTGTTTTTTCTGTGCCTGAAGGAAGAGCACATCTGCAGTACGTTCCATCACGACCTGGAATTCCACAGGAATGTTTTCGACCTGCATCTGACCCGCTTCAATTTTGGAGAAATCCAGAATGTCATTGATGATGTTAAGCAGCGTCATTGATGAGTCACGGATGGTTGTCGCCATGGTGCTTTGCTCTGGTGTCAAATCCGTATCACTGAGCAGGTTGATCATCCCAACCACACCATTCATAGGCGTTCGGATTTCATGGCTCATGTTTGCAAGGAACATGGATTTCGCTTCGTTAGCCGCGTTAGCCAGCTCGCTTTCCCGGCGCAACAGCTCCTGCGCTG
>NZ_AFWJ01000304.1 GCF_000222685.1 Vibrio nigripulchritudo ATCC 27043 | reverse complement strand
CTTTTGCTCTGGCATAGCAGCGGCTGACGGCGCTTTCTTTGGATCTTCATCAGCGGCCGGCTCTGCGCTTTCTGGTTCAGATTCGGTTTCTTTGCTCTTTTGCTGCCTTGCGAGCTTTTGCTCTGGCGATCGCAGCAGCGACGGCAGCTTTCTTTGGATCTTCTTCAGCGGCTGGCTCTGCGCTTTCTGGTTCAGATTCGGCTTTCTTGTCTCTTTTGCAGCTTTGCGAGCTTTTGCTCTGGCAATGGCAGCAGCGTACGGCAGCTTTCTTTGGATCTTCTTCAACGGTTGGCTCAACGTTTTCTGACTCAGGTTGAGCTTGTTGTTCTTTTTCAGCTTTGCGAGCTTTTGCTCTGGCGATAGCAGCAGCGACGGCAGCTTTCTTTGGATCTTCTTCAGCGGCTGGTTCTGCACTTTCTGGTTCAGGTTGAGCTTGTTGTTCTTTTTCAGCTTTACGCGCTTTCGCTCTGGCGATAGCAGCAGCCACTGCCGCTTTTTTGGAATCGCCATCTTCATTGGTATCAGAAGATTGGTCTTGTTCCTGAGCTTGTTGTGCTTTTTTGGCTTTGGCTCGGGCAATCGCAGCAGCAACTGCGTCTTTTTTATCGCTCGTGTCAGGTGCAGTTTGGCCTGCTTTTTTCGCCTTAGCTCTTGCGATGGCAGCAGCGACCGCATCCTTTTTGTTATCAGAGCCAGTCTCGCTATCTGTATTACCTGCTTCAGCTGCTTTCTGCGCCTTACGCTCTCTGGCCTGACGCTTTCTCTCTTCGCGAAGCTTAGCCATCTCGCTGTTATCTGGCTCTGATTTGCCTGCCGACATAGCTTCAGCTTGTTTGGCTTTTGCCTTAGCAATGGCGGCTGCCACGGCAGGTTTCACTTCGTCTTTGGCTGGCTCTTTCGCTTTTTGCGCTTTAACACGTGCAATGGCGGCTGCTATTGCATCATCACCATCGCTAGTTTTAAGATCTTTACGCCTTGATTCAGCCGCTTTCTTAAACTTGTTTTCCCGAGCCAGTTTGTCTCGCTCCATACGCGCATTTTTTTCTTCAAAGCGACGTTTGGCTCTTTCCGCAGCAATGGCTTCATCTTTGCGTGTTCGGATTTCCGCTTTCGCTTCACGATAGTAGTGAACAAGTGGAATCTCACTGGGGCAAACAAATGCGCAGGCACCACACTCAATGCAGTCTTTTAGATTAAGTTCTTCACACTTATCGTAATCCTGATCTTTGGCATACCATTGCAATTGCTGCGGTAGCAACGATGCCGGACACACATCCGCACACTCACCGCAGCGAATACATTCCATTTCGTATCGCTCGGTAGGAAGTTCGCGTCTGGAGGGGGCAAGTATGCAGTTTGCTGTTTTTGTGATTGGGACATTAGCGTGCGGCAAGGTGAACCCCATCATCGGTCCACCCATAATGAGCCTTGGTGACTTCTTATCTGCTTTATAGTTGCTGTGCTCTAGCAAATGAGAAACAGGTGTACCGAGCAAAGCCCAGACATTCTTAGGCTGTTTGAAAGTTTTGCCTGTTAACGTCACTACGCGCTGAATCAAAGGTTCGCCATCGATTACTGCTCTCTTGACCGCATGCATGGAACCGACGTTCTGTACAAGAATTCCTATGTCTGCAGGAATTCCATTAGCGGGAACTTCTTTGTCGGTCAGTATCTTAATGAGCTGCTTTTCGCCCCCAGAAGGATACTTGGTCGGAATAACACGTATCACCAAATCTTTTGCCGTTGCTGCCAGTTGCAGCGCTTCGATGGCTTCTGGCTTGTTGTCTTCGATGCCGATAATGGTGAGTTCAGGTTTGAGAATGTGTTCGACAATCTCAATACCTTTGATAATTTCTTCCGCGTGTTCCTGCATCAGACGATCATCGGCTGTGATGTATGGCTCACACTCTGCTGCATTGACGATGAATATCTTTGTTTTTGCCAGACCAGACTGAATTTTCTTGGCGGTCGGGAAGCCCGCACCACCCATTCCGGAAATACCGGCATTGCGAATAATTTCAATGAGCGCGTCGGGTGATTCTTGCTTGAAGTCCGCGATAGGGTGTTTTTCAATCCATTCTTCTTTGCCATCAGGCTGAATAACGATTGCAAGCTCAGTTAAGCCAGAAGGGTGCGCCGTGGTCCTAGGCTCAATAGCGGTTACAACACCGGATGTTGGTGCATGAACGGGGAGCATGAAGCTGAGGGAACACTTGGTCAGTGCTTGCCCTTTAAGAACGCGATCACCTGGATTTACAGCGAGATCACCAGGCTTACCGATGTGTTGCTTTACTGGCAATACCAACTCGGTTGGCAACGGCAGTGGTTGCATTGCCGTTTGGTTGGACTGACGTTTGTTTTCTGGAGGATGAATACCGCCGGGAAAGTCCCAGAGGTAACCAGAGCGGATTTTTTCGACGAGTGACAACATACCCAATCCTTCTTATTGTAATTCTTGAGGTTGAGAGTCGGTGACGTTCACCACCGGTATTGCGTTTAATTGCCACTTCCATGTATCCGTTGTTTGAGCAATTGGAATCATCTCAATACAGTCTGTCGGACAAGGCGCTACACATAAATCGCATCCTGTACATTCATCCTTAATGACAGTATGCAGTGCTTTGGTTCCTCCAACTATTGCATCCACGGGGCAAGCTTGGATGCATTTAGTACATCCTATACACATATCTTCATGTATATAAGCGACTTTTTTGATGCTTTTTTCTGGATCGTGTTCCGGCTCTCCTGCTTCAACTCCCATTAAATCTGCAAGCTTTTCAATACAAGCCTGTCCACCCGGAGGACATTTGGTAATGGAGTCGCCGTTAGCAATGGCTTCGGCATAAGGACGGCAGCCCGGATAGCCACATTGACCACATTGGGTCTGCGGAAGTATTTCGTCTATCTGGTCGACGATAGGGTCGGCTTCCACTTTGAATTTGATAGAAGCAAATCCAAGAATGGCACCAAAAATTGCGGCAAGTACAGCTAACGCGATGATCGCGATTAAAATTCCGCTCATTACAGTTTCACCAACCCAGTAAAGCCCATGAATGCAAGAGACATTAATCCTGCCGTAATCATAGCGATTGAGGCTCCCCGAAACGGAGTAGGAACGTTAGCGGCTGCAATGCGCTCACGCATAGAAGCAAACAGGATAAGAACAATTGAAAAACCTGCAGCCGCACCAAACCCATAAACAATGGACTCGATGAAGTTGTGGTTTTCGTTGATGTTGAGTAGAGCGACACCCAGTACCGCACAGTTGGTAGTGATCAGGGGCAGGAAGATGCCCAATAGGCGGTATAGAGTCGGACTGGTTTTGTGCACAACCATTTCTGTGAACTGTACAACAACCGCAATCACCAGAATAAAACTCATGGTGCGTAGGTACTGGATACCAAGCGGTATAAGAATGTAGGTTTCTACTAAGTACGCGCTAACCGATGCCAGAGTCAGCACAAATGTGGTGGCCAGACCCATGCCGATCGCGGTTTCAAGTTTTTTTGAAACCCCCATAAACGGACACAGACCTAGAAATTTTACAAGAACAAAGTTGTTGACCAATACAGTGCCAACAAGCAGCAACAGATATTCTGTCATGGCATCTCTAAACAAATAAATCAGATCTTAATATTATCCTGCTTTGTTAAGAAATTAACAACCAAGATAGAGCAAGTTTTTTGGGTATTTGGCTGATTATTAGTCGGTTATTTATAGAATTATGATTCAAGAATTGGAAAATAGCCAAGTTGTTGAGAATTAATATCATTTACAGTGAGTTGCAGGTGGAGTTTCTTCAATTACGGCTCAGAAATTTGTCTCTCTTATCTTCATCAAGAGTAGGACTTTGAGGTTCTCAATGAAAACATAAAGTTGCGGTCAAAAAATGATGTTTGATGTTGGTTTTTTGCTCACCTTACTTGAGAGATTAGCTCGGTGTGGATAGCGACAATGTAATCTAAAAAAGCCAGCTGCCTAAAACGAGAAAAGCCACATCTTTCGACATGGCTTTTGGAATAGTGGCTCCCCCTGCGGGACTCGAACCTGCGACATACGGATTAACAGTCCGCCGTTCTACCAACTGAACTAAGGGGGAACAATTGAGTGGTGCGAATCTTAGCGACACCCGATTTTTCTGTCAACACTCAAATGAAAAGAAAACCGAAAAAAAATGAATAAAAACGGCTTTACATTCATGTAAGCCTTGCAGAGTAAGACCTAGTCGCACTTATCCACTAAAATTGTGGATAAGTGTGTTAATTGATTTTTGACAAAATACAGAGCTCTGTTTTTTCAATATTAGGAAAGGATAATTTTGTCGAAAGAATGCAGTTTAACTTTATGTTTTATAATGAGAATGCGTTTAGGTGAGTCAGTGAAATGCTTTGTGAATAAAAATGCAATATATGACCATATAGCAATAGGGCACGAAATTTTGGGGAAAACTAGTGGATAGAAAATAGTGTTTTTTTGTGGGGATTTCCGAGCAGGGTCAAGAAAGATATCAGATAAACTTGTCAGGATCTAGTAGTAAATGTGTCATAGATCTGACTTTTAATGTTTATACGTATTGACCTTAAGAGACATTAGCAAAGACAATACTGGGCAAATTATGGTTAGGGATAAAATATGAGTAAGACGTACGATTTGGTCTCCAAATACACCCCAGCGGGTGACCAGCCTACTGCGATTAAGCAGTTGCTGGATGGACTGGATTCTGGTCTGGCACATCAGACATTATTAGGTGTAACAGGTTCGGGTAAAACATTTACCCTTGCCAACGTGATTGCAGAATCACAACGACCAGCAATTTTACTCGCCCCCAACAAAACTCTGGCTGCCCAGCTGTATGGAGAGATGAAGGCGTTCTTTCCTAACAATGCTGTCGAGTATTTTGTTTCTTACTACGACTATTACCAACCTGAAGCCTACGTTCCGACAACCGATACCTTTATCGAGAAAGACGCGTCAGTGAATGCTCACATCGAGCAAATGCGTTTGTCAGCAACCAAAGCACTACTTGAACGCAAAGATGCCATCATTGTCGCTTCTGTTTCTGCTATTTACGGATTGGGCGATCCGGACAGCTACCTCAAAATGATGCTTCACGTTCGTCGTGGTGACATGATCGATCAGCGCGATATCCTTCGTCGTCTTGCAGAGCTGCAGTATTCCAGAAATGACGTGGCGTTTGAGCGCGGTCAGTTTCGGGTGAGAGGGGAGGTGATTGACATTTTCCCGGCAGAGTCTGAACAGGATGCGGTTCGTATCGAAATGTTCGATGATGAAGTCGATTGCATCAGCGTTTTCGACCCACTTACGGGTGTGGTTAAACAGCGGGATTTGCCAAGATTTACCATTTATCCTAAAACCCACTATGTCACGCCAAGAGAGAGGATTCTCGAAGCGATTGAAAACATCAAGGTTGAGCTAGAAGGGCGCAAGAAGCACCTGCTGGAAAACAACAAACTTCTGGAAGAACAGCGAATCAGCCAGCGTACTCAATTTGATATTGAGATGATGACCGAGCTTGGTTTTTGTTCTGGTATCGAAAACTATTCACGTTATCTCAGTGGACGCAATGAGGGCGAGCCACCTCCGACCTTGTTTGACTACCTTCCTCACGATGGTTTGCTCATTATTGACGAGTCCCACGTTACGGTTCCTCAAATCGGGGCCATGTTCAAAGGCGACCGTTCACGTAAAGAAACCTTGGTTGAATTTGGTTTCAGGTTGCCGTCTGCGTTGGATAACCGACCATTAAAGTTCGAGGAATTTGAATCCCTGGCACCACAAACTATCTTCGTGTCTGCAACACCTGGTAATTATGAATTAGAAAAATCAGACGGTGACGTCGCTGATCAGGTCGTTCGACCGACTGGGTTATTAGACCCGCAACTCGAAGTGAGACCTGTTGCCACTCAGGTGGATGACCTGTTATCTGAGATTCGTATCCGGAGTCAGAAGGCTGAGCGCGTTCTGGTTACGACACTCACCAAACGCATGGCAGAAGACTTGACGGAATACCTGCACGAGCATGATGTAAGGGTTCGTTATCTTCACTCGGATATCGATACAGTTGAGCGCGTAGAGATTATTCGAGACCTTCGTTTGGGCGAGTTCGACGTGTTAGTTGGTATTAACTTACTTCGTGAAGGCTTAGACATGCCAGAAGTTAGCCTAGTGGCGATACTGGATGCGGATAAGGAAGGCTTCCTACGCTCAGAGAGATCTCTGATTCAGACCATAGGCCGAGCTGCGCGTAACCTGAGTGGTAAAGCGATCCTTTACGCAGACTCGATCACTAAGTCCATGAAAAAAGCCATGGATGAAACGAACCGTCGTCGCGAGAAGCAGCAAGCTTATAACGAAGAACAGGGTATCACCCCGCAGGCGTTGCAAACTAACGTTAAAGACATCATGGAGCTTGGTGATATTGCCAAGGCGAAAGGAAAACGCCACAACAAACAAGTTCCGCTTTCTAAGGTGGCTGAGCCATCGAATAAATACGAAGTGTTGTCACCTCAAGAACTTGAGAAAGAAATTGCTAAGTTGGAAGGTCAAATGTATCAACATGCCCAAAACTTGGAATTTGAGCTGGCTGCAGAGAAACGAGATGAAATCGAAAAACTGAAAGCACAGTTCATCGTGAATAGCTAGTTTGCTAACGTAGTGTGATTAAGATAAAAAAATAGCCAATAGAAATCGATCTATTGGCTTCATTTCGTGAATACTTTGTTCACTAACAACGTCAGTTGGCTAGGTGACCCGTTAGGGTCATACATGCAGTTGCACATTGCGTGCCATGTTTATTTCACCCTTTCTTTTACATTTTCCTCAGTTTAGGCTATCATTTTTCGCAAAATGCGATTCATATTGCAACTATATTACTAAAGTGCAACGGCTAGGATATGCAAGACACAACTTCTAACCCCAATCCTAAATACCTATTGATGGTGGAGGATACCGCCTCAGTAGCAGCGCTCTATCGATCTTACCTCAGTCCACTGGGGCTGGATATTACTATTGTCGGAACAGGTAAAGATGCAGTTGAAAGCCTGGAAGAGCGAACACCAGACCTGATTCTTCTCGACTTACGCCTTCCTGATATGACGGGAATGGACGTTCTTTCTTCGGTGAAATCAAACTACCCCGATGTCCCTGTTATTTTTATGACCGCACACGGTTCGATTGATACCGACGTTGAGGCAATGCGTAAGGGTGCTCAGGACTTTTTAATTAAGCCTTGTGAGGCAGACCGCCTGCGTGTAACGGTCAATAACGCCATTCGCAAAGCAGGGAAACTTCGTTCTCCAAG
Organism: Vibrio nigripulchritudo ATCC 27043; assembly: GCF_000222685.1. Classification (GTDB taxonomy): domain Bacteria; phylum Pseudomonadota; class Gammaproteobacteria; order Enterobacterales; family Vibrionaceae; genus Vibrio; species Vibrio nigripulchritudo. The sequence continues at coordinate 16,211 of NZ_AFWJ01000304.1, read as the reverse complement.
CAGCGAGCCCGATAACAACTACCAGGGCTTTATTGGCAGTAGCCAGACCATGCAGGCTGTTTACCGAACTATCGACTCCGCGGCTCCCAGTAAAGCGTCAGTATTTATTACGGGCGAAAGTGGTACCGGTAAAGAAGTGTGTGCAGAAGCGATTCATGCCGCCAGTAAACGTGGCGAAAACCCGTTTATTGCCATTAACTGTGCTGCAATACCAAAAGACTTAATTGAAAGTGAACTGTTTGGTCATGTGAAAGGGGCGTTTACCGGGGCATCTACCGACAGACAGGGTGCGGCAGAGCTTGCAGACGGCGGTACGCTGTTCTTGGATGAACTGTGTGAAATGGATCTGGACCTGCAAACCAAACTGCTTAGATTCATTCAAACGGGTACCTTCCAAAAGGTCGGATCTTCCAAAATGAAGAGTGTAGACGTACGCTTCGTGTGCGCGACTAACCGTGATCCTTGGAAAGAAGTTCAGGAAGGGCGCTTCCGAGAAGATTTATATTACCGTTTGTATGTCATTCCACTGCACCTTCCTCCTTTGCGAGACAGAGGGGAAGATGTAGTAGAGATTGCTTATTCGTTACTCGGTTACATGTCTCATGAAGAGGGTAAAGGGTTTGTTCGATTCTCGCAGCAAGTCGTTGATAAATTTATTGAATACGAATGGCCGGGTAATGTTCGTCAGCTTCAGAATGTGCTTCGTAATGCCGTAGTACTCAATCATGGTAGCGAGATCACATTAAACATGTTGCCACCGCCATTAAATTTGCCTTCCGTATCAGATTTGAAGCAAGTAAATGCATATGACGCAAAATCAACTAAACTCTCAGTAGAAGAAATTCGACCACTGTGGCTTACCGAAAAAAGTGCGATAGAACAAGCAATAGAGGCCTGTGAAGGAAATATTCCAAAGGCTGCGGGTTATTTGGATGTCAGCCCATCTACCTTGTATCGCAAGCTACAAGCTTGGAAAGAACAATAAGAGCAAAACTAAGAAGATTAAGAGGGTAGGATGAAAGCGGTTGTCAATACAGACAAAATAGACGAATTGAGTAGGGATATTGGGGAAGAAAATCTCCCTATGCTTTTTTCCATTTTTATTGGGGAGCTGGTGGACTATGCCGAGGCGTTAGCCAATGGACCAACTGAACAAAGTGAAGCTGAAGAGCAATTGAAAGCCATCAGCCACTCTTTAAAAAGCAGTGCCGCCAGTTTTGGAGCAGAAAGGCTGTGTGAATTTGCCACAAGACTAGACGCCAGATACAAAACAGGTGAACCTATTAACACGGAAGAAAACCGAGAAACCATGATCACCTGTCTTCACATTACGAAAGACGAGTTTATCAAGTTAACCGAGTAAGTTTTCTATCGCCTTTTGCAGTTTGGTTCGATCGTGTCGCCATTGATGGTTTGCTGAAGCAAGGTCAATGGTGACAATCTCACCCACACCATCCAAATCCTGTGGCTGCTCGCTGCTCAATAACAGATCTATTTTCCTTCCATCACACGCGCGCTGACACCAGTTAAGTTTCTCCTGTAGAGACATTCGACCTGCAGGTCCATATTCAGGTGAAAGGTTTTCAATAAACACCAGCCTGGCTTGTTCATTTCTGGCGATGGATTTACCCAGCTCCGGAATCAGCAGTGGCGGCATGATGCTGGTTAAAAAGCTGCCTGGCCCTAAAATAATGCAGTCGGCTTCTTCGATTGCTCTTAATCCTTCCTTGGTTGCAGGAACCTGAGGCTCAAGATACAGCCGCTGAAGATCCTGTTCCATTTCATCAACACTGGTTTCGCCCCGAACTCTTTCGCCAGAGGTAGAAAGGGCAGTCAGGTCTGAAGGGTGTTCAGACATAGGGACGATATTCACATCCACATTGAGCATGTCCCGAATCAGGTTGATGGCTTCTAAAGGGCGAACAGAAAGGTTATCCAGCGCCGTGAGCATCAGATTACCCAGGTTGTGATCGTTGAGTTCGCCAACACCCTTGAAGCGGTATTCGAACATCATAGAGCCGATAGAGGGTTCGGTAATCAGCTGGTTAATGCAATTACGCGTATCGCCCCAGGCAATGCCACCCTGACAGTCTCGGATTCGACCTGTAGAGCCGCCGTTGTCAGTGGTAGTAACGATTCCAGTCGCGTTGCTGCCGAAATCTTTAAGTGCAGCCAACATTCTTCCTAGCCCGTGACCGCCACCAATGGCGACCACTTTCTTGTTTTTATATAGAGTCATACACGTTCACGTTTTTTGTTATTCCCGGCCAGCGTTGTCATTGAGCAAAGCTGATCAGAGTAGATGCCGATACTTTGCCTGCTGATTTACTAAAATTCTAGCGATTGAACTGCACAAATTCGAATTTTTGCAAAGTTAAGCTGGTATCCCACAATAATATTAAGTATTTTATTAGAAGCTGCCACGCATAGTGCGTGGCTGCCATAGCTCCGAGCTTTCACTGCTAAGTTCGCAACATGCGGATATGAAGTGTCAGCCAGTGACGTTTTGTCACAAGGGTTTGTTTGGAAATGAGCAAGCCTCCCGTGTTTGGAAAGGTGTTCCGTGGCGCAACAATTCGAAGATAATTTCAATCGCAAGTTCTATTACTTGCGCTTATCAGTTACCGACGTATGTAACTTTAAATGCACATATTGTTTGCCTGATGGGTATCGACACCCCTCGGGTCAACGAAACTCGTCTTTTTTAACCCTCCCAGAAATCCGTCGCGTGGTTCGCGCGTTTGCCGATTGTGGTACCGACAAAGTTCGTATAACCGGTGGTGAGCCTAGCCTGCGTAAAGATTTCACTGAGATCATTCATGAGGTAGCGACGACTACGGGTATTCGCAAAGTGGCGACGACCACCAATGGCTACCGCATGGAAAAGCAAGTCGCTTCCTGGAAAGATGCTGGTCTCACCAATATCAACGTGAGTGTCGATAGCCTGGATGCCCGAATGTTCCATCAGATAACGGGTGAGAACAAATTTGAACAGGTGATGGCTGGGATTGATAAGGCGTTTGAAGTCGGTTTTAAGCAGGTCAAAGTCAACGCTGTTCTCCTGAAGAATCTGAATCATCTGGAGTTACCTGCTTTTCTTCACTGGATCAAGCATCGTCCGATTCAACTCCGATTTATTGAGTTGATGCAAACGGGTGAAATGGATGGTCTCTTTAAGAATCATCACAAGTCCGGTGTGAGTATCCGCAATCATCTGATTGCCAATGGCTGGCTGTTGAAACCTAAGGCATTAAACGACGGACCTGCTCAGGTCTTTATACATCCGGATTATCAGGGCGAGATTGGTCTGATCATGCCTTATGAAAAGGATTTCTGCGAAAGCTGTAACCGCCTACGTATTTCCGCCAAAGGCAAGCTTCACCTCTGTTTGTTTGGTGAGGAAGGGGTGGAGCTGCGCGATCTTCTGCAGCGAGATGATCAGGAATCTGAGTTGATTCAGAGAATTTCTCAGCAGCTTCAGAATAAGTCGGTCAGCCATTTCCTCCATGATGGAAACTCAGGCATCACACCGCACCTGGCGTCGATCGGCGGATAGTCAGTTAAATATTTGTGCTGGTGGCAATGCGACCAGCCATTCAATTTCAATTTAATAAATACAAAAGGTGAGCTAAATGGGTCACGCTGAAAGCAAATTTCAACCAGCTAACATTGCAGTGTTAACCGTCTCTGATACGCGTACAGAAGAAAACGATACTTCAGGTGGTTACCTTGCTGAACATCTTCAGGAAGCTGGTCACAATCTGGCAGATAAGAAAATCGTTATTGATGATATGTATCAAATTCGTGCGGTCGTATCTCAGTGGATTGCCGATGATTCGATTCAGGCAATTATGATTACAGGCGGCACTGGCTTTACTTCTCGTGACAGTACTCCTGAAGCCCTTGTTCCACTTTTTGACAAGCAGGTTGAAGGGTTTGGTGAACTGTTCCGAGCGGTTTCCTACGAGGAAATCGGGACATCCACCATTCAGTCTCGTGCGATTGCAGGATTTGCGAATCATACAGTAATTTTCGCTATGCCAGGGTCAACTGGGGCGTGCCGGACAGCCTGGACTAAGATCATTAAACAACAGATGGATGCCAGCCATCGTCCTTGTAACTTTATGCCTCACCTGAGCAAATAGGGGAATTGAATGACTCAGTTTACCCACATCAATGCGTCGGGCGAAGCTAACATGGTGGATGTGTCTGCTAAGGCAGACACGGTACGCGAGGCAAGGGCAGAAGCTTTTGTTCACATGGCACCAGAAACTTTGGAGCTGATCGTCTCAGGTTCTCATCACAAAGGCGATGTTTTTGCGACAGCAAGAATTGCCGGGATTCAGGCGGCGAAAAAAACTTGGGATTTGATTCCACTTTGCCACCCGTTGCTGCTGTCTAAAGTCGAAGTTCAGCTAGAAGCCATTGAGTCAGAGAACAAGGTCCGAATCGAATCAGTGTGCAAGCTGGCAGGTAAAACAGGTGTCGAAATGGAAGCGCTGACAGCAGCGTCTGTGGCGGCGTTGACCATCTACGATATGTGTAAAGCGGTTCAAAAAGACATGGTTATCGAGCAAGTGCGCTTACTTGAGAAAACTGGTGGCAAATCCGGTCACTTTAAGGCGGAATGATGATCAAAGTATTGTTTTTTGCGCAAACCAGAGAATTGGTTGGTGTCGATCAAATCGAAGTCGATAGCAGTTATGAAACGGCAGAGCAGCTTCGCCTTCATTTAGTTGAAAAAGGCGACAAATGGGCGTTAGCGCTGGAAGCTGGGAAATTGCTGGTGGCAATTAACCAGACTCTTTCCCCTCTGGATTCTCCTATACAGTCCGGCGATGAAGTCGCATTTTTCCCACCAGTCACCGGAGGGTAAGGAATGTCGCAGGTATCGGTTCAAAAGGAAGACTTTTCTCTCGCTGATGAATATGACGTGCTCGCTCAGGGCACATCTTCTGGTGCGGTTGTGACATTTGTTGGAAAAGTACGAGATATGAACCTGGGGGACAACGTTATTGGATTGTCGCTGGAACATTACCCAGGAATGACTGAGAAATCGCTGGAAAGCCTATGTGAGCAAGCCAAGCAAAGGTGGTCTATTGAGAATATTCGAGTCATACATCGTGTTGGTGATTTGGATATTGGTGATCAGATCGTATTTGTTGGTGTTTCTAGTGCACATCGCGGAGATGCGTTTAACGCCTGTGAATTCGTTATGGACTACCTGAAAACTCAGGCACCTTTCTGGAAAAAAGAGAGAACGACGGATTCAGTGAGATGGGTTGAGTCGAGAGAATCAGACGCCGCCGCCGCCAGCCGATGGGCGGAGCAAGGCGAGTAGTCTTAAGCCCACTTCTTTAGATACTAGACAACAGACACTAAAGAGCCGGTCAGATGGAGATCATTCTGACCGGCTCTTTGGTTTTAAGTACCTACCCAAGAGTAGGCACTAATCGGTATTACTTAGCAACAGTACAAATTGTTGACCAGCTACCGTCAGAACCAGGTACAGTTGTAGTGTACCAGTTCGCTTCGTAAATCACGCCATTGTGAACCATTTGGTCACCAGCTTTGGCGTGGTTTGGATTACCAGCCCAGTCTGTTTGAGGCCAGTTCGGGTAAACGTTGATACCAGTCACGTCACACGTTGGGTCTACAACATTCTTCTTAACAACAACGGCTGCTTGTGCAGAGCTTGATGCTTTGCCATCGCTCACTGTTACAGAGAAGTTTAGAGTAGTGTCCACATCGTAGCTTGCTGCTGTAAAGGTAACTTTTGCACCTTGAACAGTCGCGTTAACGCCTGCTGGAACATCCCAAGTGTAAGTTAGAGTGTCGTTGTCAGCGTCTGTAGAGCCGCTTGCATCAACGACGACTACGTCACCTGCTGCTGCTTGTGCTGGAGCAGAAACTGCTGCTACTGGTGCAGAGTTCACACCTTTAGGAGAAACAGTCACCAGAACTTTGTCTGTAGATGCTGCACCTTTGTTATCAGTAACAGTGACTTCAAACGTGTAAGTCTGAGCCGCAGTAACACTTGCAAAGTCTACCGTAGCAACTGCCGCGTTTGCATTAGTGATAGTTACAGCCGGACCAGTTACTTGTTTCCAAGCGTAGCTTGCGATTGTGCCATCAAGGTCTTTAGAAGCGCTAGCATCTAGAGTTACCTGAGCAGGACCTTCAACAGCAACGTCCGCACCCGCAGAAGCGATTGGTGCACGGTTACCACCGATAGTCGCCAGACCCTCGTGCATTGCGTTTAGGATGTCACCGTTGTCCGCATCGATTTCCCATGAGAACAGACCAGCTAGACCTAGGCTACGTACGTAAGCACCTTTCGCTTTAACAGAACGCTCATCATCAAACGTGATTAGCTTACCGTTTGAACGGTTCCATACGTATGGCGCTTCAGCCAATTCATCGTAACCGTACTCAAAGCCATTGATGCCCTGGTTGTTTGCACCAAGCATGTTTGCCTTAATGCCTTTATAGTCGATTACACCATCTTGCCAAACACCTTGAGCTTCTGTACCAGTCAGTGCACCTGTACCTGTACCAGTCATTGGGTCTGTAGGGTCAGTCAGAGTTCCAGGCATTACACCATCCCAACCACGACCGTACATCGCTGTACCTACAACCAGTTTGTTTGCAGGAACGCCTTGACCTAGAAGGATCTTGATTGCGTTGTCAGTTGTGTACGCAGGACCTTTGTATGGTTCGCCATTAGCATCTGTGCCTGTACCATCACACTGACCAGGACGCATGAAGTTACCACAGTAAAGTGCTGTTTGGTGACCAGGATTGTTGCTCCAAGCACCGTAGAAGTCGTAAGTCATCGCGAAGATGTAGTCCATGTGCTGAACTGCTGCTGCGTAGTCTACGTCTTCAAGTTTGTCGTAACCTACCCCGATAGCTGAAGTCAGCTCATAAGTACGACCAGTTTCCACTTCTAGTTCATTAAGCATGGTGCGTAGTTCTTGCATAAGCGCAACGTACGCAGGACCATCATTAACAGGGTCACCTAGGTTACCGTTTGGACCGCCACCACCAGGGAATTCCCAGTCAATATCTACGCCGTCGTAGAATTTCCAGGTTTTAAGGAATTTCTTAACAGAAGCAACGAAGATATCGCGATTGGCTTTTTGGGTGAATCCGTGGAACGGGTCAGATAACGTCCAGCCACCGATAGAAGGAACAATCTTCAAATCAGGGTTACGCTGTTTTAATGCCATCAACATGGCGTAGTTACCTTTGATAGGATCAGCGTACTGGTGACCAGCTTGATCAAACCCTTTCATAAATGCTGCCCATGGATCGTGAACAACCACTTCGTAGTCGTTAACACCTGTACATAGAGTTTGCAACATTCTGTGACCGCTAGGATTGTCTTTTAGCAATGAATCATTCTGACCACAGATAGGGATGAAGCCGTAGAGAATATGAGTAAGGTTGTCTACTGGGATATTGTCTACAGTAAAGTCACGACCGTAGATGCCCCATTCAACAAAATAAGTACCAACAACAGTGTTTGGATCTGTGTTGTAGGTCTTGTTGTTAGGATCAACATTCATTGTTAGCGGTTTTAAATGTGCGCCGTCAGTATCAGCAACAACTAATTCTTGAGGTGCTGATTTTGAACAGCCTGTTGCGTCACACGCTGCAACCTCAACTGAATAAAGACCACCTTTACCATATTGGAAAGCGGCTGTTGTTGTACTACCGGTAATAGGACCAGTAGCAACTTCTACACCATCAAAGTAGATTTTGTAGGTGTCGCCTGTTGTACCAGACCACTGGTTGAACTTAATTGTGATATCAGCAAGATCCTTGTAGCTCACCATCTGGTGGTAGCCTTTCAAGGTTTGCATTTCTAACTGAATCTTTGAAAATTTCAGGTTGTTAGAACCATCAAGATCAATAGTTGGTGCAGCAGGTGCAGCTAACGCAGAACCTGAAAGAGCCAGACCAACACCGATAGCGCATAAGCTTAGATGTTTCATTGTATTTCTCTCATTCCTTGTAAAAAAACTGCCTCAAAAACAAAGAGGCGAAAGTAACGATGGCATTCAATTTCCGCCATCCCGGTCAGTTTTTCCGAGAGGCAAGCTTTTGACAAAGAAAAATAAAATGCTTTTGAATCGATATAAAAAAACAAAAAAATCGTTTCCTGCGCGTTACAAAAAAAGTGCTGGTGCCTCGATTTTTTATAAAACCTGACATAGTTCTGTTGCACTTATGAACATTTGCACTACCCACATTAGCAGTGGTGATAAAAGTCACATTTATGTTGAAATTATGTGGCATTTTGTGGTGCGCTGGTCGACTTGAGATGTGTGAAATGTTAAGTTTTTGTTCTAAAGCAGGATAAGATTCTGCTAAATTGATTGTTTTTGAAACAATTTGGTGGTTAAGATTGGCTCGAGCGATATCTGAGTTTGTTTGAACCGTCGTTTTCAATCTTTGCAGAGTAATTGTCTGAAGAAGACCGTTATCCAAAAAATTAAACGGTTTTTTACTACATTTTTATGGCAAATTACTTCAATGATTGGTAGTGTGTTGCGCAATCTTCTTTAGGTTTAGAAAACGCTGTACGCTTATTGCGCTAAATTTTTCTAAATGCCCTCCGTTCTGGCAACTATAGAAGACGTCATGGATGCAATCTAAAAAACTTGGAGTTTAATGCATGTATAAGAACAAAATCACTCAGGCACTTCTTCTTGGTGCTGGTATGGCAGTGGCTGCCACTTCGTTCTCCTCTCTTGCTGCTGACGTTCCAGCAGGCACAAAATTAGCGAAGGTTCAGGAACTGGTACGTGGTAACGGTACTGAAGTAGCAACTATCGACCCGCACAAATCTCAAGGTGTTCCAGAGTCTCACGTAATTCGTGACCTATTGGAAGGTCTTGTAAATCAAGATGCTGACGGCAACACTATTCCAGGCGTTGCAACGCACTGGGAAACTGAAGACAACAAAACGTTTGTTTTCCACCTACGTAAAGAAGCTAAATGGTCTAACGGCGACCCAGTAACTGCACACGACTTCGTGTACAGCTGGCAGCGTGCGGTAGATCCTGCTACTGCGTCTCCTTACTCTTGGTACATGGAATACACCAAGATGGTTAACGCCGCTGACATCATTGCGGGTAAAAAAGACAAGAGCACTCTTGGTGTTAAAGCTCTAGATGATCACACTCTAGAAGTGAAACTTGAGTCTGCTGTTCCTTACTTTGTAATGATGACTGGTCACACTACAACTAAGCCTGTTCATAAAGCGACAGTTGAAAAGCACGGTGATCAGTGGACTAAGCCTGAAAACTTCGTTGCTAACGGTGCATTCGTAGTAGACAGATGGGTACTTAACGAACGTATGGTTCTTAAGCGTAATACCCAGTACTGGGACAACGACAAAACTGTCCTAGACCAAGTAACATTCCTTCCGATTGAAAACCAAGTTGCCGAAATGAACCGTTTCCTTTCTGGCGAACTGAATTTCACTTCTTCTGCATTGCCAGTTGAACACTTTAAGCGTCTTAAGAAAGAGTACCCAGAGTCTGTTTCTGTAGAAGGCAGCTTGTGTACTTACTACTACTCGTTCAACACGAAGAAGAAACCATTTGATGATGTACGTGTTCGTAAAGCGATCTCTTACGCAATCAACCGTAATATCGTAACGGATGCAATTTTGGCTCAAGGTCAAAAACCTGCTTACTTCCTGACTCCTGAAATTACTGCTGGCTTCAACCCTGAACTGCCAGAGTACGCGAAGATGACTCAGAAAGAGCGTGACGCAGAAGCGGCTCGTCTACTTGAAGAAGCTGGCTTTGGTAAGAGCAACCCTCTGAAGTTCACTCTTCTATACAACACGAACGAGAACCACAAGAAAATTGCGGTTGCTCTAGGTTCTATGTGGAAGAAAACTCTGGGTCTGAACGTGACTCTTGAAAACCAAGAGTGGAAGACTTACCTGTCTACTAAAGACCAAGGTGACTTCGAAGTTTCTCGCGCTGGCTGGTGTGGTGACTACAACGAAGCGTCTTCTTTCCTAACTCTAATGGTAAGCAAGAACACGACTGCCGGCCAGCACTGGGGTAACAAAGACTACGATGCTTTGATCGACAAAGCGTTGAACTCTACTTCAGAAGCTGAGCGTACTGCTCTTTACACTCAAGCTGAAGACCTGATTGCTAAAGAGATGCCAATCGCACCTATCTACCAATACGTACGTGCTCGTCTGCTAAGCCCTCAAGTTGGTGGTTTCCCATCAAACAACGCAGAAGAGAAGATCTACTCTAAAGATCTCTACATCAAAGCGAAGTAAAATACCTCCGCTGATAAAATTATAAATAACACGGACACTGCATGTGAGATTCACATGCAGCGTCTTTTCTATTATTCATTGTCACAGACTGAAAGAGTGAGTTTATGCTTAAATTCATTATGAAACGGATATTCGAAGCAATTCCAACTATGTTGGTATTGATTACAGTATCTTTCTTTCTTATGCGCTTTGCGCCAGGTAACCCGTTTTCGAGCGAGAAGCCATTACCACCAGAAGTAATGGCAAACATTGAAGCAAAATACGGTTTGGATAAGCCTGTTTTCGAACAGTACACCACGTATCTTACCAATGTTGTTCAAGGCGATTTTGGTCCTTCTTTCAAATACCTAGACTATTCAGTAAACGAATTGATCTATGCGGCACTGCCAGTGTCTGCGAAAGTAGGTTTCATCGCATTCATATTCACTGTCATCATGGGTGTGTCAGTCGGTACCATTGCCGCACTGAAGCAGAACACCTGGGTTGACTACACCATCATGTCCACTGCGATGCTTGGTGTAGTAATGCCATCCTTTGTTTTGGCACCTGCACTTATCTATCTTTTCTCTCTGCATTGGAACCTTTTCCCAGCAGGTGGTTGGCATGACGGCAGCCTGAAATATCTAGTGCTTCCGGTAATCGGTATGTCTCTTCTATACGTAGCGACTTTCGCACGTATTACACGAGGCAGCATGATCGAAACCCTGAACAGTAACTTCATCCGTACTGCACGCGCAAAAGGTTTGAGCTACCGTTACATCGTAATCAAGCACGCACTTCGTCCAGCACTGCTTCCAGTTGTTTCATACATGGGACCTGCATTCGTAGGTATCATCACTGGTTCGGTAGTTATCGAAACTATCTTCGGTTTGCCGGGTATCGGTAAGCTATTCGTAAACGCAGCATTCAACCGCGATTACTCGCTAGTAATGGGTGTAACCATACTGATTGGTTTCCTGTTCATTCTATTCAACGCCATCGTTGATATTTTGCTAGCTATGATTGACCCGAAAATTCGCTACTAAAGGGAACGGATTGATATGTTGACTAAAAAAGAAAACCTTGAAGCGATCGAAAAGTTCTCTAAGGACTTAGAAGTAGAAGGTCGCAGCCTGTGGCAAGATGCCCGTATCCGCTTTATGCGTAACAAAGCGGCTATGGTGAGCTTAGCCATTCTATTTGTAATGACAATGGCAGTTATTTTCTTGCCAATGTTTGCTCCATACACATACGACGATACCGACTGGTATGCGATGCATGTTGGACCAAATGCCGAGCACTGGTTTGGTACCGACAGCCTGGGTCGTGACCTGTACGTTCGTACCCTTATTGGTGGTCGTATCTCATTGATGGTAGGTGTACTTGGTGCACTTGTTGCGGTACTGATTGGTACGCTTTACGGTGCAGCTTCTGGCTTCATCGGCGGCAAAACTGACCGAATCATGATGCGTATCCTGGAAATCCTTTACGCGGTTCCGTTTATGTTCCTGGTTATCGTACTGGTAACGTTCTTCGGTCGTAACATCGTACTGATCTTCGTCGCTATCGGTGCCATTGCATGGCTGGATATGGCGCGTATCGTACGTGGTCAGACACTAAGCCTACGTAGTAAAGAGTTTATTGAAGCAGCCCATGTATGCGGTGTGAGCAAATGGAAAATAATTACACGCCACATCGTTCCAAACGTACTGGGTATTGTTGCAGTTTACTCGACTCTGTTGATTCCGAGCATGATCCTTACAGAGTCATTCCTATCGTTCCTTGGTCTTGGTGTACAAGAGCCAATGACGAGCTGGGGCGCACTGCTTCAGGAAGGTTCTCAGACGATGGAAGTAGCAATTTGGCAGCTTGCGTTCCCAGCCGCGTTTATGGTTGTGACGCTATTCTGCTTTAACTATGTCGGCGACGGCCTGCGTGACGCACTGGATCCAAAAGATAGATAAAAAATAATATCGGATCCTTTTAGAGCAATATAAAAATTACACAGGAAAGCAATGATGAGCTTGTTAGATGTTAAAGATCTGCGAGTCGAATTTACCACGCAAGATGGTATCGTCACCGCAGTGAATGACTTAAATTTTTCACTGAACCAAGGGGAAACCCTTGGTATCGTGGGCGAATCTGGTTCGGGTAAGTCCCAGACTGTATTCGCTATCATGGGTCTTTTGGCAAAAAACGGAATTATCTCTGGTAGCGCCAAATTTGAAGGTCGTGAAATTCTGAATCTGAAAGAAAACGAACTCAACCGAGTTCGTGCAGAACAGATTGCCATGATCTTCCAGGACCCAATGACCTCACTGAACCCGTACATGAAAGTCAGCGACCAGCTGATGGAAGTGTTGATGCTGCACAAAGGCATGGGCAAAGCGGAAGCGTTTGAAGAATCAGTTCGAATGCTGGAAGCGGTAAAAATCCCAGAAGCCCGTAAGCGTATCACCATGTACCCACACGAATTCTCAGGCGGTATGCGCCAGCGTGTGATGATTGCCATGGCGCTACTGTGTCGTCCTAAACTGCTTATTGCAGATGAGCCTACAACGGCTCTGGACGTAACGGTTCAAGCACAGATCATGGATTTGTTGAACGAACTTAAGAGCGAATTCAACACTGCAATCATCATGATCACGCATGATTTGGGTGTGGTAGCAGGTTCATGTGACAAAGTACTGGTTATGTATGCTGGACGTACTATGGAGTACGGTACAGTTAACGAAATCTTCTACAATCCGAGCCACCCCTATGCAGAAGGTCTGCTGAAGGCGATCCCTCGTTTGGATACGGAAGGCGAAATTCTGCCAACCATTCCAGGCAACCCACCAAACCTGCTTCGTTTGCCACAAGGCTGTCCTTACCAAGAGCGTTGTCACCGCGTGACAGAGCAATGTAAGACTGAAGCACCAAAACTGGTTAACTTTGGTGAAGGGCGTCAACGCGCATGTTTTTCTGACTGGGAGGCTTGGAATCGATGAGTACAGATAAAAAACTTCTTCTAGATGTAAAAGACCTGAAAGTTCATTTCAGCATTGCACCTAAATCAGCATGGCCATGGACTAAACCAACACCTTTAAAAGCAGTAGATGGCGTTAACATTCGCCTATACGAAGGGGAAACCTTGGGTGTAGTAGGGGAGTCTGGCTGCGGTAAATCCACTTTTGCCCGCGCCGTAATTGGTCTGGTTGAAGCAACCGACGGTGAAGTTGTCTGGCTTGGTCAGGATCTGACTAAGATGCAAGACGTACAACGCCGTAACACACGCAAAGAGATCCAGATGATTTTCCAGGATCCGCTGGCGTCCCTTAACCCTCGTATGACTATTGGCGACATCATTGCAGAGCCTCTGGAGACGTTTTACCCAGAGCTGTCTGCTGATGAAGTGAAAGACCGCGTTAAAGAGATGATGACAAAGGTGGGCCTTCTGCCTAACGTTATCAACCGTTACCCGCACGAGTTCTCTGGTGGTCAGTGTCAGCGTATTGGTATCGCTCGTGCTTTGATTCTTCGTCCTAAGATGATCATTTGTGACGAACCTGTATCGGCACTGGATGTATCGATTCAGGCACAGGTAGTTAACCTTCTGAAAGAGCTGCAAAAAGAACTTGGTCTCAGCTTGGTGTTTATTGCGCACGATCTCTCTGTCGTTAAGCATATTTCAGATCGCGTACTGGTTATGTATTTGGGTAATGCGGTAGAGCTCGGCGAATCTGAAGCTCTGTTTGCTGAGCCAAAGCATCCATATACGCGTGCTCTTATGTCGGCAGTTCCAATCCCAGATCCAGATCTGGAGCGAGCCAAGAAGATTGATATGTTGGAAGGCGATCTGCCATCTCCAATGAATCCACCATCTGGCTGTGTATTCCGCACACGTTGCCCTCAGGCGACAGAGGCTTGTTCACAGCAAAAACCTCAAATTAAAGGTGACGACGTTCATGCCGTTTCTTGTTTGATGGTTGACTAAATTCAGCCTGTGACAGGCTTAAGCGCGGTGCCTTCGTGGTCCGCGCTTTTTTTGTGCCTGAGCCAATCCATTTCGTGATGAAAGACGTATTAAATCTGATAATGTAAACAAAATGTAAATAAAATGTTTTAATTGGGTTTAATTGAGCGTGAAAATGTACTAGAACTTAAGAGTAGCTACGCTCATTCATTGCGCTTGGAGGCTCAGATGAAAAGACTGTATTACATCACGAAAGACTTGGACGACGCAGAAGAAATATCAGATGAAGTTCATGCAAGTGGTATTGATGACCACCACTTTTATGTTCTAAGTCGTGATGATAATGGGATTAAGACCCACCACCTCCATGGCGGCAGTTCACTTGAGCGCGCACACATTATTACCGGGGCGCAGAAGGCGCTGATTGCAGGAGCTGTCGCCGCGGGCGTGTTGATTCTGTTTCTGACTTTTTTCACCAGCTTGTTTGAGAGCTCCAGTTTTGTACCATTCGCTCTTATCTGCATCATTGCGATCACAACAACAGTCATAGTCAAAATGACGGGTGGTTCGTTTGATAATTATTTTATGACGATGTTTAACCAGCACTTAGATGATGGAGAAGTCGTGATTGTAATTGATGTCGAACGAAGTCAGGCACATCGCATAGAAGAAATTCTTGAGCACCATCCCAAAGCCGAGTTTATCGCGGACTGCTCTAGTGTGGGCTCACCGATACCCGATTAAGCAGATATGAAAACGAAGAGGGTTGGCAGGGTGCCAGCCCTTTTTGTTTTTTAGCGTTGTTTTTGGGCGTACTAAAAGATCATTCAAAATTTTTGATGATGTTGAACGGCATTGACTGGTCGCATAACCCGTTGGGTTACCTATAATTCAACTCAATATCTTTACAAACAAAGGATGGATGAGATGGGCAAGTTAGTTGAAGGTGTTTGGCACGACGTCTGGTACGACACCAAAGCAAGCAATGGTAAATTTGTTCGGGAAGATGCTGGCTTCAGAAGCTGGGTTGAAAACAAGTCAGGCGCTGAGTTTCAACCAGAGTCGGGTCGATACCATCTTTATGTTTCTTTGGCGTGTCCGTGGGCACACAGAACCCTAGTGTTTCGTAAGTTAAAAGGTCTGGAACCTCATATCGATGTGTCTGTGGTAAGCCCGGATATGCTTTCTGAGGGGTGGCAGTTTGATAAACCAGAGCCTTTGTTTGGCTTTACTCGCATGCATCAGATCTACACTCAAGCAAAATCGGATTACACCGGAAGGGTCACGGTTCCTGTGCTGTGGGATAAGAAAACCAATACCATTGTCAGCAATGAGTCTTCCGAGATCATTCGCATGTTCAACACAGCATTCAATGATCTGACTGGCAACCACGACGATTATTACCCTGAAGCCCTTCACTCAGAAATCGAGAAGTGGAACGATTTCATCTATCCGAATATTAATAACGGCGTGTATCGTTGTGGCTTTGCGACAACTCAGGAAGCTTATGAAGAAGCGTATGACCAGTTGTTTGATGCGTTAGACAAAGTGGAAGTCCATCTTTCTTCGAGTCGATACCTGGCGGGCGATCAAATTACAGAAGCCGACTGGCGTCTATTCACCACTTTAGTGCGTTTTGATGCTGTCTATGTAGGGCATTTCAAATGCAACAAAAAACGCATTGCGGATTACACAAGCATTCAAGGCTATTTAAAAGAGCTGTATCAGGTAGAAGGGGTGAAAGACACCACCGATTTCCACCATATCAAAAGGCACTATTACTTTAGCCATACTGGAATCAACCCAACTCAGGTTGTACCGAAAGGACCCGCTTTGGATTTGGATAGCCCTCACGGTAGAGGCTAGAAATAGAAAAGCCAGCATAGTGTGCTGGCTTTGTTTTTCAGATAAGAAAAAACCAGCTCAATGAGCTGGTTTTCTTTTGTATGGTGGAGGGGG
>NZ_AFWJ01000305.1 GCF_000222685.1 Vibrio nigripulchritudo ATCC 27043 | reverse complement strand
GGAACGATATCTTAGCAGCTTCGGTTGCGTTGGTAGATAGAGTTGGTGATCGTTCACGTTTCTCAACTGCACGTTCTACCTTATCTCTGGTTGAGCTTTCAAAAATCTCTAGCTTCGATCCTGAAACGATGGGTTATAGATTTATCGCCGAATACGGCATGGGTTGGATTGAAAGTCTAGTGCTTGGTAACACACTTCACGCGGTATTTAGAAATGAAGCAGGAGAAGTGGTTAAGTCGAACGTTGAACTCCCGGTTTTCTCATGGGAAAACAAGGTTGAAAAAACACCATTCCGAGCTAACTGGATCCTTGAGCGTAAATTTGGTTTACCTAAATACCAAGAAGTAAAGTTGAACAAAGCAATATTGACAGCGATGCTACTAAATACAGTTGGTAACATGGTCGATCAACGAGACGAAGTATTTGGAAGAAAAATCTCAATACGTAGTGAGCTACCAGGCTCTTCCATTGTTCGTTCATACCAGCGCTCTAATGGTAGAACCTACTATGCTTCTGAAGAAAACACTTATGCTTGGTCTATGATCGAGTATGTAGGTGAGTTTGAAGCTTTGGAAAAAGCAAGAGTTGACAATGGTGGTGATTATAGCTCGGTTGATCTCAAACAAATTGTCTTAGCAGATTATCAAGATGAGACTAAACGTACTGAGCTGGCAGATTTGTATGCTTATAGAAAACAGTCACTTGAATATATGCCTGTTTACAATACGCTTTCAGATCTAAGGTATGACATTCGCGCGCACTAATATTTAGATTTTGGTTTAGCTAAAGAAAACCCCAACCACTAGGTTGGGGTTTTTTATTACACCAACAAAAAAGCCAGAGACTAAAATCTCTGGCTTTCTAAATTCAGGAAGAAGAAAGATTAAAACTTAAATCTTGCCGTCATCATAAACTGGTCACCGTAGAAGTCGTTAAGCAGACCTTCCAGACCAATTGAGAATAGCTCAGTAGAATGGAAGCGACCGTATACAGAACCTGTCCACTCGTCTTTTTGCTTAATGGATACGTAACCTACTTTACCACCCACTTCTAGCTGTGGACCCAACCATTGGCGAACACCAAGGTTAATTTGCATACCTGTGTCGATATCTTGATCTTTGTTATCGACTGCACGGAACAGCATTTCACCTGTTAGATCAGCCCAGTTGTTTACCGGAGCGTGAAAGCCGAAACCAGCAGACAGGTTGAAATCACCTTTAAATTTGGAATCAACCGTTGCAACCATATGTGCGTTAGGGTGAATTGACTTACTGAAACCACCACCAAAAGTCATTGGGCTGGCGCCGATTCGCGCTTCAGCATAGTCGTAGTTAAAGTTGCTCATTGACGCGACTTGGTCTTTGTCTGCAGCAAATGAAGAAGCAGATACTGCCATCAGACCAATGGCTAACAGTGTCTTACGCATAATTTAGACAAACCTTCTTTAGTTGGTTCTGGTAGTGCCTTAATGGCAATACCATGAAGTTCCTTGAATTATTACGGTTTATGATAATGCATCCTAACGAGGATTCATTAAAAAATTGAAAGAAATTCCATTTCTGTGGGCGTTTTCTGCTCGATTTGATGGAAAATGCCCTCTATTCACCAAATTCAGTGCGTTTTGCCGCGATGGCTTCGAGGATTTTCTCTCCGTTTAGAATGCGAACCCAGGGTAAAAGTTCAGTGTCATTTTCAATAATGAACTGAGTGAGCTGCTGAGTTATGGTGTTAAGAAGGTCTTTACCTTGCCAGGGTTTTGAAATATAAAAGTCCAGATTAGCCTGGTTTATCGCTTGGATTGTGTCTTCGAGCCCTGCCTGTCCTGTTAACAGGATTTTTCGGGTATGGGTGGTTTCATCTGAATGATTGAGCTCAATGAGGAAATCGATACCTGAATGCTCTGGCATAATATGGTCGCACAGTATCAGAGCCAGTTTTATACCTTTTTCTGCATTCTCTTCGATGATCTCTTTTGCTTCTGAAACGGACTCTGCTGCCTCAAGCACAAAAAATTCATCTAGCGGTTCTAAATCATGGATGACACTGTCCAGAACTTCGCGCTCATCGTCTACACAGAGTATTAGATACTGATTCATTGTGTGTGCTCCTTGGATTCAGAATGAGTGGGCAACATTACTCGCATTCGGGTGTATTGGTTTGGCTTTGACTCTGCAATCAACTTACCTCCATGCTGTTTAACAACTTGCTGGCAGACAGACAGCCCGATGCCTAAGCCGAAGTTACCTTCTTTTTTGGTGGTGAAGTTCAGGTCAAAAATCTTTGGAAGAATGTTGTGGGGGATTCCGTGCCCTGAGTCCTGTATCTCAACCACCACCCAGTCTCTTTTGTCTGAATATTCTTGCTTCGCCGATATGACTATCTCGCCTTTTTCAGGTAACGCATCGAGTGCGTTAGAGATGAGGTTCGTCCATACTTGCTGCAAAGCATTGGGGTTGCATCGCAGCATAGGTAACTCTTCATAGTGTTTTGTGAGCTTGAATAGCTTAAGCTGGTTTTCAAACATAGTAAGAGTATCCTCTAACCCTTCAAGAATATTGCAGTCTTGAAGGGACTCACCTTCATCTCTGGCGTAGCCTTTTAGGCTTTTAACCATGTCGGTAATTCGTGATGCGCACACATTCAAAGAACGAAGGGTATTTCCAACTGTGTGGTAGTGTTCAAGCTTTGGCAATATCTTATCTAATTCATTTGACGCGATAAGCTTGTTTAGCACTGACTCATCTTTATGTAGCACTAGTTTCACCAGTTTCTTTGCGATCCTTCTATCACCAATCTGTTTCTCTATCGCTTTAGCATGTTCCCTTTGTGTGGCGGTAGATTCCGGGTGATTGTTTAATGAAGACAAAAGCAACTGCCGAGCAAGGTCGGAATCTTCTAACGGCTGATCAGGTTCAACAATTGCCTGAACGGCGAGGCTCAGGGATTCCGCGCCTCTTAAAATAGCGGCGGCAGGGTTGTTTAGCTCATGCGCGACACCCGCAACAAGCTGACCAAGCACCGCCATCTTCTCTTTCTCGATCAACTGAGTTTGCGCGGTTTCCAAAGACTCAAGTGACTTTTGCAGTTCAAGTTTGGTATCAATGCTGCGCTGCAAACGGCGGTTAAAGTGACGCAAGAGAAGGTTCGTAAAGAGAGGAAGCAGTTCGGAGTCTGAATGCATCACTTTATTGAACTCGGCTCGGCTAAGCTTAATGACACGGGTCTGGCTCAAAGTAATTGCCGTAGAAAAAGACATCTCTCCGGTAACAAAAGACATGCCGCCGACTAAGTTGCCTTTCTGATGCCGTACCACTTCCCGCTGAATCCCGAGTTCATCCTTCTTGTACAGCGCGACTTGACCAGAGGTAATAAACCACAAAAAGTGGTTGGGTGTTCCTTCCCTTGTGAGGAGGTGTTCTGCGGAATACGTTCGTATCGCTTGTGTTTCGTCATTGGAAGAGAAAAACTCACTTAGGGCGCCGATAACTTTTTCAGCCAGTGCTTCATCAGTGAGGTTATGGTAATCATGAAGAAAGCCAGACTGAAATCGATGGATACGATTTTCAATGTGCGCTCTAACTAGCCTCCCTTGGTCGAGGATTTTGCTGTATTTCAGCCAGTCCTGTTCAGGGTATTCCAGAATAAAGTCAGTCAGTTCCTGCACCAGGCTTTTGGTAATGGACTGCGTATCAGACGACTCAGTTATGCAGTGATCCAGCCTGCCTTTATTTACTGCGGTAAGAATGTCTTCAAGGTCATTTCCATCACTTAACAGCACCTTACGGGCATGTTTTGTTTCGGGAATCTGTCCAATCTGAATAAGATAATCAGAAGCCAGAATGTTTGCTCTGTTCGCAGCTATCACCATTGCCAGCCCGGATTGAGCCTGAGAAAGCTCTTTTACCACGCTGCTCGCTTCTGTAATAGAGCACGTGAAACGAACATCGAAATGATCGTAAAAAGGGGCGAATACCGATTCAAAGCGACGAACACTTTCGTGGTCATCATCGATAAATAAAATCGAAAAATCTTTCACAGCACCTCCTTGAGATAAATTAAATCTACCAAGAAGATGCAGTTCGATATGAGATGTGGTTAGTATTCTAGGCGATAGCTGCGGTTATCTGACAAAACGCTGACGTAACTCAAAGATTATTCTTAACAAAAATTCATTGTTCGGCTTTCCCATTGCTGAACAAATTAGGGTAGACTGCCATTTTTAATTGTTAATTTCCTATCGCATGCACTCTCTTAAGAAACTTGGCGCCATTGGTGGTGCTATTGCGCTAACTGCTTGTTGGCCTTTGGCTGTTGGTCAAATTGCACAAACTATCGTTGAAAATGGTATTCAGCAGCTCAACAGTGAAGGCGTGAAAGCCGAAGTGGTTGAGTACGACCGAAGCTATTTCTATGCTCAGGCAATCACACGTTACACCATCACAGATCCACTGTTGGCAGAGAATCTTGAGAAAGATGGGTTACCAACCTCTATTGATGTGGTTCATGACATCAGCCATGGATTACTCTCAATAGACGCGCATTCCTATGTGAAAGATTCGAAGTTAGTGCAGTTCGAATTAGCCACCCAAAGCAAACTTAATGGTGATACCGATTTCGAGCTGGTGGGTCGCAAGTTCAACTTTACTGACTCAAGTGGGTCAGAGCTTATCGTCGGCGAGTATTCTGCCACTGGCAGCGCATCTATTTCTGGTGCTTTAGACTACCAAGCATCCATTCCTTTCTCTTCAGTTAACTTTGCCAATGGTGATGAACTTGTGGTTTCAGGGTTCACCGCAAAAGGCAATGGACAAAAAGAGCAGGGGATCTGGATTGGTGAACAGAAGATGGATTTGGCGGGTATTTCGCTAAAAACCGTCGGTGGTCAGAATGATTTCCAGCTAAGTGAACTGGATTACATGATTACCTCTGTGAAAGCTGAAACTGGGGAAACGTTCGATAACCAGCAAGTGCTAACGATTGAAGAAGCGACTTCGGGTGAGAATGTAGCCAAAAAAGTGAAGCTGGACTTTGCATTTAACGGCATTCGCAGTGATGCATTAGAGCAGCTACTGTCCATTTACCAATCTGGTGCAGAGTTAACTCCAGAAAAAGTTGAGCAAAGCATGCCACTACTTGATCAACTGGTTGAGGCTGGGCTTGAAGTAGAGCTGAATAAATTTGCTGTTAACCTCAATGGCGGCGATTTTCAGTCTGCATGGAAACTGGTGGTTCCAGCAGGGCAGAAAAATGTTTCACAAAATGCTTCTATTCTACTGAACGTAGTAGAAGGCAAGCTGGATGCTCATATCTCCAATGAATTGTTGCAAGCATACCCATATGTTCGCGAAAACATTGATGAACTGCTGATTATGGAATTTGCAACCGAAGGTGACAAAGGAGTCGACCTGAATGCCAACCTGAATGGTGGCCAGGTGACCTTTGAAAGTGGAAAACAGGTTCCTCTTCTTGCATTGTTTATGCCGTTAATGGCTGGGCAAAGATAGAGATATTTGCAGGAAATAGCTCACTGAAGAAAAAAAGAAGTCAAAAGACTTCTTTTTTTGTGTTTACTGTAGATTTTTACTTTTTCAATATGTGAAAAAGTGTTATTACTTGGGAAACGTTTTACCTAGCAGGAGCATCCCTCATCATGGAACCGATCTACAATTTCAGTGCTGGTCCAGCCGGACTACCTAAAGCAGTCATGGAAAAGGCGCAAGCCGAATACGTTAACTGGAACGGTATTGGCACATCGGTAATGGAAATCAGCCACCGTAGCAAAGAGTTTATTGCAGTAGCCGACAAAGCAGAGCAAGACTTACGCGACCTTCTGTCCATTCCAGACAACTACAAAGTACTGTTTTGCCATGGTGGAGCGCGAGCTCAGTTTGCAGCCGTGCCTATGAACCTGATAGGCGACAAACCTTCCGCAGATTATGTAGACGCAGGTTACTGGGCGGAAAGCGCGGTTAAAGAAGCGAAGAAGTATTGTACTCCTCGCGTGATTAACGCTAAAACCGAAGTCGACGGAAAAGTTGCAGTTATTCCACCTTCGGAGTGGAAAATCGATGAAAACGCTGCTTATGTGCACTTTTGTCCGAATGAAACTATTGATGGTGTAGAAATCACAGATTTGCCTGTTACCGACAAACCGATTGTTGCAGACATGTCTTCAACCATTCTGTCTCGTAA
Source organism: Vibrio nigripulchritudo ATCC 27043 (assembly GCF_000222685.1). Lineage (GTDB taxonomy): Bacteria > Pseudomonadota > Gammaproteobacteria > Enterobacterales > Vibrionaceae > Vibrio > Vibrio nigripulchritudo. The sequence goes on along the minus strand of NZ_AFWJ01000305.1, from coordinate 17,238 downwards.
AATCGATGTGTCGAAGTACGGTGTTATCTACGCTGGTGCACAGAAAAATATCGGTCCTGCTGGTATCTGCATCGTGATTGTAAGAGATGACTTGCTTGAACTGGCGTCGGAAGCCTTGCCAAGCATCCTGAATTACAAGGTTCTGGCAGAAAAAGACTCCATGTTCAACACGCCACCAACCTACGCCTGGTATTTGTCTGGCTTGGTCTTTGAGTGGTTGAAAGAGCAAGGTGGTGTAGAAGCTATTGAAAAGGTGAACGAAGAAAAAGCGGCGCTGTTGTACAACTACATTGACGGCTCTGAGTTTTACCGAAATCAGGTTCATCCTTCTAACCGTTCTCGAATGAACGTGCCATTCCAACTAGCGAAACCTGAATTGGATAGCAAGTTCTTAGAACTGGCGGAAGAGGCAGGTCTTCAAGCTCTAAAAGGGCATCGTGCAGTAGGTGGTATGCGAGCTTCTATTTACAACGCAATGCCACTTGAAGGCGTACAAGCTTTGGTAGAATTTATGAAGCAGTTCGAAATCGAATACGCTTAATCTCTCGCCCTAATTCCTTTGAAACCCAGCCTTGCGCTGGGTTTTTTATATTCAGCTAGACTTAATACAAATCACAATTTTCGAGTGTTTGTTAGCCAAATGTTGTTATTGAGTGTTAATTAAATAACTTCTGAACCTTTAATTAAGGAAGCCGAATTTTGCAACTCAGGGAACAGAGTGTAAGAAGAATCATAGTGGTCGATGATGATCAGGATATTCGTGATGTGTTGGATGATGCCCTGACACAGCAGGGGTACAATGTCGTCCAGGCTGAAAGCAGTGCACAACTTTTTCAGGCTCTAGAAGCTGATACAGCAGATTTAATCTTACTGGACCTTAGATTAAAGCAAGAAGACGGCTTACAGATTGCCAAATCCATTCGCGAAGAAAGTGCTGTTCCCATCATGATGCTAACTGGGAAGGGGGACGAAACGGATCGGATAATTGGGCTGGAAGTGGCGGCAGACGATTATATGATGAAGCCATTTAATCTTCGTGAGCTGATTGCCCGTGTGAACGCGCTACTACGACGTTCAGAATTGACTCAGCCTAAGCCTGTTGAAGTCGTATCGGATCATACCCAGTATCAGTTTGGTCCCTGGACACTCAATATCACCACTCGTCAGTTACATCATGAGTCAGGGAAAGAAGTCAGCCTCACTTATGGAGAGTTCTCTTTGCTTCAGGCATTCGTTTCTTCGCCAAACTGCGTCTTGTCCCGTGACCAACTGCTCGATAAAACGCAGGGTTTCGCGTCCGACTCTCAGGACCGAACTATTGATGTTCTGATACTGAGATTACGTCGGAAAATAGAAACCAACCCGCGTCTACCCAATTTCATCCAGACTGAGCGTGGGGTGGGCTACGTTTTTAATAGTAAAGTCGTGATGCTTGGCTAACCCATGGTTAACTTGCAGAGTATTCGCACCAAGTTACTGCTTTCCGTTGTCGGCACTTTGCTTCTTACCCTGTCGCTGGCGAGTGTTTTTATCTATACCACACAGCAAAACCAAGCACTAATTGACGACATCGCGTCTGCTACTTTGGAAGACATTAATACTGCGCTCAGCCTTTCAGAGAGTGTGGCTCAGGTCGCCGCTATGGCACCATACGCAGCAGATTTTGCCCGTCCCTTTCATGTACAGAATGAAACCCAGCGCCTGCAAGAAAAAATTGCCGAGCTTAACGCTGTTGCCCGACACTTAAACAACGTCGAAGCCCGAAATACCTTACTAAAACGGGTAGAAACGCTGGATGCATCGATACAGGGGCTTCTGTCTAACGTGACTCAGGAGCTCTTTACGCGAGAGGATTTACTGGCTCTACAGTTTGAATTGCAACCACTATCCTCACATTCACAAGGCAATATTTTCTTAGAATCGTTTACGACTAACCCGATGAGAGTGCCAGAGGTTTTGATCAAGCAGATGGAAGACTTTGCGCAGGTACTTTCTTTTGGAGAAATCTCAAAAATATTGGCTGAGCTGAGGCTTCAGCAGTCAAAGGTCGCGGAGATTCGTCGTAATAATGCTTATCTTCTCTCATCCATTCGCGCCCAGTCAGATCAGATGACGGTATCTGTACACGAATTCGTTATCGCACTGCAGCAACATTTACGGTTTCAGCAGAAACAGTCGGAGCGTGCCATTGACCGGGCGACCATGTTTATCTCGATCATTATTGTTCTTTTGCTAGTAAGCAGTATCTACCTTCACCGGTTTAACTCGGTACTTACTCGTGATTTGAAAACAGTTACCGATGAAATGTCGAGCCTTGCCAAAGGTGACACCAACGTAGCGGTCGCCAATATCCAGCGTAATGATGAAATTGGAGAATTGGCGAGAGCCTTTGAGGCCTTTCAGTCTGAAGCGGTCGAAAAGGTAAGAATGACGGAAGACCTGCAGGCTCAAAAGAATTTGCTGGAAGCCATATTTAACAACATTCAGGATGGCTTGAGTGTGTTTGATGACCAGGACAGGCTGGTGGCATGGAACCATCGTTACTTGACGTTGTTTAAACTTGAAGCGCGGGAAGTCTCCTTTGGAATGTCGCTTGATGAACTTCAGGATTTAATGGCCAGAACCCCTTTTCGAACACGAAATCTGATGCAGGAAAACCTGGAGATGCAAAGGCTGAATCGGGAACGTAAAGACAAATCAGCGGTGTTTGAGCGTTATTTTAATGATGGACGAATCATTGAGTTTCGCAGCCAGCCCATGCCAGAAGGCGGGTTTGTTACTTTGTACAGCGATCTGTCTGAACGTAAAGCCATAGAGCAACAACTGCACCAATCGCAAAAAATGGAAATGTTGGGTCAGCTAACCGGTGGTGTCGCGCATGATTTTAATAACTTGCTGGCATCATTGATTGGTAATCTACAGCTACTGGAAATGTCTGAAGGTGTAGATGAGCGTCAGGCAAAGTATCTGGCTCGCGCGCTAATGGTATCTGAGAAAGGCACTAACCTCGTGCAGCGCTTACTGGCATTCAGTCGCAAGCAACAGTTGTATCCGGAGTGGGTTGCGGTGGATGATTTGGTGGCGGGCATACTGGATCTGTCTGCGTACTGTGTCACACCAAGTATTCAGGTAAAAACCTCTCTTCAACTCAAAGACACGCACATTCATGTAGATCCATCTCAGTTGGAAAATGCCTTATTGAATTTGGTTCTGAACAGTGCAGCCGCAATGCCAGAAGGAGGAACACTCACGCTTTCGACCTCCCAAACAACCAAGGACAGTGTTTGTTTAAAAGTGTCGGATACTGGAGTAGGAATGAGCTCAGAGACCCAGCGGCGTGCACTGGAGCCATTTTTCACAACAAAACAAACGGGTGAAGGAAGCGGTCTAGGGTTGAGTATGGTCTATGGTTTTGTCACCCAAAGTGGCGGAGAGATTGAAATAGATTCTATCCCGCAAAAGGGAACGACAATCTCCCTGATATTACCGATTGGTGTTACCCCAGATAACCGATGGCCGGAAGAGAAAATCCTTTCACCAGTCGTTAATCTATCTTCTGGCTCTCAAGTACTGGTTGTGGAAGATGACGAGGAAGTTGGGAAGGTTATCCAAGAGCAGTTACAGTCACTGAATCTGAGAGTTTCCACCGTTCCAACGGTTCAGTCCGCTTTGGAATTTTTGCAACAGAACGAATGTAATTTGGTGGTTTCCGATGTGAATTTGGGTACTCCGGAAGACGGCGTCAATTTAAAGCAGCATTTGATGAAAACGCATCCGGATCTTCCTGTAATACTCACGTCCGGATTGCCTGTCGAAGCACTGATTAAACATCACCAGTTTGATACTGAATGGGCATTTATCTCTAAACCTTTCCAATTTGAAACCCTTCAAACTCTTATCAAAGTAACTTAAAGAACAAGCAGTTAAGCGGTTTATTACAATTGTTAACGAGATTTTATTACTCTGAAATCATTCATTAGTTTTTTCACTTGATTCTTGTCTCTCCCAATTCAATTTTGGGTAGCCGACCAAGGAAGGTAATACCTTGGCATAACGATAAAGGGAATCAATCATGAAAAAGATGTTCACTGTTGCAGCACTGGCTGCTGCCATGTTCAGCGCACCATCCGCTCTGTCTGCTGACAAAACCATCGTCGGACTTATCACTAAAACCAACACCAACCCATTCTTTGTAAAAATGAAAGAAGGGGCAGAATCGAAAGCGAATGAGCTTGGTCTTGAATTACGTTCTTTTGCCGGGCGCTACGATGGCGATAACGACTCACAGATTCAGGCAGTCGAAAATCTGATTGCATCGGGTGCTAAAGGCATTCTGATTGTGGCGAGTGATCCGGTTGCATTAACTCCTTCCATTGAGCGAGCACGTAAAGCGGGGATTGTGGTTATTGCGCTTGATACGCCTTTCTCTCCAGCCAATGTCGCGGATGCCACATTCGCAACGGATAACTTCTTAGCTGGTGAACTGATCGGGAAATGGGCGAAAGCAAAAATGGGTGCAAAAGCCAAAGATGCCAAAATTGCCCTGCTGGATCTCAGTACCGCAGGCATTACGGTTGATGTCGCACGTAATCAGGGCTTCCTGAAAGGATTTGGGGTCGATGTGAAAGACGCTAACAAAATGCGTGATGAAGATGACCCGCGTATCGTAGGTAACGATGTTACTCAGGGATCAGAGGAAGGCGGTCGCCGTGCAATGGAAAACCTATTGCAAAAAGACCCGGGTATCAACGTGGTTTACACCATCAATGAACCCGCGGCAGCAGGGGCTTATGAAGCACTGAAAGCGGTGGGCAAAGAAAAAGACGTCCTACTGGTTTCCGTTGATGGAGGTTGTCCGGGTGTCGAGAACATCAAGGATAAAGTGATTGGTGCCACTTCCATGCAGTTCCCGTTGAAAATGGCTTCGCTCGGTGTAGAAGCGATTGCTGAGTATGCTGAATCGGGCGTAAAACCGGGCGCGACTCCAGGTAAAGGCTTCTTTGATACAGGGGTTGAACTGATCACGGATGAGCCAGTTAACGGTGTTGAATCATCAACTTCTGCGCAAGGTCTTGGTAAGTGCTGGGGCTAATGTCTGAGGAAAGAACCAAGTGATTACCTGAGAGAGCCTTTGGCTCTCTCAGAATAGAGTTAAGGACAACACTATGAGCCAACCCCCTTCTTCGACCGAGCACAATTTTGAAAAAGCCGCCGAACGTAACGCAGACAAAAGTTTTGCTCAGTTCAATGAATCGGCATCTGTGGGTTTATCTGTGCAGCGCTTTTTGCACAATCAGCCGACTGCCGACACCTTTTCTGGTGCTTATTCTCGCGGTCACAATATTCAGCTTCCTCATCGGAGAGCGATTTCTTCATCCATTCAACATGTCTCTGATTCTCCAGCAGGTCACCATTATTGGTGTGTTGGGTATTGCTCAGACTCTCATTATCCTGACCGCAGGAATCGACTTGTCGGTCGGTGCCATTATGGTTTTATGCTCTGTTGTCATGGGGCGTATGGCTATGGATTTTGGGCTGCCACCGTCTATCGCGTTTGCCATAGGAATGCTGGTCGGGACGCTTGCAGGTTTGTTTAACGGGCTGCTGGTGTCTCGGTTCAAACTGCCCCCGTTCATCGCCACACTTGGGACATGGAACATCTTTTTTGCGCTGAATCTCTGGTATTCCAATAGCCAGACGATACGTTCTCAAGCCATCGCTAAAAACGCCCCGTTGCTTCAGTGGATGGGAGAAACCATCGAGTTCTTTGGTGCCAGAATCACCTACGGCTCTATTTTGATGATTTTACTGTTTGCTGTGATTTGGTATGCCCTTAACTGGACGGCATGGGGACGACATGTCTATGCCACAGGTGATGATCCAGACGCCGCAAGGTTAGCAGGCATACGAACGCAAAAGATCTTGCTGTCGGTCTATGTCGTTGCAGGTTTCATCTGTGCTATCGGAGCCTGGGTATTGATCGGACGAATTGGCTCCATCAGCCCGCAGGCAGGCTACACCGCTAACCTGGACTCCATTACCGCCGTTGTCATTGGTGGAACAAGTTTGTTTGGAGGGCGAGGGTCCATATTTGGCACCCTAATTGGCGCTTTAATTGTCGGAGTATTCAGAAATGGACTCGCACTCTTGGGGGTAGATGTGCTTTGGCAGGAATTTACCGTCGGGTTATTAATCATCGTTGCTGTGGGTGTCGACCACTGGATTAGGAAGGTATCGGTATGAGTGAACCAGTATTGCAGGCAAGAGGTCTGGTTAAACGTTACGGTCGAGTTACCGCTTTAGATGGCGCAGACTTTGATTTGTACAAAGGGGAAATTCTGGCTGTTATCGGTGACAACGGCGCAGGTAAATCCAGTTTGATTAAAGCGCTTTCAGGCGCGCTGATACCGGATGCAGGGGAGATTAAGCTAGACGGCAAAACGGTGTCTTTCAAAACTCCCATGAGTGCCAGAGACATGGGGATAGAGACGGTGTATCAGAACCTTGCTGTCGCACCTGCGTTGAATATCTCCGATAACCTCTTTCTCGGGCGTGAAATCCGCAGGGAAGGTGTATTGGGTTCGGTCTTTCGAATGCTGGACAAAAAAGCCATGAATGAACGTGCAAAGCAGCAGCTTGCCGATCTCGGATTGATGACCATTCAGAACATTACTCAAACTGTAGAAACGCTATCTGGTGGTCAAAGGCAGGGGGTGGCAGTGGCTCGCTCTGCTTTGTTTGGCAGTAAAGTTGTGATTATGGATGAGCCTACAGCGGCACTGGGTGTGAAGGAATCAAGAAAAGTGCTCGACCTGATCCGGCAGGTGAGGGACAGAGGTTTGCCTGTGGTACTGATTAGTCACAACATGCCTCATGTCTTTGAAGTCGCTGATCGAATTCACGTTCACCGCTTGGGCAAGCGAGCCGATATCATCACACCGAAGACTCATACAATGTCGGATGCGGTGGCGATCATGACGGGGGCGGTTGAACCGGGAACAGCAGGTACTGCTGCTTGATAAAGGGGGCTCAATGTCGCTTAGTTTGCAGCCAGATCGGACAGCGATTACTCTGTATAGGTAACCAGCTATATAAGGATAAGGTTTCTTCTATGTACAAATCTGTGTTGTGTTTTGTCTTACTGCTTTTCCTCTTTAGCGGTCGCGCATCTGCGAGTTCAGACTATTCAATCGGAGTGTCCGTGTCTGACCTGACCAATCCATTTTTTGTCACTATGGTGAAAAGCATTAAGGCGGAAGCCAACCAGATACCTGATAAAAAGATCGATGTGATTGTCCGTTCCAGTGCGTACGACTTAGATCGCCAGAACCAGCAGATCGACCTGTTTATTGAGCGCAAGGTGGATTTGATATTGCTGGTGGCATCTGATGAGCAGGGAATCGCTCCGGCAGTGAATAAAGCGAGAAGGGCTGGCATCCGAGTGATTGCGGTCGATGTAAGGGCAACGGGTGCCGATGTCACTATTACTACCGACAACATTCAGGCTGGAGAAATGGCGTGCCTGAAATTAGTGAAGAAGCTGAATGAAAAGGGCAGGGTGATCATCATTAACGGTCCACCCGTGTCAGCCAGTCTCGACAGAGTGGCGGGGTGTAAGTCGGTGCTAAATGACTACCCAGACATCAATTTACTGGACGCAGACATCAATGGAACGGGCAGCTATAACGGCGGCTTGGAAGCCATGGCATACGCGCTTCAGGCTTACAGGGACATCGATGGCGTTTTCGCGATTAATGACCCGACGGCTTTGGGCGCTGAACAGGCAATGCTTCAGTCCGGTGAGCAAGTCTGGATCGCTTCGGTTGATGGTGCGCCATCAGCTATTCAGGCTTTGGAGGAAAAGGCGCCCCAACTGGTTGGGTACATCAGCGCAATTTCCTAAGCGAATGAGTAGGGAAGCAGTGCAAATTGGGTTGGGGTTGCTGAACGGGGGAAAAGTTGAAAGAGAGCTGGTATTGATTAAGCCTGAATTCATCGACGTATCCAATTACCATCAGTTTTCGCGCTGGTAGAAAAAAGCCAGAGCTCTGTTGGCTCTGGCTTTTATAGTACAGTTTTACTGACTAAAGCGTCTGGCAGAGTTGATAGTAGCGACCCTGTTCTCGAATCAAATCCGCGTGGCTGCCCGTTTCAATAAACTGACCTTGTTCCATCAGACAAACCAGATCCATTTTCTCCAGCCCAACCAAGCGGTGAGTGATGAATATAACTGTCTTATCGCTGAAATGTTTATCAAACAACTGCATCATCTGCTGTTCGGTCTGCTTGTCCAAACCTTCTGTCGGCTCATCCATCAGAACAATAGGCGACTGACGCAGCACCGCACGAGCAATACCGATTCGGCGCTTTTCTCCTCCAGAAAGTTGACGACCGCCTTCACCTAACCAAGTATCCAGCCCTTTGTCTTCATTCAGTTTGGATAATCCAACCTGCTCGAGAACATCAATCAGCTGAGCGTCTTCCGCATCTGGCAATGCAATAGTGAGATTATCCCTGAGTGAGCCGTTGAGAACGTCGACACGTTGACTGACGACCGAAGTAGAGGCACGCAGAGCACTTTCATTCCACTGCTTTACATCGCGACCACCAATGGCAACCTGACCAGACTGCGCATCCCAAATTCGCGTTACCAACTGCAAAAGGGTCGATTTTCCAGAACCGGTCTGACCGACAATCGCCACTTTTTGCCCGTGCCCGACGTGCAGATCCAGATTATTCAGAACAGGTGCATCCGCTTCGTATCCAAAGGTGACATCAGAAAGCTGGATATCAAACTTGTCAGGTTGAGGTGTTTCATTGGTAACAAATTGAACTTCAGGATCTGCGTGAATGATTTCGTTCAGTCTACGAGCAGACGTTACCGTCTGACCCAGATACTGGAATGCACCCGCGACGGGCATCAGAATTTCAAAACTCGCCATGGTGGCGAAAGCGATCATCGCGATGAAAGGATCTGGCGTTCGACCGCCCACACCATCGGCTGCTATCCAGAGCATCAAAACCAAGGTTAAACCACTGGCTAACATCAGCAGGCTGCTTGCCAAGCCAGTTATACGCGCGTGTTTAGCTTGATTTTCCATTAACGCTGACTGCTTGCTGTCGATGTTGTCACGGTAGCGCGATTCCACACCAAACAGCACCAGTTCAGAGTGACCTTGAAGCCAGTCCAGCGTTGCAATTCGAAGTTCAGATTTATTCAGCGTCAGTTGCTGTCCGTTCAGTTTGCCCAGCTTGTAGAAGATCACAGGCCAAATAAGAACAAGAGCAAGAAGAATTCCACCCAGCGTCAGCCCCAATACTGGGTCAAACCAGCACAGGAAAAGGGTGAGGGATGCGATACCCAGTACACTCACAACCAGCGGGCTGATCAGTCTCAGGTAGACGTGATCCATAGCGTCGATGTCGGCAACCAAACGGTTTAGAAGATCTGCATCACGAATGTTAGCGACTTTACCTGGGATCAGAGGGGTGAGTTTTTCATAAAAGAAAATACGTAAATCAGTCAGTAACTTGAATGTCGCATTGTGGCTTACTACACGCTCTCCCCAGCGACCTGCCGTTCGGCTCATAGCAAAACCGCGGACAAAGGCTCCGGGTAACATGTAGTTGAAGGTTTCACGCGCAATGGTTAAACCTGCAACGGCAGAAGCTGCGATAAACCAGCCAGAAAGAGTCAGAAGACCTATGGACGCGAACAGTGTGGCAAACGCCAGCAACATGCCAAGAGACAGTCCAAACCAGTGTTTCTTATAAAGCTTTAGATAAGGCAGTAAATCACGCATCCAGATTCCCCTTATCATTTTGTGATTCTTGGTGTGACTTCAGCATCTCGGCAAAGAGCCCGTTTTGCGCTTTCAAGTGTTCAAAGTTTCCTTGTTCGGCAATCAACCCATTCTCCATCACGAGAATGTTGTCTACGTCTTTCAAAGGAGAAAGCTGATGGGTAATCATTAACGTTGTCTTCTCTGCAATTCGGCTTTCCAAACCTGCCAATACGAGCTTTTCACTTCGTGCATCCAGACTTGCCGTCGGTTCGTCGAGAATCCAGAACTGACCGTTTTGCAACATTGCACGTGCAAGTGCCAAGCGTTGTGCCTGACCAACAGACAAGCCGCCAGAGCGGTCACTGACCATGTATTCAAGGCCGTGTTGATCAACAAATTCATCTGCATAGCTGTCTTTTAGCGCGTGAGTCAATTCGTCGTTGGAAACATCTCGACCGAATGTCACGTTCTCCAGAATGGAGCCATTGAGTAGTAGTGGGTTCTGACCCACCCAACTGATGGTTTTACGCCAACTTTCCAGGTCGACTTCTTTCAGGTCAGTCCCATTGATTTCGATGCGACCTTCATAAGGCAAAAAGCCCAAAATCGCATTAATCAGGCTGGTTTTACCTGCACCGCTAGGACCCACAATGGCTGTGGTCTGGTTAGTATCAAGATTGAAAGAAACAGGACCAAGTAACTCGCTGCCTTCAGGGCTGAATACTTTCAGGTCTTTCACCGCTATGGAGATTGGTGCGTTAGCCTCAACAGGCTGACTGCCTGATGTGATTTTGTCGACATCGGTTTCCAAAAACTCTACTAAGCTTTCAGCCGCGCCCATCGCTTGTGCTTTTGCGTGATAGAAGGTGCCCAAGTCGCGAAGAGGCTGATAAAACTCCGGAGCTAGGATTAGGATGAAAAGACCAGAGAAAAGGGTAATGGTCGCGCCGTAATAGCCGAAGTTCAGTTCGCCAATAAAGGCGAAACCAAAATATACCGCGGTGATGGCGATGGAGAGCGACGTAAAGAACTCAAGAACAGCGGAAGACAGAAACGCAACTCTTAACACGTCCATCGTTCTGGAGCGAAGCACCTCAGAAGCACCTCGCATAACTTCAGTCTCTGACTTTGCACGGTCAAAAAGACGAATTGTGGTCATTGCCTGCAAACGGTCATAGAAATGCCCCGAAAGTCTTTGCAATGCTTTGAAGTTTTTGCGGTTAGCATCGGCGGCTTTCATGCCAACCAATGCCATAAATAAAGGCACTAACGGTGCAGTAATTAGGAAAATTAAACCTGCTGCCCAGTTGGTCGGGAAAACCACGGCGAGAATAACAAATGGGACAAGTACAGACAGCGACACCTGAGGAAGATATCGAGCGAAAAAGTCCTGAAGATTTTCTACCTGCTCCAGTAGCAGTGTTGCCCATGTACCAGCAGGCTTGCCTTTAACATACGCAGGACCTAGCTCGCGTAAGCGGTCTAGGATCAGCTGGCGTACGTAAACACGAATTTGCTCTCCGCAGCGGTAACCGGCGAGTTCACGCCCCCAGCTGCAAATGGCGCGTCCAACCACGGCTCCTGCTAAACCAGCAAAATGCGGTATCAGGTCGTATTTGTCGACGTTTTCAATAATTAATTGGTGAAGAATCGAAGCCAGTAAAGCGGCTTGAACAAGAAGAAACAGGCTGGAAACGACGCCCAGACTGACGGTAATCATTAACCAGCGTTTGGCGAGTTTGCTTTGCTGCTTGAGCCATTTATTTAAGGCGCGCTGCTTATGTTTGTCCATGGAAGAAGACTTTAAATTCAAATCATTATGTTTTGTGGGGGGAGATTATATCAGCTTGTGCAGGATTACGGAGTGAAGTGGGAAAAATAAAAATAAAAAATCCGGCATTTGTGCCGGATTTTTCATCAAAACTAGAGATTCATTAGTCTGTCAGACCATCTAGGAATTTTTCTGCATCCAAAGCTGCCATACAGCCTGTACCAGCAGAAGTGATGGCTTGACGGTAGTTGTTATCCATCACGTCACCCGCAGCGAAAATGCCAGGAATACTCGTTTGTGTAGCATTACCTTCAAGACCTGATTTTACGACAATGTAGCCGTCTTTCATGTCTAGCTGACCTTCAAACATGCCAGTGTTTGGCTGGTGACCGATAGCAACGAATACGCCCATTACGTTCAGTTCTTCTGTGTTGTCAGACTGAGTATCTTTGATGCGAACACCAGTTACACCCATGTCGTCACCGAGTACCTCGTCCAGAGTACGATCCGTGTGAAGAACAATATTGCCGTTCTCGACTTTATCCATCAGGCGCTTCACCAGGATTTTTTCTGCGCGGAACGAATCACGGCGGTGAATCAGGTGTACTTCAGAAGCAATATTAGAAAGGTAAAGTGCTTCTTCAACCGCAGTGTTACCACCACCGATTACGGCTACTTTCTGGTTGCGATAGAAGAATCCATCACATGTAGCACATGCTGATACACCGCGACCTTTAAACGCTTCTTCAGATTCAAGACCAAGATATTTTGCCGATGCACCAGTAGAGATGATGAGTGAATCACAGGTGTATTCGCCAGAATCACCTTTCAGGCGGAAAGGACGGTTACTGAAATCTACTTCATTGATGTGATCGAACAAAATTTCGGTCTCAAAACGTTCAGCATGTTCTTTCATTCGTTCCATCAAACCTGGTCCAGTCAAGCCTTCTGCGTCGCCTGGCCAGTTCTCTACTTCAGTCGTTGTGGTTAGCTGACCACCTTGCTGCATGCCAGTAACAAGAACCGGATTTAGATTTGCTCGGGCAGCGTATACAGCCGCGGTGTAACCCGCAGGACCAGAACCGAGAATTAGAAGACTACAGTGCTTTACGTCGCTCATTTGGACTCCGAAATTTGAATAATAATATTTTGGCTAGATTGTAAAAAATAGTGGGGACGAAAGAAAGGAAATGCAACGCAGTTAAAGCAATTAAATGGTTATAGTTTAGAACGTAGATCCCGCTTCTGACTGGTCTGCGGTGTTGTTTTATAAGAGCCAAAAAAGAAACCACCAAAATTTGGTGGTTTCTTGTTCATTATTCAGAAAAATGTCGGTTAGTAAGTGACATTGTTCATTTCGAAAACGATGCCTTTGTCGGTTACGTCCATCTTAACGTCGCCTTTTACATCATCTTGAATGAATGGTTCAAGCTCTGCAGGAACAGGTTCACCGCTGCGCTCTACCATATCGACAAATGGCTTAAACAACTTGCCATAATCAAAGTAGATGCTGTACAGACCATTCGCTTCAAGCGTTTGATCAAACAGTTTGGTGGATTCTTTCGTTGCTGTTTCACCAGTGTAAATCGTCAGGTGGCTACCTTTAGAGGCAACGTAAACAGTACCGATGTCAGCAAACTGTGCTGCTAACTGAGGTGGTAACTCGACTGGTGTGCCATCTGCTGGGATCTGAACTTGAGCCAGTGACGGTTCCATCATTTGCGCAGCTTGGAAAAGCGCGACTGGGTTGTCTGCCGAAATAGAGACTGATGCATCAAGCTTATTCAGTTCTTCACCGTATTCAGTTTCACCGAAACCGTAGTCGAACAAGTTAAAGCTGATGCCTTTCAGACCATTAACAAAACCTGTTGCCATACCGACCATTGCAGGGTTTGCCTGACTAAGACCCGCTTGCATTTCTGCCAGTGGTGCACATGAGTATTGTACGGAAAGGCTGTCCTGCCAGATGGCATTCAGCGCAGGAGTCAGGTTGTTTACATCAATACCTAACCCGAATGATAGTGCGCTATCTTGTGCGCTGCTTGGGATGAAACCACGAATAGTTTTCAGTGCATCCAGAATGACTTTGTTGTTGCTCTCGACAACAAACTTAGCGTCCATTGTCAGACCACCATCATTCACTGTCGCTCCAAATACGGTGCGAGGCCAGTTCGCCGCAATGCCAGCAAACTCAGTTTTACACTCTTCAGTCTGAATTTCTGCAAACGGATTAATCGCAGATGGGTCGTCAGCTTTCACTAACTCACTGATTTTTGCCACATGCTTAGCAAGTAGGTTGCCATCCGTTGTAGTGAAGCCAGTAACCAGTTGCTGATGATCAAAGTAACCAACAGACTCGTCACTTAGGTTCGGGTGTTTAGCAATAAGTTGCTTGATGGTTTCAGCCTGAGCGATAGATTGCGTAGGTGCTTCGATACCTAGAGCAATTTTAAGCGGGCTAAGCTCGCCGAAATCTGCTGAGTCCAGAGTTAGCGTCGCCATTCCCTGATGAACGGCTACAACCAGCTCCAGTTTAGTCTGACCATCTTCATCCGCAATGCTGTACGAGCGGTAAGAAACATCGCCTATTTTCTTGGCTGTGTGCTTGAAATTGCTGCTTGATTCAGCTTTGTCGAACGTCGCCCAGAAAGCCTGTTCGTTTTCGACATCAAACTTCATGACAGGTGCAATACCCACCATGTAGATGTAGCTGTTGATCATATCAGGTGCGCCGAAAGCTGCTTTGTAAGCCTCGACGCTCTCAATCGATTTTATGTAAGTTTCAGCCAAAGCATAGAAGAAGGTTTCGCGGTTAGTCATGCGCTCAGGATCGGTTTGCGACAGTTCCATGAACTCATCAATGGTCGGGAAGGTGTCGACAGAACCAAGAAACTTGTCCAACTGCACAGGTTTCAGCGGAACACCTACGATTGCAGAATCTGCTGGAATTTGATCGAGAATTGAAACGCTTTGAGATGCCTGCTGCTGAGTATAAAAATATCCACCAGCTCCAACTGCCACAATACCTGCAGCAATGACTAACTTATTCACTAGCCTACTCCTGTTATAAATATAGCGTTCGAGAATAGAACTTATTGATCTAAATAACAATCAGATGATTGCATAAAGTCGAATCAGTTCCTACAGATAAGAACTGGGTCACTATTTCACGTTTAAACCTATTTAAATCATGATGTTACAAATTCTGGTAGTGAAGAGTTTTGGTTTTAACATTCACGAGATTGAAAAACCAGCTTTAAAGACTGATTATTGTTTTATTATTGGCTTTAAATGCTGAAATTGACGTTATATCAATATAAATAATTAATAAAAGTTGATCTTGCAGGATATGTGGGTAAATCTAAATGTAATGAACATGTAAATTATATGTATCTGTAATTCTCAGGAGTCCGAAATGATTTCGCATGAAAGCACTTTGCAGTTAACGCAGCTCAGCCATGCTGCGATAGCACAATTATCTCCATCTTTTAATTCTCTCCCTAACACAAGTCACGCGGACGGCAAATATAGATTGCGCCGTTACTCAGTGGTTCAGTTCCAACAAAACAGATTAACGGAAGTAAATCGCCATAGCTTCGTTCAATCTGAGGACATTAATCATTTTCAAGGTGACGTTATTCGTCAGTTTGAGCCGATTGAAAACCGAATCCTAGAGAGTGATGCGATGCTTGAGCTGTGTCAGGTATTTGTTGATGCCAACAGCTTACCAGAGGGGCAGGAGATAGAGATCCATCAGATCAGAATTGCGACTGTTTACGAAGAGACGCCGGTAGCACCAGAGGGTGTGCATCAGGATGGTTTCGACCATATTGCGATCGTCGGTATTGACCGTCACAACATTGTTGGCGGCGAAATCATGTTGTACCAAGACAACCATGAAGCGCCGTTTTTTAGAAAGGTGCTGCAAAATGGTGAAGTTGCTATGCTGGATGACCATAAACTCTGGCATAACGCCCAGCCAATCCGTTCAGTGATTCGAGACAACGAAGGTCATATGGATGTGTTTGTGTTAACCGCGACGGAATCGAGTCATGACGTTTAATGTCGAAAGCGCGAGAGCCCAGTTTCCAGCTCTGAGCCAGCTTCACAATGACAAACCGGTAAGCTTTCTGGATGGTCCCGGAGGGAGTCAGGTTCCTCAATCCGTATTGGATGAGATGACCCGATATCTAGGGCATTTCAACTCCAATCTGGGTGGAAAGTTCTTTTCAAGCGAAATCACCACCTCGATGATGCAGCAAGGCAGGGAAGGGGCTGCGCAGTTTCTGAATGCCGAATCTGGAAACAACATTGTCTTTGGTCCCAACATGACGTCACTGACTTTCCAACTCAGCCGAGCGATTAGTCGAGAATGGCAAGCAGGGGATGAAATCATCGTAACGGCATTGGATCATTACTCCAATGTGTCCAGCTGGCAACAAGCTGCGCAGGATAAAGGCGTAACGGTTAAGCAAGTTCGGGTAAATGAAGAAGACTGTACCTTGGATATGGCTCACTTTAAGGAGCTTTTGACTGATAAAACGCGTCTTGTTGCGGTGACTTACGCCTCGAATACGACAGGTTCTATTGTTGATGTGAAGTCGGTTATTGAACTGGCTAAACAGGTTGACGCATTAGTGTATATTGACGCAGTTCACTATGCCCCCCACCACCTGATTGATGTTCAGGATCTGGGTTGTGATTTCCTCGCTTGCAGTGCGTACAAATTTTTCGGTCCTCATCTCGGGATCGCCTATGTATCGCCAAAGTGGGTAGAAACTCTGGTTCCTTACAAAGTAGAGCCTGCGACGAATTTTGGTCCTGGTCGGTTTGAAACAGGAACTCAGAGCTTTGAAGCGATCGCCGGATTCAACCAAACCTTAGAATACCTATCGCAGTGGGGCTCGGAAGAGACATCATTGAGAGAAAGGTTGGTGGAAAGTTACTCCCAGTATGCTCGTCATGAGCAGGCATTGTCCGAGCACTTCCTGAAGAAACTGTCAGGTTTATCCGGCGCTACACTCTATGGGATTAGCCGTGCTTCGAACGACAGAACGCCTACCTTTGCTATTCGTCTTGATGGGATTCCGCCTGAAGTCGTAGCTTCAGCGTTGGGAGAGCAGAACATCTGTGTCTGGAACGGGCATTTTTATGCGTTAGGTCTGATTCGCCAGCTGGGACTGGAAGAAAGTGGCGGCGTAGTGCGAATTGGATTGATGCATTACAACACTTTTCAGGAAATCAACCATTTGTTTGAGGCTCTTGAATCCCTCGTCAACAACTAAAAAGGAGAGCTTAGCTCTCCTTTCATTTAACCTTCAAACGTTACTTCATATGAAGTGAACTTTCTGACGTTGATGACACCTGTATCCAGAATTAAATACTGACCTTTAATGCCTTTAAGCACCCCTGTTACTTCCGGGTTTTTATCAAAGTTGTGCGATACAATTTTTGTAGGGTGCTCGGTAACGGGATACTGAATCTCCGTTATATCTTCAACTAATGGTGTCACTGAGTCTTCACCATATTTTGCTTTGATTTCAGAGATGACTTCCTCTGCATGAGGCATTAGCTGTTTCGCCAACTCTTCTAATGCCATTGGCTCTCCATCCCCTTTCAGTAGAGTTCGCCAGTTGGTTTTGTCTGCCACATGCTTTGCTAAAGCGACTTCAATTAACCCGG
>NZ_AFWJ01000306.1 GCF_000222685.1 Vibrio nigripulchritudo ATCC 27043 | reverse complement strand
GCTTTTAATATCTTCATAATCAGCCTCTTAATTCGCTAAAAATCATTTGCTGAGAGAATCAACACTTTGGAATTCATTCTCCACAAGCGGGTTAGCGTTTGCCTGAGGTACATGACATTGAAGACAGAAGTAACGTCTTGGTGACATGTCTGCCAGCACCGCATCTTCGCGGTTTACGTAGTGCGTGACACTGATTTTTGTCGCCCCCATTTCCTTGGCATTTTTCCAGCTGTGGCAAGCAAGGCATTTGTTTGCATTCAGAGAAACTTCGTATCCCCGAATGTTATGAGGAATCAAAGGAGGCTGATAAACGTAGCTGCTTTCTAGCGCCTGTTCACGAGGGTACTTTTTGAAGTCGTCCGCTGGGCGAGTGTCTTCCAGCTCGCTTACTCCACGCAGAGATTCTAACCCGCCAATACCTCCAGGGTTATCGAGTTCGGCTATGGCTGCACCACTGAGAAGTGCACCGACCGACAGTAGTGTTACTAGAATTTTTTTCATAATGAGTTCTCCGCCATTAGGCTAATTCTGATTGTCTGACCGCTATGAAAGCGGTCAGAAGCAAAATTCTTAAGCGATCTTGGTGATTTTGACCGGGCACTTTTTAAAGTCTGTCTGCTTCGAAAGTGGGTCAGTCGCATCTAGAATCAGCTTATTGATGAGGATTCGTGCATCAAAGAACGGCACAAATACCAAGCCTTGTGGCGGGCGGTTTCGCCCTCGGGTTTCTACACGGACTCTCACTTCACCGCGTTTATTGGCAATCAGTACTTCTTCACCTCGGCGTAAGTTTCTTGCTTTGGCATCCGCAGGGTGGATGTAGCACACCGCATCAGGAACCGCTTTGTACAGCTCAGGAACCCGACGAGTCATGGTACCGGTGTGCCAGTGTTCAAGGACACGTCCGGTACATAGCCACATGTCGTACTCAGAATCTGGTGATTCAGGTGGCGCTTCATATGGCGCTGAGATGATCAGAGCTTTACCGTCTGGCTTGCCATAGAAGTCCCAACCAGAGCCTTTCTTAGCATAGGGATCAGAACCTTCCTTATAGCGCCATAGGGTTTCTTTACCATCGACTACCGGCCAGCGAAGTCCGCGAACCTGGTGGTATACGTCGTATGGCGCGAGATCGTGTCCATGGTCGCGACCAAATCTGGCGTATTCCTCAAACAAACCTTTTTGAACATAAAATCCAAAGTGGTGGGCGTCGTCATTAAGCTCACGTGCTTCCTCGACAGGGAACTTATCCACTTCACCATTCTTGAACAGCATGTCGTACATGGTTTTTCCACGATATTGTGGCGCTTTTGCGAGCATTTCTTCGGTCCAAACCTCTTCCATCTTGAAGCGTTTTGAAAACTCCATGACTTGCCAAAGGTCAGATTTCGCTTCGCCAACTGTGTCGATCTGTTGGTACCAAGCCTGAGTTCGTCGCTCAGCGTTACCGTAAGCACCTTCTTTTTCGATCCACATTGCTGTAGGCAATACAAGGTCGGCAGCTTGCGCAGTCGCCGTTGGGTAAGGATCGGAGCAGACAATGAAGTTTTCTGGATTACGGTAGCCCGGCAGGCGTTCGCCATTAATATTCGGACCTGCTTGCAGGTTGTTGTTACACATCACCCAGTACGCATTCATTTTGCCATCGCGAAGCATGCGATCCTGCAATACGGCGTGGTAGCCTGGCTTAGGTGGAATAACACCCGATGGTATGTCCCAGATTTTTTCTGCATACGCGCGGTGTTTTGGGTTCGCAACCACCATATCTGCTGGCAAACGGTGCGCAAAGGTACCCACTTCACGAGCAGTACCACACGCAGAAGGCTGACCCGTTAACGAGAATGGGCTGTTACCCGGGGTCGAAATTTTGCCTGTCAAAAGGTGAATGTTGTAGATCAGGCTGTTCATCCAGACACCACGAGTATGCTGGTTCATCCCCATGGTCCACAGTGACATTATTTTGGTGTTTGGATCGGCGTATTGTTTTGCCAGAGCAATAAGCTTGTCTGGTGCGACGCCCGATATTTCCGACGCTTTTTCTACTGTGTAAGGCGCAACAGACTTCTTGTATTCCTCAAACGAGATAGACGTCATTTTGCCAGAGTTCGGATTTTGTGCCTGTTTCTGCAGCGGGTCATCGTCTCTCAAGCCGTAGCCAATGTCAGTGGCGGTCTGCTTAAAGTTGGTATGCTTGTTAACGAAATCCCAGTTAACTGCGTCATTTTCAATGATGTAATGCGCAATAAAGTTGGCAATGGCTAGGTCACTTTGTGGCTTGAAGATATAGCCGGAATCCGCCAGCTCAAACGAACGGTGATAGTAAGTAGACAACACGTTGACTTTCACATGAGGAAAACTCAGTCGGCGGTCGGTAATGCGAGTCCAGAGCACAGGGTGCATTTCTGCCATGTTTGAGCCCCAAAGTACAAAGGAGTCTGCGTGCTCAAAGTCATCGTAGCATCCCATGGGTTCGTCGATGCCAAATGAACGCATGAAAGCACCAACCGCAGAAGCCATACAGTGGCGAGCGTTAGGGTCAATGTTGTTAGAACGCAGACCCGCTTTCATCATTTTGGCAGCGGCATAGCCTTCCATTACGGTCCATTGACCTGAACCAAACATACCTACACCAGAAGGACCGTGCTTTTTAAGCGCATCTTTCCATTTTTCTGCCATCACATCGAATGCTGTGTCCCAGGATACGGGCTGAAAGTCACCATCTTTGTGAAATTTGCCATCTTTCATACGCAGCAAAGGTTGAGTGAGGCGATCTTTTCCGTACATGATCTTTGAAAGGAAATAGCCTTTGATGCAGTTTAGTCCTTTGTTTACAGGGGCTTCAGGGTCACCCTGAGTGGCAACCACTTTTCCGTTCTGTGTTCCTACCAGTACAGAACAGCCAGTACCGCAAAAACGACAAGGCGCTTTGTCCCATGTGATTTTGGTTTGATCTGAACTGGCAATCAGGTTGGTGGCGGAGGCGGGTAGGGTAATACCAGCGACTGCGGCGGCTGATGCAGCTGCGTTTGCCTTAACAAACGCACGTCTTGTCATTTTCATGCTTCACCCTCAATTTGGTGTTGAGTTCCAGTGTTTTTATCTTCGCCATCCAGTTCCTGTTCAATCTGGTGATAAACCAAAACTGTATTCAGAACGTTGGCTAATTGGTTAATGGCATCAATGGTGTCGGTAATGAATCCCTGATTTTCGGTCTCCAAAACCACCACGATTTTTCCTTCCGGGCTGTCCCCGTAGATTTCTGCGCTGTCTAACTGCGAAATCTGGGTTTTCACACTCTCCAAATGCTGAGGTGAAACGTGAACCACCAAGCTGGAAATGTGCACTTCATTTAGTGCCATAGTTATCTCTCGTTGTTATTTATGCTCACATTGATGGATGAAGTCGGGCACACTGATACGCAGGCGCCACAGCCGTTGCACTCATCAAGATTTAAATTTGGTTGTGCTACTTTTCCTATAGATAACTGGAACTGGATAGCCATGGTTTCGCACATATCACCACAGCTTCTGCATTCAACGTTCTGGCTTGCAAGACAGGTGTTTGATATTGCAGCTTTCGCGTTCCAGGGTGTGGAGTCTTGGGTGTTAAAGAGTTTTTCCGGGCAGGCATCTGCGCATTGATAACAAAACGTGCATTCTCCCAGGTCAAAGTCGACAATGGGGAAGCCACCGCTACCGAGTTTTATGATTTTTGTTTCACAACCGGAAGCGCATTGGTTACATCGGGTGCATTGCTCTGTAAACTCAAGGGCGTCTTTAACCCACGGCATGCGAGGTTGGTTTTCGCTTTCGTTATTTCTTGTGAATAGACGTCTTCGGATTGGGTCGACCAAAACCACCTCTCATTAAGTTATCAAAATCTGTTAACAGACTTTCATTACTCCACATAAACAGTTTAGTTTTGGACATATTTGATTAAATAACCCTAAAGGGGTAATCAAAGACTAAACTGTTTTAGATCAATAAAATTGTCAGTAATTCAAGCGCTAATGAATATGCAAGATGGCGTGAGACGTTCAAAGAGGGTTGTATTTGTTTAAAATTTTGAAAAAGCCAGTAACCAGCACAGTGGCACAGGCGCTGCTCTGGATATTGCTTTTGTCGATAGCAACCACCAGTTTTGCGATTTTTACGCTGGCATCAAGCCTGAATGATGCCGAAGCGGTCAATGTGGCTGGCTCAATGCGAATGCAGAGTTATCGGTTAGCGTATGATATTCAGAGCCATTCGTTAGACTTCGAACTTCATGTAGAGCAGTTTGAGCAGTCTCTGTTTTCTCCCTCCATGTCAGCCTTAAAACACTGGACGGTGCCCGAAGACATTCAAACCGATTACGTGTTGATCATTCAAAGGTGGGAGCAGTTGAACGGGCTGCTATTATCCCAACAGAACGACGTCTACCTCACTCAGGTTGCCGACTTTGTAGAACAGATAGATGAGTTTGTGTTTGATCTTCAGGAGCATTCTGAGCAAAAGCTGATTGCACTTTCCTGGATTGGTGGAGTCGGGCTTGGCGGCATACTGATCATTTCTACCTTTGTCGTTCGATATGTAAGAAGAGAAGTCGTTAATCCACTCAACCGATTGAGCCACGCCAGTGAGCAGATCCAGAAAAGAAATTTTAATGTCTCGCTGCATGTTTCTGGTGACAATGAACTGTCACGCCTCACGCATACTTTCAATTCCATGGCGAGGGAGTTGGGCGAACTGTACTTTGGTCTGGAAAGAGCGGTTGGGGAAAAGACTCACCGACTGAGGCATGCCAACGATTCGTTGCAAGTGCTGTATAACTGCTCTCAGGCACTTAATGTTTCACGTATTACCAAATCTCATATTGAAACCGTAGTTGGATACTTGTTCAGCTTAGAGGGTATCGCTGCGGTTAAGCTCACTGTAGGCATAGGAAAGCAGAGTGAAGTCATTCGGCAAGGTGAGCCTAAAGACTATAGTGACTGGCATCGGTTACCACTGACTCTGGACGAGCAGGAACTGGGTACACTTGAAGTACAGTACATGCTGCCTTGCCCAGACAAAGAGTTAATCGACAGTATCTGTCAGGTGTTAACGCAAGGTATTTACTATTCACAAACACAGAAACAGGAAGAGTACCTGCTGTTAATGGAAGAAAGGGCAACCATTGCGCGAGAGCTACATGACTCTCTGGCTCAGTCTCTTTCCTACTTAAGAATTCAGGTCAGCCTGCTTAAAAGAGCGCTTGGCTCTTCAAGTCCAGCCAAGCAGGAAGCCATTCCCTCAGTCATTGCCGATATTGATTCAGGTTTGTCTGCGGCTTATACCCAACTGCGAGAACTCCTCAATACCTTCCGATTGAACATTAAAGATGCAGACTTTGACGATGCCCTAAAGCAGATGGTCATTCCACTGCAAGAGCAGACGGAAGCAAAAATCGTCATTCAAAACGAAGTTGCCTCTTTGAATGTGCAGGCTAATGAGCAGGTTCATGTTCTTCAGTTGATTCGTGAAGCTGTATTGAATGCGGTTAAACATGCCGAGGCAACGACAATTTCTGTGCACTGTCGTAAAAAAGACAATGAAATTTCGGTTGCGATAACGGATGATGGCATAGGATTTGATGTAAACCACCACAAAATCAACCATTATGGTCTAAGTATTATGGAGGAGCGTGCAGCGAGATTGAATGGGCACGTTTCAGTAAAAAGCACTCCCGGAGAAGGGTGCCATATTCAGTTAAATTATACCGCAGAAGAGAGCATAAATGACGACATGTAATGTGCTGATCGTCGATGATCATCCGCTGATGCGTAAAGGCATCACTCAGTTACTCAGTTTTGAAGAGGAGTTTCACATAATAGGTGAGGCAAGTAATGGGTCTGATGCACTTGCCATTGCATTGAAAGAACAGCCAGATTTGATTCTTCTCGATCTAAATATGAAGGGCATGTCGGGGCTCGACACACTGAAAGCATTCCGTGCTGAGGGCATTGAAGCTCGTATTGTTGTTTTGACTGTATCGGACAGCCCGAGCGATATCGATACCATGGTTAAAGCCGGCGCAGACGGGTATCTGCTAAAAGACACAGAGCCCGATGAACTGATTGAATTAATCAAAGACTCGCTTTCTGGCAATAAAATTTACAGCGACGAAGTCCGTAAATACTTGAATGAGCGCACCAATAACCCTTCTATTATGGATTTGCTGACCGATCGCGAGCATCAAATCCTGAAAGAAGTGGCGAAGGGGTTTCGCAATAAACAGATCGCCGATAACCTGTTTATTTCCGAGTCTACTGTTAAAGTTCACATGAAAAGCTTGTTAAAGAAGCTGGAAGTACCATCCCGGACCGCCGCCACAATTTTGTATTTAGAGCACTTTGGTGACCCGAGATAGCAAAATATCATTGCAACATGATGCATTTTTGTTGATTCGTGCCAAACTTTAAGATGAATTGCATTAAGGATAAGCAGTCAGAATAATCCTAAGCATTTGCGATACAAATTCTTTTTTACATCAACTATATTAACGTGATGCTTCACGCAAATTGGTGATTAAGATATGAAATTGCGACATCTTTTGGTTGGCACCATCAGTTTGGCTTTAACGTCGAGCTTAAACGCAGCACAAGTTCTCAACGGGTATTGGGAATACAGTGATTTCCTTAAAACCTTCCCAGAGCAGCAGTCACTGGTCAGAAACTTTAGTGATGTCGTTCGCTCTGAGCCCGTCCCACTTAAGGTAAAACAGAGAAAACCTGTCACGATCTCGGTTATCTATCCGGGTGAGCAGGTGTCTGATTACTGGCGCAGAAACATCAAAGCATTCAGCAAAAGAATGGATGAACTGGGCATTGAGTATAAAATTAACAAAGTTTTTACTCGCCCGAATGTAGACATTCGTCAGCAAAGTGCTTCTTTGATGGAAGCCATCCGTAACAAGTCAGGCTATCTGATCTTCACGTTAGATACAGGTCGACACAGAAAATTCATCGAACACGTTCTCAATAGTCCAGATACCAAACTCATACTGCAAAATATCACCACACCGCTTAAAGCGTGGGAACAAAATCAACCCTTTATGTATGTTGGCTTTGACCATGCCACAGGAAGTCGCGCGCTCGCCAGCCATTTTAAATCTCGTTTTCCGCGAGGCGCAGACTACTCAGTACTCTTCTTTTCTCAGGGCTACATCAGTGCTGCACGTGGCGATACTTTCATCGATGCCATGAGTAGCGAAGGGGAAAACTATCAACTTCGTTCTTCTTTCTACACCAAGGCGAGCCGAGAAAGTGGCTATCAGGCCGCAAAAAATGCGATTCAAAAAGGCGACAATTTAGCCTTCATGTACGCGTGTTCGACTGACGTCGCATTGGGTGCTACTGATGCGATTAAAGAGCTTGGCAGAAATGACATAATTATCAACGGTTGGGGTGGTGGTAGCGCTGAATTAGAAGCGATACAAAAAGGTGAGTTGGATGTTACCATTATGAGAATGAACGATGATACAGGCGTTGCGATGGCAGAGGCCATCAAAATGGATCTTGAAGACAAGACCGTACCTACCGTTTATTCCGGTGATTTTGAAATTGTCACCAGTCAGGACAGTGAAGAAAGAATACAAGAGCTAAAATTACGTGCTTTCAGATATTCTGATTAATGGAAGTATCAAGCTAGGATGATTAAAAAACTTACGACCAAAAGACGCTCACTGGCGAACTTGATAGTTCGCCTGATTGTCATCATTTTTGGTGTTTTGACCGTTGGCGTAATGGTACAAAGCTACCATTTCTCATCCAGCATTATTAAGCAGGAAGTAGCGCGTAGTTCTACTCAAACGTCTTCTTTATTACAAAACCTTCTCGACTATAAGTTAGCCACGTTACAAAGCCATCAAGACAGTAATGCGCTCAACATTACTCTGCAAAACAACCTCATTAGCAACAGCCCTGATCAGGTTGATTTTTTCTTTTTGGATTTAGAACAAAACGACCCGCTTAACTCTCCTGATTTTCGATTTATCACCTCTGATAATGGTGACGTGAATTGGAATGATGGAAATGGTCTGTTTTACGGGTTAACAGAAGTACATCTCGAACGAATTTCTACGTCCATCAGTTTGGGTCGAGACTGGCATTACATAAGCCAGGATACGGTGTTGGGTGAACGGAATTTGCTCATTCGCAGAACACCAATCATTAGTTTGGAAAATGGGCAGGTGTTGGGGCATTTGTACATCGCCATCGTTCTGAACCGCAATCTATCCCTAATTGATCAGCTGCAAGTCGCATCCAACAGTGATGCGGTGATCATGATGATCGATTACACACCTATTGCCAGTACCATCAACTCTGAAGACCCGCTTTATAATGAAGTGCTTGAAGACCTGAATCAGGATAATACGGGCTCTTCGGGTGGGCATTTATTCAATGCAACGAATCTGCTGGTAAACGGTGAAGACACGCCGATCTATGTTTACACGATTCAGACCAATTCCAATATTCTGACTCTGGAAGAGAACTACAAAGTTGGTCTGGCGATCAGTATGTTCACCATGTTTGCACTGGCACTGCTGACCAGACAGATCATTCAGCGGCTGGTTTCGAACGAGCTGAAAAGTTTAATGGAATACACACGCTCGGCGGGTGACCGTATAGAATCCTCGGAGTTTCAAGGGTCAAGCATTTATGAGTTTGACCATGTGGGGCACACGCTAGAAAAGACGTTTGAAGAACTGCGAGAAAAAGACAAGTCGTTTCAGGATTTGTTTAACTTTTCACTCTCTCCGATCATCGTTTGGGACACCGAGGGTGGGGTTCTAAGGATGAACCCAGCCGCAGAGCGCGCTCTGAATTCAAAGCTGGATATGAGTGACAGCGAGATAGATGACCGCTTTAAAAGCTTCCAGAGCAAAGTCGCGTTTTACCTGCGTATGGTAATGACGGGTGAAACCCTGATGGGGGTTAACGTTCCAATTGAGAACAAGATCTATCGCTGGAACTTATCACCACTAGAGTTTGATAACGAAATCCACGCCATCATCGGGCAGGGACAAGACATTACCACGCTGATTGAAGCAGAGAAGCAAAGTAACCTGGCTCGAATCGAGGCCGAGCGAAGTGCGGTCGCCCGAGCGGACTTCCTGGCAAAAATGAGCCACGAGATTCGTACTCCGTTAAACGGAATTCTCGGTATTACTCAAATCCTTCAGAGCACATTAGACAAACCGGAAAACAAGGAAAAAGTCGACATTCTTTACCAGAGTGGTGAGCACCTTCTAACGGTACTGAATGATATTTTAGACTTTTCGAAAATTGAACAGGGCAAACTTAATATCGAGTTTAATGAGTTTGTTTTCCGTGATTTGGTGAAATCGCTTGAGACCATTTACATGCCGTTGTGTGTAAATAAGGGGCTGTCCCTCGAAATTCAAAATGAAATCCCGGAAAAGCAGATCATTAGAACCGATCAGGTTCGTCTGAACCAAATTCTGTTTAACCTACTTAGCAATGCAGTGAAGTTTACATCGGAAGGTGGCGTGATTGTCCGCTTTATGATGGAAAGCCATGAACCCGGTAAAGAAATTTTGAAGCTTGAAGTTCGTGATTCAGGGATCGGGATTTCAGAAAGCAGCCTGGAAACCATGTTTGAACCATTCATTCAGGCAGAATCCACCACCACCCGGGAATATGGTGGAAGCGGGCTGGGCTTAGCCATTGTGAAAAACCTTCTGGACCTGATGGGCGGTTCCATCAAAGTCACCAGTATGCAGGGAGAAGGGGCATCATTCTACATACAGTTGCCTGTGACTGTAGTAAGCCAGATCCAGCGCGAAGAAGTGGAAGCTTCGAATCACGAAGATCCAGCCACTCTGTTTGATACCAGTATTCGAGTGTTGCTGGTGGAAGACAATAAGAGTAATGCCTTTATAGCTAAAGCCTTCTGCCAGAAATATGGGATGGAAGTAGACTGGGCGGAAGACGGCTTGATTGCACTAGAAAAAGTGCAGACTCAGGAATACGATCTTATCTTGATGGATAACCAGATGCCTAACCTTGACGGTGTTGAAGCCACACGGCGAATGCGACACGAAATGGGTATAGAGACACCAATCTATGCCTGCACAGCGGATGCGTTTGAATCAACCAAAAATGCGTTTCTCGAAGCAGGCGCAAACTTCGTAATTGTAAAACCTCTCAAAGAAAAACCGCTCTATAACGCTTTTCACCACTTTAAAGTGAAGGATTTGAAAGTGGTCAATGGTGATAATGCTGCCACCGGCACTTAGCCAGCTTAAATTTCTTTTTGCGAAATCTTGAATAAAGGGCTTATTTTGATGAATAAGCCCTTTAATTATAAAATAATCTCGCGCATAAGTGTAAGTAACAAAAATGTTATTTTTTAAATTAGCGTAATTGGCCTTGTATCTGATACATGGATCAAATTAATAAATAAATGGCTGGATTATATTTACCCACCTGAAGATACTCTGTTAAGAGTACTCAGCCTGAATTTACTGGATTATAAATACCGCGCATAGACGGAAAGAAGTTCGGGGTGCTATTTAAAAACGTTGGTCAGGGAAGGCAATATGAACAGGCTATCTAAGCCGAGCATCTTGACGCAGGAGAACATTCTAGTCCTGCTGGTGCCCGCAATACTCTATTTCTCACTGGTACATCTTTTTGGGATGTTCTGGTGCATTCTGTTTTTGTCCGCTTACGGGTGCTTTGTTTCCATTTACTCAACCCGAAAAAGCATCGTTGCATTTTTCTTTGCACTGTTTGGGCTTATAGAGTGGATGGTATCCTTACATTTACCTCAGTCCCTGCTCGATGCATTCCCGCAATTTTCCTACATGACAGGAGCGCTGCAAATTGCGGTCATCATGTTGGTGTTTTCATTCCTTCGCTTTCCACTCCCCATGTTGCTGGCTGAAGCAACCTACGAGCATTTGAAAGCGTTGCACCGACAGTTTCCAGACGAATACATAAGAATGTGGCAGAAAATAAGCGCGATGTGGATATTGTGTTTTTTGGGAAAAGCGTTGGTATTCTATTTGTCTCTTCACGCGTCTCACGAACAAATACAACTGATGTCAATTCTGCTTGGCTGGCCTTTGTACTGCATGTTGATTCTTGTTTCCATCATCGCACTGAATGTGAAAGTGCTGAGTTTTTACCGTGAGTCTTTAACGTCAGAAAATAGCCGTTCTCACGCAAATGGTCACTTTTTCTAACCGAGTGAAAAACCGAATTGTAGAAAAACGGCTAGCCCTTTAAGAGCTAGCCGTTTTTGATTGACTTGGAGGAATTTAGCGCGACAGCTTGCTGTGCGCTTTAGTAAAGTGCCCCGCGCAAAAAGCGCCGACGATAGACAGCTCTCCAGCTAGGCAAAGTGATGCGCAGACTTCTGCCAAAGCTTTGGCTTTTCCTGTTCCGCTTAGCCCCATGATATCCAGACACGCTTTTTGAGAAGGTAAGCCAGTTCCACCGCCTACTGTGCCAAGCATTAAATTAGGTAAGGTCACACTCGCGTAGAGGCTACCATCTTCTTTCACTGACATACGGGACATACCCACTGCCGATTCAGCAACACAGGCCGCGTCTTGCCCACAGGCAATGTAGAGAGCGGCCAGAGCGTTGGCAAAATGTGCATTCACACCAATAGAACCACTGAGCAGAGCCCCAGAAGTTGTAATTTGCCCGAATTTGACCATGTCTTCTGGGTTAGTGTGGAGGTACTTCTTTACCATCTCACGCGAAATGTGCACTTCTGCCGACACTTTTTTACCCCGGACACTTCTCATGGTGTGAGCGTTGGCTTTTTTATCACCAGAGAGGTTGCCGTCCAAGATGGCATGGTTTGGTGTCATGGGAGAATGCTTGAGGATGTACTCAAAAACCGCGTTGGTAGCAATGGTTACCATGTTTTGCCCCGACGCGTCCCCGGTAAGAAATTCAAATACTAAAAAGACCTGATTGCTTTCAATGGTGATGCTGATGTCTTTAAGTTTTCCATGGCGAGTGGTCGATTCTGCTAGTGATTTGAAGGTATCGTACTGACTGGTAGCCCAGCCGACGAATTGTCCGGCCATTGCCAAATTGTCAAACATGAATGCAGGAGTACGGGTTACTCCCTCATTGATAAGCATTGCCGATGCACCACCGGATGCCGTAACCAACTGACATCCGCGATGATAAGACGCGACTAATGCAGCTTCTGTTGTTGCCAGAGGAACAAGATAGTCATCTTTGGCAAACAGACCGTTTACTCGTAAAGGACCTGCAACTCCGAGTGGCATTTTCACAGAGCCGATGAAGTTCTCGATATTTTTGCTGTACGCTTTTCGTTGTTTGTAAGTGGCGGGATCGAGTAAGACTTCTTGCAGGGCATCATCATCGATTATCGCCCAGCGGTTCTGAATGGCTTTATCCGTCAGAAAAGGGGAGCGAGGCAGAGTGACTACCGGAGGCTTGTTGTCTGGGGCAAGCTTATTTTCAATCTGACCCAGCGAACATTGTTCTTGAATCGAGTAATGCCCAGTGTTTTCAAGTGCATTCAATTTTGGCATGAGTGAAGCGTGTAATAATATTTTTAAAGGATTCTACCCGCGGGGGCAGATAAAACAAGGAAGACTCACCGAAAGTTACAATATCCGCTCCTGCTATTCAGAGTAGGGATGGTCATGTAACTGACAATTCACTATGTAATTTAACTATACCAATAAAAAAGAGGCGCACGCTGCGCCTCCGTATGATTTCGGGATGTTTACCCGCCAGTTTTGAGTTTAAGGACATCCGCGAGCTCTGTGAGTAGCTTCTGAGTTCCATCACTGAGGCGGTTAATCTCATTTGTCGATTCTGAAGATCGAGATGCCAATTGGCGAACTTCGTCTGCCACTACCGCAAACCCGCGTCCATGTTCACCGGCTCGTGCAGCCTCAATGGCTGCGTTCAATGCCAGCAAATTGGTCTGGTCTGAGATACCGTCAATGACTTTCGCGATTTCAGATATTTCATTACTTGAATTGGCCACGCGATCCATGATTTCAGTCATACCGTTACGCTGCTTCACTTCGGCTGAAATGTCCTTAATGAATGCGGTGTAGATAGTTCTGCCGTCCAGAGTTACTTTCGATAAAGACAGCAATCCCCATGCTTCTTTACCATCTGGGCGATTAATGGGAACTTCGCGGCTGGTTCCAACGATTTTGTTTTCACCAGTATTAAGATTACGCTGAATAAATCCGTCGTGATTCGGTTGCAACTCTACTGGAACCAGCATTTTCACGTTTTTCCCGATAACGTCTTCAGCCTTATAACCCCAAAGCTTTTCTGCAGAAGCGTTAAAGAAGCTAACTATGCCTTTTTCGTCAATGGTAATTACGGCATCAAGGGCTTGTGAGAGCGTTTGGTTGATCGTTTCCTGCGCCATGCGCTCTTCGGTGATATCCCGTACAAATGCGGTATAGGCAATTTCGCCGCCGATTTCGATCTTGGAAAGAGAAAACGCAACCCAAATTTCGGTGCCGTCTTTTTTCTCTAGTTGGAGTTCTCGGCTGGATCCTACAATTTTGTCATTGCCTGTTCGACGGTTAGCGTTTACGTATTCATCGTGCCGAGGCTGGTGAATTTTAGGAACCAGCATTTTTACGTTCCGACCGATAACTTCTGAGGCGCTATAGCCCCATAATTCTTCGGCTGAAGGGTTATAAAAGGTAACGATGTTGTCTTTGTCAATTGTCACAACTGCGTCAATGGCCTGATGCAGAACCTGTTCCATTTGCTCTTTGGCTGCTCGCTCCGCGGTGATATCACGAGCAAATGCGGTGTATCCTATCTCACCGTCAAGCTCAATTCTTGAGAGTGAAAGGTTCGCCCAAATCCGTTTTCCAGACTTGGTTTCAAGCTCGATGTCACGGCTGGTTCCGACAATCTTATCGACTCGGGTTTCGCGGTTTGCGTTGACGAGGGAATCGTGTTTGTCTCGAATTTCCCTCGGAACCAGAATTTTTACGTTTTTGCCCATGACCTCTTCAGCACTGTATTCCCACAGTTTTTCCGCTGCCGAGTTCATGTAGGTAATGCAGTTATCGCCGTCAATAGAAATCACGGCATTGACCGACTGAGCCAGCACTTGCTCAATCCGTTGCTGAGCATTCATTTCTTCGGAAATATCTTTAACGAATGCCGAGTAGCCGATGCCATCTGAAAGCTTAGTTCTGGTTAGTGCCAAACTGACCCAGACTTTACTTCCATCTTTTCTGATGAGCTCTAGTTTACGAGAGGTACCGACGATAACATTTTGATTCGTCGTGCGGTTTCGGTTGACGTAGTTGTCATGGTTAGCCTGAAATTCTTCCGGCACCAGCATCTTAACGTTCTTACCAATGACTTCCTTGGCTGAATAACCCCAGAGCTTTTCAGCGGCATTATTGAAGTAAAACACCTTGTTGTTTTTATCAATGGAAACAACGGCATCCAGCGCATTGTCGATAATCTGATTACTCACGTTTCCATTGCTTTGGCTTTTCCCGCCCATTAAAGAAAATAATCCCATTGCTCGATCCTAATTTGTTCTATCGACGTTGTGCTGCCAGTAATAGTTATTTTCTTTGAGTCTAGACACCGATTTTGTGTTGTTCCAATTTTGAGCAATTATTTCATTATTTAGGTCATTTTAGTGATGTTGTGGTAAAAGCTTTGCACTGATAGAACCTTAGATAGCTAATAACCAAATTTGTCAATTGATCCAGATTGTCGGTATATTGGAACGAAAATGGACGGACAGACAAGGTTGTTTCAAATGGCGCGTATTCATATATTTAGACATGGTCAGACTCAATGGAACTTGGAAAAGCGTCTTCAGGGACATGATGATTCACCATTAACTCAGCTAGGTATTGAGCAAGCTGAACTTGCGAAAGAAAGACTGTCGCAGGTTTCATTCGATGCTGTTTTGTCTTCACCAAGTGGAAGAACGGTTCATACCGCCAACATCTTAACGGGCTTACCAAAAGAACAAATCAAAACAATGGAAGGGTTGAGAGAAATTCATTTAGGAAGCTGGGAAGGCTTATCTACAGAGGAGGTAGCTCTCCGTGATAACGAGAGATATACCGCTTTCTGGAATGCACCTCAGAATTACAAACCTGATACTGGTGAATCTTTCCAAGACTTGCGCGAAAGGGGGCTGAAAGCACTTGAGGACATTGCTTTAGAATACGGAGGTCAAACCGTCGTTGTTGTTTCTCATGCAGGCTGGATCAAAGCCGTGGTAAGTGAACTGGCTGGCATTGAGTGCTCACTTATATGGCAGGAACCTTATGCTGACAACCTAAGTGAATCTATCTTGTACTTTGAAAATGGCAAATGGCGGGTCGAAAAATTCTGCGATATCACATGGCACAAATAAGCAAAATTATACAATTTTTCTATTGAGCGCTTTGATAGGATGATCGCGTCAACATCCAAGGATTGATGGCATATCAATAGTAAGCATTAGACAAGGAAAGTTATGGGTACAACTCGCACCAAAAAGAAAAACAGAGAGATCGCTAATTTTTGCATTGCACAAGAATTAGGCGGGCTGGAGCTATTGGAAGCGAGTTACGAAAAGCAAAACTTTTCCTGTCATAGCCATGAAGGCTACACCATTGGCGTAATCGAAACGGGGGCTCAGCGTTTTTACCGCAGTGGTGGAAACCATGTTGCACCGAGCGACAGCATTATTCTGGTGAATGCGGACGAATTACATAATGGGCATTCCGCTACTGAGGGAGGTTGGTCTTATCAGGCAATGTATCCGCTTCCTGAGCACTTTGAACAGATTGGGCGGTCATTTTGTGGGGCTCCATATTTTCCAGCGCCAGTTGTTTATGACCCGGAACTGGCTTCCCGATTTCGTCAGCTTTTTTCCGTGCTAAAGTCGGATTCAACTCGGCTTTACCGAGAAACAGCCCTCTATGAAGCGTTAATGAAGCTTGTTATTCGACATGGGAAGAATGAGCCAAACATGTCAGATATGGCGTCTGCAAAACGTAATATCCAAAGGGCGAAAGAGTTTCTGGACGATCTACCTCAAGCAGATGTTTCGCTAGAAGAACTGGCTTCAATTGCTTCACTTAGCCCTTACCATTTTGCGCGTGAGTTTAAAAAAACTTACGGAATCCCACCTCATGCTTATCAGGTGCAGGTTCGATTGAGGCTGGCAAAGAAATGGATGTTAAGTGGAATGAAAGTCATGGATGTCGCCCATGATTTGGGCTTTCATGATCAAAGCCATTTTCACCGACATTTTAAGTCGGCAATGGGCATTACCCCTTCTCAGTTTGCTAAAGCAGCTTAACCTCACACGTATTACATATACTCTGAGTGTTTTTCCGTGCACCCAGATGATTCATTCAAGGAAAATATGTCTCAAGAATCTCGCTCTTCACTTTTCATTCAAGGCACCATCAAGATGTTGCCTCTCAGTATTGCCGTAGTCCCTTGGGGAATATTGGCGGGATCCTTTGCAATAGACAGCGGTCTTACGCCGATGGAAGGGCAGGCGTTTTCTTTGATCTTGTTTGCAGGAGCCGCACAGTTGGTGGCAATGGGCATGATCAAAGCAGGTACAACACTGGGTGCGCTTGTCGTCACTATTTTTTTCATTACATCGCGTCATTTTCTATACAGCGTGGCAATGCGAGATAAAATCAGCCCGTTGCCAGGGCGCTGGCGAGTGGTGTTGGGTTTTCTGTTAACGGATGAATTGTTTGCGTTTTGTGGCAGTCAAACCCCGAAGCAATTTAAGCCATGGTACGCATTTGGCGCAGGGTTGAGCTTTTACTTGATTTGGAACTTGGCGACTTTTGCCGGAATTGTTGCTGGCAGTACTATCCCCAATTTGAATGAACTCGGGCTGGAATTCGCCGTTGCCGCCACTTTTATTGGCATTGTGGTGCCAACCGTAAAAAATCGACCTGTACTGGTGTCTGTGTTTGTCGCTTTAGTCCTTTCCGTTTACTTTGCGTGGCAACAAGTGGAGGGAGGTTTGGTGATTGCCAGTGTGATTGCAATGATCAGTGGTTACATGTGTGAAAGGTTGGAGGGCAAAGCATGATTTACTGGTACATTCTGGCAATGACAGCAGTTGTGTTTCTTAGCCGGTATCTGTTTTTAGAACCCAGATTGCCGCTTCGGCTGAATCATCAGTTTCAAAGATTACTTTCTTATGCCAGCCCTGCGGTGTTAACGGCGATTTTAGCGCCTATCGTATTTGTTCCCGAGGGAGAGCTTCACATGTCGCCGACCAGCCCTTACGTTCTGGCAGCATTGTTGTCTTGTTTTGTTGCATGGAAAACAAAAAATGTACTGACAACAACGCTAGTTGGAGTGGCTGCGTTTTTAATCCTAAAGCACCTAATTCTTTGAGTAAGAAGACTGCTTTGCAGCTCTTAAGTGGTTTCTAAAAACTCAGCTTCAAGCCAGTTGCGAAGTGACTTTACACTTTCAGAATTCAGGCGGGATGGATGACAGGCATAGAAGAAGGTGTTCTCAGGGTGAGTTACTGAAACATCGACCTGAGTCAGTAGCTCGTGGTGTAAATCGTCTGCAATAAACAGTTTGTGGGTAATGAGTACTCCGAGCTTTCTACGGCACGCATGGATGGCCTGAACCGATGTATTGAAAGTCAGGTTGTTTTCTTTAAGCGGAATACTGACACCGCGTGCTTCACACCAGAGAGCCCAGTCCTTTTTACGTCGGTCATTCGATACAAAAATGGCGGGCACTTCTAAAAGCAAATCCTGAGCGCTTCGGGAGCTTTTCGCTAAGTCCGGGTGAGCAACCATAACAAGTTCATCATCCAGTAATTTATGGCAGTAGTAGTCCTGCCAATGCTGTTCTTGTCCATGAATGATTGCTAAATCCACGCCTTCTGCCGGTAAATCAAACGTTCCGATGATGTTTGAAATCCTTACGTCCAATTCCTGATTTGCACCTTGGAATTTTTCCACCCTGGGGATCCACCAGTGCAGCGCAAGCGATGCCACCATGTTTATTGTAAGGCGACCATCATCTGGATTTTGTTTCAGCTTCTCGGTAGCAGATACCACGGTTTCAAATGCAGGAGCAACCTGCTGGAAGTACCGTTTTCCTTGTTCATTCAGATGAACATGTCTACCTGAGCGAACAAAAAGAGTAACATTGAGGAAGTTTTCAAGGCTTTTGATAGCCTGGCTAACCGCTGAATGGCTTACATTCAGAACGTCGGCTGCTTTAGTCATGCTTTCCAGTCTTGCAACGGCAATGAAAGTATAAATGGCTTTAAACGGTGGCATTTTCTTCTCTCTGCTTGCTGGTTCAATGAATTTTTATATGTAAGTAAAACTTACAGGTTTGGTTAATTTTAATCGTTATTTTTCTTTTTGCCAGCACCTTAGAATGGGTATCAACAGGAGATATATATGACGTTATCGAAACCTATTGTATTTATGCTGGTATCCACGTTCAGTCTTTCACTGAATGGGGTCTTTTCAAAATTACTTACAGAAAGCCTGAGTGTACAATTACTCAGTATGCTGAGGTTTTTTGTTCCTGCGTTTATCCTTTTCGCGTTCATGGCACTGACGCAGTTCCACCTTCCACATCGTAAAATGTGGCGAGCGCTTTGGGTCCGTTCAATTTGCATGGCGGGCTGCCAGCTCTGCTTTCTTTGGTCGATGCAGACACTGACGTTAGTTGAGTCTGTCGTTTTATTCAGTACCGGACCTCTGTTTATTCCAGTACTTGAGCGATTGATTTTTAAAGTAAAAATTTCCGCAATGAACATTGTTTGCTTGTTCATTATGGCGGCAGGTGTTCTGCTGTTAGCGGGAGATCTATCTGAGTTTTCATTTAAATGGGAGCTATTGGTGGGATTAGCCGCTGGTGCTCTGGTCGCTGGGTCTCAACTGGCGCTTTTCCGGGCATCAAAGGGGAGCATGACACCAGCGTCTCTTAATGCCTGGACATTTCTGTTGGCGTTTCTGTTTCTGGTTCCCGTTTATCTGGTTATCGGACCAAGCCATACCGACACGGCATTACTGGCGATGCCAGAAGAACATGAGTTTGTCTGGATAATGTTATTGGTGTTGTCACTGTTGATTGTGAATACTCAGGTATTTCGCGCAAAAGCGTATCAACTGGTGGAGACTGGGTCGCAGCTTGCACCACTTATCTACACCAATTTGGTTTTCACCTGCATTTGGCAATTCACGTTGTTCTCAGAGTCATTAGATGGGCACAAAATAATGGGAATAAGCCTGATTGTCCTGGCCAGCATGATGAATACGCTAAAAAAGGGGATAGTGCGAATCCATAAAGCTATGAAACCCGCAATTGAGGGAATGAGGGCAGGGTTCGTTATCTATAAAGAAACGAGGTAATTAGAAAGCACGGTGATCGTAATCACCGTGCTTTTTGTAGGCATCTTCATTTAGCTGGTGGTGGTAGAACCTTTTGTCGTTTTCTTAGTAGCTTCCGCTTCTAATTGAGCTCTTTTGGCTTCACTAGCCAATTTAGAAAGGTGAATAAGCACCTCGGTCATATGAGATTTCACATCTACCTCAACCATCTGTTCTGCAGACAAATACTCTCTGGCGTACTTCATATACACACCTTGCTGTAAGAAGAGCAGGTACAGTTCTGGGTCGAGATGCCCCGTAGTTGCAAGTTTGGTCATGATAGACAAGGACTCTTTAAGGTTCTTGGCTTTCTTGTAAGGTCTGTCACTGGCTGTCAGGGCTTCAAAAATATCAGCAATTGCCATCACTCGCGCAGGGACGCACAGTTCTCCAGCCATATAGCCTCTGGGGTAACCTGTTCCGTCTACACGCTCATGATGGCAACCTGCAATTTCCGGTGCTTTCTGGAGATATTCCGGATAAGGCAGTTTATCCAGCATGTCGATGGTTTGAATGATGTGGTCATTAATAATGAAGCGCTCTTCATTCGTGAGTGTGCCAGAACGTACCGACAGGTTGTAAAGCTCACCGCGATTATAATGGTAATCTCCAGGTGTGAGATTGAAGTCTTCTTTCCACATCTGCTTTGGATTGAAGCCCTCAGCCCATGGAATACGGTGTACTTGCTTATCTGATAACACCGATTCCATAACAGGAAGCGGAGCCGGGTCTTCACAGCGGCTTTTCTCTACCCAAGAAATGCCAAGCTGGTCATCGATGGTTCGAGTCCACTGCCGCTTGCTGATTTCTTCGATTCTTTCCAGCTTGCTGTCGTCCATAAACTCACTACCCAGATTACAGTCAGCGATAAACCTGAAATCTTCATCCAGCGATTTCAGTTCTGCGTCGAGCGCTTGTTTCAGTTCCTTCTGGTCTTTGCCCGAACTTAACCCTTTCCAGTACTGCGTATGGGCTGTTTGTTTGAGTAATTCAAAGCGCATGCGCACTTCGTGAATGCGATCGTAAATGGTTTCCAGTTTTGTCGCCTTATCTACCACATATTCAGGCGTGATGATTTTCCCGCAATCGTGTAACCAAGCGCCAAGGTGAAGCTCCTCCCACTCTTTTTCCGTCATTTGAAAATCTTCAAAACGACCTTTGTCATCAACAACAGCCTGAGTCAGCATTTCTGCGAGAGCAGGGACACGCTGACAGTGTTTACCCGTATAGGGAGATTTGGTATCGATTGCCGATGCGAGCAGCTCAATAAAGGCATTCAGCATGTCTTTTTGTTGCTGAATCTGGTCAATGTTTTCTTTCGCTATCGCAGCGAAAGAGAGCAGTTCACGCAGGAAGTCGTGTTTCTCTTTCTGAGCCGCAGTGACTGGTCGCTCGTATCCTAGAGTCAGAATTCCGATGAGCTGCTGATCTCGGTTAAGAAGAGGAAACAGATACAAATCGGAATTGTAGAAGTAAACAAGGTAAGGCTTGAGTGCTTCGTCCTCTTTGGAAAGGTGAACGATTTCTCCTTTCTTCAATGATTCCTCAACATGGCTTGCATTTTTAAGGAGCAAATTGATGTTTATTTTCAAAGGAATGATGGCTTGATTGACGCTCTCATCAAATTGCTTAGTGTTCTTATTCCAGACCGAAAGCACGATGGTTTCAGCTTTGGTGACAATGTAACTTTGATAGGTGATGTTTTTCGCCAGCCTTGAGAAATCCCGATTACTTGCGGTGTCATGCAAGAGCTCTAGTAAGTCATGAAGCGTGTGCTCCATCAATTCAACGGACTGAGTCAGGTCATTTACTTCTCTGATCAGGCTTTTTGGATAGCGCGTCTTGGTAAATTCAAAGCGTCGAATGTTATCGGTTTGCCTGTTCAGGTTGTGAAGCGGGCTGGCAATACGTTTCGCGATATACCAGACAATACCAAAGCAGCCTACCAGCATGAGAATGGCCACAGTAACCTGCTTATCTCGCATGGAATAGAGGTTTGCCAGCAAAGCGTCCTGAGGTGTTGCTTCCGCCAGCCACAGGCTAACGTTATCGGTGAGTTTCACTGGTGTCAGAGTAACGGACCAGTCGATGCCTCCGTGTTGAATTGCGTAGTACTGATAAGAGAGTTCTCGGTTTAAATCGAGTTTGCTGAATACCGTGTTTTTAAGCTGCTCGCCAAGATGAATATTGTCGTAAGAATCTGGAGAGCCATTCAGCCGATGTGAGGCGAGTGGTCGCAACGCGCTGTCAAACAGCAACAACTGGCTTTCACTGGCGTAGGCAAGTTCACCGATACTTTTATTTAACCCATCAAGAGAAAAATCCGCGGCGACCACATAATCGTTATTGGCAGTCTTACGAACAAATGTGACACCAATATCCTGTAGCCAATAGAAATGGTAAGGCTGAGTCAGGTGGATTTTCTGGTCGTCAGTAGCATGTGCATACCACGGTCGTTTTCTGGGGTCGTATTGGTTGTCATACCGAATGGATGCGGCGAGAACAGTGCTGTCTCCGTCAAGAAACATGGACTCGTTTCTTCCATCAATGTCGGTAGACCGGAAAAGTATCTCGGCACCTTCAGGAGCCTTGAACTGCTCCGCTGTCTTCGGGTTGTATAACGGTCGGTAGAGCGTAAAGTCGCCGTTATCTGAACCGTAATACAGCGCGACCAGACTGGTATTTCTTTGAAAGATGATTTCCAGAGAATTCAACCATCCGCCTTTCTCTACTGAATCTTTCTGATGACGAATAAAGCTGCTCATTGCCATGAAATCGAGTGTTGTCAGCACTGGTGCGACTTGCTCACGAAACAGAGTTTCAAGCTTAAGGCTATTTTCGTTACTCAGCTCTTTGGCTGATCCTTGTAACAGTTGTTGTGAGTGATGGTAGCTGATCGCAATCAAAACGCTTCCAATCACTGTGGCGAGTGCCATAAACAGGCTTGTTATATGGATACTCAGGGGGTAGCGGTGCTTTGTCATACAAGTTTCACCATGCTGCAAACTGACATAATGCGAATTTAACTTGAGCCATATATGTAATGGCTGAGTTAATATTTTGTTGTAGGCTAAAACAATTACGAACGTAACTAACCCTTTGTAACTGATGCTTTTTAAGTATTGTAGAGGTCGCTCTATATGCAAGTGTTTCAATAGGAAAAATTTGCATATAAGTACTTTTATTTGAGCTGGATCTCTTTGTAATTTCGGAAAGAAGGTCACCGTTTTACGCAAACTGTGAAACAACGAAAACCAAACGGTCGGCATCGTAAAATGTTAAGCTTTAACTAATTGAAATATAAACAGGGTCTGTTGACCTTAGGGTTTGATCTTCATTATGAAATTGTTAGTAGACACACATACTCACACCTATGCCAGTGGGCACGCCTACAGTACCTTGATTGAAAATGCCAAAGCCGCGAAAGAGTGTGGACTGGCGATATTTTGTACTACGGATCACTCAGAATCCATGCCAGGCGCACCACACTATTGGTTTTTCAGTAATCAGAGGGTATTACCCAGATTTATTGACGGTGTTGCGATTATTCGTGGTGTGGAATCCAATATCATGAACACCTGCGGCGACATCGATATTCCCTTATCCGTTGACAAAAACCTCGACTGGGTGATTGCGAGTTTTCACGAAGCCGTGTTCAAACCTCAAAGTAAATCTGCGCATACGGATGCCTTAATCAATATCATTTTATCAGGTCGGGTGGACGCTCTCGGACATCTAGGCAACCCGAATTACGATTTTGAATTTGAACCAGTCATTGAGTGCGCTGTCGAGAACCACGTTGCGATTGAAATCAATAACACTTCACTTAAAGGAAGAAGCCGAGCGGGTAGTGTTGAAAGGTGCAGTGAAATCGCAAAGCTAGCGA
The DNA here is from genome assembly GCF_000222685.1 of Vibrio nigripulchritudo ATCC 27043. Taxonomy (GTDB): domain Bacteria; phylum Pseudomonadota; class Gammaproteobacteria; order Enterobacterales; family Vibrionaceae; genus Vibrio; species Vibrio nigripulchritudo. The sequence continues at coordinate 44 of NZ_AFWJ01000306.1, read as the reverse complement.
AAGAAAAAGGCGCTTTTATTACAACTGGCTCTGACGCGCATTTC
>NZ_AFWJ01000307.1 GCF_000222685.1 Vibrio nigripulchritudo ATCC 27043 | reverse complement strand
AATGGAAGCGCCTGGGCATTATGGGGTTGGTATAGAACCTTGTACGACCGGGTACAGAAACCGAAAAGAGGCATTCGAAAATGGTGAGATGGCGATTTTAGAGCGGGGAGAAAGTAGGACTTACAACATAAGTCTGGCATTGGAACACATTTAAGTCGTTAAATAAGGGAGTTTTAATGAAAACCATTTTTGTCGTATTTGACTCTTTGAACCGCCTTGCACTTGGATGTTATGGCGGTGAGTACAAGACGCCCAACTTTGACAGGCTAGCCCGAAAGAGCGTGGTCTTTGATCGCCACTTTGTAGGCAGCCTTCCTTGCATGCCAGCACGCAGAGATCTGCACACTGGTCGCCTGAGCTTTTTGCACCGCAGTTGGGGGCCGCTGGAACCTTTTGATATCTCGTTATTCGACCGCCTTCGAGAAGAGGGGATTTATTCACACTTGATAACGGATCACTACCATTACTTTGAAGACGGAGCGGGTAACTATCACACAAGATACGACTCATACGGATACTTGCGGGGGCAGGAAGGAGACAAATGGGTACCCACTCTCGATCCTTTAAAGGATAAGTGGCAGTCGATTTACCATGAAAAGCAGGTCAGCTTCGAGTCGGGGTCACTTCAGCTCCAGAATATGGCGAACCGTGAGCGTATCGTTTCAGAGGAAGACTTCTCTTCTACTCAGTGTTTCGACGAGGCAATTTCATTTCTAGAGCGTTACTCTCATTCGGATAGCTGGGTTTTACAGCTTGAAACGTTCGACCCGCATGAACCTTTTGTTGCCCCTCCCGGGTATCGTGCAGAATTTCAGCAGGAAGCGGAGAAAATTTACGATTGGCCTCCTTATGACCGCTTTGTTGAAGGGCTTCCGGAAAATGAACTGCTACGCGAAAACTATAAAGCACTGGTGGCACACTGCGATACACAGTTGGGTCGTCTTCTGGACAAAATAGATGAACTTGATGCCTGGAAAGACACCGCAATCATAGTCACGACCGACCACGGATTCTTACTTGGAGAGCACAATTGGTGGGCTAAAAATCGGATGCCTTGTTACAACGAAGTCGCTCACATACCTCTGTTTGTCTTTCACCCTCAGTTTTCCCACCTCAGTGGGACCCGTTGCGAAGCGCTCACACAAACAACGGATATTGCACCAACACTCTTAGATTGCTTTGGTCTTCCAGCAGAGCCTGAGGCGGCATCATATTCGCTGTTGGATTTGCTGTCCGGCAATAAGAAACAACTGCATGAATCCATTATTTATGGCTATTTCGGAGGAGCGGTAAACCTAACTGACGGGAGATACACTTACTTTCGTTACCCCACCAATATGGATTCAGCAGACCTGAACGAGTATACCTTGATGCCATCGCACATGTTAGGTCCTTTCTCAAAAGAAGAGCTAGGAGATGCTTCCCTTAAAAATGACTTAGCTTTTGCTAGCAATGTCCCTGTTTTAAAAATACCGGTGCGCGAAGACACACACTGGTATGGGTCTCACGGACCAGGCGGGATGAAAGACTGTCACACCGTTATTTATGACCTGAAGCAAAGCCCGACTCAAGAAGTAGAGTTAGCGGATAAAGCTGTAGAGAACAACTTAGAACAACAGTTAGTCAGACTTTTAAAGAAAAATCATGCGCCAGACGAATTGTATAAACGACTTGCGCTTATTGAAGGACGAAACCATCCCAAGGAGGGGTAAATGGCAGTAGTAACACTTTCAGGTGTAGGGAAGTCGTTTGGAAACGACAAAGTTTTGCATCAACTCAATGCCGAGATTCAAGATGGAGAGTTTGTCGCCATACTGGGGGAGAGTGGTTGCGGCAAATCTACATTGTTAAGACTGATAGCGGGATTGGAAGAGATTTCGCAAGGTGACGTCTTAATTGATGGAGAAGTGGTAAATACCTTCACCCCTAAAGAGCGTAACGTTGCCATGGTGTTTCAGAGTTACGCGCTCTATCCGCATATGACCGTAGAACAGAATATCCGTTTCCCTCTTAAGCTTGCAGGCGTGTCCGAGCAAGAACAAAAAGAGCGCACGTATAAAGCCGCGGACATGCTGAATTTAACCAACTACCTGCCAAGAAAACCGCGCGATTTATCGGGTGGACAAAGGCAGAGGGTCGCTATGGGACGCGCATTAGTGCGAGATCCTCAAGTATTCCTGTTTGATGAACCTTTATCAAACCTAGACGCAAAGCTAAGAGTTCAGATGAGAGCGGATATACGGCGGTTGCAGAAAGAACTTGGCAAAACAGCGATTTATGTCACTCATGATCAGATTGAAGCAATGACGATGGCAGACAGAGTGATTCTTATGAACAAGGGTCGGATCGAACAATTTGGTCCTCCGCTCGAATTGTACGACCAACCCGCCAGCGAATTCGTTGCCAGTTTTGTTGGTTCACCGGCAATCAATTTAATAAAGGGCCGGGTAGAAGAAAGCGGCGAAAATCGATTTCATAGTGATGATCTTTCAATTCCTTTAGACATAAAGGGTATTCCAGGACAGACGGTTACTGTTGGAGTTCGACCGGAGCACATTCAAATAGTGCGTACCGATGAAAGCAAGTGCTTTTCGGGAGTAATTTCAAGCATAGAATGCACTGGCGACAGAACGTTTCTTGAAGTAAAAGTTGGGCAAGGTTCGCTTCGGGTTACAACTGGCGAGCGTGCCAATTTTAAGATAGAACAAGACATTACCCTGTGCTTTCCTAACGAGAAGACACATTTCTTTGATATAAATGGATATCGGTTACCAGAGAATATTTGAGCCTGAAGTGCAATACCTTGTTTAAGTATTAATTATCTAATTTCGATTTCAGAGAGGATGAAAATGAAAGTAGCCTCAGCCGCAGAGCAGTGGTTTCCGTTTTTGAGTTGGATAAGGAAAGCTTCGAAAGCAGATGTAAAAGCGGATTTGATGGCAGGGTTAACAGGGGCAATCGTCGTACTCCCGCAAGGAGTCGCGTATGCAATGATTGCTGGGTTGCCTCCCGAATATGGCTTATACACCGCCATTGTTCCAGCCATCATTGCGGCTCTTTTTGGTTCATCCCATCATCTGATATCCGGCCCTACAGCCGCACTTTCAGTCATTATCTTTACAACCATTAGTCAGTTTGCCGCCCCCGGTTCTGCGCTATATATACAGCTAGTCATCACTTTAACCTTATGCGCCGGGATAATTCAACTTGCGCTTGGGCTGCTTAAATTTGGTGCTGTCGTTAATTTTGTCTCTCATTCAGTCGTCTTGGGATTTACCGCTGGCGCTGCAGTTGTAATTAGTGCGAGTCAAATTAAACATGTTCTTGGTGTTGAATATTCTTCTGGTTCTACCGCTGTCGAAAATCTCTTATTGGGATGGCAGCACTTATCGGAATATCAGATTGCTCCGGTTGTTATAGCGCTGGCTACGATTGCCTGCAGTGTACTGTTAAAGCTTTGGTCTTCTAAATTGCCCCATATGCTGATTGCTATGATTGCGTCCATGCTTCTGGCCTACAGCATGAGCAGTGCAGACATGGATATCAAGCTGATCGGCGAAGTTCCGTCAGGGTTACCAGTCTTTGACGTTCCGAAATTTAGCGATGTTCCTTTTGAATCCATGTTAGGTGGAATCTTTGCTGTAGCCTTGCTAGGGCTGGTAGAAGCCATTTCCATCGCTCGCTCGGTTGCACTCAAGTCCCGTCAAACTATCGATAGTGATCAGGAGTTCATTGGTCAGGGTTTGTCGAATGTGGTGGGATCTTTTTTCTCGTGCTACGTATCATCCGGCTCATTTACCCGAAGCGGCGTGAATTATTCGAGTGGCGCCAAATCTCCTCTGGCAGCGGTTTTTTCCGGTCTTTTCCTCGCGATTATCATGATGTTTTTTGCTCGTTATGCCGCTTTCATTCCAATTGCAGGCATGGCGGGAATCCTTTTGGTGGTGGCTTTTAATCTGATTGACGTCCCCCACATTATGGACGTAGTAAAGCACGACAAAAAAGAAACCTGGGTACTCAGCCTTACATTCGTATCCGCATTGGTATTGCACCTCGAACTCGCGATTTACGTAGGTGTTGCAGCTTCGCTGTTTTTTTATCTGCGCCAGACGTCCCGCCCGGTTGTTGACTCACTTGACTCGGAAGAACTGGCGCTAGACGAAGCAATAGCCAATGACGTACAGGTGATCAGAATAAATGGGTCAATCTTTTTTGGCAGTGTTCAGCACTTGCATGGTGAGTTACAAACCATCAGTGCCTCAAAAATCATTATTCTTGGTCGCGGTGTCAACTTCATTGACCATGTTGGGGTAAGAATGTTGTCTGAATTTATGGAAACTTCTGGAAAGGCAATATACTTCTGTCGCTTTAAGTCCGCAGCTAGAAATAGCTTGTTAAAAGGTGCGCCGGTTTTTTCAGAGCATCAGTTCCACCCGAAGTTGGGGGAGTTGGTAGCAGAGCTTACTGAAACTATGCGTAAGTCTTAGCCTCCAAGACAAAGAAACTGAAAGTGTAGATGACGCACAATCAATAATTTCTGGTTGCGCTCACTCTATTCCGATAAAGAAAAATTTTTTCAACGGTGAGAACAGTAGCGTTATGAAACTTCGCTCAATTAATTTCTAAGCAAATCAAATAATTCATTCTTAATCAGCTCATTCTCTATCAAGATGCAAAATCAATTATTGATTATTTTGTGAACAATTTAATATTGAGACAAGGATAAATAGCGGATCTGGGTTTATAGTTATGGGTGGGGTAAAGGAAAGGGGAAAGTCCATGTTGGTATGCGATATAGACCGACAACGCCTCGATAAGTTGGCACGCAGGCTTTGCGAGCACCGAAACCAAGGCTTACCAGTAGAACACGGAAAAGCGCATTTTGAACTTATTGAGTCAGGTATTTTATTTACGAAATCTTTCTTTAAGTTGGATTCAGGGCATCCTGACTATTCCAAAGATGTCGCTAAATTAGAATTCGACCCGGATGGAAATATCTGGCAGTTATATATAAACGGGCGTCAGAAAGAATCGTTGTCCAAAGTGTGGCACCCGCACCCGGTGATGCCACAATGCAGAGATTTGTCACAAGTGTTTTCAGTGATTGAATCAGACCAAGAGCACTGTATTTGGTACTGATTCAATTCTGAGGTCTATCGACCTGTTAAGCTACGAAATGGCGAATCTGACAATTTCAATCCGTCACTATGTGCTCGGTCACACAGTGGCGTGTCTTAGTTCTTCACGGTTCCAGTTAATACGAGAACGGAATTCTTTTGGTGTCATTCCCTGAATGCTCTTAAACGCTGTACTGAAGTGAGCAGCACTCTTAAAACCGCTCTGAAACGCGATCTCACAAATGGATTCGTGTGAAGCACGTAATTGGTTTGCTGCATAGTTGATGCGTTTTTCTTTCAGTAGGTGAGAGAAAGAAAGCTCTTCTGCAGCTAAGCGTCTTTTTAATGTTGCCGGAGACATGCCAAGTGTGCGAGATACGCTTTCAAGGGAAATCTCGTTGCGGATATTTTTCTCGATATGCTGAATAACACGTTGGCTAACTTTCAATTCAAAAGAGTTGTGAATCAGTCTGCGCAGGCTAGGGTTGATCTTCAGCATTTCACTAACCAAAGCACGCGCCAGAAACTCAGCGGTTTCATTCGGACCGTTAGACTCCGCCAGAATACCAATCAGTAAGTCCTGAATAGATTGCGCAGTAACGTCGTCAGCGTCGTATTTTACAAATGAATTCTCTTGCTTACCAAACACGTAATCTTCAGTGCCAGCTTTGATGCTTTGAAGAATAGAGGTATCCAGGTGAATAGCAGTTGCGTTAATCGCATTATTCGGTTGGTCGGTCTTTACGTCTGTCAGCAGTGAAATATCCATTAACGTGAATTCACCGCTGTTTAATTTGCCAATGACGCCATCGGGAAATTTGAACGAAGCGCTGCCTTCAATCACCATAAAGATGACTGGGTTGGCTGCGTGATATCTATCACGGGATCGTTGTTGGAAATTGCTGAACTTTTGTAGGGTTACATTCGCCATAGCACTTCTCTGTTTTGTTTCTTCCGTAACTTAATTATTTCTATTGAGTTTTTGAAATCAAGGAAAGTTGAGCTGAATTATGACTGATGCCAATTAATGAGACAACCAGAAGTTTGTTACGCTAAGTAATTGATAAGCTGCGCCTTTGACTGAAACGGTGTATTTATTTAACGGAAACAAAAAGAGCTCTACTTTATTTGAGAGCTCTTAAGTGATTATTTTTTAAATAAAGTTTTGAAACTGTCTACTCTGTTCCAAATTCTTTGGTCGGTTTCGCGACCAGGCTGCGGTTTTCGAGATTGACATCGATCAAGATAACTTCAAGAACATCACCAAGTTGCCATTCTACGTTCTTGTCAATGAGTACTTGACCAACTTCGCTGTTGCACTCAATGCGTTCTTTATTATCTAAAATTTGTGAGCTCGGTATAAAAGCAGACGCGCCATTTTCCAGAATTCTGATTCGTGCACCTGCGCGATTCACGTCAAAAATTTCACCCTGGAAGCGAGTTTGATCTTTAGGAGCGTTGATCAGAGTACGTGCATATAACCAGTCACCCACGTTACGCTCTGCAATCTTATGGTGCTTACGGTGCAGCGCCAGTTCTTCACCAACCGCGTCGTCTGGTTTTTGTACTGGTTCTTTGTCAAGAATCAGTGCTTTCAGCATGCGGTGGTTGATCATGTCACCATATTTACGAATCGGGGAAGTCCAAGTCGCATAGATGTCTAATCCCATAGCGTAGTGGGGAAGAGGTTGGTTACCAATTTCACTGTACGCTTGATATTTGCGAATGCGATTGTCCATGTAAGACGTTTCTTGGTTACCCAACCAACGACGAATCGCACTGAACCCTTCCAGAGACTTAGCTTGCTCTTCAGTAAATGGTTGTTCGTTATCCTTGTTAATCAATTCAAGGACATCAGCCATTTTGTCGTCTTTAAAACCCGCGTGAGTATTGAATACGCCTGTTTCAAACTTGCTCTTCAGTGCCTTACCTGCGCAGATATTAGCGGTAATCATGGACTCTTCGACCAAGCGATTTGCTGTACGACGAAGATCCGCATGAATCGCAACAACATCGTTATCTTCACTCAGCTCGAAGCGGTAATCCGGTCTATCTGGGAAAACAACGGCATTTTCTTCTCTCCAGGTTGCACGAGCTTGGGCAAACTCATGAAGATCGTTAACCACCTGGGCAATGGTTTCGTTAGGTTGCCAAGCGTCTGAACTGCCTGTTTCTAGCCAATCGGAAACATGGTCGTAAACCAAACGCGCATGCGATTGAATGTTGGCTGCGAAGAATTTGATGTCATCACCAATTACGCCGTCTTTTGCGATGGTTACTGTGCAGCACAGGGCTGGTCGAACTTCGTTTTCCATCAGAGAACAAAGATCGTCTGCCAAATCACGTGGAAGCATTGGGATGTTGCGACCCGGTAGATAGATGGTAAAGCCACGATCACGCGCCACTTTGTCCATTTCATCATCTGGAGTGATATAGGCAGTTGGGTCTGCAATTGCAATGGTTAGCTCAAAATCGCCATTTTCGTTCTTCTTAGCGAAAAGGGCATCGTCCATATCTTTTGTTGATTCACCATCAATAGTAACAAAAGGAACAGACGTCATATCAGCGCGCTCTAGGTCAGCATCGTCTTTCAATTCCCAATTGTCGATACCCGCAGGCTCGCTGTTTGGTAAGTCGTTTTCAGCCAGCGTTACCCACCAAGGTGCAATTTTGTCGTTCGCGTCGGTAATCTTCTCTGAAATTTCAACAAAGAAAGTATTGTCACCTTTAAGCGGGTGTCTGGTCAGGTGCGCGACAACCCAGTCACCTTCGCTAAGCGTTTCTGGGTTTAGTCCTTTCTTAGCTTTTGCTTTTAGGGAAAGCTTTTTCAGCTGAGGGTGGTCCGGAACCACGTTCAGACGCCCTTTGAACATTTTAATACGACCAATAAAGCGAGTAAGAGACGGTTCAATAAGCTTATCTGGCTCAGCGACTTCTTTTTCGTTTTCTGTTCGGATAATGGCTTCAACTTTGTCACCGTGCATACATTTTTTCATGTATGGAGGTGGGATGAAGAATGAAGTTTTGCTGTCTACTTCGAGAAATCCAAAACCTTTATCTGTGGCTTTGATTGTGCCTTCTTTTGTCGGAAGGGTTTCTTTTATTTGCTGCTTTAATTGTGCGAGTAACGGGTTATCTTGAAACATCTTATTTGGTCGCTGTTAATGAACCGAAACACTATATAGTTGAACAGGTAGCATTGCCAGATAATCTGAGAATTTTAAAGGGAAATGAGGGCTGACAAATGTATCTTTAAGGACGTTTTTAGATTCAATTTTGTGCAACATGTCGATTTCATGACCCAAATTATAAAAAATCGATGAAAAATGTGATGAATTTCAATTTTTTCTGGCATTTCTTGTGCTTTTAGGGCAGAATCCGTCTCCCTTAATGATGTCCCTGGCGGCTTGATGCGTTTTATTACTTATCCGCATCTGAACGGAGTCAGTATACCTTCTGGATTGGTATTGGAATTGGTAGAGCACGTGGGACCGTTTGTTTTTGTTTAATTTAGTGGGATCCCAATGCAAGATTCTGTAATTCAGTTTAGTGAATTAGCACTTAATGACGCCATTCTTTCTTCACTTGAAGGTATGGGTTTCGTTTCTCCAACTCCAATTCAAGCAGCTGCTATTCCTCACCTATTAGAAGGTAAGGATGCACTTGGTAAAGCTCAAACCGGTACAGGTAAAACTGCCGCGTTCTCTCTTCCTCTTCTTAACAAGCTAGACCTAAGCCAACGTAAGCCACAAGCTATCGTATTAGCACCAACTCGTGAGCTGGCTATTCAGGTTGCCGCTGAGATGAAGAACCTGGGTCAAAACATCAAAGGTCTTAAAGTTCTGGAAATCTACGGTGGTGCTTCTATCGTAGATCAGATGCGTGCTCTAAAATCTGGCGCACACATCGTAGTAGGTACACCAGGTCGTGTACAAGATCTTATCAACCGCGATCGTCTGCACCTAGACGAAGTTCACACGTTTGTTCTTGATGAAGCAGACGAAATGTTGAACATGGGCTTCGTAGACGACGTAACTTGGATCATGGAACAAGCACCAGACACAGCACAACGTGTGCTTTTCTCTGCAACCATGCCTCCAATGCTGAAAAACATCGTAGAGCGTTTCCTACGTAATCCTGAGCACATCGACGTTGCTGGTAAGAACCACACTGTAGACAAAGTAGAGCAGCAATTCTGGGTTGTTAAAGGTGTAGAGAAAGATGAAGCTATGTCTCGTCTTCTTGAAACGGAAGAAACTGACGCGTCTATCGTATTCGTTCGTACTCGCCAAGATACCGAGCGTCTGGCTGACTGGCTAAGTGCACGTGGCTTTAAAGCAGCTGCGCTTCACGGTGACATTCCTCAGTCTCTGCGTGAGCGTACTGTTGATCACATCAAACAAGGTGTTATCGATATCCTGGTAGCAACCGACGTTGTTGCGCGTGGTCTGGACGTTCCTCGTATTACACACGTATTTAACTACGACATCCCATTCGATGTTGAGTCTTACATCCACCGTATCGGTCGTACAGGTCGTGCTGGACGTAAAGGTAAAGCGATTCTGTTGGTTCGTACCAACCAAATCCGTATGCTTCGCACTATTGAGCGTGTAACTAAGTCTTCTATGGAAGAAATCCAGCTTCCACTGCGTGACAAAGTTGCAGAAGCGCGTCTGGTTAAGCTTGGTAACGAGCTAACAGCAGACAAAGAGCACAAGTCTCTCGACAAATTCGGCGAGCTGGTTGAGAAGCTTCAAGAGTCTCTGGAAATTGATGCGACAACACTGGCAGCTATTCTTCTTAAGCGCCAGCAAGGCAAACGTCCTCTATTCTACATTGGCGAAGACCCAATGATTGAAGCGATTGAGCGCGACAAGAAGCGTCGTAAAGAACGTCGCGAAGGTCGTAGCAGCTACGGCAACAACAACCAAGATTGGGACACTTACCAATTGCAAGTTGGTCGCGAGCAAGGCGTTCAGGTTAAAGATATCGTTGGCGCTCTTGCAAACGAGCTTGGCTTAACAAAAGGTTCAATCGGTGCTATCAAACTTGCACACGGTCATACGTTTGTACAGCTTCCAAAAGCAATGACTTCAGAAGTGGCTGGTAAACTTCGCAAACTGCGTATTCGCCAGAAAGAAGTGGGTGCAGTAGTGTGTGACTTCGACGACTTCCGTGAGCCTCGTGGTCGCCGAGATGGTGGACGTCGTGATGGCGGTCACCGTGGTAATCGCGAAGGTGGCGGTTATCGTGGCAACCGTGAAGGCGGACGCGGAAACCGTGGTGAAGGTCGTGGCGAGCGCCGTTTCGACCGTAACCGTGGCGGTGATCATCGCGGTAGCCATCGTGGCGAGCGTGCTCCACGTAACCGCCGTTTCGAAGAAGCTTAATCGCTGATTGATGACCCGTCCTGATTTGGGTTGACACTTTTTAGTTAAAACGCTCGATGAACTTCATCGGGCGTTTTGTATTTTAAAGCCGTATGTGGCCTTAGTTGATTATAGATCTCTACGGATTCCGCGACCATTACTCTCGCTTCTCCCAGATCTCGCGCTTCTCCCAGATCTCGCGGTTTTCTCAGTAAAAGCTCCGTTTTGAGGATCCCATTGATGCGCTCTGCTAAAGCATTTTGATAGCAGTCATACCCATCCGTCATCGAGCAACTTATTCCATGACTTTTATGGATATCTTGATACTCCTTCGAGCAGTATTGTGAACCTCTATCTGAATGATGAACGAGCTTTTCCTTATTTTTCCGTTTCTTAAGTGCCGAAGTGAATGCTCGTTTAACAGATTGTGTTTTCATATTATCGTCAACATAGTAACCAACGATCTTTCTTGAGTACGCGTCTGTCACTAAACTCACATAACTTTCGCCTTGCTGAGTTGGTAAGTAAGTGATGTCAGCAACCCACAGTTGCTCAATTTTATTGGGCACAACGCCATCTTTTACCTTGTTTGGATGGCAGAAAAACCGATGGTGGCTATCCGTGGTTCGGTGATAAGCCCTCCGTGCTCTAACCAACAACCGATGGTTTCTAAGCAACTCAAAGAGCCTATCTCGACCTATTTGAATACCACTCATGCTTGCTAAAAACTTCAGTTTTCGAGTACCAATACGCGGCTGTTTTATCCTGACATCATGAACAAATTGAATGATCGTTCTCTCATGATGTTCTTTACTAAACTGGACCTGGCATTGCTTGTAATAGGCTTGACGGGAGATATGTACTAATTGACAAAACTTCGTCACGGTCAAACCGGTTATGGTTTTTTCTTGGACCACGTTCCTCTGGGCTTTTTTGTCACTTTAGCTCCGTAGTCACGTTCCATTACGTTCACTACGGTCTCAAAAAAGTCGGCTTTAAGCTTTGCATCTTCAAGCTGTTTCTCCAGCTCTTTGATACGTTGCTCGGGTGTGGGAGGTGAATTAAACTCAGACATCGGTAACCCTTTTTTCAAAAATCGAGGAGTGCCTCCGGACCAATCGAGTCACCCATGTTTTCGGAGCCACACTAATACTGTAGAACAACCTTGGATCCCGTATTTGTCTTGAGCTTGTTTATAGGTAAGTTCTCCTCTTTCTACCTCATCAACCACATTGAGTTTAAAGGCGAGGGAATAATCTCGTTGAGTACGTCTAGTTGTTGATTTCATAACACTCTCCTATTTCTAGCTTGGAAAGTGTCAACTTTATTTAGGACGGGACATGAGAAAGAATTAAGAAGCAGGTCATTTGACCTGCTTTTTTTATTTTCGGCTTCGCTAAACCTCAAGTCCGGCTTCCCCTTGAGGAACTACTTCTTCTTCCAATAAAGCTTCCTCAGTCCATTTCTGGATAGCAGAGCAACTGAGCACGTGATCCGCATACCTTTGGGCTTCCGCTCCAATTTCTATCTGGTAGGTTTTAAATCTGAGTGCTACGGGAGCAAACATAACGTCTGCAATACTCCAGCTTCCAAACAGCCATCCACCTTTGGTTTTGAATTCGTTAGACTGCTCCGACCAAATCTGTTCTATTCGGGCAATTTCTAGTTTTGCCTGCTCGGACAGTTCAACCTTTCTTGTTGCTCTGATGTTCATTGGCATTTCAGAACGAATAGCATGAAAGCCTGAATGCATCTCTGCCGCCAGAGAGCGAGCTTTTGCTCTTTCTTTTGCATCTGTAGGCCAAGCCTGACCAGACATATAAGCATCATTGATGTATTCACAAATCGCCAGTGAATCCCAAACCTGAACGTCACCATCCACCAAAGCCGGGACTTTTAATGCTGGTGTGTACTCCTGAACTTCTCTGTAAAAGCCGGAACCAACCAGACTTATGACTTTCTCATCATAATTTACACCCGATTTTTCAAGCATTAACCATCCGCGTAATGACCAGGTAGAGTAGTTCTTGTTTCCTAGAATCAGTAACATATTGTTCTTCCGTTGATTGATGACTTTTCTTTACGTTAAAGATAAAAAGAGTTGTCGACCATACAGATGTTTTTATACAAACTATAAGCAAATGGAATGGGTTTTTATTCTCGACTTAGTGAATAATTTGAGCTTTAGGGAGAATTTACATGGATATAGAAGCACTACGAAGCTTTCTGGCTTTTGTGGATACAGGCAGCTTTACCCGAGCGGCTAAACAAACCTTCAAAACACAGTCTGCCGTCAGTATGCAAATGAAAAGGCTGGAATCAGAACTTGGCAAACCGCTATTTGAAAAACAGGGTCGAAACCTGAACCTGACAAAAGATGGGCAGAGCTTGGCACTATATGCCCGCCAGCTATTGCAACTCCACGATGACACATTAAACCAGATAAAAGGTCAGGACGTTGAAACGGTTATCAGATTAGGGTGCCCCGACGATTATGCAGAATCCGTGTTGCCAAACTTCGTCCGCTTACTTCGCAAAGAAATCCCAAGCTTAGATTTACAAATAGTCTGCACGCCAAGCAACAGGGTAAGGATGATGCTCGATAGTGGTAGGTTAGACATCGGTATCGTAAGCAGACCGGCGGGAAGCGAGGAAGGATACCTGTTATCCAACGACCGTGGAGTCTGGCTAATCGGTGAGAACAAAAGTTTGCTCGAACAGCGACCAATTCCTTTGGTTTTACTTCAAAAGGAGTGTCAGTATTATGCATCTGCGACAGAGGGGCTAACCAAAAAACAAACTCCTTTTAAAGTCGTTGCCAGTTGCGCCAGCGCTGTTGCATTAACGGGGTTAATTCGCAGCGGACAGGCTATTGGAGCATTGGCAATCCAAAACACAGGAGAAGGGATTTCGATTCTCGAAGAAGATTGGCTTCCACCTCTGCCAGCCGTCGATATCGTATTGGTTACATCATCTATTGCGAGAAACAAGTTTCCGGCAGATTTAGCTCGAAGGTTAAGTGATAAGTACCAAACGGAATATTCGTGAATACTGGGCTGTCTCAATATTGTGCTTGGGATTACCCATTCGTTGTGTTAGTTTTTGCGCCCCGCTGAAGGATTAGCACTTTGATAACGAAATTGGTAATCCATCTATGCTCAAACAAACCATCTCAGTGTTTTTTATCTTGCTACTGTCAGCCTGCGGCGCTGGTAGCAGTTCTAATTCCCAACCAGTCAAGATAACGTCCTATAAGCAACAGACAGCAACTCTTAAGGTTTTCCACTTCTCAAGTACAGGAAGTACTTTTTCAAAAGGTTTTGGCAACGCTATCGCTATCTCTAAAGATATAGGGGGCAGAACAGAACCTATGTATACAGGCGACCTTTACGGCGCTTCAGAAATACTTCGCCTTAACTGGAACCAGGCGACATTTCCACTGGTGTCTTACGAGCTACGCGACCAAAATACAAAGACGAAGCTCGCAAAGGCTTCGACGGTCATTAAGGACGGAGGGAAGTATTATCTCTTTGCTATTGGAAATAAGAGTGAAGGGTATCGGTTCCAGTGGAATATTGTTCGAGAAAACGCGAAAAATGACGCCAGTAAGAAAAGCGTACGAGTCTTGAACATGAACGATAAGGTTCAATACAAAGTATCTAGCGATGGCAACCTAATGGCTTCACTGGTGGCAAATCAGCTATCAGAAAGAATCGAATTAGAAAAATCCTATCCCATGGAATTCTATTTTGAGGGTGGAACTTCAGGGAAAGCATGCATTCTGGCTCAAAGTGATGACAACTATGGTGATGATTTAATTGTTGCTTTAGACCCGAATACCGAAGACTGTTTGTTTTTGTATGGCTAAAAGAAAGGGGAGCATCACGCTCCCCATTTTGATTGTTTAGACCTTAAAGGCGTTAACCAGTCCGTTTAGCTTTTGTGCCATCACACTTAATTGCTCGCTGGATTGCGAAGTGTGGCTGGTCCCGGTTTCCGTTTGCTCTGCGACCTGTGAAATGCTGGAAATGCTGTCGCCTATGCTCAGAATCTGATGACGTTGGTCTTCAGCAGAAGAAGCGATCTCTGTAGACATTTCTGCCAGAGTTTTAATCGACGCCTGAACGCTTGTCAGTGCATCTCCGCAATTGGTTGCTTTCTCGATACCCAATTCAGCTTTATGCTGACAGTTTTGCAGCGACCCCACTGTTTGCTGAACACCTGTTTGCAAATCTGAAATGATTCGCTGAATGTTACCCGTAGATTCCTGAGTTCTTTGGGCGAGGGTACGCACTTCATCGGCGACAACGGCAAAACCTCGACCTTGCTCACCAGCTCGTGCAGCTTCAATTGCGGCGTTTAGCGCTAGCAGGTTGGTCTGTTCGGCGATTTGCTTAATGACATCCAGAATATCTCCGATTTCATTAGAAGACGATTCCAGATCTCCGGCGATCTTAGCTGTCGCCTGTACCTCCTCAGCAACACTCTGGATAACATCGAGGTTTTCGTGAACGCTCTGCGTACCTGAGGCGATAACTTCATTGGATTCGCGAGTAGTAACAAGCGCTATTTCAACTTTCTCTGATACCAAGTCAGCGGAGTGCGTCAGTTGTTCAACCCGACCAGCAACTGCGAGTGTCTGTTCTTTTTGATCGCGTATTCCAGACTGAATTTGATGGGTAACGCTTGACAATTCTTCAGCTTGAGAAGCAAGAGAGTCGGTATTCCCATGGATACTGACCACCACGTCTCGCAGATTATTGTTCATCTTGTTAAACGCCGTAGCCATTGTCGCTAGTTCATCTTTGCCTTTGCTTTTCATCACAATGGACAAGTCTTTGTCGTCAGCGATAAGCGACATGGTTCGTGTTAATTTATTTAATGGCTTAAGAATGTTCTGCGCTATTAAAGTGGAGAATAAGACAAGCGCAATCACAAAGATCAGCGTGTGAACAGAAGTAGCAATCAACTCGTCTTTAAAGGCATCTTCTACATCAGTAAAGTAGACGCCTGTGCCCAGAACCCAGCCCCATTTGTTAGACTTCCCAACAAAAGACACTTTCTCTTCTAGTTCACTACTACCAGGTTGCGGCCAGTCGTAAGCAACAAACCCGCTGCCTTGTGAGCGAGCAGTTTCTACAAACTGGCGAAACGCATCCGAAATGTAGGAAGTAGAATGAGCCACCATATTCTTGCCGTCTAATTCAGGCTTAATAGGGTGCATGACCATCACGCCATTCAAATCATTCAGCCAAAAGTAGCCATTACTTCCGTAGCGTTTGTTTTTAATTAATTCACGCGCCTGCTGCTGACCTTCTTCAAAGGTTAGGCTGCCACGCGTAACAAGTTTTTCGATCTGGTTTATCTGACTGATTCCACTTTGAACTAAAGCTTCCGCTGCTTGTTTACGTTCAACAATCATCTGATCTTTCAGATTCAATGCGGAAAAGAGCTTAGCGCCAAAAATCATAAGACTGGCGACGACAATGATCAGCCGTATCTTGGCTGATACATTGAGTCGGTTTAAAAGGCGATTCAGCATGAATACTCCATAGGTTGCACATTGAAACATTATAAAAATGGCATTCGATTTTATTCGTATATTGAATAAAGGAAATGCGTAATTGGCTTACCGTGTTATATGCGCACAAGAGAATTAGCTAAGTGTTTGAAACACCGTACGTTTATACCGCTTTAGGGATGTAACAATATGTAACGCAAATGCAATATTGAGCTTTAAAGTAAATAAAAATCACTACCACATATCTGGATATAATTACCTTAAAAATAACGTAAAATCTTATAATTGGGAGAGGGTACACACTATAATGACAAAATGAAAAATAGAGCTGCAAAATCACAAGTCATAGCGAGTGAGCTCTAAAGTACATAAATTAGACAAAGACCATAATCTACATAAGGAAAGCGGGGATAGAACAAAGGCTACCCACAGCTTGATACGATTTGTTCCGCAGAAATAAAATCAAATAGAGAAGCCATCGATCAGTGAAAGATAAGAGGGTTTGGATTCGGATTACTAATTTTACTTTAAATTGACATAGTATTAGATGAGGATACTTGTTAAAAATATGTTTATCTCACATGCAATATTGAATATCTGAATCCGGTATTATCAGACAATTAGAGCTATTAGTGCATATGTATCCATTAATTTTGATTTGTTATTTTTAACTTGGTTAACGGAATGTTATATTAGAAAATCTAATCTGAAAATATAAGAAAAGTCATTTTTTGAAAATGAAATATACGACTATTATCTGAGCTATCGAGAAAACAGATTAATTGTGAGGCAATCATGGCACAGGTAATGCACATCGAAACAATGGCAGCTCCAGGGTCTATGGGAAAGAAGACCTATGCGTTAAACTTCAAAGGATTGATTGCTCATTTGTTGGATATCTTATTTGTAGAGAGTAAAGCGGAACCAAAATACAACGTTGGACAACTTTCTCCTTATCTACAACGTGATATCGGACTGAATCGATAAAAATGAAAGCCAGCAAAAATGCTGGCTTTTTTGTATCTGTTCAAAAATAAGGCGTGTTCGTGCCTTATCTTATTTCTTACGGCAATACTCAGCAATAATGTACATTGCCTGACCGTTTGCCTTCCCCTGAATATGCTTAGGGTCGTCTGTTAAGCCAATACCGCGAACTACTGTGCCTTGTTTAATCACCTGGCTTGAGCCTTTGATTGGCAAGTCTTTAATAACCGTTACGTCGTCACCTTTCTTCAGTTCAACGCCATTTACATCACGCGGCTTTTCGGCATCGTCATCCATTCCAATCTCTGCCCATTTAGCCACATCATCTTCTAGATAGATCATATCCAAGGCGTCTTGCGCCCAACTCTCTGAAGACAAACGCTTAAGCTGACGCCAAGCCATCACCTGTACTGGAGCAACTGGGCTCCACATGCTGTCATTCAGGCAACGCCAGTGGTTGATATCTTTGGGCTCATCAATTTCATTTAAGCATGTACCACAAAGCATAATAGCGTGGTCAACGGTCACATTGGCATGTGGCGCAACTGCATAGGCTTCAAGCGAAGAGTCTGAAGCGCAAAGTTCGCATTTAGAACCACAGCGCTCAAGTAATGTAGATTCAGTAGACATTAAGGTCTTACCTTTGTTGGAATGAGAGCAGGGTATTATCCACGTAATCCCCACAAAGAAAAGGGCATTGAGGCGATTTATCCTCTCTTATAAATAATTCATACAACAAACTTTTCTTTCATATTTGATAGGCATAAAAAAAGAGCCCGAAGGCTCTTTGGAATAATACTGGTATCGAGTTATTCAAGAACACCATTGGCGTTATTGACATTACCCAATGCATTATCTAGAAGAAAGTCTACAAGACCTATCTGCATCTCGGAGTGGTGCGCCAGATCGGCAAACGTGTTCCCCGAAGCAGTCTGTGGAGCAATAACCGTACTATGCTTTGCGGTTGCATTGTACTGAACTAAGTGTTTGTTACCAGTTTGAGCACCAGCATTAGCATTTGTAACCGCAGTCAAGGACAGCTTATTTGCCAAAGGTGTTGTACCCGCAAATGTAACTCCTGGAACTAAACCTGCCACACTATTAGGAACGGTATCATCACCTTTGGACTGATAAATCAGTGTAGGTGTCGATGCTGCATTAGTGAAGCCATCAGCGATCGCATATGGATCAATGGTATCTACTACGGTCTGCGCAGCATACTTAAAAGGTAAAAAGGTTTCAGATGTTAATCTCGCAATTTCTGTAGTATCGGTGAAGCTTGTAAAGCAATCTCCGATTTTATCAGCGGCAAGAGTTGTACAAGATGAAGCGTAATGTGCCTTGTATATATCACTCGATTGTAGAGCAAGGCTATGCTTAATAAGTGGTGAGAAATGCTCAGAACCGAAAAGCAATTCTGCTATCTGACCGCCAGCATTTGGGTATGCTCCTGCTCCAATTCCAAATACGGTAGCTAGAGCAGAAGGCTGTTCATTGAGTGCTGAAACGGCTGAGAAGCCTGTTATACCACCCAGTGAATGACCCATAAATTTAGGCAAATTTGTAGTAGGGTCGTACGGGCTAAGAACAGTGCTTGCAAAACCGCCGCTAGAGAAAGTCTTGGTTAATGCAGCTCGTACACCTGCTACATCCAATATACTTTGGCGCATATTGTCTCTTGCCACAGGCAAAGCACCCAAATTTAAGTAATTAAGAGCACTTGCGTTTGCAGAGATCGTGTCACTAATTGACCGCTCACCATGAATAGGGTGGTCAATTGCTAGAACAGCTAGATTGGCACCGCCATTATTCACAATATTTGCGACAAAGCTATAAGCGTTCTCCTTCGCCGATGTAATACCGTGATGATAAATGACTAAGCCGTTGACCGTACCACTCGCAGGAGTAAATAGCAGGAATGGAACGCTTTCTAAAGACTTTATTTTAGGTATAGGAGAGTACTGAGTTATCTTGCGAGTTGAATCCAACGGCGTGCCATCTGGCTTTTTCAAATCTACGCCGAATAACTTAGCTTGTTCAGCTTGATCTGTTGCAAGTTTGGTAGGATCAATCGATTTAGCCGCTAACTGAGCACCAACTGCCCCTTTTAAGTCATCGTCTTGTAATGCGTTAAGAACAATCGCTAAACTCGGAGTCGCAGATTCAAATGGCGTTGTACCATATTTTGCTGCTGAGTTTTCCAAAAAGTACGGAAGCTTAACAGTGCCTTCAGTAACATTGACAGTGTTAGCGGTGTACGCAGATAAAATAGCTGCACGCTTAGTTGCTGCATCTGTTGCATCATCTGCTATATATTTAACGAAATTGTCATCTGCATTAAGAGATGCAGCGAAATCTGTCGCAGTCGCGCTTAAATCCATTGTGTAGGCAGTGGATAAATCAACACTATTTGGGTTTGCACTATTTTTCCACTTCCCACCAATATCTGACAGGTTTTGGCCAATCAGCGATATTGTTGGTGTGATGGAATCACCAACCGACTGAGTGGTAAACCATGAAGAGTAAACAATCTTTTTGGTATCTGTTCCTTGTGAAAGTGCCAACAGCTCTTGCCCTTTAATCAGCTTTTGAGCGGAAGCTAAACTTCCCGTTTCATAGGTTACATTTGATGTTTTCAACGCCGCATAGCTTTGAGATGTACCAATCGCGTTACCTTTTTTATCAACTACATCGTCAGTAATAGTAAATAGGTATTCTGTCTTCTCTTTGAAAGGTACTAGCGGAACGATAACTAACTGGTTACCAGAAGTAACAACCGCAAAGTGCGTACCAAGCGTTAACTCGCTTGCGATGGCAACGCCAGATTCGGTTAGCTTTTTAGTTAGGGTATACAGTTTAACCCCTTGAGTAACGGAACCATCATTAAATCCAACGCCGTCTAATGTTATAGCTATAGGCATGGTGATAGAAAAACCGTCGGCGTAGCTCATTCCTACTTTGGGATTGGTTATCGCGGGATCACCACCATTAGGGATATTTAATGTGCCGTCGTTTGCGTTAAACAGTAAATTTGTCGGCAATGGCACATTTGCATCTTTACCCTGCAACGTAAATTTAATGGTTGTTGCACGGTTTATCGATTCAGTCAGGTAAGACTCAAGATTGTTGGTTGGGTCACCGGTTACTTGATTGTCGTTGCCACATCCAGCAAGGATCAACGCAGAAGCAAGTAAGCTAATAGAAAATTTCTTAGACATCCGTTATTCCTCGCTTAATTGAATGTGTAGTTAAGTTGGACAGCAGTGATATAAGCGCTGCCTTTACTATCAAACGTGAGTTCCTGATCTATAGCGTTGGTTTCTTTGAACGTACCTTTCTTACTTACTACCAAAGCAAATCCAGCATCTAACGTCAGGTTTGAAGAATAGGCGTACGTTACGCCAGCTGAGTACCAGGTACGGTCGGAGTCGGGGATACTTAGTGTGGTCTTTCCTGCTTGCTCATCAAAAGCCAGACCTGCACGCAATGTCCAGTCGGAGTCGAGTGCATAGGTTGCCCCCACGGAATATCGGTTGTTATCTGAGTAATCTTCTTCTTTAAGGAAGCAAACACCAGCCTTTAAGTTACAGTCTGAGCTTGTGGCTTTTAGCTCTTTGAACTTGCTCCACATAGTGCGTTGCCAACTGTAGTGAACACCCCATTGGTCGTTCAATTGGTGGAAACCAGATAGTTCAACAATATCAGGCAGTTCAATTTCCAACTTACCCGTCACTGGATTTTTAGTAGCATCAGAAACAATAGAACCACCATGGTCGGTGAATTTGCCATCATCAAAGTTCAGGTTAACTGCCGAGCGGTAGCCGAATCCAAAGCGGTTGTTTTCATCCAGTTCATAAAGCGCACCTACGTTCCAACCAAAAGCAAAGGTTTTGCCTTCCATGGAGATCAACTTGTCTGACGGTGAACCGCTAAAGAAAGGTGCCAGCGCACCCATGTGCCTATCCAATTCAGCTATCGCATACACAAGGTTTACCCCTGCACCTACGCTGAAATTGTCGTTAACCCTATAGGCGATGTTCGGGTTTAGATTGACAGAGGCTAGGGAGGTGTTGCCTGCCATGTCGCCTGCTGCGATTGAATCTGGGTAATCTGTTCCTACCCCATAAGTGGTGAACAAACCAACACCCCATGCCCATTTATCATTGATTGGGCTGATGTAATAAGAAGCAGGAACAAACTGCATCGGGGCTACATCTTTGGAATATTGATTGTTGGTAACGTCGTTCACATCCACTTCTGGATCGATAATGGATAGCGCGCCAGAAAATTGGGCTGTGTCAAACAGCGTCATGGCAGCTGGGTTACGAGCTAACACGCTGGCATTGTCTGCCACCGCTGCTTCACCAGAAAAAGCGCGTCCTAAACCGGAAGCTGAATGCTCTGCAACCTGGAATCCGGCTGCGTTAACATTACACGCGAACAATATGGATATTGTAAGCAGAGAGCAGTGCTTAATTTTCATCCTTGGTCCCCTTGGGTAAGACTTTTTACTTGTATGTGTAGGAAAAGCCATATGGCTCAATCCAACCTTAAATTAATGTTGCCGATATGTTAAACGGATGTTTAAATCGTGAGTATGAAATGAGAGGTGAGTGGGATTTTATTAAAGGATCATAATGATTGCCAATACCGATTGGCACTTTTGTCACTGGACGTGTGATTTGTTTAACAATATTGAATTAATTGAATAAAAAAAGCGCAGTTTAACAACACCACGCTTTAGTCAGAGGCTTAACCACAATTGGGTCTGGTCGACGCTGGAGCAGGTAAAGCGCTAAATCGATTGGATAAATTTGTGATGCGAGTATTGTGAGATGGGTGAGTAGAAAGTAGCTCAGGTGGATTCTTTCCCTTGGATGCTTTCGCCATGTTTTTCCAAAGTTCAACACTCTGGCGAGGATCAAAACCTGCTTTTGCCATCAGATCCAGCCCCAGAATATCAGCTTCAGATTCCTGGCTTCTACCGTAAGGCATAAGCACGCCATATTGAACTCCAACGCCTAACACTCCCATTGCCAAACCTTGGTATTCTGAGTTTTGCAGGCTCACATTAGTAATCTGTAGCCCTACATTGGCTAGCTGAGAACTCGATAATCGCTCATTACCGTGATCGGCAAGGACATGAGCAATCTCATGACCAATAACCGTTGCCAATTGGTCCTGATTTTTCGCCACTTTCAACAGGCCAGTGTAAACGCCAATTTTGCCACCGGGCAGGGCAAACGCATTGATCTGGTCGCTATCGAATACCACAACCTCCCATTTATCAAAACTTGATTGTTTGGGGACGTGTTTTGTAATCGAGTCGGTTACACAGCGCACGTAAGCGTTTGTTTTGCTATCATTGCTCACCTTCTCTCGTTGCTTCATTTGCTCGAAAGAGTTAGCACCGAGGTTTGCCATATCGTTGGCAGAGAAGAGAAGTAGTTGATCGCGACCTGTTGGTGATGTTGTACAGGATACAAGTAGCGTTGCTGTAAGCCCTGTAACTAGTGTCCGCTTTATACTCATAAACGGGCTCCGTGTTAGTATTTCCTATCTTTCTTAATAACAAATTATATCACTCACATTAGGTAAAATTGAATGGATAAGAGCAATAGCATTTGGAAGAAACCCGTAAGTCTCGAAATTTTGAATGCGTCTTCCAAGAATACCCTGATGGAACACTTGAATATCGTTTACACCAATTTCACAGACAATACGATTTCAGCCACAATGCCTGTTTTCGTCC
>NZ_AFWJ01000308.1 GCF_000222685.1 Vibrio nigripulchritudo ATCC 27043 | reverse complement strand
GCAAACTGGACTCTGGCTTATCATCACGATAAACACGGTAACGCACTAAAAGGTCAGCTTTGCCAACTTGTCGATGCGGTAGAAGCGGGGCAAGAAGTCAGAGTCCTTCAAGATAGCGGTTCATCCAAAGCTCTGACGACAGCTGAATACGTCTATACGAAAGGTGGAAAAGTATTTGCGGAACTGACTTCGAACATCAGTGTGACTTTCCAAGGGGATAAACTTCTTCACCAACAAAATGCCTATCACTGGTTTGCGACTGTTGATACGTCTGGCTATCGTCATATGGCTAGATGGAATGTTGGTGAGCACGTCAATCGTGGATACAACTCAGATCAGGTCGAGATTAAGTGGTTTGTGAATACGGATAAACCACTGGGTATTTTTAACTCGACCTGTAATGGTGACGGGGACAATGACCCAAGTACTCCTGACCTGACAAAAGTACCGGAATGGTCGAAAACTCAAGAATACAAAGGTGGTGAGGTCGTAAAATTCGCTAATAAATACTACTACGCAAGGCACTGGACTCGTGGTCAGGAGCCAGTAGACAGCGCTAGCGGTCCTTGGACCGAACTGAAGTTTTAATCAGCCACACCTAAACTGGGGATGCCATTTCCCCAGTTTTGTTTCATACATAACCTGTATTCGTTTAGCTGAGAGGCGAACACATAACGCTGTATTCAGGCTCACATTCTATGTCCATTTTGAACCAGCCGAGAGAAAGGTATAGCTCAGGAACGTTGGTGTAGGCATACAGGAAAGGCAGATGATATGCGGTTGTACTTTCTACCGCGTATTGCAGGAGGTGACTTGCAATCCCACGTCCTCGATATTCAGGTAAAACACTAAGCGCATTAACCCAAATGGCATCATGCTCACTGTTGGGAGCTTGGTGGCGAGTAAATGACAACCCTCCTGCAAGTTTCTCACCAATCAGCGCCGCAAATACTGGCGGCAAATCACTGGAAAATGCGTCTGATCTTAAAAAGGTGAAATCCGCCCAGGATTGCTGAAACAGCGCCTCTAACGGCTCGACAAATGGTGAGTCTTTCTCACACTTAATGACTGTTAACTTCTGCATCGATTTCCCACGCTTCAACGTTTATGGAAGGCCATCGAGCCTTAAAGCTTTTAGTCATTTTGTTGTAGCTGCTTTCTGTCATCGCGATTTTATTTGGCTTCACTTTTCTTTCAAAAGCATCCTCCAGACCATAAGGCGCATAGATACCTATTTGTCCTTGCTTATCCAAATGGAAACCGATAGCAAACGCTGACAGCCAGGAATCGATCCCCTGCTCTACTCGATCATATGCTGGTATTGAACAGCCAAACTTTTTCGGGTACCAAGAGTGAATCGTGGCTTGGTTTTTCACATCTATTTTAATGGAATGGTTCAATCGCTGGTTTAACTCGGCTTCATACCACTCTTCAGAGTCAGTGGCTTGAGAATCAAAATAGACAATGTCGAAATCTTTAACCCGATCAAGTAGAGATCGTCCCTCTAAGTGGTTCCATATCACCTGCGTAATAGCGCCACCAGCAATATAGTAATTTGTTATTCCTAGCGACGAACACTCTTTCGCTGTTTCTACTAGCTCAGGTACGGATTTTATTAAAGTAATCAACTTAAGCTTCATCTATAAGCTCTCTAGAATCGGAGGTGTGCCCAGTCAGAATATACCTCCACTGCCACTCAAAATACGCCAAGGCAGCAACAAAAACTGCCTCACTCGCAACAAACAATAACCCGATAATACTGGCTGAAGGCATTTGGTTAAAGATGATGATTAGACACGCAAAAACCCATATCGCATTGCCAGTCACCAAGATGCGGATAGCGTTTAGGTGCTTTTGTTCACGGGTGGCGAGAGTAAGGGAATATGCGGCATAAGTGAGATTTGCTATGCCAAGAAATAAGACCAAATCAGAAGGCATTTGATACAGTTTGACTAGAAAGTCTTGAAGCAAAACAACGGCGGTTCCCACCACTAATGCTGCACCGCCATCTAGCCAAAGAATGTGTTTTCTGACTGAAGAAAAATCCATTTTCAAGTTACTCACCTATTCTGTCGACTTTTTGAATCCATCGCGTGCTTTTTGAAATAGATAACCATACCCACAAAGATCAACCAAGGTAAGGCTATTGCGCTAACGTATGCAGCCAAGTCTTGCTGTAAGTAGAAAAATGCTTGCGCTGCCAGACTCGCGATCAATGCAAAGCAAAAGGAAAACAGCATCCTAAATACGGTGTCATTATGACGTTTATTAAGACTTAGGGCTCGCTCAGCACTCATCCAAAAAACGAAACCAAAAGCTGCCATCCCACCAACACAAAGTTGTACGATTCCAATAATAATGGTTAACCACAATGGCATTAGCTGCTTAACTCCCTTTTGTCTTCGTTTTTTTGATTGTCAGCGAGATATTCATTGAGCTACTTATCCTTACTAACAGTAAGCGTGAAAACACCTTGTTGATTTTCAAAACCCAAGCGCTTAAATAGTGCTTGAGACCTGACGTTACAGGGATCAATATCAGCAGTTATCGTTTTGATGTCTTGCGACTTGGCATATTCAAGTAACAGCGTGAGAACATGATACATATAACCCTGCCCCCAGAACCTTAGATTGAGAAGGCAGCCAATCTCACACAGCTGACGGCAATCGCTAAAACTGTGCAACCCGCATGTGCCTATGACCTTTCCTGTTTGGTTATCTACAACAGCCCATTCATAAGACTCTTTAGCGTCTTCTAGCTTGGTGACACTGTTTAACATTTGCTCCATCATATCGATTGAAGTAAAAACAGGATCAGAGGCATATTTCATGACTTGTTGGTTTCCATACACCTCAAACAGATCATGCGTATCCTTGTGTATAACCGAGCGAAGCGTCACTTTACTTCCATACAAACTTGGCTTCGCATTTTCCTTTACATTGATTCCTTTCAAAACTCACTCTAATTGGTTCAAAAATTGTGACACTTTGTCGATGTAGACTTCCGATTGGTCATGATGAACATACGTCAGAGATCCTGTCACTGAAGTAAATTTAGCGTTGGAGAAGATAGATAATAGCCTTCGCCCCAGAGATTCAGGGAACAATGTTTCATCGTCCGTTGCCCAGACTATAGATACGGGTCTGTCAAAACCTCTAAGCGCATTTGCGGCAGCCAGAGTATAGTCTGTTGACCACCCATTTACGACCTTTTTAAAATCATTACGTATCATTTTATTGTTAATAAAATTATAGACATACTGATGATACACCTCTTCTTTCATCAAACTATTCGACAGCAGCCCGAGCACCAGATTAGAAGTAAGTAAGGGCTTAATTCGGAACAACTGAGCCATTAAAGATAAATAACCCGGAACGTGAACAAGTTTAGGTAATGTCGAAAACTGTTCTGGTGGAAACACGTCAAACGCATCACAGTTATTTAAGATCATTGCCGAGACTCGTTCAGGGTACTTTGCGGTAAATATCTGACCGTAGGCACCACCGGTATCATTTCCGACGAGGACGACCGAATCGAGATTTAGCGCATCGAGAAACTGGGTCAATATCTGGCATATACCGTCAGGAGATAAATCCGCCGATTGGTCCAATGAGATGGCATGCCCGCCTAAGGGTAAATCCGGCGCGATACAGCGATATGTTTTGGAAAGCTCTGGCAGCACCTTTCGCCAGTTATTGCTATTTGCTAAAGCGCCATGCAAAAACAGCAACACTTTTCCCTGACCAACATCTTTGTATCTGATCGTCCCACACTCTAATACCGCCTCTTTAAAATACTCCTCTTGCTTTGCAGCTCTGGAGGTCGCTGTTTCTTCTCCCTGAACTTTATGCAATGACTTGGTTTCTTCCATATGTGCTCTCCTGACCATTGTGCGACGTCTTCACATTAATCAGGAAACCCTTTGAATACTTGTAAGAACTGGCTATCTTAAAAATCAGTAAGATGGTGCGATCTTCAGGTGTAAAGGAGTCTAGTTTGCAGGCGAATCGATTTTATTTAGGCGATCATTACTCGGTATTCACTGGATTCCTCAGTGACATCCCTCTCCACAAACATACCACTGGTGCGGTATGCATTTCTTTAGGCGTATCAATGAAGATCGGTGAACAAAACCAAAGTGAACCAGTGGAAACCAAAAGTGTGTTTGTTCCGCAAAACCATATGGCGTCTTTTCAGTTTTCATCTCAGCCTGTGCTGATCTTTTGCTTTGAGGTAGAAAGTCACTTTTATGACCAGTTTCAAGCTCACAATCAATACTCCCTAGACAGAATTTCAGCCCATCTTGATAGCGAATCCGAATTGATTCAGTTTACCAAGCAACTGACATCTGAAGACAATTACCGAAGGGAAAACACAACTCCTTTATGCCAGATTCTTGCTTCGGTCACACCCGTTCAGAATGCTCCCCAAGTCGTCGATCCTCGGTTAATCCGGGTAGTTAGAGAAATTGATAACAACCTTGAAGACAATCAAGAACTGGATCAGCTCGCGGAGCTTGTACACCTTTCTCCCGGAAGATTGGGGCACATTTTCAGAGAGCACACTGGCATGCCAATAAGACGATATCGGATCTGGCGGCGTTTACGGAAAGTGATAGAGTTTTACGTTGCAGGAAAATCAATGACAGAAGCGGCTATTGAAGCCGGGTTTAGTGACTCATCCCATTTCAGTTCAAGCTGTAAAAAGCTGCTTGGTCTCTCTCCCTCCCAGCTTCTGCATTCAGAAAATAAAATCGAACTGTATACAGGCTAATAATGCCAATCGTAATAAGTAGTTGGTATAAAAGAAAAGCCAGCAATCATGCTGGCTTAATATCATAAATAGACTGTTCATCAATCGGACTCTAGCAGAGCTTTCAAATGCTCTGGCAGTTGGTCTTTCAGTTCTGGTTGTTCCTCCAATAACAGCAATAATGCTTCTCGCGCTTCATCTGTCTCACCATCTGTAAGCAGCATTTCAATTTTCAAGAACGGAGACGTTTCAGTGTGCGATTCCAAAGCTTCCGCCATCATACGCTGCGAAGATTCTGGCTTCTTAGGCAATGACTTCAGAAAAGATTGCGGTTGTTCGGGAACATCTGCTGCAGGAGCGGCTTCCGGTGTAAGGTCATATCTCTCTTCTATCATAAGAGAATCATCCATCATGGACTCGACTTCCAATGATTCGTGGACGGTATCATCCACCCATTTCCACGGGGCTAACAAAGTCACAAACACAACACTTGCCACTACCGCCAATACGGGCTTCCAGTTCCACGTAGATTTCACCACCTGATCACGATTCGATGATTTATTGGCGTAATTTAAGATAGCATCGTCGATTTCGGGAGAAGGCTGCTCGTTCGCACTTTGTTTGTAGAGCGCTTCTATTTCTTCATCTTTAATTGGTGATGTCATAGATTGCTCCCCAGTTTGCGAGTCAGACAGTCTCTCAGCTGATTCATGGCATAACGTAGACGCGTTTTTACCGCTTCAGTTTTGGCGTCCACAATTTCACAGATCTGACTTGCCGAAAAGCCCGCTTCATTTTTGAGTAGGAAAGCTTCGCGCTGTAGGGGCGCCAACTGTTCCATGCAGTGCTTCAAAGCGGACTGTTTTCGTTGAGTCAGAGTATTTTCATCCAGATGAATGGTGTCATCCTGCTCGACTTGATTAAGATAGGCATCTTCAGAAAGCTTCTTTCTGTGTTCATCAATAACCATATTGTGAGCAATTCGATAGAGCCAGGTAGTAAATTTGGCTGTCACTTCATAGCTATCCCGGGTGTCAATCACACGGAACCAGACATCCTGAAACAGCTCTTCAGCCCTTGCTTTATGCTGCGCACCCAATTGTCGAACGAAATAGCGATACAACGACCCTTTGTGCCGTTGATAAAGTTCAGCAAAGGCGGGATGTTCGCCTTTGCTGAATCTGAGCATCAGTTGCTCGTCTGTAAGTTGATCCATTCAGAATTTGCCACTAACAAGATTCGAATTAATACAGAATCTTAGCCCAGTTTTACACCCAAGTAACCTTAAGATACTGGATTGAACAAAAGTTAAAGCGCCTCGGCAATTTCAACAAGGCGGACAAACTCACCTCGGTAGTTAAATGGGTCGGCACCTTTGTTGGCACTCGCAACCTTCACAATGTCTTCGTAGCCGTAGCTGGATAAGTAGTTGTTGTCTTTCAACTTCTGAGCAAACGCAGCTACGGCAGAAGCAAACTGAAAATCCGAACTCGCCTGAGAAAACTCCGCTTTGACATCCTTCATCAGCACCGTATCTTTCACCAGAATACTTTCGCTTTTGCTGGGTAATTTGTAGCGAACTTTCACCTGAACCAGTTCATCTTTTAGAGAGTCACTACTTGGTTTGCTCTTATTCGACTGATAACGCAAATCATCAATCTGTCCTTTAGAACCGGTCAGCGTTAGCTCGTATAAGGCAGTAACAGTATGCCCCGCTCCAATTTCGCCAGCATCGACGGCATCGTTATTAAAGTCTTCATCTTTAAGCAAGCGATTCTGATACCCGATAAGACGATATTCTTTGACGTTAGCAGGATTAAACTCCACCTGAATTTTAACGTCATGAGCAATGCTCTGAAGCGTTCCACTCATCTGGCGTAACAGAACTTTTTTCGCTTCATGTAACGTATCAATGTACGCATGGTTTCCGTCACCCACGTTGGCAAGTTGCTCCATAAGAGCATCGTTGTAGTTGCCACGACCAAAACCCAAAGTTGTGAGAGAAACGCCGTTTTTTCTTTTCTTTGGTAATCAAGTCTTTGAGCGTGTCCATGTTAGTTTCACCCACATTGAAATCACCATCCGTCGCTAAAATGACTCGATTGATACCACCTTTAATAAAGCCTTTCTGAGCTTGCTGATAAGCCATTTTGATTCCGCTTTCACCATAGGTGCCACCACCAGCTTGTAGCAGTTTTTAGCGCATTCAAAATTTCTTGTTTGTTGTCTCCCGACGTTGGTTCTAGTACTACTGCGGATTGACCAGCATAAGTAACCAGGCTGACTTTGTCGTTCTCGCCCAGTTCTTTCGTCATCATGGAAAGGCTTTGCACTAAAAGCGGCAACTTGTTTGGCTCTCCCATTGAGCCAGAAACGTCTATCAGAAACACAAGATTGGAAGATTTTCGCTCCGATTTAGGTATGTCATACCCTTTCATGGCGATTCTTAGCAGCTTTCTTTCGACATTCCATGGTGAAGGTGCGACTTCAGACTGAACTGAAAAAGGCTGACTTTGCTTATCCGGCGTATTGTATTGATAGTCAAAGTAGTTAATGAATGCTTCTTCTCGAATGGCATCTGAAGGCGGCTTCTGCCCCATATTCAGGTAGCTACGTACATTTGCATAGCTTCCTGTGTCCACATCTATTGAGAAGGTAGAAAGAGGCGATGTCGCTACCTGTACAACGCCGTTACTTGGGGAATCAAGGTAGTTGTCGCGATTCTCTGCATTAGGGAAAGGTTCTAGCATTGGCATTGGTCGAGCGATCATCGTTTTTGCCATGCGATTGCTGGGGGCAGCAAAAGCAATCTCGCTTCCTTGCATAGACTCCAGAACAACCAAACTCATGTCTTCTACTGCTATCTCTGGTTTTGGTGACTGAATGACATCTTGTGTCTGTACATCATTTGAGACCTCTTCGACACGAGGGTTATCGACACTTTCTGTGCACGCTGTAACTAACCCTAATGCGATAGCGACGGATAAATAGCTCTTTGTTAGTTTCATTTTTTTGCCCTGCTGTTTTTGCTTGTTTCTCCTATAAACGGATGAATTGGGAAAAGGGGTGAAAAAATTGATAAAAATATTCAATTATTTTAAATTTTCTTTTATTACAATGAGTTATTAAACAATCAAATATCAAAACAATTCGTTTGACGCAGCATCGATCTCAAAAACTTCTTCACATAATAAAAATCCTATTAAAAACTCGTAAGATGAATTAAACGAGTAAACTCACCCTTTAAAAAAGGTATAAAAACTATGGATTTGGCGCAGTGGGTATCGCAGGTCGCGTTGCCAGTTTGTTTGGCTTTAATGATGTTTGCTATGGGAATTAGCCTGACAGTCAAAGACTTCACGCGAGTGATTAAGCACCCTAAGGCATTTGGATTAGGAGTTGGATTACAGCTTTTGGTCTTGCCATTGCTGGCTTGGCTATTAATCTGGCTATTCGGGATGTTTGTTTCGGTTCCGCTCATTGTCGCGAGTGGATTGATCATTCTTGCTGCCTGCCCGGGCGGCGCGACATCTAACATCATCTCACATCTAGCCGGAGGCAATGGCGCACTTTCCATTAGCATGACTGCAATCGTCAGTTTACTGACTCCGTTTATTTTGCCTGTCACCCTCGCGTTTCAATTAGCCCTTCTCAATGACAGTCAGGATACGCCACTCTCTTTACCTGTCGCTAAAACGCTGATGCAGCTGATCGTAGTCACCGTAATACCTGTTGTTATTGCAATGACACTAAGAGCCAAGTTCCCAAAATGGGCGCAGAGAAACGAAAAACGAATAAGCAAAGCCTCAACCATATTGTTTCTGTTGATGGTCTTGTCACTCACAGCGGTCAATTGGAACAAGCTCTTCGATTCTGGATGGTTGGTTGCAGCAATGTGCTTGAGCTTGAGTGTGATAGCGATGATGGTGTCTTACTGGGTTAGCAATCAAGCTAAGTTAGAAGATTCGAACCAGCTTACACTAATGATTGAAACCAGCGTGCAGAATGCAGGAATGGGGATGTTCATTGCGTTGGCACTTTTGCAATCGCCATCTCTGGCAACCGTTCCTCTTATGTATGGATTACTAATGAATATCCCTGCTATTACGTTGATCTTGTACGGGCGTATGAGAACACCTTCTATGGCGACTTCCTAGCTATATACTCAAGTACCCTTAAGATCAAAAAGAGGCGCATCAAGCGCCTCTTTGCATTTCTTTTTCTTAAAGCATAACCAACGCAAGCTTGGCTAAATTGTAGGCATCGACAAAGCCAGAATGCTGCCTTCCTTCCCACTCTATGCCTTTCTCTTCCTGCGCTGCTTTATGACCGATACGTTTGTCTTTCAGACGATTCTGAACCCGATATAAGGTTGCAAGATTGATGAATTCTTTAAAAGGTAAATCAATCTCTTTAGATTCACATTCTGCTTTCAGAATAAGATCGTCACGCCCCCAGGATGCGTAAATTTTGTTGGCTCCGCCAAAGTTTTTCACCATCGACTGAATGACATCCGCAAGCGGGCGACCCTGCTTTTCGATTTTGCGCGGAGTGATTCCCGTCAACTCACTACAGAAAAGCGAGATCTCATCTTGTTCTGGCTTAACGTAGTATTGCGCGCGTTTGACCACCTCACCCTTCTGAAGGTCTATTTCCGCCAGCCCCACTTCAATGATCTCGCCTGTTGTGCCAACACCATCAGTGTTCCAGCAGCACATTTCTAAATCAAAGCAGACAACGCGGTTGTGGTTCATTCTTAGCCTTAAGGGTTGCAAAACGTCAGGGGCGGCATTTTATACTTAAGTCGCTTTAAAATGCTAGGTTCAGAGCCAAGGATGAGAGCCTTATGCTTATAGTTCCATCAAGTAACATCAGATCATGCGACTTCAGAAACAGAAACGCAATTGCGCCCTGCTTGTTTACTGTCGTACATCAAGCCGTCGACGGCTTTCATCAGTTCTTCACCATTTTCGTCGGTTCTAGGTTTTGCTCCAACACTCAACGTAATATCAATCTGATGAGGTGAACACTCGACCGGAGACGACGCCACTTTGCGAATCAGCCGGTTTAAGTAAGCGGAAAGAATACTGGAGTTGGTATCGTAGGTAAGAATACAAAACTCATCACCTCCTACTCGGGCAAAAAATCACCTTCATTCAGTTCTTCACTGATAATACTGGCAACGTGTTGAAGGGCTTTGTCACCAGCAGCATGCCCATAGCGATCATTGATGACTTTAAATTTATCAATATCAAAACCCACTAAGCTGAAAGGTTCTTCTTTTTCCAGCATAGTTGCGAACAGAGAATTGAAAGCGCGGCGATTGTAGATTCCTGTGAGCGTATCGTGTTCAACCAGATAACGTAGCTCACGGGTTTGCTCATCCACTTTTTGCGCCAGACGATATTTCTCTTTTGAAATCATATTCACCACGAAAGCAGCCAGCAGCCCTACCACCAAACCACATAGGGCAATGCTCGCTAACGTCCATTTATCATTAGCGGTCATTGGCGCCAACAAACGAAACTTCAAAATCCACTCACGATTTTGCAGGCTAATGGTTTTGCGAATTTTTAACCCTTCGGTCTCAGACCAATCGGTACTTGAGAACAGAATCGGATCGTCTTCTGCATCAAACCCAATGTCTTTTACCTGAATAACCAATTCCTGCTCGGCTGCGGTTCTTAACATCAGATTTTCAAAATATCGGGTGGTACGTACGACGCCAACCATAACGCCTAACAGGCTGTCATCCTGATGAGAAAAAACCGGGTGATAAACCAACATTCCCGTTTTTTCCAGCCCTCTGTCTTCTCCATCCTGCAAGAGACGAATCTTATCTGAGATATTGGAATCACCCGTCTTGGTGATGTCTTCCAGAATCAGGCGAAAACGATCTCTGGACGAGTAAAAGCCTATCAATTTGGTATTGCGAAGGCTTCGAGGATAAATGTCGGAAACAATGTAGGCATCCTCACCTTCAGGGAGAATAAAACCATATTGTTTGGGCTGATCTTTCGGGATCGTGTGGAGCTGGAAATCGGGATATTGCTTTCTGACCTGAGCCATATGTTCTTCAAGATTCTCTTTCGAAACTTTCGGCATCCACTGCAAACCAATCAAGCTTGAAGAATCCTGGATCACCTCCTCCGCAAATATGGGAAATTGTCCCCAGTTTTCAGGTTCAACAGAGTGAAAGAAGTTCGCGGCAGCACCAATGAAGTCGATGTCTTTTTCGACCAAAACCTTAAGCATCTGGCTTTGGCGCTCGGCTAAATTGTCAAAAATTCGGAAGGTATGATTTTGTTGGCTTATGGCAGCAAGGTAAACGAAGAATAAAGTCACAAAGAGAATGACCCCCAACGTCAGCCAGGGCAAAGCACTCTTTTTCGGTTTTTGTTGTCTCAGTGTACTCAATGGCATAAACGCCTCGCAAGCCTGTTTCTACATTGCTCAACCCTGCGCTACTGATCGTTCGCTAAGCAACAATTATCCTATCACACACATATACAGAATGAAGTATCGAAAATAGATTAGCGCCCTGCCAGCCCATTTTGAGATGTAACAAGTTATTACATAGCGCAAAAATTCAGCTACTGCGTTTTTTTTCGGGCATTTATGCCATATTTCTTCCTGCCCGCACCCTTGAATATGTTACAGTTCGACCCAATTTTTCCGCTATATCTCTGCATTTCGGTGACAAAAGTTTCACACTGTATCTATTGCTGGAATGCCTATCGTTTATATAGAGAATTTCATTATGAACTTTGACATCAATTTAGTTCCCCAAACTTTCGACATGCTGCACACAGGCTTAGCAGCATCCAGTGTTCTTCTTCTCCTTATTGCCGTTGGTCGTAAGTCTAAAGTTATTGAGAAGGTGGTTGAAAAACCTGTCGAGAAGATCGTTGAAGTAGAAAAGCCGGTTGAGAAAATCGTCGAAGTCGAGAAAGTCGTCGAAGTCGAAAAAGTCATTGAGAAAGTCGTCGAGGTTGAATCTAAACTTGCCACTGCTTCTACAGACTCTGCTATGCAGTTACTTTCTATCATGCAGCAAGAAGCGCGCTTGATAGACTTCCTGAAAGAAGACCTGACATCGTTCTCTGATGAAGAAGTGGGCGCTGCCGCTCGTGTAATTCATACTGGCGGCCAAAAAGTGCTTAACGATTACGTGACGCTTTCTCACGTTCGTAGCGAAGACGAAGAAACACGCATCTCAGTTGAAGAAGGTTTCAACCCTCAAGAAGTTCGCCTGACCGGCAACGTAACTGGTAATGCGCCATTCAATGGCACACTGGTACACAAAGGCTGGAAAGCCGATTCCATGAACTTGCCTAAACTGGCAGAGAACTACGATGCTTCTATTATTGCTCCAGCAGAGGTAGAGCTATAATGGAACACCAATCTCAGCCAGTTAACAACGAACAACCTGCATTCAGTGTTGGCATCGACTTAGGCACCACGCACTGTGTGCTGTCTTATGTCAACACGCTAGATGAAGACGCGCGCGTTCAGGTAATGCCTATTCCTCAGCTTACCGCTCCGGGTACAGTTGAAAACCGTAACCAATTGGGTTCTTTCTTGTACCAGCCACACGAACATGAGATGAACTCATCATCTCGAGTGTTGCCTTGGTCATCTGAACCAAAAGCCTTAGTGGGTGCTATTGCACGTAATCTCGGTTCTAAAACCCCAATTCGATTAATCGGAAGCGCAAAATCCTGGTTGTGCCACGGTGGTGTAAACCGTCGTGATGCTTTCTTGCCAGCAGGCAGCCCAGAAGAAGTCGAAAAAGCGTCTCCACTTCGCGCGACAGAACTTTATCTGGAGCATTTGAAAGACGCTTGGAATCATGCCAATCCAAATCATCTCCTTGCCGATCAAGAAGTAACGATTACCGTTCCTGCTTCGTTTGACCCTGCCGCTCGTGACTTAACAGCAGAAGCGGCTCGTAACGTTGGCTTTGTTCACCTGACTTTGCTGGAAGAGCCTCAAGCGGCGCTATACAACTGGATCGACAACAGCAACGACGCGTGGCGTGATGAAGTGAACGTTGGAGATGTGGTACTGGTTGTCGATGTGGGCGGTGGTACTACTGACTTATCTTTAGTCGAAGTGACTGAAGAAGATGGCAACCTAACACTTAACCGTGTTGCCGTTGGCGAGCATATTTTACTTGGCGGTGACAACATGGATCTAGCGTTGGCTTACCGCTTAAAAATGAAACTTGCTCAGGAAGGGAAAGATCTTCAACCTTGGCAAGTTCAGGCGATGACACACGCCTGTCGTGATGCCAAAGAAGCCCTATTGAACGACTCTGAACTGCAATCAGTTCCGATTGTAGTGCCAAGCCGTGGTTCAAAGCTGCTCGGTGCGACGCTAAAAACCGAACTGACTCAAGAAGAAGTACAGCAGACTCTGGTGGATGGCTTCTTCCCGAAAGTGGCTATTACTGATCACCCAGTTCAGAAAACCCGTGGCGCACTAACCCAAATGGGTCTGCCTTACGCACAAGATGCTGGCATTACTCGTCATATTGCGGCTTTCCTTTCAAAGCAGGCAAATGCACTTAAAGAAGGTAACTCTGAGCCCGCTCAGGAATTCAACCCATTTGCGAATATGCCGGGCATGCCAGGTGGCGAACAGGCACCGTCAGCTGACTTTATCAAACCCACTGTTATCCTGTTTAACGGCGGCGTTTTAAAATCAGAATTACTGGCAGAGCGACTGGAAGAGACCATCAATGAATGGCTGATTGAAGCCGATGCGGATTACGCAAAACGTTTGACTGGCGTCGATTTGGATCTAGCCGTTGCGAGTGGTGCGTCCTACTACGGCGCGGTCCGTCGTGGGCAAGGCGTTCGAATTCGCGGCGGTATCGCTTCGAGCTACTATGTGGGTATCGAAAGTGCTATGCCAGCGATTCCGGGGATGGCGCCTCCAATGGAAGCTTTGTGTGTCGCGCCTTTTGGTATGGAAGAAGGTTCAAGCGTACAGGTTCCAAGTCAGGAGTTTGGTTTGATCATCGGTCAGCCCGTGAACTTCCAGTTCTTTGGCTCTACCGTTCGCCGTGAAGATGAAGCGGGTACACACCTTGATCACTGGGCACCAGAAGAGCTGGAAGAACTGCCTGAAATTCAGGTGACATTGCCCGTTTCAGAAGGTCGACGCGAAGGCGAAGTGGTGCCAGTTACCCTTGCTTCTCGTGTAACGGAACTAGGCACGCTCTACCTAGAAGCCATTGCTGCCGACAACGGTCAAAAATGGCATGTTGAATTCGATGTCCGTGAAGACGGCAATTCATCAGAATAAACGAATAATAATGTTAGATAGACGGCATCCAGAAGGATGCCGTTATTCACTCAGACGCCTGAGTAATCAATCAACGGAAGGTTTTGTTATATGGCATCTCCTCGTTTCCTCGTCGGGATAGATTTAGGAACGACCAATACCGTCGTCGCATTCTGTGAAATCACCGACAACCTAGAACAATCCGCAGTCAACCTATTCGATATCGACCAGCTTATTGGTCCGGGCGAAGTGGTTCGCAAACCGCTACTCCCCTCTTTTCGTTATCATCCAGCCGAAGGACAAATAGCCCTTTCCGATCTCACATTGCCATGGGAACCTCAACCTGTAGACGGTGACGTACCCAATACCATAGTGGGTGAATGGGCTCGTGAACTTGGGGCAAAAGTAGAAGGTCGACAGGTATCAAGTGCCAAGAGTTGGTTATCACACCAAGCGGTTGATCGCCGCTCGGAAATACTGCCATGGGCAGGTGCATCCGATGTTGAGAAAGTCTCGCCACTGATTGCGAGTGCCAGCTACCTGAATCACATTCGCCAGTCTTGGAATCACCGAAATCCGGGTAACAAGCTGGAAGATCAGGATGTGGTGGTCACGGTTCCTGCTTCGTTCGACGAAACCGCGCGCAAGCTGACACTCGAAGCCGCCGAATTGGCGGGTCTTCAAAAAATTGTTCTATTGGAAGAGCCACAAGCTGTCTGCTATGACTGGTACGCTCGTCATCAAAAGACAGCTTCTGACGAACTCAAACACCTCCCGTTGATCTTGGTGTGTGATGTGGGTGGCGGTACAACCGATTTGAGTTTGATTGAAGCGAAGTTTGAATCCGACGAGCTTTCACTGGATCGAATTGGCGTGGGTGAACACCTTATGCTTGGCGGTGACAATCTCGATTTGGCACTCGCACACTTAGCTGAACAGCGTTTTAATCAGACGAAAAAACTGAATGCCGCAAGCCTCACAAAGCTGATTCAGCAAACCCGAAAAGCCAAAGAGAACCTGCTTTCAGCCAATGCGCCAGAAGACGTCAAAATTACCATGCTGGGCAGTGGTTCTAAACTACTGGGCGGTACCAAAAGTGTTCAGTTGAGTAAACAAGAAGTTCATCAGATCGCCCTGGATGGCTTTTTCCCGCTTTCTGATTTTTCGCAAACGCCTGACAAAAGACGAAGTGCGGTTGTCGAATTTGGGCTTCCCTACGTCGCCGATCCTGCGGTCAGCAAACATGTGGCGGAGTTTCTAACTCAACATCAGCAAGTATCTCACGCGGCATTAAATAGTGAAGACAAAGATCAACCTGCTATTCCTGTTGGGCTATTGCTTAATGGTGGTGTTTTCAATAGTGAGTTGGTAACGGAACGCATCACGCAGCTTTTAGAAAACTGGAAAGGCTCGCCAGTCACCGTATTGGATAACCCTCACCCTGACTGGTCAGTCGCATTGGGAGCAGTGGCTTTCGGTAAAGCTCGCCGAGGGGCGCAACTTAAAATTGGCGGCGGTGCCGCACGTTCTTACTTCTTGCATCTGCAAGAGAAAAACAAAATGGGCAAGGCGCTCTGCTTGCTCGCAAAAGGCACAGAAGAAGGTCACGAGATTCGCCTAAGTGGTCGACGTTTTTCACTCACACTGGGTGAGCCCGTTCGTTTCAACTTGCTGACATCCACCCAAGACTCACTTGGCAACAACACCGCCATTCAAAACGGTGTTATGGCAGACATCGACCCAGACTTATTCAAACCATTGCCCCCTTACATCTCGACTCTCGAAGGCGATGGCGCACAGCTGCATGCTAACCAAAAAGAGCGAGTTGAAGTCCAGCTTGCCTGTCAGCTTACCGAAGTCGGCACTTTGAAAATGGAGTGCGTCAGTACGGAAGATGAAAGTAAGCGTTGGGAACTGGAATTTGAAGTTCGAAATCAGCAAGCGGAAGAACAAGAAGAAGCCAAGCTCAACCCTAGGCTGAATGAATGTAAAGAACTGATCACTCGAATATACAGCGCAAACAAGAAAAGTGCCGACTCGAAAGAGATCAAAACACTGCCTAAAGATCTGGAAAAGAAATTAGGCAAGCGCGAGGAATGGGACTTCCCTACTCTTCGCCAGCTTTTCGATGCGTTTTCACAAGGTCGGAAACGCCGAAGACGCTCGGAACAACATGAGAAAAACTGGCTGCGGTTAGCAGGTTTTACCTTAAGACCAGGCTTTGGTGATGCCACCGACTCATGGCGAGTCGAGCAAATTTGGAGCCTCTATCAGCAAGGGATTCAGTTTAAAAACCACCAAGGCTGGACAGACTGGTGGGTTTTCTGGCGTCGCGTCGCGGGTGGACTCAATCAAGAACAACAGGAAACGATCCTAGCCGACATTGCTAAATATCTGCATCCGGGCGCAATGAAAAACCCTCAGTCGGCGAAAGCCGCACAAGACATGGGTTACGAGTCCATGGTGCGCCTTTCTGCTTCTCTCGAAAACCTCGATGTAGAAGACAAAGTACTGCTATCCACTTGGTATTTGAGCAAAGCCATCAATCATACGCAGTTCGAACAGGCGCACTGGTGGGCACTGGGAAGGCTCTCTTCACGCACACCTTTGTACGGTAGTCAGCACAATGTCGTGCCTCGCGAACAGGTCGAGCAATGGCTACCTAAGTTGCTGGATTTGGACTGGCATAAAGAGCCAATGATCCCATTTGCAGTCGTCATGATGTGTCGTAAAACCGGTGACCGCTTATTTGATGTTTCCGATGATTACCGTGAACAGGTACTGGATAAACTCAAGCAAAGTAAAGTGCCTGAATCGTGGGTGTCTCTAGTGGAAGAAGTGAAAGAGTTGTCGCAAAGCGAATCGAAACGTGTGTTTGGTGACGCCTTGCCAAGTGGTTTGACTTTGGTTTCAAAATAGCCCGAATAGTTGTACTAAATTCGCCGCAGTCATCTTTTTACAAAGAATAACCTGTTACAAAGAATATCGCGTAAGAAGTGATGTTCCTTGCGGCGAATTTCAGTATTATACGCACACTGAAAATCACTCCCTAATTCGTGAGGTAATCCTTGAACCTATTTGTTAAGAATCTGACCGTCATTGATTCGTCTTACCTATGTGAAAAACGCGGTATGGTCGGAGACAGTTGGATTGTCGACGTATCACTGACTGGTGATCTAAATGAAATGAGCATGATTTTAGATTTCGGGAAAGTGAAAAAAATCATCAAGGAACTCATTGATGAACATGTCGATCACAAACTGATCGTGCCTGCATCAAACCCAAACATTGAATATTCTGAGACCCAACCGGGTTACACCAAACTGGGCTTTTTACGTGGTGAACAAACGCTTCACCTGAACTGCCCGAACAGCGCTTACTGCTTTATCGAAACATCAGAAATCGATAACCGCGCGCTGACCGCTCACATCTATCAGGTTTTGAAGCAGTATTTGCCGAACAATGTAAGCGATATCGATATCACTTTACGTCACGAAGACATCAAAGAGCATTACTATCACTATACTCACGGATTGAAAAAGCACGATGGTAACTGCCAGCGAATTGCACACGGGCACCGCTCTACTCTTGAAATCTACGTGAATGATGAAAGAGACTCCAAGAGAGAGGAAGACTTCTGTGAACGCTGGAAAGACATTTATCTGGGCTCGCAAGAAGATAAGGTAAGCATCGCATCTTTGGATTTCATTGCTCAAGAAGATCTAGTAAGTGATGATTCCCACTACGCGTTTATGTACTCCACCAGCCAGGGCGACTATGAATTGATCATTTCGAAGGAAGTGACGGAAATCATCGATACCGATACCACGGTTGAGTTGCTGGCTCAATTTATACAGAAAGAAGTGAAGAAGACGCTTAACTCAGAAGACTCACTAAGCGTTGTAGCTTATGAAGGTGTAGGGAAAGGCGCTAAAGTTTTTTAGAAGCCGTGACCCTAGTATTTCACTTCAAAGCCTTTTGAAACGACAAAGCCAGCGCATTAGACGCTGGCTTTTTAATGATATTAGTTCTGATGAATTTGCTCAGATTTAGTTATTCAGGTTTGATCTTAACTGCTGTACCAAATACCAGAATTTCTGATGACCCATCCATAATGGAACTGGTGGTGAATCGAATGCCTACTATCGCATCGGCGTTGAGATCTCGAGCTTGCTGGACTAATCGTTCAATCGCCGTATCTCGGGATTCCGATAGCATTTCAGTGTAACCTTTCAGCTCTCCACCAACGATGCCTTTCAAGCCAGCCATAATATCTCGACCAATGTGTTTAGACTGAACAACGTTCCCCGTCACAACACCGACCACTTCCTGAATCTCTTTACCCGGTATGGTTTCTGTCGTAGTAAAAATCATAGGTTACTCTCCTTCTCTGAATCTGCCTCATCCGAGACAGTAAAAATGTTGTTCTAAAAGA
This sequence comes from Vibrio nigripulchritudo ATCC 27043, assembly GCF_000222685.1. Lineage (GTDB taxonomy): Bacteria > Pseudomonadota > Gammaproteobacteria > Enterobacterales > Vibrionaceae > Vibrio > Vibrio nigripulchritudo. The sequence goes on along the minus strand of NZ_AFWJ01000308.1, from coordinate 4,133 downwards.
TAGAAAAGAAACGGTAACTACTCTTTCACGAATTTATCATTATTTATTTCAATAAGATAGTAGAAACCAAAACCCCAACAGTTTAATCAACAGCTCACGCTTGTTATAACATCACAAAAATAACAGGTTACACAATAGCATCAGAAAAATGTAAAGAATCTGACACGCTAGCTTTTCAAACTGAACCTCAGTTCCAGAAACATCCGCAATTAAAACACATAAGGATGAACTGGCGATGAAGACACTAAGAAGGAAAGCAAAGTGAGCAAGTTTACCCAACATCACGATCAACGCACTCTGGATAAAGAACCGGAATTCAATAATTTCATAGAAGCCGCCCTCTCACGCCGTCGATTTTTAAAGGCGACAGGAGCCGCTGGTACGGTGGGATTCTTTGCCGCTACACCACTGAGCCAGGCAGTAGCTAAAGCCGCATCTGCTCCCTCTGACAAAATGGGCTTCAATGCGATTACCATTTCAACCGCAGACACCATCGAAGTGCCTCAGGGCTATCAGGCGGATGTACTGGTTTCCTGGGGAGACCCTATCTTCAAGAATGCACCAGCGTTCAGCCAGAAAGCCGATTCAAAAGCTCAGGAAATGCAGTTTGGCGATAACAACGACGGCATGACGTTTTTCCCGCTATCAGACACACGCGCCGTGCTTGCTGTAAACAACGAGTACACTAACAACGAATACCTTTATGAGCATCAGGGCAAAAACATTTCTGCTGATGACGCGCGCAAAGCGCAAGCGGCTCATGGAGTTTCGATTGTCGAACTGGTCAAAAAAGACGGTAAATGGCAGATCAATATTGAAGGTCGACTAAACCGTAGGATTACCGCTTTTACTGAAATGGAGATGACCGGTCCTGCCGCAGGACATGATCTTCTAAAAACCGCTGCCGATAAATCGGGTAAGAAGATTCTCGGAACATTTAACAACTGTGCGAACGGGCAAACACCATGGGGCACCTACCTGACTTGTGAAGAGAACTTTAATGGTTACTTTGCATCAAGTGTAGAGACCAAGCTGGGCAGTACCTACAAGCGTTATGGCTTGAAAGACAAAGACTGGGGATACGACTGGTTTAAACATGACGAGCGTTTCGATCTGGGTAAGCACCCGAATGAACCGCACCGCTTTGGCTGGGTAGTAGAAATCGATCCAATGAACCCTAATTCCACACCGAAAAAACGCAGCGCATTAGGTCGCTTTAAGCATGAAAACGCAGCATTGACCGTGAATGACGATGGTCACGTAGTGGTCTACTTAGGTGACGATGAACGTGGCGAGCACCTGTACAAATTTGTCTCTAAAAACAAATACAAACCGGGTGCGGACTCTAACCGAGATCTGCTAGAAGAAGGTACTTTGTACGTTGCCAAGTTTGACGGTAAAGAAGGCGAACTGGGTGGAAAGGGTCAATGGCTTGAGTTGACCTGGGGCAAAAATGGTCTGACACCAGAGAACGGCTTTCCCGATGCCGCATCTGTGATGATCTTCGCTCGAATGGCGGCAACTCAAGTGGGTGGCACCACCATGGACCGCCCTGAGTGGGTCGCGGTTCACGCTGATCAGAAATCCGTTTTCTGCACATTAACAAACAACAAATACCGTGGTGTTCGCGAAAACCAGCCCGTCAACGTAGCAAACCCTCGCGTCAAAAACCCATACGGTCATATCGTTCGCTGGCGTCCGACAAATGGGGATCACACCGCAAATACCTTCGACTGGGACATTTATGTTCTGGCGGGCAACCCTGAAGTGCATGAGTCTGGATTGATGGCAGGATCAGACAACATCAACAAGGACAATATGTTTAACAGCCCAGATGGCATAGGCTTTGACTTAGCAGGCAGGCTTTGGATTCAGACCGATGGCAAATACTCCAATAAAGGAGACTTTGCAGGGATGGGCAACAACCAGATGTTGTGTGGCGACACAGAGACTGGGGAAATTCGCCGTTTCCTAACCGGTCCGATTGCCTGTGAGATAACAGGGCTTACCTTTACGCCAGACTACAAAACCATGTTTGTTGGCGTTCAGCACCCTGGTGAAGATCTTGCTCCTTCTCACTTCCCAGATGGCGGAGACAGTATTCCGCGCTCATCGGTTATTGCTATTACCCGAAAAGATGGCGGTGTGATTGGGGCTTAATCCCGCCCACCTAGCAGTAAAGCCCTGCATAGCAGGGCTTTGTTTTTTATATCCTCAAGCCGTGGCTTGTTCAGCAACGTATTGTTTGTTTCCCTTCCATACTGCAATAAAGAAGATAAACATCATAATGTTATACCAGCCTCCCCCAATAATAATTGAGAACGGCTGCACCATAACATCCATCAGAACGGAGCCAAGAAGCATCATTGGAAGTGGAGAGAAAAATACGACTTTCCGAGAAAGTAAGGTTTGCCTGCGCAGAACCATATAGCTAAACAACAAGGACGCTAAAGCAAACATCCCAAATATAACAAACAGGTAAATAACACTGATGTCCCAACTACGAAGAAGTGCTTCCTCGCTCAGCTTTCCAACGACCCCAATATGAGTGAACTGGCTGTGGTAAGCCCCACCAATAACAATAGCTAACCCAAAAATCGCGAATACAGCATTACGCATTTTGCCTGCATCCAATTTAAGGAAGACACCAATAAACCCAAATAGATACAAGAAAGCAGCGACCGGACCGACGAAGCCACCCCAGAATAACCGCACATCACTGACTTCCGTCATGACGAGGAGAATCGCTACAGGAGAATCTGCAAGGGGCTCGGCTGTAAAATACAGAAGCATATCACCAACATACATGAGAACAGCCCCCACCATTCCTAGCAGAAGATACGTTGATCCTTTCATTTTTTCCCTTTTAATAGCAGAGTAGTTCGCCAATTTAATGATAATGATTCTCATCTGTAAATAAGTTTTACAATCGGCTAACTGGTATAAACCTCTTTGATTTATAAGGATTAATGTATGCCTCGCGAGAAGTTTCAAAGCATTTACCAACGCGCTGCTGAACGCAAAGGAGGAGAAGGTAATCTGGAAAGTCTGATTTCCAGGCCACTGGATAAAAAAGAAGTAGCAAAAATCCCAAATGATCGGTTTCTTGCTGAGTTTACTCAAAAGGTCTTTCAGAGCGGGATTTCGTGGGAAGTGGTTAGAAAAAAATGGCCGCATTTTGAGGAGATCTTTTTCCAGTTTCGAATCGAACCACTATTAATGCTTTCAGATGAGGTTTGGGAAGAAAAAGCTCAGGATCCCAGAATTATTCGCCACTTAGCGAAAGTGATGACCATTCCTGCCAACGCTCAGATGATCTACGAAGCCAGCATCGAGCATGGTTCGTTTGCAAACATGTTAGCGAATTGGGAAAGTGATCGAGTCACTGAGCTATGGGAATACTTAAAGAAGCATGGCAAAAGACTGGGTGGCAACACCGGACCTTATGCACTGCGTCGCCTCGGAGTCGACACCTTTATTCTGTCTTCAGATGTGGAATCTCACCTGCGAAGTAACGGCATCATCACAGGTGGGAAGAACACCAAGTCTTCATTGAAAGCAACAAATAAAGCTTTTGCAGAATGGCAACAGGAAAGCGGTCGAAGCCTGTCTGAAATCAGCCAGATCATCGCCTACAGTTGCGGTGACAATCGCGTTAGTTAGAACGAGTTGACTAACCCGGCTGACACCAATCAAACCAAGCTCAGATTAAATTACTGAGCGTTTCAATTTGAAGCGCCTGAACATATACCAACCCAGCCACAAACCAGATGTCATCAGCACTGCGGTAATGATGGCTGGTTTTGGATCATCAAGAGAACTGATGGAACCTGAATACACTGCTATCAAACAATAAGGAATTGTGCTGATAGACCAGGCGACAATAAAGCGAGAGAACTTCATTCCTGTCATGCCCGCCAGACAAGCAGTTACCTCTGGCAGAATCGGTACAGCACGCGAAAGTAAGATCATGACAAATCCATGTTTTTGAAATGCTGATTTTGCCTCCTCTATTTGTTTCGAATCTTTGACCAGTACATTGAGTAACCGGTCGCCAAAGCGATTGCCAAGTAAGAAGCCGATTGTCCCCGCGAGCATCATGCCCAATATCGCAGCAACAGCGCCATACCATT
>NZ_AFWJ01000309.1 GCF_000222685.1 Vibrio nigripulchritudo ATCC 27043 | reverse complement strand
AATATTCCGGGAACTGTTGATGAATACCCTAACTGGCGTCGCAAGTTGTCCTCTAATCTGGATGACATATTTGCCAAGGATAATATCCATCAGTTAGCAGAACGTTTAACAGAACTTAGAAAGCAGCGTTAAACAAAAGCCAGTAGCCTGAATGATGATTTAGGCTATATGCATTGGCTTTCACTTTCTGGCATCCATGCTAGACTGAATCGCTTTCAATATACCTGTGCGGTAACGCTGTCTGATTCAAGCTCAGATGTTATTCATCAGGAAGGGGCTTAACCGCTCACATTTATAATCGTCAGGGGACAAGGCGTTGAATAATAAAACACAATCCAAACAAGCCTATGCCCAACTTTCGCAAGCTGCATTTGCCGATCCATTTTCTTTTCTGGGGCCGTTTAGTCAGGAAGAAGGTATCGCGTTAAGAATCTGGATTCCGGGTGCAGACAATGTTCAGTTGGTATTAGAAGATCAAAACCGCATTCCACTTGAAAGAGAAGAGAACAGCGGTTTTGTGTTGAAAGGCGATATGGACCTGAACCATGTTCATTATCGCTTAGCGGTTGACTGGTCTGGCACGGAACAGATCGTCGATGACCCATATCAGTATCACGCGTTATACGCAGAGTACGAAGATTTACATACCCCCAAACAGATGTACCATCAGCTTGGTGCTCAGTTTATCTCCCTCGAACGCGGTGGAAAGCAGGTCAACGGGACTCGCTTTTTGGTCTACGCGCCTCACGCCAGTGCGATAAGCATCGTTGGTGCTTTTAACTACTGGGATGGCAGAAGGCATCCACTGCAAAAGCTGGATTACGGTATCTGGGGGCTATTTATCCCTGACCTGCCAGAAGGCACTCAATACAAATTTGAAATGAAAGGTCCTGACGGGGAAGGGCTGCCACACAAAGCCGATCCTTGGGGTTTCCATTCTGAGCAGCATCCATCATTTGCGTCGCTGACTTATGATCACCGCCGATACGACTGGCAGGATGAAACGTGGCAGCAACGCCCAGTCACCCAAAAGCGAAAAGAAGCGCTCTCTTTCTACGAACTTCATGCCGGTTCCTGGAAGCGAAACGAGAACGGTGAGTTTCTTAATTATCGTGAACTTGCTGACCAGTTGATTCCTTATCTGGTGGATCTCGGTTACACCCATGTCGAGCTGATGCCAGTATCAGAACATCCGTTTTACGGATCTTGGGGGTATCAGCCTGTTGGCTTGTTTGCACCAACCAGCCGATTCGGTTCACCGGATGATTTCAAATATTTCGTCGATCAGTGCCATCAGGTAAATATTGGTGTGGTGTTGGACTGGGTTCCTGCCCATTTCCCGTCAGATGATCATGGTCTGGCGAATTTTGATGGTACGCCACTTTTCCACGATCCTGACCCTCGTAGGGGTTGGCACCAAGACTGGAATTCATTCATCTATGACATGGGAAAAGAGCACGTACGTCGCTTCCTGGTCTCTAATGCATTGTACTGGTTTGAACAATTCCACATAGACGGTATTCGTGTGGACGCGGTTGCCTCCATGCTTTATCTCGACTATTCCCGTAACCACGACCAATGGTTACCTAATATGGATGGTGGAAACGAAAACTACGATGCCATTGCTACTCTGAAATGGATGAATGAGGAAGTGTATAAGCATTTTCCAAACGCCATGACCATTGCAGAGGAATCCACGGCATTTCCCGGAGTTTCCGCTCCCACATTTATGGGTGGTCTGGGATTCGGCTTCAAATGGAACATGGGGTGGATGCACGACAGTCTCTCGTACATTAAAGAAGACCCAGTGCATAGAAAATACCACCACGACACCATCACATTCCCACTAGTTTATGCACACAGCGAGAACTATGTGTTATCGCTGTCTCATGATGAAGTCGTGTACGGAAAAGGTTCTATTCACAATAAAATGCCCGGTGATGAATGGCAGCAAACGGCTAACCTTCGAGCGTACATAGGCTATATGTATGGTCAGCCTGGGAAGAAACTGAATTTCATGGGCGCGGAATTTGGTCAGACAGCCGAATGGAACCATGACGATCAATTGCAATGGTTCTTATTGCAATTTGACCGCCACAAAGGAGTGCAGGATCTGACTCGCGACCTGAATTTCCTCTACCGGAAAGAAAAAGCGTTACACGATCAGGACAGTGACCCTGAAGGTTTTGAGTGGCGACTGCAGGATGCTAAAGATGCGAGTATTCTTGCTCATGAGCGAATCAGTGAGTCTGGAGAGCGTATCTTGATTGTCTCCAACTTTACGCCTGTTCCACATGAGCGATTCAGGCTTGGTGTTCCCAATGAAGGGGCATACGAATTGGTATTGAACACGGACGACACTAAGTACAACGGCAGTGGGTTTGATGTTCACTCAGTTGTTCAAACGGAAAAAGTGGAAAGTGAAGGGCTGGATCAGTCACTGAACTTACGCATTCCGCCGCTTTCGACGGTGTTCTATAAGCTAAAATAAGTCGCGTTATAACCAGATGAAAATAAAAGAGCGAGCCAATTGGCTCGCTCTTTCTTGTTTGCGGTATCTTAAACTCGGAATTGACCTAGCAGACGGCTTACCTGATTACCAACTTGGTTCAGGTTCTCTGCTGAGTCTGTGGTTTCCATGGACTGAGTAAGTGTTTTATCGGAGATATCAGACATGGTATTCACATTTACGCTTACTTCATCAGCTGCGGTAGCCTGCTGACCGGCTGCGCTTGAAATCAGACCGATAGAGTCGTTGATTTGAGCGATAAAGCCGTCGATGGAAGTCAGTGCTTCTTCGGCAGACTGAACTTGAGCAGCGGTTTCTTCTGCATTTGAGCGGCTCTTCGTCATTGCCTGACTCGCACTTTCAGAGCGTTGTTGCAAGCTGACGATGATGTTCTGAATTTCTTCAGTCGATTCCTGCGTTCTGGATGCCAGAGAGCGAACTTCATCGGCTACCACCGCAAATCCACGACCCTGTTCACCTGCACGAGCAGCCTCGATAGCGGCGTTCAGTGCTAACAGGTTGGTTTGTTCTGCAATGCTTCTGATAACGTCCAGAACCGTACCAATCTGCTCACTGTCTGAGCGGACTTGCTCTACTGTGTCACTTGCGTCAGAGATTTGTTGAGACAGACTTTGCATCGAAGTAGCTGCTTCAACCACAACGCTTGTACCTTGTGATGCTGCTTCAGCAGTAGACTGTGAGAGTTCAGCGGCTTGCTGAGCGCTGTTGCTCACTTCTTGCGCACTTGCTGACATCTCTGTCATCGCAGAGGCTGCCAGTTGAGCCTGAGATTGCTGCTCACGCACTTCCTGTTGCGTACTGCTTGCCTTCACTGTCAACTCTTGCGCAGAGGTAAGCATACTGGAAGAGGCGGTGTTCAGTTCAGTGACGGTCTTTTGAAGTTTCTCAGCAAACGTATTGTAGTTACTCGCCAGCAATGCAAGTTCGTCACTGCCGTTTACAGGGATACGAATGGTCAGGTCACCTTCACCCTGCGCAATGTCTTTAAGCACATCGTTAGTAGACTGAATTTTGCTGGTAATGGCTTTTGTCACCACAAAAGAGACGAGAATACCAACAATCACCGCCGCTGCCGCTAGCATGAACAGCAATGATGTTGATGTTTCCGTATTTGATTTGGCGTGATTGGCAGCGTCGCCCATCGAACCACCTATAGAAGCTCTAAGTTCGGCAACCTTGAGCGCAATTTGAGGACCTACAGTATCTAAAATCTTGATACCATCGTTTCGGTCATAAATCATTTGCGAGACGCTATTTGCAGCAGCCTCATACTGATTTAATAGCTCCTTGGCTTCAGTAGTTAGGCGACGACGCTCTGGATTCTCAAGCGTTCCGAGTAGTGTGTCTAACTCTTTCTCTGAAGCATTGAATTCTTTGTTGAAGCGCTCTACCTGTGCAGGTTGGTTTTCAACCAGGAACTTGGATACGTAAAGACGGGAAAGTAAAAGAGCACGTATCGCACGTCCGGCATGGTAAGCCGCCACGACATCTCCGTCGCGTTTAGCTGTGTCCATTACCTTGGTAAGTTTACGTTCAATCTGTGGACCGTTAGCATTGAGTGTACCGTTAACAAGATCGTTACGGCTGTTCATATTGGTGACCACTGTACCTTTAAATGTGGAAAGGTAAGTCGACTTCATTTCTTCAATTTCTTTCAACATTTTTACCCGCTCAGGATTTTGAATCTCCTTGTAAGCGCGAGTCATGTCTTCAGTCCACGACGCAGTTTGTTGATCGAATTTATCAACAAACTCCTGTTTCCCCGTTTTTATAAAGTTCTTAACCGTTAAGCGCAGGCCGTAAACACTGTCAGTTACTTCCGCTGCTAGCTCAGTATCTGGGGCTAAATCAAAGGAAATCTTATTCATATCCTGTGACAACCCATTTAACAGATTTGAGCTCACTACAGCGATAGCTATTAATATAGCAATCAGCACAGCCGGCGTTATCGATAATTTTTTAGCAATAGAAATATTGTCCAAACCCATTGTCTTTTCTCCGTAAAAGATAAAGCCGCATTTATTATTCTTCTCATAACTAAAGTAGCAAAAAATGGAACATTCAACATAAAATATGAAAAATATTCTCTGAATAATGGAATAAGCGTCTACATATCATTAGCTTATGATATAAGTTGTATGGAAAGCAATCTAATAGTGGAAAAATATCAAGATTGAGCTAGCTGAAATAATAATCATACGTAAACCAAAATATGAAAATATATTAACAGAATGATTTTTGCCTATAATTTCGGCGTTATTAATTGTGCTTTTGTATGAAATAACGTTCGCTATATTTACCGAATGATAGTACCCAACAACATCAAAAATGAGTCAAGGTGTATTGTTTTCATCAAAGTTTATTTCATTTAAAGGTCATGGCTTATTCAAGAAAAATACCAATAATAATCATTTGACCTGAATTAATTCGAGATTTTGTTTAAAACATACCTCAGCGCAATCTTTAGCCTGTGATTTGCAAAGAGACTTGGGTATATACTGGTTCAACTCATAAGAAAAACCTGGAAGACAGTGGGCAGAAAACCATATGGAATATCAAATAGAAGCGGTATCGCTGCATAAGCGATTCAAATCTGTTGTTGCCGTTGAAGAGGTCAGCTTCGGTGTAAGGCAAGGGACATGTTTTGGCTTACTGGGTCCAAACGGAGCAGGGAAAACGACGACCCTGGAAATGCTAGAAGGAATAATGCAGCCTACAGGCGGCGAAATTCGATATCGCGGTAAGCCCATCACTAAAGATGTGTATCACCGACTTGGCATCCAATTTCAAAATACGGCATTGCAGGATTACCTTACAGTAGAAGAAACACTCAAGATGTTTAGCGCGTTTTATAGCCGTTCCATGCCTTATGACGAGTTAGTCTCCTTATGTCAGTTATCGGATTTTGTTTCTCAGGATCACCGAAAGCTTTCAGGCGGGCAGAGGCAAAGGCTGCTTCTGGCATTAGCACTCATTAACGACCCAGAGCTGATCTTTCTGGATGAGCCAACGACGGGGCTCGATCCTCATAGCCGACGCTTATTCTGGGATTTGGTGAATAAAATCAAAGCTAATGGCAAAACAGTGTTGCTTACCACGCATTATATGGATGAGGCACAATATCTGTGTGATGAAATAGCCATTATGAACAAAGGCAACATCATTGCGATGGATACGCCGGACAACCTTTTGACTCAACATTTCTCTGGCGCACTTATCAGCCTGCCAGAATCGCATACCGCTAACGCCTCTTTGAATGGCGAGTCGGTGCATTATTCGGAAGGGCGCTGTTTTATTCAGTCAGAAAACGTAGAAAAAACGCTCACAAACTTAATGTCATCCAATATTTCTCTGGAAGGTTTGCAAGTTAAATCCGCAAATCTGGACGACCTGTTTATAAAGCTGACCGGGCACACGCTAATAGAAGAGGAAAGCGAAAATGTTTAGCCGATTTTTAGCCGTGCTTGTCGCACGAAATTATGAGTTTATGCGAGATCGAAGTGCATTGGGTTGGAATTTGGTTTTTCCAATATTAATGGTGATTGGTTTTGCGTTTGTCTTTTCGGACGAAAATAAGGTTTTGTATAAGGTGGGTGTAATAAATCTGTCACATGAAACTTCGACACCATTTCAAGAATTGAAATATTTAGAGTTTATAGAATATAAAGACGGTAAAAATGCTGAGCTTAAATTGCAACAACATAAGATTGACCTGTTGGTTGATTTTAACCAGAAAGCATATTGGATAAATCAATCCTCTTCGAGCGGATACATTGTTGAAAAATTACTCTTAGGACAACAACCTGAATTTATAAAATACACAATAGACGGAAAAGCCATTCGATATTTAGATTGGGTAGTTCCAGGTATTTTAGGTGTAAATATGATGTTCTCATGTTTGTTTGGTGTTGGATATGTGATTGTTCGTTACCGGAAAAACTCGGTACTAAAACGGCTCAATGCGACACCTTTGAGAGCCATCGAGTTTTTGTCTGCTCAGGTTTTGTCCCGTCTCGTCATAGTTATGTTTATCAGCTCAGGTATATTCATAGGTAGCCACCTGATTTTCGATTTCTATATGCTTGGCAGCTTTTTTACTCTGTTTCTGGTGGCATTCCTTGGAACGTCTTCCATCATCTCTCTTGCGCTGTTAATTGCCTGCCGTTCTGAATCTGAAGAATTCATCGGGGGAATGCTCAATTTGATTTCGTGGCCAATGATGATGCTATCGGGTGTTTGGTTCTCACTTGAAGGCAGTCCTCAGTTTATTCAGGAAATGACCAAGATTTTCCCGCTGACGCACATGCTGGAATCCGCCAGAGCAGTCATGCTGGATGGTGCAGGAATCGCAGATATATGGGGACACCTTGTAACGCTTGCCCTGATGACGGTTGTCTTTCTTCTTGCTGGAGCTTACTTCTTCAAATGGCAGGGAGAAGCCCGTTAACGCTTCATTGATACGTTCAGTAGAAACTTTTCATCCCAATAGACTGAGTATCAAGAGCCCACATCGAAAGAGATGGCATTTTGGCAAGATGATGGCTATTCAGTGAGGATTTAACCAAACGGAGGTGTTTTCGCCTCCGTTTTTGATCTCAGATGAAAAATATCACCTATATTTAAATTATTTGAATCATACCTTTGGGCTATTTCGAAAAGGATTTTGGGGGGTGGCAAATGAGCGAGATACTCATTGTGGACGATGTTGCTGAGAATTTGCATGTATTGCGAAAGATATTGGTGACAGAAGGCTACAAAGTGCGGGCAGCAACATCGGGAGAGCAAGCCATTCAGGGAATGCTGACGAACACTCCTGACATGGTTCTGATGGACATCAATATGCCTGAAATGAGTGGGATTGAAGCATGCAGAGAAATCAAGTCTCACCCTGCGCTGAGCGGTATTCCGATCCTTTTCGTTAGTGCTCATTCTGAAATAGATTTTGTTGTCGATGCGCTCAATGCTGGTGGTGTGGACTACATTTACAAGCCCTATCGAAGTGAAGAGGTGACCGCCAGAGTAAAAACCCACCTGAATTTGGCGAAATCCCATCAGGCAATGGTGAACCGTGAAGTGGTTGCTGCTATTGGTGAAATGGTTTCTGGGGTTGCCCACGAGCTGAATACCCCATTAGGTGTTGCCACAACAGCGTCTTCACACCTTTCTGACCTGCTGCAGACTGTCATTCGTTCCTCCCAGAATCAGACTTTAACCGGCAAAGAACTGAATGAGTTTTTTAAAGCTGCGGAATCGAGCCTGGAAATGAGTAGTCGGAACATCGCCACAGCCTCCAAACAGGTCGATGCCTTTAAAACTGTGGCTGTGGATCAGCTTGAACATCGGGTCAGAGCAGTAAAACTGAATCACTATTTGATGCAATGTGCGTCCTTACTTCGTCCAAAACTGGAAGAGCAAAATATCGAGATGGAAGTGTTCAGCGGTGAGGATGAAATCGATATTGACCCAAGCCCTATTTTCCAGATTGTATCCACGTTGCTGACCAATTCGATACATCACGCCTTTGAGAATATATTCGAAAGGGTCGTGAATCTGAACGTCAGCATTGAAGATCAAGAACTGTGCATGGAATATTGGGATAACGGCAATGGTGTGTGTACCGATGTTCTGACGAACCTGTTCAAACCGTTCTTTACGACAAAAAAAGGAAGCACTCGCCACATTGGGCTGAGTGCCTCGGTTTTATATACTCTGGTGACCATCAACCTTCACGGAACTCTGTTTGCTTCCAGTGGAGATCGTGGTCTGTATTATGATATCCGTATTCCTATCAGCAGCCTTAGTTAACGGAACAGTACTTTTTTGAGAGGAGTCTTAGACAGGCTCCACACAAACAATACGCTGCAAATGAGTGTTCCGCTCACCAATACAAAATCTCGGGTGAACGCTTCCAATCCTGCAAAACGGACCAGATTGTCGACCAGAATCTGAATAGGAAGATGTGCCACGTAGATCCCTAGCACCAGCTTAGACAGGCTCATCACCCATTCGCGACGTCCCCAGTCTGGATTTGCCAGCAGGATGAAGAATAATCCTGTTGCCCAGATTGGTGTGCCCGCCAGAAAATCATGAGTATTAAATGGCGTTCCATAGGCAGTCAGAATCTCGGCTTCTCCCATATGAAGTGACAATCCAACCAAAGCTACGATGATGGCTGACTGAATGTTCATCGTCAGATTCAACCGACGAATTTCAAAGCCAATCAGTACCATTAATGTGCTGAAAAATGGCCCATTCCGCGTGAAAATTGGGAATTCTATTCCCGTGACTTCTCTATAACTTCCGGCCAGAACACCAAACACATAAAGACCGCCAGCAATCAGGATAAGTCCTCTCGTCCAGTTAAAGCGTACGCCCACGGCAATAATTGCCACGGCACAAAGCAAACCGGGGATAAACCATAAGTGTACCAGCCCGCCTTCAAAGAAAGTGTTTAGAGGGTTTTGTAATAGCCATTCCCAGTACCCACTGCGTTCTGCAATATACCCATCTGTTAAGAAGGCGTGCCAGTTAAATGGTATTAGCAGGCAAATGACACTCCACACTAACCAGACCTGAATCAAGGGCAAACTGTAGTTTTTGAGTGTGGTAAAAGGATCGTGGCTTAACTTGGGTTGAATAAGAAACCCTGAGAGCAAAAAGAAAAAAGGTACAGCAAAACGGGAAAGCTGATTGAGAGCGTAACCCGTCCAGATTACCGCATCGCTGGCGTTTGGGTGATTGAGCGATTGGCTATGAAGAAATATGATAGCAAACATGGCTATCAGTCGACCCAGCTCCAAACTGGCAATTTTATTGGAATGAACTAACGACATAAAGAACTCACTCTTAGGATTTATTTCTCGACTTTACCCAGTATTTCATTAGGTTACGCTGAGCCACGTCATAAAACGAAATGGGTTAGATTAAGAGTTCTTAATGAAACGAAAGTTGCCAGATGCGGATAAATTGACATTCACATCAAGCCAAAATGAGTCAGCATTGCAATTCCGACAGAGCAGGTGAGTAATGAACCTACTGTAGTCAGTGCAATGATGTTGGCGGCTAACGTGGGGTTTCCTCCCATAGCTCTTGCCATCACATAGCTTGCAGCTGCGGTAGGTGATGCCGTCATAAAGAACAGCAACCCTAACTCCATCCCACGATACCCCAGTAACAATCCGCCTCCGACTATAATCAGTGGGCACAAAAAGAGCTTCTGAACCGCGGAAAACCAGGTGGAGTTGATTTCTTTTTTGAGCGAGCGAAGGTTCAGGGAACCGCCAGTACAAAGAAGAGCTAGTGGTAGCGTCATGTCTGCAAAGTAACCGCCAGCATGTGAGACGATTTCAGGAATGGGTACGGACAGTGCATAACATACAAAACCCAGCAGAATAGCGATGATCAGCGGATTCTTAGTGATCGATTTTCCAAACATGGAAAAGGCTTTCAACTTCGAATCTTGTTGTTTTGGGCTTAATGCAATGACCGCCAGAATATTGTAGAGAACGGTAACGGCACCTACATAAAGCGCTGCGTTTGCGACACCTTGTTCCCCATACATATTTGCCATGTAGGCCAAGCCAATAATAGCTAAGTTAGAACGGAATCCGCCTTGGACAATAACGCCTATGTCACTGGAATCTTTAAAGAACATTTTGGTTGAAGCAAACATGAACAGAAAAAACACCAGATTCGCGGTCAATCCATACAAGGTAAATGGAAGACTTTTTCCCACATCGTAATCGGACTGAACAATGCTCAGAAACAATAACGCTGGTAGCGTGACCTTAAAAACGAGTTTTGAAGCCGTTTCTATAAACTCTTCGTTGATAAGATTCGCTCGTTTAAGAAAGACACCAAGCACCAACATTAAACAGATAGGTCCGGTGATACTGGCAGAAAAAGCGAGCTGTTCGAGCATAAAGACTTCCTAGAAATATGCGATGTTCAAAGTGATTTGGATACAAATGTATCTTCTCGGTAACAGAGATGCCATCGTTTCGCGGTTTTGGTGCCCAATGACAAGCAAGAATCACAAAGATGTTTAAACTATCATTATATCTTTGAGTAATAATTTCAATAAGATGTCATATCATTTTACCATTCTTAGCGTGGTTGAGATTAAATACAGGTTGTAAAAAAGAACGACTGTGCTATTAATAAAAAGCGCGAACTGATTCGTTCGCTTTGTCACTTTTGAGAGTTCTGATGAGTAAAGGCAAACTGACCAAAGAAAACATACTGAAAACCGCATTCCATGTCGCCAGCCAAGACGGCTTGGAAAGTCTGACGATTGGTGAGTTAGCCAGGCATTGCAGTATGTCCAAAAGTGGTCTTTACGCGCACTTTAATTCTAAAGAGAACTTGCAGGTTACCGTGATTGAGTATGCGAACCTGATTTTTGCGCAGCGGGTCGTTGAACCTGCAAGAACAAAGTATTCAGACGATATAGAAGCCAAAATCCGGTTGCTGCTTGAAAATTGGCTGACCTGGAATCACTCCTTTCAGGGGAGCTGCATGTTTCTTGATGCATGGCGTAGCGATGCTGAAGAGGGAAATGCTATCCAGAAGAGCCTGGTTGCTGGTATTGAAAAATGGCTTCATTACCTTGAAATCCAGGTCGAGAAAGCGAAAGAGAAAAACATTTTTATGGTCGATCTGGATGCAAAACAGGCAGTTTTTCAGCTCTACGGTGCTTATCTGAGTAGTCAGCTGTTTTATTCTGTAGAGGGTGAGCAAGTGAGCCGTGAACGTTTCTGGTTGAGCGTGAATTTCCTGTTTGATCACTGGCGGAAATAGCAGGGTCAGCAGACCCTAAAACCAAAGACAAAATAAAGACAAGACTGGTTAACCAGTCCATTTTTTTAACTATAAATAGTACGAGCGTTCTATTTTAAGGGAATGACAACACCATGAGTGAGAAGATTTATTTTAACGCATCCAACAAGTTCAGCCTGAAGCGAAGTCTGGTGAACTGTACAACGCGTCTTCACCACACCCTTGCGCCAAAACATGCGATGAAGACAGCGCGAAAGGTGTTGCTGACTCCCGCCAGACTGGCACCTAAAAATCCCACACCACAAGGGCTAATCAAAGGTACGGTAACGACCAGCCATGGCAAGCTTTCCACCTATCAGTTAGGGAGCGGACCTGTCTGGGTGCTTACCCATGGGTGGTCAGGCAGTTCTAACCAGTTCTTTCCACTAATGGAACACATCGCTTCCAAAGGATACACAGCTTTGGCGTATGACCACCCAGCGCATGGTGAAAGTGAAGGGGAGGTAGGGCATATACCCGCGTTTGTTGAGGGGCTGGATACCGTGCTTGACAGTGTGGATGAATTTGCGGGCATCATTGGACATAGTATGGGGACGGCTTCAGTGCTTGAGAGCCGACACCAAAAGGCAGAAAACTGCCCAATCATTCTTGTTGCTCCCGTTCTGAACTACCTGGAAAATCTGTTCTCTAGTATTCGTCGTTCAGGGTACTCAATGAGACTATTCAATGCGGTGGTTGGTGAGGTGGAGCGTCAATATAACTTTCCTATACAATCCATCGATCCCTATGCTCGTCTAATGGCAAGAAAAACGCCGTGTGTCATCGTTCATGATATTGATGACAAATTTACGCCATATTCGGTATCGGAAAAAGCCGGTGAAGAAGCTGAACGTGTTCAACTGGTGACGACGACCGGACAAGGGCACGGCAGGGTAATGAAATCCCCAGAAGTCATGAAGGCATTTGATGGTTTGCTGTAACTAAAACACTGGCTTGCACATTTTTACGGAACAAGGTAAAAACAATCAGTAATTCAAACACAAGGAAGAAAAATGATTACTGAAAATACCTATTTTGACGGCAAGGTTAAATCACTCGGGTTTGTGCAGGCGAATCAAAATTTAAGTGTTGGAGTGATGGCAGTAGGTGAATATACCTTTGGAACTGAAGCACCCGAAAGAATGACAGTCGTGAAAGGCGATTTGACCGTTCGTGTCATCGGTTCCGAAGAATGGATAACATACGCGTCAGGTGAGTCCTTTGATGTCCCACGTAACTCATCATTTGACCTTAAGGTAGAGCAGCCAACCGCTTACCTATGCGAGTACCTGTAAAAAAAGAAGCCACATAGCCGTCGTAGGGATACGCCGGAGCAGTCTATGTGGCGGAAAAACAAATAAAGATCGAAACCTGATACGGCTTACCAGAACAGTTGGATCAGGTTTTTTTCGTTTTTTGCGCTCAAAGCCAGTTTGAACGAATAGGCTCCAGCGACACTAAAGGCGAAAAAGGCTGGGAAAAGTAACGCGTTAAACGCCCATATCGAAAACAGATAAGCCCCCAAAATCCCACCGATTACAAATCCAAAAAGAAGCGCCATAAATAAGCCGAGTTTCCTACGATCAGGTTTTTCACCCCTCAGCCGAGCCCCGAGCAGCAACCCTAAATCAGTAATAATGCCAGTCATATGAGTGGTACGGACTACCGCTCCGCTGTAGGTTGTCACCATGGCATTTTGTAATCCGCAAGCCGCAGAGGCTAAATAGTGGCCAGAAATGGATCCTTTGGTAAGAACCCATGCTGCCAGGCTTAAGAGTATGCCTTCCAGAACAAGTGCAATGCCGTAGTGACGACCCAGCTTCAATGCCGTGTTTTGAATGAGTAGCCCACTCACTGCAGCACCGGCTAAAAAGGAGAGGACGACCCAGAGTAAATGCAGTGAACTGGCAGGAGATGAAAGTAACTCAGTCCCGAGTAATGTAAGCGTACCCGAAAGGTGCGATACGGATTGATGCTGGAACCCTAATAAGCCAATAGCATTGACGATACCTGCGATGGCTGCCAGACAAAAGGCACCATATTCAACCCAAGGGGGTAATCGAGTTAGCATATGAAACAACCAGCCTGCTTGAGAAAGAAAGCTATATTAACGCTGAAATAAGAAGTGTGTGCCAGAAAACTACGTTGGATTGATCCAGGGCAACAGCAATCGATTGTCGTTCGCGGTTTCTAGGCACTTTCCGCTGGTTTTGAACTTCCGTTTGCTGAGCGTTGACTGCGCATATTCAGAATATTGCCCGCCAGCATTAGAATGCCTCCCAACAAAACCCACCAGTCTAGCGTTTCGTTGTAAAGCCACATGCCCACAACAGCAATAATAGGTAAGCGGAAGAAATCGAGGGAGACGACCACCCCTGCATCGGCATACAACATGGCTCTCGCAATACAGAAATGGGCAGTTAAACCAGTCAGACCAACAATAAAGAGGTGTAGCCATTCGATGCCCATTGGCATCTGCCAGTCTTGATAAGACAAGACCAACCCAATGGGGAGCTGAATCAAACACATTAAAAATATGATCACCAGCGGCGGTTCTGTTTCGGCGAGATATTTAGTGCACACGTAAGCGGTTGAAAAGCTGATCGCAGCCAGGATGACAACAAATGATGCCGGGTCGAAAATATCTGCCCCCGGTTTAACGATCACCAGAACTCCAATAAACCCGAGCAACAAAGAAAAAGCTTTTACCTTGGTAAATGATTCATTGAGAAACCAGCACGCAATCAGAAGTGTCCAGAGTGGTACTGTGAATTCCAAGGCAAACACATTGGCAAGCGGTAAAAGGGATATGCCGACAAACCATGAATACTGCCCCACAAAGTTGATGAGATTTCTTCCAAGGTGGATGCCCATTTTAGGCGATTTTACTAAATGAAACTGACGAAAATGCGCCAATAACAGAGAGACCAGAATCAGTCCAATAACGCTGCGAGTGAAGACCAGTTGAACGGGCGTATACGCTTCACCCAATTCTCTGGCAGAAATTGCCATAAAGGTGAACGAACATAATGTTCCCATCATCCACATTACTGCCTTCATTCACTCTCCTTGGCTTTGGCTATGGTTGCTCTCGTCAACGTAGGCTAGCACGTTGAAAATTAATGTCCTTTTAATCAACTAGCATTAACGACCATATAGCAAATGGCTGATTATTTCACCTCGACCAAAGTTTAATGCTCTATGGAGAAAGGGTGGCTCGCTGGCTTTTATAGAGCCGGAACATGGTGATGGCATTGATTATTGCAAATGTGCTTTCCATAAGAATTCCACCGACTGAACCAAGAATCAGATTGTGAATCAGCCAGCACAAAGTGTTGAGAAGAACGGTGCCACGCATCGCCAGCCCTTCCCATTTGTACATTCCCCATGTAGCAATCGATGTGCTCAAAAGCGTGAGATATTGATGAGGTTCTGAAGCGTTTGGTAAACCCAGAACCCAGATTAGACCGATAAATACCCACATTAGAAACGACGACTGAGTGCGAGTAGAAAAGTAGATCCTCAGGACACTCACTGCGCAGGTGGTTGCTGCAGTCATTGCATCCATCAATACGAAATGGGCAACCAGTAATACCTGGAATAAAGCGAGATGGATTCTCATGCGGTAGCTGCATTTATGGGCAAACGCAGCCGACCCAAACAGAAAGGCGATAAAGCCCACCAGTTGGGGGATCTCGGACAATTGGTCAAGCATAATTATTTTTGTGAACTAGCGCATACTGACTAAAAACGCATGATAATAAAAAATGGAAACTCTATGTAGGAAATCTCTCACAAATGCTGTAGGAAATGGTGAAAGTTTCTGATGCTACATTAAAGCGCTGACTTAATAACCCTCTGAATATTATTAAGAATATTAGATGTTACTTATAAGTTATTAAAAGGTTTTTGCTCTGGTTAGCCAGAAAAAACTCAATCCGGAGCTAATATTATTCATGTCGACAGGATACGACGCTGTTCTAAGGAAAGAGCAGTTAAATTGGAATAAAGCACGAAGCTTTATATACAAAGGACAGTCATCAGGGACGCGCACGGAAGAATTTGGATATACCTACGGAATAGGTTGCTTCGCTACAGGAATAGCGAGGGTAAGGATACAAATGGACACCGCTTTGGAAGGCGCGTAACGGACAGGCAGCAGGATGTTGCAACATTGATGGAGTGAATGACGCGGGATGCGTTAAGTAGCTGGAACGCTGCCAGAAAAACTTAACCCCAACACGAAAGTGTTGGGGTTTTCTTTTTAGAAGTAAAAAATGAACATCACACTTCAGAGGTAATATAGAAACGATTTTTCCCGTTTCTTTTTGCCATATACATCGCATTGTCCGCTTGATTGAGGCGCTGCTCGAACTCGCGGATCGGACCTGCGGTCATCACCACACCAATGCTTGCGGACACCGGATGCTCGTCGCAGGTATGCTCTCCACAGGAGCAAACATGCTCAATCTTAGTCAGCAGAGACTGTAAAAGCTGACCAATCTGTTCGTGAGATTGGGCTTCCGTTAACAAAAAGACGAATTCGTCACCGCCGAGTCGCGATGTAATCCCTATCCCTTCAAAGTGTTCACTAATAATAGAAGCTATCTGTTTTAAAAACTTATCGCCTTGTTGATGACCAAAACGATCATTAATGTGTTTGAAGTTGTCGAGATCAAGCAGGCAAAGTGCCGTAACTTGCTGGGGTTCTAGCTTTAGGTTCGAAACCTGCTCCTGCAAACTCAAGCGATTTACTAATCCTGTCAACGGATCTTTCATCGCCAAATCCTGCAACACTTCTTTTTGCCTTTGAAGCTGCTCGTTGGCATCTGAGATGACAGACGTTTTGTAAAAGCTATAAACCATCGCACTTAAAACAACTAATGTCAGTGCAGAAAATGCAAATAAGACAAGGTAGGGGATCCAGAGAATAGGCATGGTTTGGGTGAAATGAATGTCCAATTGCCATGTTCTGCCGGGCAATGTTAGCGGAAAACTGTAAGAAAGATGACCATCGGGTTCATCGTTCACCAGAGGAAAGATACGTTTGTTGGTGTCACGAGTCACATCACTCAATACGAAATGAATGTGGTCCCGATTTGCCAGATTGTTCAGAAGCAAACGTTCAGGCTTTACCAGCATTATCACAAAGCCTTTCAAATTGTCTGGTGGAAAAACGTTCTTATCCAGAGTTCTGTGATTCTCATGCTGCTGAAATACTGGAAAGTAGATGGCGGTTGCGAGTGGACCATCTGGATCTTGAACAATCGAAAATGGGCTGGTGGCATGAATGCGTCTGAACATCGCCGATTGACGAATGGCGTGTTCGTTGTATGGGCGATTAGCCAGCTCTAACCCAATGGCTTTTTTGTTGGGTTGCAGAGGCTCGGTATACATGACTGGAAAGTATACGGCTTGATCTGGAGCTTTCAGCGTTTGCGATGCATTGCTGTTGGTCGTGAAAAAGCCTTTCGGGGCGTACCCTTCCTGCTTTAAGTTGTATTCAACAAGAAGCCTTTCCGCTTCGGTTATCTTGGGTGCCCACTGTATCGCCAGAATGTTGTACTGGGCACGAAGCATGATTTGTGAAAATTGAGCGAATTCTTTGCGCGACACCTGCTCAGACGCTGAAAACAAGGCCCCGTATGACTCGAGCAGCCCTGTGACATTATCTAGCAGGTACTGTGCTTCAAGGGCTTGAGTGTAAGCAATTTCATACAAGCTGGTTTCAACATTTTGCTTCTCGACAGTCGCAGCGATGCTATAGACAAACCAGGAGCTTAAGCTTCCTAAGCATGTCGTAAATAAAACGAGCAACGCCTGAATACGAGTAAGTTTGACCAACATGGAGTTTGAGAACCAGCAGAATTACGATAACCCTATATTTGCATATGCTAATTTATTTAATAAGTGGCTCAGTGAAATTATTATGAATTCTTGACGCAGTATCACCGACTTCAATACTTTTTTCATAATACGTATTTTTATTGAGAGAATGAAAGTTTTTATTTATCAATAACATGGCGGAATGTGAGGTTAATTCTTTGTTTCTTCGCCTTTTTTGTTTTTGGAACCGAGTGCAACCAATAATGTTGAGTTTCGCCCGCCATAATCAAAAGGGAGCCATGCGTTAAATTAAATTCTTGTTTTTCATCCAGATGTTTGTGTTTAAGAGCAAAGCGCCTCGTATCTCCCAAAGACACTGAAGCAATTATCGGGTTGGTGCCTAACTCTGGTTCATTGTCCTGATGCCAGCCCATAGAGTCGCTGCCGTCACGATACAGGTTTGCAAGCACCGAATTGAAGGTCATCCCTGAAATTTGGCGGCAACTTTTCTCTAAAGCTCGAAGTTCAGGTGTCCACGGGTGAGGGTTCATCGTTAACCCCGAATAGGTATAAGATGCGTCGCCATGCCAAGCCTGTAGGCGAGGTTGGAGTACTTTTCTTCCAAACAAAGTGATCATTTCCTGCTTCCATGGAAGGGATTCAGTGAGCTTGATTTGCAATTTATTGGCATTTAACTCAGTAAGAAAATTGGGATCCCAGTAGATTTTTGCGTTTGGGAATTCGAACCAACGACCGCTTTCCTCTGCGAACAAGTCATAGTTTTGCAACTGCACCTCCTCCTGTGGTTGATTTACTCTCAAGTTTTACCGCTTTTCGCATTCAATATCGTTTTGAACCCATCAACTTTAACAAATATTGAGAGAGTAAAAAGTGGATTATGAGGTACAGGATTCAGTATGTTTTTTCCGACTTATCAGAGTGTGATTCTGAAGCAACCCTAATCAATTCAGAAAAGGCGAGAAATAGATGATAAAAGGTGCTGGCTGGGCTTTTGTAGTGAATAGGTAATCCATTTTCATCCACCTGATCAATCCATAGCCCGTGTTCTGCTTCGTCTAGATAGAACTTGAATATGTTGTTCACTGCTTCAGAAATGCCAACTCGGTATGTATTCAGCCTGTCTGTTTCCCACAGTGCAATTTGCGCCTTAAGGTATTCTGTCTGGCACCACAGTCTGGATGTAGAACGAAGGGTTTCACCGTCAATGAGCACCTCGTCTCTCACTAAGCCATTTTCGTTGTGTCCGTGCAGATTAACAAACTGCTGCAGCTTATGAATTTCCTGCCCGGTCTCTTCCCCTGTCATGTTTCGATACTGGTTTAAAAGCCATATCCATTCATAGTGATGACCGGGGTCGATACGCTCTGATTTCTCATGCTTAGGGTTCAGCTGAGAGTCAAAAAACTCCTGCAGGCAATTTGTGCCCAGAAATTTGCTTTTAAACAAGTGATAAAGGTTTTTTGCTCTAGATAGCCAGCGTTGATCTTGAGTAAATTGATAACAAACCAAAGTCGCCTCAAAAAGGTGCATGTGTGGGTTTTGACTTCGCAACACTCTGTTGGTATCGGAAGAAAAATACCCTCCGTTTTGCCTGTCCGACAGATACTGCTCTAACCATTCAAAGATGGATTCCAGTTGGTGTTTACTTTGCTGGCTATTGGTCAGGTTGAAGTGCCATGCGTAGCCCAAGAGTGCAAAGGCAATATCATAAGCTTCGGTCTCCATGCTGTGAGGATCTCGTTTGTTATTGATTGAAAAGAAATAGCCTCCGTTTTCTGATTCAAACTTTGGAAATCCTTTCGTTACGGCAGATTCAATTTGAGGGAGTCCATCGATCATGCCCAACTTCGTTGCATGGCAATAGACATACACTTGTCGAGGCTGCACCCTGAATCGAATTCCCGGTTCAAAGTACGCTTGTCCCGGTGTCAAAAGCCCTTCGACGAAGAGCCCGTTTTTTTCGTCAAAACCTTTTCCAAGCCATAACGGTAACGCATGTTGCTCTAGCCATCGGCGACACCGAGCTGCTTGAAATTCAATGCTTTCCATTACTCCTCCATGAGTTCGACCTACGTCATTAAGTGTTCAGCAATGAACCGTGATTCATCAGAAATTCCACAACGAAACAGCTTTAGAAAGGCACTTAGTTACGTTGCGTGGGTTTTCGAACTGATTTTCAAAAATGCGATATTGGTCATTTATTGAACAGTTGCAATGTGAGTCGTTATAAATCATATTAACTATATTATCAATAAAAATGACTCAATTTGATTCATTTTGAGTTAAAGCTAAGAGCCAATGACAGATTCAAATTTATCGAACGAAAACCTTATTCACCGAATGACTCAAAGCAAAGTCAGTCCAACAGAGCGTCGTTTAGTGGAGTACTTGCTTTCTCTATCGGAATACAAGCTGGCGACATTGAGCACGGACGAAATTTGCCAGAATGCCAACGCCAGCAGAGCCACCATCGGGCGTCTTGCAAAAAGGTTCGGCTACACCGGGCAGCGAGAACTCAGGATGGAAATTCTGAAAAGCAGCAGGGCAATGAAAGCGCAGGTTGAGTCAAGCCCAGAAAGCTCGCCAGACTTGTCAGCCAGTGATACGGCGATAGAGGTGGCCCATAAAGTGTTTGGCAATTGTTCCGTTCGCGCATTGCGTTTCTCAGACATGCTGGAGCAGTCTGACGTGCTGGAGAATACGTTAAACGAAATTCTTGCAGCTAGCAGAATCATTACGTTCGGAGTAGGGCAGTCGGCGATTGCAGCTTTCGATTTGTATCAGCGATTACTTCGCATTGGATTATCCATTCATTGTGATTTGGATTGCCACACCCAGTTGGTTAAGGCGTCACTGATGGAAGAAAGTGACCTTGCCATCATCATTTCTTACTCGGGTGTTACTCGGGAAATGGTCGAGGTGGCTCATACCGTTAAAGAGCGCAACAGCAAGCTGTTAGTGGTGACTGCAAAGTCGGGATCTCAGCTCGATGAAATGGCGGATCTGACGGTTCTGACTCCTCCGGGAACCGGGCTGTATGGTATGGACGCGGCGATGAACCGAATGATGCAAATTATGTTTAATGAAGTTATTTATCAATGCCTTGTCGTCGATTCTCCAAGCAGAGTGGTTATAGCTGATCAAGTTAATCGGGCGTTGGATCGTGGAAAACTCTTGAAAGAAACCAAAAGGACAAAAACATGACACAGCATTCTCAGATATCAGAGTTAGAGGAGTCTGCGAGGCTCGCTCGAAAATACGTGTTTGATCAGATATACGCGTCTGGATCCGGTCACCCCGGTGGAAGTCTGTCCTGCATAGAAATACTGGTCGCACTTTATCTCGGGCGAGTAAAGCCTGATTCTCAATGGATTCACACAACCGATCGGGACCACATCATTTTATCGAAGGGACATGCCGTTCCTGCCCTTTACTCTGTCCTTGCTTTGGCTGGTTTGATTCCCGTAGATGAACTGAAAACGTTGCGACAACTAGGATCAAGGCTTCAAGGGCATCCGGATCGCTCTCGTCTGCTTGAAATTGAAATGTCGACCGGCTCACTTGGTCAGGGGTTATCGGTCGGGCTTGGGCAGGCAATTGCTCTGCAAGACATCAATAGCTCGCACTTTGCGTTTGTCGTTCTGGGTGATGGTGAGATGAACAGTGGCCAGGTCTGGGAAGCGATCGCTTACGCCGGAAGTGCCGGGTTAGGAAAATTAGTCGCCATTCTCGATGCAAACGGCATTCAGAACGACGGAAGGGTGGAAGACATTCAGAACCTGATGCCTTACCGCGAGAAGCTGGAGTCGTTTGGGTGGGCGGTGTACGAAGTGGATGGTCAGTCAATGGAAGAAGTGTTGGGTGCTATTCAGTGGGCAACTTCTGATGAGTTGGCAGATAAACCCAAAGTAGTGATTGCCAATACAACTAAAGGTGCTGGCGTGTCGTTTATGGAAAATCAGGTGGACTGGCACAGTCATGCATTGAGTGATGAAGAGTATCAGGCAGCCTGCAAAGAGGTGATGTCATCATGAATATTGAAACTCCGTTTGAACCCAATAGCTTGGTCTCACTAAGAGACGCATACGCAAAAACCATTATGTCTGTCGGTAACGCCCATGAAAATGTCTATATGCTGGACGCCGACTTGTCTAAATCCACCAAGACTGCTGAGTTTGCCAGCCAGTACCCGAATCGCGCCCTCAACATCGGAATTGCTGAGCAGAATATGGTCGGTATCGCGGCAGGGCTTTCTACCATGGGGCTGGTTCCGTTTGTGAATACTTTCGCGGCTTTTCTGACACGACGAGCATGCGACCAAATTGCCATTTCCGTGGCTTACCCAAAACTGAACGTTAAGTTCTTTGGATTTCACGGGGGAATCAATTTAGGGGAAGACGGCGCAACGCAACAGGCGGTAGAAGACATCGCCATCATGAGGTCAATCCCAAACATTCGGGTCTATTCTCCCATTGATGCCAATGATCTGGCGTGGGTGGTGAATGACATCATGGCTCACGAAGGTCCAACTTATGTCAGGCTCTCACGCTTCCCGTCTCCCACCTTGCTGACTGAAAAGTCCAAACCAAAAAATGAAACACCGGCATATCGGGTTTTGAAGCCGGGCAGTGACTTAATGGTCATCACCACAGGAACATTAACCTCAAAGCTGCTGGATGCGGCAAAAGTGATGGAAGAGAAGGGTCTCAAAGTTCAGGTGGTAGCGGTGACTCGCATTAAACCTTTAGGTGGCGAACTCGCGGATATCGTGATGAACACTGATGCCCCTGTTGCAGTAGTCGAAGAGCATTCAATTCATGGTGGGCTGGCGGATGCGGTGAGTCAATTGCTCGATGCCCGTGCCCATTCCCACGTTTTGCATCGGATAGGCGTTCAGGACAGATTTGGAGAGTCCGGTCACCCAGATGCACTACTAGAAGCATTTGAACTGGCGGGTGATCCGCTGGTGAAAAAACTGTCGGCATTGATATCGTGAGTGTCGGCGAATTTGCCTTCTGGCAATTCATGTAGCGGTAAGGATGAGTCGCCAGTAGCTAATTATGGAAAAGGAGTTCAGCAAAATGAAAAGTCGAAGGATAATATCTCTTTCTACACTCTTCATAGCGTTACTGAGTGCACCATTATCAGCGAAAGAGACAGTTACAGTCTGGTCGTGGTTTGTTCAAGGAACCATGCAGAAGTCTATTGAGGCTTTTGAAAAGAACAACCCAGACATT
>NZ_AFWJ01000310.1 GCF_000222685.1 Vibrio nigripulchritudo ATCC 27043 | reverse complement strand
GCAACACCCCAACAGGCTATCTGGATCTGGCGAAAACCATGGGTGCATCGAAATGGGAAACCCTTCGTCATATTCAACTACCCGCTTCGCTACCGACTCTGGCTTCAGGAATCCGAGTTGCGGTTGTCGTGGCTCCGATTGGGGCAGTTTGCGGCGAATGGGTAGGCTCAAGCGAAGGGCTTGGGTATCTGATGTTACAGGCGAATGCCCGCATGATGATCGACGAAATGTTCGCGGCACTCTTTATTTTATCCGCTTTGTCTGTGTCGCTGTATTTTGCAGCAGACGAAGCACTTAAAAGACTTATCCCTTGGGAAAAATAATCAAACTTTCAATAAGAATGATTTTTAAGAGTCATTCAGCGATTTAAAAAGGAAAATATTGTGAAAAAGAAGACCATTTTCAGTGCTATTGCACTTGCTGCCTCTGCGGTTACTTTTAATGTAACTGCAGAAGAAAAGAAACTGACTCTGATGCTGGACTGGTTCGTTAACCCGAACCACGGTCCTATCGTCATCGCTAAAGAGCGTGGTTACTTTAAGGAAGAAGGCATTACGGTGAACGTTCAGGAACCTGCTGACCCAAGCACACCACCAAAGCTGGTTGCGGCTAACAAAGTTGACCTGGCGATTTCTTACCAGCCAAACCTGACCATTGACGTTGCTGCCGGCTTGCCACTGATTCGCTCAGCAACACTGGTTGCAACACCACTGAATACGCTGACGGTTCTGAAAGGCAAGGTAAACAACCTGTCTGAGCTTAAAGGCAAAAAAATTGGTATTGCTATCGCGGGTAATGAAGAAGCTACCATTGGCACCATGCTGAACACTCACAACGTTGACTACAAAGACGTAGAAATCATCAATGTTGGCTGGGCGCTGTCATCATCACTGGCTTCTGGCAAAGTCGACGCTATCTGGGGTGGTTTCCGTAACTTCGAAAGCAACCAGCTGGCTCTTGAAGGTTACGATGCAAAAGCTTTCTTCCCGGAAGAGCATGGCGTACCTACTTACGACGAACTGGTATTCGTTGCTAACGCCAAAACACACGACAAAGAAGCCATCAAAGCGTTTAATCGCGCTCTCGAAAAAGCGACAACCTACATCGTTAACCACCCTCAGCAGTCATGGAAAGAGTTTGTTGCCTACTCGCCAGACACCCTAAACAACGAGCTAAACAAACGCGCTTGGAACGATACTCTGACCCGTTTTGCACTTCGTCCTTCAGCCGTCGACCACAAACGTTATGACGATTACGCTCAGTTCATGTACGACCAGAAGATCATTGAGACACTACCAAAAGCAGTGGATTACATTCCAAACTTCAACTGATCGAGGCTTACTATGAATCATCAAGATCTCATTAATGCGTGCCGAAGTGACTGGGAAGACTACACTCAGCATGAGTTTGTAAAGCAGTTGGCAGACGGGTCACTCGAACAGCCTTGCTATCTTCATTATCTGAAGCAAGATTTTCTGTTCTTAAAACACTACGCCCGCGCTTACGCGCTTGCGATATACAAAGCGAAAACGCTGGAAGACATGCGTGATGCACTGCCTAGTGTTCATGCCCTTCTGGATTCTGAAATCGCTCACCACGTGGAATACTGTCAGAACTGGGGATTAACAGAAGCGGATCTGGAAGCTGAACCGGAAGACTTCGGTACAGTGGCTTACACCCGATACGTTCTCGATGCTGGCATGATGGGCGATCTGGTCGATCTTTATTCCGCATTGGCTCCTTGCTCTATCGGCTATGCGGAAATCGGCAAACAGCTCCTGAATGACCCGAACACCAAGCTAGAAGGTAACCCTTACGCAAGCTGGATTAAGCTTTACGGCGGCGAAGAGTTTCAGCAAAGCGTGGCACAAGGCGTGAAAACCATCGACAAACTGTTGGCTGAAGTGGAACTTAACAGCCCACGAGGCAAGCACATTATCGACGTTTTCAGAACCGCAACACGAATGGAAGTCGCATTCTGGCAACAGGGACTGAATGCTATCAAGGAAGGTAAAGTATGAACAAGCAATCTATTGCTGAACTGCTCACCAAAGTCAGAGAAAACAAACCGCTTGTCGTCAATGTCACCAACTACGTGGTGATGAACAATACGGCAAACGCACTGCTTTCTGTGGGCGCTTCGCCTATTATGGCGCACTCGCGTAAAGAGATGGCTGAAATGATGAGTTTTGCAGGCGCGCTTGTCATCAACATTGGTACGCTGGATTCTCAGTGGTTGCCTAGAATGGAGTTTGCGGTTGAGCAAGCAAACAAAAATGGCAAGCCTGTCGTGCTAGACCCAGTAGGATGTGGTGCAAGTGCCATTCGAACTAAAGCCTCCAGAGATATTGCCAAAGCAGCCGATAGACTGATCATCCGTGGTAATGCTTCTGAAATCATCGCGCTGGCTGGTGAACAGGCGCAGAGCAAAGGCGTCGATGCGCTAGACAGCAGTGATGCAGCTTTAGGGGCAGCAAAGTTCCTTTCTGAAGAGTACCAATGTTCAGTGGTGGTATCCGGGGCTACCGATTACATCGTAAGTGCAGATCAAGTAATGTCGCTGTTAAACGGGCATGAAATGATGCCTTATGTGACCGGAATGGGGTGCACTTTGAGTGCGCTTACGGGCGCATTTGCTGCCGTTGGTGACAACAGTGGTGTTGCAGCAGCGGCGGTATTAGGCGTAGCTGGTGAAATAGCGGCAGAACAAGCGAAAGGCCCTGGCAGCCTTCAGTTGGAGCTGCTTGATGTACTCTATCTGTTAGATGAGAAAGTTCTGGCTGAACGCCTGAATATCTCCTAAAAACAAACGCTGCTTCGAGCAGCGTTTTTGTTTGAGCCACACAAAGACAACTTACCTAAGAAGGAAACCCAATGAACCCATATCCACTCTATCTGGTTACCGATGACAGACAAAACTTAGACACGTTCTGTCATGTGGTTGAACAGGCAGCGAAAGGCGGCGTGACCATGATTCAGGTTCGAGAAAAGCATGGTGACGTTCGAGCATTCATTGAACGTGCAGCTCGCGCCAAATCTATCCTTGAGGGGACCAATATTCCTCTTATTATCAATGATCGCGTTGACGTTGCTCTGGCGGTCGATGCGGATGGCGTCCACCTTGGGCAATCGGATATGCCAGCCGAAATCGCACGAAAATTGATAGGCGACAATAAAATTTTAGGGTTATCAGTAGAAAACGAAGCTCAGTTGGAAGAAGCAAAATCCCTTCCTGTCGACTATCTTGGTGTTAGTGCCATTTTCTCAACGCCAACCAAAACGGATATCAAACGTGAATGGGGAATCGACGGGCTTGCTTACGCTGTCCGCACCAGTCCTTTTCCTACAGTGGCTATTGGTGGCATTAACCACACCAACTTATCGGACGTATTGGGCACTGGTGTTAACGGCATTGCGTTAGTTTCGGCTATTTGTCAGGCGGAAGATCCAAAGTCAGCGTCCGAATCATTACTTAAAAGCATCAAGCTATGCCAAAACCAATAAGCCGATGAAGGTTGATCAATTACCGTACAATATCACCAAAAACACTGTAAAAAGCCAACATACCGTGTGTAATGTTGTAAGAGTAAAGCTCGCATAGTAACATTTCACCGCTTTGAAACTGTGGGAGCTCTTGGTCAATGAGAAAAAGTGTGTTGTTCTTTCTAGCCTGTATAGGGCTGGTGATCCTGAGCGTACTCACAGCATATGTCGTGTTGTTCGAGCCAAGTATCAAAGACATACGTGGAGCTCAGGTCAAAGCATTTAATCCAGAAGACACACTTGCGAATACTGAGAATGGTCGCGAAATTTTAAGGATTCGCAAACTCCTTGATTCATCACCAAAAGATGCACAAGCCGAAATGGTTGCTTTCGATAAAAATTCTAAGGCAACACTCACTCCAACAGAGAATGCCTATCGATTGTTTACCTTGCGAAGCATTGCAAGCGATAAACATGAACCAGAAGTAGCGAATGAGTATACCCAGAAGTTGTACCAGCTAGCAGAAACTGAAGACCTGCCTTGGTTAACACTGGTCATGATGATAGACAAAAGCACCAACCTCGCCCGTAAAGGCGAGATTCAGGATGCAACTAAACTCATCAATGAGGCAATCAAATACGGAACGGAAAGGCACATCCTTTATCTCCTGCCAAAAGCCCACAACACAGCAGGGTTCCTAAGTAATGCTGACAACCAGTTGATGGATGCACAGCGCCATTTCTTACTAGGTATACAAGTCTCAAAAAGAATTGGTGACGACAAACTGCTCGGCACTTTTTACAACAATTTGGGTTTGCTGTACCTGCATATTGAGAAATGGGACAAAGCGTTGGACTTCATGGAGAAAGCGCGCAAAGCTCCTACCCCTCCAGGTAGAGACTTGAACTCATTGCATCAGGTTATTCATTTAAACGAAGCCTATATTTACTATCAGCTAAACAATCTGGAAAAGCTTCGCGAATCGTTTGAGGCAGCTTCCAGGTATTACGATGAAAAAACCAGTAGCCATCGGCACAACATTCTTCAGATAAAAGGCGAAACGCTCCTTTATATAGCGAACAAACAATACGACAAAACAATAGAAGCCGCTGGCCGATGCCTCGATGCTCCCAAAATCTTTGAATTACCGATACAGCAAGGGCAATGTCAGCTAATTAAATCAAAAGCGCTTCTGGAGCAAAACCAATATCAAAAAGCGCTCTATGGGGTTGAAGACTCCATAGCAACGTTTTCTTCGATCAATCATAAACGCTGGTTAATCAAAGCCTATGAGCAGAAAGCCGACATTCTGGAAGCTTTAGGAGAGACAGACCGCGCTTTGGCTATGTACAAGCAATATTACAAACAAGATAAAGCTCATCTCCTAAGCCAGGTTTACGACTTAGAGCACGCCTTTGTCACCCAGCATATCCGTCAGGAAAAAGAGCTGCTTAATATAGAGAACGAGCTCGCCGCTGCCCAACTGGCGAAAGAAAAGCTCCGATTCCAAATAGCCTGCACCTGGATTTTGATTGCCGCTATTACCATCATCTACGCATTCAGAAAAACATCTCACGTACAGAATAAAAACGCAGAGTTGCAAAGCCTTTCTTTTGTCGACGAACTGACCACACTGCACAATCGACGCTATTACACGCAGCAACTAGAAACCTGTCAGGAAATCGATGGGGAAATTGGCTATCGCATTGCCCTGTTTGATTTGGATAATTTCAAATCTGTTAACGATACGTATGGTCACGACGTGGGTGATGAAGTTCTGGTTGAGACCGCAAGCCGGCTAAAAGAGCTGGTTTCAAATACCGAAATGCTGATTCGCTGGGGAGGGGAAGAGTTTTTGGTATTGATGCGCGATGACGAACACATTGGCACTCGCGTAGACGCAATGCTCGATGCCATAGGGCTGACTGCATTCAACACTCAGGCAGGACCACTCAACATTACCGCCTCTATCGGCGTGAGTCCGGTCGCCCTGCCCGCTTCACTTGCTCAAGATGATGGTTTCTTTCGCAAGGCTGATCAGAATCTTTATGAGGCTAAACGCTCAGGAAAGAACCGAGCAATTTTTCCAAATTAAAGTCTTTTTGAGGGCACTCTGTTAAGAAAAAACGAGTGCTTTCAGGCTTGCATTTTCATCTTTATCTTTGAACTCTGGTGGATTTTCCAATCGATATTGAAACGCCAGCTCTGGTGCTTCAGCTTTCATTCCATCAATCAAAAATTCAGGTGTTACGCTTGGTGAATTCACGCAGGCCAGTACCTCACCATTGTCTGTAAGCAGACTTGGTAATCGACGCAATATCTTTTGGTAATCTTTGGTCAGGGCAAAACTGCCTTTCTGAAACGATGGCGGGTCAATTACGATCAGATCATAGGGTCCATTCTTTTTGATTTTCCCCCACGACTTAAAAATGTCATGCCCCATAAACGATACTGAATTAACGTTGTGTCCGTTCAGTTTGTGATTATCCCTACCCCGACTCAGGCTTGATTTCGCCATGTCGACATTGACTACTTTATCTGCTCCACCTTCAATGGCAGCGACAGAAAACCCACAAGTGTAGGCAAAAAGATTGAGAACAGTCTTGTTACACGCTCTCTCCCGAACCCAGTCACGCCCATTTCTCATATCCAGAAAAAGACCGAAGTTTTGATTCTTTCCCAGTTCGAGCTGGTATTTCAGACCCGACTCAATCACAACAGGTCTTAAATTTGGTTCTCCCAGAATACTTTCAAATGGCGCGCCATCCTGATATCTGTGTTGCAACAAAATGGTTGATAAGCCACGTGACTTCGCGGTATCACTCTGGCTAAACGTGATAAGCCCACTTTTCAGATGAGTCAGAAACTCTTCATCCACTGGCTTAAACAAGTTAACAACGAGCTGCCCCTGTAACCAGTCAACTGTGAGTTGCTCTAACCCTTCCCAGCAGCGTCCACGCCCATGAAATAATCGACGAATTTCGTCTGGAACATTTGAAAGAGCCGAGTCTAACTCGACCCAAAGTAAATCTAATGCTTGTTTGTTCATTTTGTTCTCACACCCGGCCAATTCAGTTGCCAGGGTTTATTCCAGGATTCTAACGAGTTGCGCACGCCTTCTGTTTGCCAATGCTCACCCAGTTCTCTCATGTCTATAGGATTACAGACGAACTCAAATGGCTGACCTTTGTGTTCAAACCTTAACGCAAAGGCGTGAAGATAGCCTCTGTCTGCGTGTGATGAGGGGTTATAAATGTCATCACCCAGAATGGGAGAGCCGACCGATTTCAGGGCTACACGGATTTGGTGTGTCTTTCCAGTATGTGGTTTGCAAAGGAAGATCCTTTGACCAGGCTCGCCAGCATGAGAGAAAAACTGCGTAATGGCTGGGTTAGACATTTGGCTAGTGAGCTTCCAGGAAGCGCGTCTGGAGCGCTCCATATCTCCCATGACCATACCCTGCTTCTTTTTTGGCTTTTTAGAACCAATTGCGAGGTAGTATTTCTCAACGTTTCGATTAGCAAACAGTTCCGATAACTCCCGAGCCGCTTGCGAACCTCGTCCTACAATCAGAAGTCCCGAAGTCATTTTGTCTAATCTATGAATCAGATAGAGCTGAGCATCGCCAGTGACTTTACATATCTCAGTCAGCAAGGCTGTATCACCCTCGTCTTTGTGAACGCTGATACCTTGGTGTTTATTGATGATGTAGAAATCGGGATGAGTAAAGAGGATGTCAAACATAAATGGCTCCTTCGCAGGCGCTGAATTATAACGCCTAATGCAGAAGAAGCCATTGTTTATAAAGGTTAGTACTGGTTTTACGCGATCTTAAATTTAGAAACCAAGTCTTTAAGCTCGTCTACGCGCTGAGTAAGCCCGCTCACATCATGTGAACTGCGTTCGACCAACTCCAGTGAACGTGCCGAGATATCATTGATGGTATTGATGTCGTTGGCAATTTCCTGTGTTACCGCGGTTTGCTCTTCTGTCGCAGTAGCAATCGAAGCAATCATGCCCTGAACCTGAGTTGCACTGGATACGATTTGATCCAACGCCGCACCTGCTCCAGCACTTTGTTCAACGCCCTTCTCAACCAATTCAACGCTTTCAGAGGTTGAACCCATGACTTTCTGAGTGCCTTGCTGAATCGCCTGAATGATCTCTGATACTTCTTGAGTCGCTTGAGTCGTACGTTCTGCCAAGGCGCGAACTTCATCGGCCACCACGGCAAAGCCACGACCAGATTCACCTGCACGCGCCGCTTCGATAGCCGCATTCAAAGCCAGCAAGTTGGTTTGCTCTGCAATGCCTTCAATCACCTTGATAACACTGCCAATCTGCTCGCCGTGATCATTGAGCTCACGCATACTTACCGACATTTCAGCCATTTGTGTCGATGCTTTTTCTATGCTGCCAACCATTTCCAGAATCACACCACGACCGCTTTCCGCTGCATCGCCCGATTGAGAAGCACTTTCCGCCGTCGCAACACTCTGCTGCGCCACTTCACCAATGGTTAACGTCAGTTCTTCAGACGCTGTTGAAATAAGGCTGGCTTTATCAGCCTGCTCTGCAGCACCATGTGAAATAGACGTCGTCACTTCAGACAAATCCGTGGTTACGTTGTTCACCTGATCGCTCACCTCGCAAATAGAGGTCAGAAGCGTTTTCAGTGAATCTTGCATCGCATTAATGGATTTTGCCAGGTTGGCCAGCTCATCACCCGAGTTATCAACAATCTGATCAGACGTCAGGTCACCTTCCGCAATGCTTTTCGCAACTACTTCCAGTTTCTCAATTCGATTTGTCAGAGACGCCGACAAACGGTAAGCAATAACAATGGCAATCAGTGAACCGACGACCAATAGACCAATCATGGTCTGGCTCATGGTTGAAAGGGCAGAGTTCAGAACATTTAGTCCCGTCTCAACATCACTTTTTTCCGCTGCGGATTCACGATCAAGCATTTTTTCCATCGGCACCATAGTTCTGGCATCGATAGACATCTTTTGCTGATAAAGCTCTCTCATTTCATCAGCACTCAAAGACGAGCCAGATTGCTTGAATAGCTTCTCCAGTTCTCGCGCATAATCTTCACCGTAAGAACGAATTTGGCGAACGGTGTTTTTGGCTTCTGCTGAACTCTCGATTTGCGCAAGGCTATTAAGAGCAGTCTGGAACTGTCCGTAGTTTTTCTTAAAGTCCCCTTTTGCGGATTCATCGCCCAGAATGGCTCGTAGCGCATCTCTTTGCATGTCGCCTGACTCATCAATCAGTGTGAGGTAAAGCTCCATACCAGGTACATCATCAGTTCGAATGGTGTTTTCCAGCTCATGCGCTGATTTCACCTGAAAAAAGACAACGATTACCGAAATCGCCATCAGCAAAATGATGCTCCCAAAAGCAGCAGCCAATTTTTGTTTGACTGATAAATTCATACAACAACCTCACGAACCAGTCTGCTAACGAGACCGGTATTGAAAAAACTCATAGAAAATGAACTAGTATCAAAAGTGATACTGTAAGTTCAACTCAGGGGTGAAATAAAGGAGATTTCCTACAATCTTGTTAGCATTTATTAAGCAACAATATGCCATACGTTTAGTATGGAAACACAAAAAAGCCCTAGAGACTAGGGCTGGAGTGTTAATTTTTAATAGTTTTATTAGTAATCAGTTAAGTTCTACGCGAAGAAGACCATTAACATCAGTACTGGGCACACTATGCGAACGTAAAGAGGCCAGATTTTCCAGAACAGAGAATTTTCTACATCAGGATAGCCCTGACGAATTTCCTCTAGAACCTTATTTCTATGCCAAATCCATCCTACAAGTAGTGCCCAAACTAAGCCCAGTATCGGCTGTGCGTACACTGTCGTAAGCTGTACCACAAAACCAAACAGTGAGCCGAAATTCAGAACGATAATCGCTGAAATTACCGTAATTACTCCACCTATCCATATAACGGCAGCAGTACGGGTTTGCTTTAATTCTTCTATCGCACATGCGACGGGTACCTCAAGCATTGAGATTGAGGAAGTAAGCGCCGCAATGATCATCAGGGCAAAAAACATCATGCTTGCCGCAATGCCTACGCTGCCCATCGTATCGAACATTGCAGGTAACACAGTGAACACCAAAGTATCTGAACTGAGCAGCGCTCCAGTTTCATCGAATATTTGAACGCCGTGATTTTTTGCAACAAACATTGCAGGTAGCACCAGTAAGCCTGCACAGATTGCAATACCTGTATCGACCAGAGAAACCTGAACCGCCGTTTTTGGAATATTGGTATCTTTCCTTAGGTAAGAGCCATAGACCATCATAGTGGCAACACCAAGAGACAATGAGAAGAACGCCTGTCCCATCGCACTAACCAGAAGGTCTGAATCAAAGTGGGAGAAGTCTGGGATCAGGTACATTTCTAACCCTTCCGACGCTCCTTCTTGAGTCAGGATGTATCCAATCATCACAATGAATAGGACAAGCAGCACTGGCATAAGGCGAGTTGACCAGCGCTCAATACCGTCTGCAACACCACTTCTTACCACGTACATGGTTGCAATCATAAAGATAACCATGAGAACAAGGTTGCGCGAATCACCAAAGCTCGTCAGCCACTGAGATGCTTCATTCATTCCGACAATTTTCAGGGCGCTTCCTGCAAATTCGCCAAATAACCAACCCGCAATGATGGCGTAAAAACTGAGGATAAGAGAGACTGCCGTCATTGCTGCAATACCTAAAAGCGCAGCGCCTATTTTGCCTTTTGGCCAAACAGATTTAAGTGACTGAATTGGGTTGGATTGACCGTATCGTCCAATGGTGAGCTCTGCT
Source organism: Vibrio nigripulchritudo ATCC 27043 (assembly GCF_000222685.1). Classification (GTDB taxonomy): domain Bacteria; phylum Pseudomonadota; class Gammaproteobacteria; order Enterobacterales; family Vibrionaceae; genus Vibrio; species Vibrio nigripulchritudo. The sequence goes on along the minus strand of NZ_AFWJ01000310.1, from coordinate 12,019 downwards.
ATCAGCATTGGACACGCCAGAACAAATACCATAATCAAGTAAGTGATCAGAAATACTGCACCACCATTACTTGCTGCTTGAGTAGGGAACCCCCAGATATTACCAAGTCCAACAGCACTGCCTGCTGCCGCCATGATGAACCCAAGTTTTGAGGAAAACTGGGCACGTGATGTTGTTGCCATATATTACCGCCTGGTTTGAACATGAGTGTACAAAATAATTTACACACAACTTAGTTCTTATTTTCTTTTCAATGATGGCAAGTAAAACAGTTTGCAATTAAAATTGGAAGCGCGCGCAGCCTAATTTATTAACAACACCCTCAACACAAGCACCGATCGCTGCTTTTTTACTCAATCCAAGTTAAATTCTCCATTCATTTTCCCAAAATCTGCATATTTCACTCTGTAGGTCCTGCTACGTTTGATTGTTGTTTAGAAAATAAAGCGCCATTCGGTAAAATTTGGGCTATTCCACCAATTTCTCATTCTTAATAGCCATATCTGACCAGCAATCATTTCTTCTTAAGCTCTTGTTGTTTATAGTTAAGCTATCTTTATCGCTCTTACCTACTGGGGAAAATGGAAAAGTTCTATCAGTTTGTTGCTCTGTTTGGGTTGGTCGCTTACTGGGTTCTCGTGGCCGGGGTAACAATACGCGTGGTTCTTAAGCGCAGAGCCGTCAGTGTTTCTCTTGCTTGGTTGATGATCATCTACATCATTCCAATTCTTGGCGTAGCGTGCTATTTCCTGTTTGGGGAATTAAACCTTGGTAGAAAAAGAGCCGAGCGCGCGCAGCGCATGTTCTCTCCATACGAGTACTGGTTCAATCAGCTACATGATTGTCAGGCACATCTTCCCGAGTTGATGGAGGGTCAGATTTCTCAAATCCACGATCTGTGTTCTAACCGCACAGGTATCCCAGCTTTGTGTGGCAATACCCTTTCATTGCAAACGTCACCTGTAAAAATTCTTCAGTCGGTGATCGAAGACATTCGAAACGCCAAACACCACGTCAGAATGGAGTTTTACATCTGGCACCCCGGGGGTTTGGCAGACTCTGTTGCCTCTGCTTTGATTCAGGCAGCAAAACGCGGCGTTAAGGTGCAGCTGCTTCTGGACTCAGCAGGCAGCCATCGTTTCTTCAAAAGTCATTGGAAAGAGATGATGGAAAATGTTGGCATTGAGGTGACGCAGGCTCTTGCCGTGTCTCCAATGCGGGTATTTTTAAGACGCCTGGATCTCAGGCAACACCGAAAAATTATCGTTGTAGACGATGAGATTGCCTACACCGGATCCATGAACATGGTTGACCCTGCTCACTTCAAGCAAGGCGCAGGTGTCGGTCAGTGGATAGATGTCATGGTTCGAATTACCGGACCGACCGTAAACGTCCTTTCTGCTATTCACGCTTGGGATTGGGAAGTTGAGACAGGTTCGCGAGAGCTGCCTATGTTCCCTCAATGCCCGATTGATCGTGAAAACGGCTTGCACCCGATTCAGGTTGTGCCATCTGGTCCCGGAATGCCAGAAAACCTGATTCAGCAGGTTATGGTACTCTCTATCAATCAGGCGAAGGAATCCGTTCGTATTACCACGCCTTATTTTGTTCCGAGTGAACAACTGCTGGAAACCCTCAAGATGACGGCTCAGCGCGGGGTAAAAGTTCAGCTCATCATTCCTCATCGTAACGACTCAATAATGGTTAAGTGGGCATCTAAAGCGTTTTATAGCGAGTTGCTGAACTCTGGTATCGAGATATATGAGTTTCATGGTGGACTGCTTCATACCAAATCCGTGGTCATCGACCGACACCATTGCCTGGTAGGCACCGTAAACCTCGATATGAGGAGCCTGTGGCTTAACTTTGAAGTGACACTGGCCGTTGACGATGCAGCCTTCACCAAAGAGCTGTATTGGGTGCAGGAATCTTACATTGAGAACGCACACAAAATCGAATCGGCGACCTGGTCGGAACGCGGTTTCATCCATCGTATCTTCGAACGTGCTTACTTCTTGCTCAGCCCAATTCTATAAAGGGAAATTTCTCTTGATCTCATGCCGCGTAAAATGGTTTAAATAGAACCAAATAGTTATCGGGACAAGGAAAAAGGATGTCTGAGAAATACCAGACCAAGTTAGTCACTGCTGGTCGCAGTAAGAAGTGGACAAACGGTGTTGTTAATCCACCTGTTCAACGTGCTTCAACCGTCGTATTTGATACCGTTGCAGAAAAACACCACGCAACAACAAAGAGACAAGAACACACGCTCTTTTATGGTCGTCGGGGCACACACACCCATTTCGCCTTTCAGGAAGCAATGACGGAAGTGGAAGGTGGTGCAGGCTGTGCGCTCTACCCTTGTGGCACAGCGGCTATTACCAGCTCTATCCTTTCCTTTGTCGAATCCGGTGATCATATTTTAATGGTCGACACCTGTTACGAACCTACACGCGACTTCTGTAATGTGATGCTTAAAAAGATGGGCGTAGAAACGACTTACTACGATCCAATGGTAGGCGAAGGCATTCGTGACCTGATTCAGCCAAATACAAAGATTCTTTTTACCGAGTCACCGGGTTCCATCACCATGGAAGTGCAGGATCTCCCTACTCTTTCGCGTATTGCTCATGAACACGATATCGTTGTTATGCTCGATAACACATGGGGAGCAGGTGTGAACCTTTCTCCGTTCGAACATGGTGTCGACATTTCCATTCAGGCGGCAACGAAGTACATTGTCGGGCACTCAGATGTCATGTTGGGTACAGCTGTGGCAACTGAAAAATACTGGGATCAGCTTCGTGAACAAAGCTACCTGCTGGGTCAGTGTGTGTCTCCTGACGATGCCTACCTTGGTTTGCGTGGTCTACGAACACTTGATGTTCGTTTGCGCCAACACCACGAAAACAGTATTAAAGTAGCCAATTGGCTCGCATCACGACCAGAAGTAGACCACGTTCGCCATCCTGCTCTGGAAAGCTGCCCGGGTCACGAATTCTTTAAGCGTGATTTTAAAGGGGCAAACGGCTTATTCTCATTTGTGCTGAAAACCAGCTACCCACGCGCAACAACCGCTTTACTGGATGGCATGAAACACTTCAGTATGGGTTACTCCTGGGGTGGTTTCGAAAGCCTTATCCTTGCCAATGAACCAAAGAGTTTTAATTACCTGAGAACAATTTCAAACCCGAATTTCGAAGGTACGCTCATTCGTCTACACATTGGTTTAGAAGACACCGATGATTTGATCGCTGATTTAGAAGCTGGCTTTGAAAGATACAATGCACTGATTCTGGAAAAAGAAGCGTCAAGCCAATAATCGAAATATAGAAAAAAGACCCCCAGCAATTCGCTGGGGGTCTTTTTAATTCACATTATATCTCGGGCAATCAACCAGATGGTCATTCACCATCCCAACTGCTTGCATAAATGCATAACAAATGGTCTCACCAACAAACTTAAATCCTTTCTTCTTCAAGAATTTACTCATTGCTTTTGACTGCTCTGTCGAGACTGGCACCTGATCCATGGTTTTCCAACTATTGATGAGCGGTTTTCCATCGACAAACTGCCATAATGCTTTTGAAAGTGAGCCATACTCTTTTTGCAATTCAATGGCTGCGCGTGCATTGCTATAAACAGAGGCTATCTTTCCTTTGTGCTTTACCACATCGAAGTTTTCAATGATATGAGGCACATTTTCTTCATCAAAAGACGCCAGTTTCTCAATATCATAATCTTCAAAAGCAGCTCGATAGCCTTCGCGTTTTTTCAGTATGGTAATCCAGCTCAGTCCAGCCTGAGCTCCTTCTAAAGTGATGAATTCAAAAAGAACTTTGTCATCATAAACAGGAATGCCCCACTCCGCATCGTGATACTCCCTTTCTAGCTCATGATTCATTGCCCATGCACATGTCGCGTCTGACATAAGTTCTTCCTTCTGTTGCTTTAAAAAACCCGCCGGAAGGCGGGTTTGTTCTTTAGAGTCTGTTGATCCTAGTTGTGAACCTTCACCTTATGGAAAAGACGATACAATACAGGTACGACAATAAGTGTCAGTACAGTTGCAAAGCCCAGTCCAAACATGATGGTCACTGCCATGGGCTTGAAGAAAATATCCGGCAGTAGTGGAACCAAGCCAAGGATAGTCGTGATCGCCGCCATGCATACTGGGCGAACACGACTTAATGCCGCGTCAACAACTGCGACATAAGGGTCCTTACCCGACTTCATTTCTATCTCTATCTGGTCAAGCAGTACGATGCCGTTTTTCAACAACATCCCCGAAAGACTTAGGAAACCGAGTAGAGCCATGAAGCCAAACGGCGTGTCGAATAACAGCAGACCACAGGTTACACCAATCACTGCTAACGGAACGGTCAGCCAGACAATCAGCGGCTCCTTCACTGAGTTGAACAGGAAGATGGTGATCAGGAACATGAACAGGTAGCCAAGAGGCATGGTTTTGAACAGAGATTCCTGAGCATCACGGGAAGATTCATATTCGCCGCCCCACTCAAGGTAGTAGCCAGATGGCATTTCTATCGCTTCGATTTTTTCCATCAGACGGTTCTGTAACGTTGAAGCCGTTTCTTCTCCAAGAGGATCCGGATCAGCCATTACTGTCAGCATGCGCTTGCGGTCTTTACGCACGATCAGTGGGTCTTCCCAACGAATGTCGTAACCCAGAGTCACCTGTTGCAATGGAATGAACTCGCCAAGCGCCGGGCTCCATATCTTCATGCCTTCGATGTTGCGCAGATCCACACGTTCTTCTTCTGGAAGACGGGAGACAATCGGCATCAGAGTCGTACCGTCACGGTAAACACCGATATTCTTACCAGAGAAGGACATCATCAGCAATTCGTCGACATCAGACTTGGTAATTCCGTATCGGCGAGCCTGACTTTCGTTGAACACAGGTTCAAGAACCTTGGTGCGCTCACGCCAGTCATGACGGATGTTATGAGCACCATTATCGGCGTTCAATACATCAATCACCTCTGCTGCAATTCGGCGAAGTTCGGTTGGATCAGAACCAACAATACGTGCCTCGATTTTTGCACCGCCACCTGGTCCCAACTCAATACGTTTTAGTTTGTAATTGATTTCAGGGAAGCTGGATTCGATGTAGTCACGGAATTCCGCCATCAGAGGTTCAAGCTCTTCATAGCTTCGGACACGTGTAGTAATTTCACCGTAGGCAGCGTACGCTTTTTCTGGCGCATAGGTCAGCATAAAGCGCTGCAGACCCTGACCAGCCGTAGTGGTGATGTGTTCGACCGCTTCTTTGTCTTCTAACCAGTTGGCTAACACTTTCAGCTTGGTGTTGGTTGCACGAATGTCAGTACCTTCCGGCATCCATACATCCACCATAAACATTGGCGTCGTTGAAGATGGGAAGAAAGACTGCTTGATTTTAGTGAAGCCGTACAACGACGCCACCAAAGCCACAATCAGAACAATCACAGTTAACCAAGCGCGCTTCATGCAGAACTCTAAGAACCCACGGTAAAGGACAAACACCATACCGTTGTATGGGTCAGAGTTTTCATCATCGCCTTTGGATTTCTGATCTTTGAAGAAGATGTTTGCAAAGAACGGAGTCAGAGAAATAGCGGTAAACCAGCTCAACATCAGTGAGATAAGAAGAACGGTAAACAAGGTTCCACAGTATTCACCGGTCGCGTCATCAGAAAGCCCGATAGGCGCAAATGCCGTAACGGCAATCACCGTAGCACCCAGTAATGGCCATTTGGTTTGGGTGACAATGTCGGTTGCCGCTTGCAACCTCGTTCGCCCTCGCTGTGTCCCTATGAGTATCCCTTCTACCACGACGATGGCATTATCCACCAGCATACCCAAAGCAATAACCAATGCACCTAACGAGATGCGTTGCAGGTCAATGGCGAAGTATTGCATGAAGATGAATGTACCAAGTACTGTCAGCAACAGGATCAGACCAATCAACAGCCCTGAGCGTAACCCCATAAAGAACAGAAGCACGATGATAACAATGGCAACAGCCTGTCCAAGACTTACCACAAATCCGCTGACGGACTTATCTACTTCTTTCGGCTGACTGTAAATTTCGGAAATCTCAATGCCCACTGGTTGCTGGAATTTTAATTCCGCAAGACGACGATCAAAACGTTCGCCCACTTCCACCACGTTAACACCCTGACTAAACGAAACCCCAAGGTTTAGCGCTAAGTGACCGTTATAGGTAATGATATTCTTCGGAACATCGATATAGCCACGTTTAATTTCCGCTACATCACGTAAGAAGATAAGCCCTTGAGCACCACCTTCGGTGAGAATCAAATCGCCTAACTTATCAACGTTTTCAAATTCCCCAGTTGGCTGAATTCGAATGTATTCGTCACCAATCCGGATAGCACCTGCGTCACTTACGGTGTTTTGCGTTGATAGCAGGTTGAACACCGTATTAGGTGCAATACCCAGCGTGCTCATACGCTTCATGGAAATTTCAATGAAGACCTGTTCTTGTTGCTGACCGGAAACATTGACCTTGCCAACACCGTCAACCAACTCAAGCTCACGTCGAAGATAATCGACGTAATCCAGCAGTTCTTTGTAGGTATAACCTTCACCCGTAACCGCGAGCAAGATGCCATACACATCGCCAAAATCATCAATGACCTGAGGCGGATTTACTCCCGGTGGAAGCTGGGTCTGAATATCGTTTACTTTTCGGCGAAGTTCATCCCAGATCTGCGGCAAATCATCCGGACCATAGTTACTTTTCATGGTCACGCTAATTTGTGACAAACCACGTGAAGACGTAGAGTTCACTTCATCGACATAGGTCAGTTGCTGAATTGCCTTTTCTAAGGGATAAGTCACTTCCTCTTCGACCTGAAGCGGTGTCGCTCCGGGGTAAGAAGTGATAACCATTGCATCTTTGATGGTAAAGGCTGGATCTTCCAGTCTTCCCAAACCAAAGAATGCCGATACACCACCAATCAGGAAGATAAGCGACACCATCCAGCTGATCACACGGTTTTTGATAAAGTATGCTGCTACGCCTTTTTCTTCAGGGCTTACAGGCTGATTCGTTTCACTCATTTGCCTGCCTCCTGACTAATCACTTCTACTTTCATGCCATCTCGTAATCGAGCAACACCAGCAATCACTATCTGCTGCCCCTGCTCAAGGCCATTCACAATTTGAATTTCGTCAAAGTTGACTTTACCAGTCTCAACTTTCGTCTTTCGAACTTCATCATTTTCACCGAGTACCCAGACATACTTATTGTCACGAGATAGCTCATCACCATCGGCATTAAATATGGCTTCCACGGGTACGCTGATACCACGCTTCAGAGTAAGCCCGGTGTTTTTGCCCTGAGCAGCCACTTCAACGGCCATGCCATCAAGGATAATGCTGTCATCTGGCATTGGCATGGTTAACGTAACGTTGTAAGTCGCGGTTTTAGGGTCAGGCTCTGTGGTGTATTCCTTTATTGCCGCCGGGTACTCCACCCCTTCTTTGACCCGAACCATGACCTCAATTTTGGTTACATCCATATCTTTGGGTTGTTCAACGAACAGACGATCTGGAATTTGGATGAGTACATCCACCTGATCAAGGCTGTGAATGTTCACAATCTGCTGACCTACCTGAATGTTTTCAAATTGATCAACCGCCACACGCGAAATCACACCGGAGATTGGAGCTTTTAGCAGAGTAAAGGACAAATGAAGTTTTGCCAGCTCCAGCTCGGCTAAGGCGATTTGACGCTGTGCTGCAAGTTCGTCGAATTGAGACTGGGCTAACAACCCTTTTTTCACCAAAGGCTCCGAGCGTCGATACTGGCTATCGGCAACAGAATACTTAGCCTGAGCGTTGTTCACTTTGAGCTGGTAATCCGTCGGGTCGAGTTGAGCGATCAACTGACCTTTCTTCACCTTGTCACCTTCTTTCACAACAAGTTTGCTGATTTCGCCAGACACACGAAAACTCAGAGCTGATTTATCCGCGGCTTCGGCAACGGCTGGGAAGAACATCTGGTCTTGTTGCAGCTTCTCGCCAAGCTCAATTGCCTTTACTTTCGGTAAAGGTTTGTCTGGTGTAACGTCAACCTGACCACACCCAAAAAGAACGGATGCAGTTAGAAGCGTTAATGGTACTTTCAAATTCATTTTACAGTCCTCGCTCCTTGATCCATTCACGCACTTTCATGCCCTCTTTTAATCCGGAAATACCTGAGATAACGATTTGATCGCCGTTCTCTAGCCCACTCACAATTTTGTAACTGTCATCTAGCTCGACCTGAACGGGTTCGACGCTGCCATCTTCTTTCCTTTTCCACACCATGGTTGAACCATTTTCATCAGAGATGGCCGTTGGCGGAATGGTGGTTACTCGACCTTCTGGGATTTCTACCCGAACAACGCCCGACATCCCCGGAAGCAAACCGACATCATCCGGTCTTTCCATTACCATGGTCACTTTATAGCTGTTGGTTTTAGGATCGGCTTCAGTATCTATTTCCTGAAAAGTCAGCGGGAAAGAACGATCGTGGTAGGTATCAAATTTCATTTCGGCCGATACCACATCACCAATGGTGAAACGCCTGAAAAGGTGTTCAGGCAGTTGGAAAACCACTTTCAGAATCTGGTCAGTTTGAATGTTCATCACGCCCTGCTGAGCAGCGACGAATTCAAAATTGTTGGCATTAACGATCGAAATGGTTCCATTGTAAGGCGCACGAAGCGTGGCATACGAAACGTTCGCTTTAGCCTGATCAAGGCTAGCAAGTGCGGTTTTATGATTAGCTGCCGCTTTATCGAAATCCTGCTCAGAAACAACTTTGTCTTTACGCAGTTTTTTAAAACGCAAATATTGCACTTCAGCAAGCTTAAAATTGGCTTGTGCCTGCTTTAAAAGCTGCTGATATTCATCAGGATTGAGTGTAGCCAGTACATCGCCTTTATTTACACGCTGACTGGCAAAAGCTGGAATAGTCTGCAATTGACCTGGAACTCGAAATGCCAATACGGCTTTATCGCCTGCTTCAGACGTCGCAGGAAATTCTCGAACGAGTTGTTGTTGACTAAGGGAGATAGTAAGAAGTTTTGCTGGTCGGGATTCTGGTTCTGGAACAGGAGGTAACTCACGTCCGCATCCAGCCAGAGTTGCTACGGATAGCGCGAGAAAATGAAATTTGAAACGCATAGCGTGTTCATCCATGTTTCGAAACTTGGTAATAACATAGATGAAAACGGATATGCGTTCCAGTTTAAAAATAAGATAAATGTATGAAATCTAACTTCTTGTTTCAGAACTCATTCATACATCTGGCTGACATCAGAGATTCTTGAACTCTCTGTTGACTTTGAAAGCGTCTGACGTGACATACGCTTCCATTTTTTGAAGAGATGATTCGAGCTCAGATAATTCTCTATCAATGTTATGAATCACCTGAGACGGTGTACCGCCAGATTGCCAAGGTTTACTCTTCACTTTGTGCTCGAACTGCGATGTCTTCTTTTGCTCAATAAGCACTGGCTTCTTATCTAACATCAAAGCCATTGCGATGTAAGCCAGTACAACAAAGAATCCGAAACCTAATAGCGCGGCGGAAACAACTAAGATTCTGACCAACCAGGTTTCTGCGCCAAAGTACTGAGCTACACCGGCGCAAACGCCGGCTAGCTTTCCATTTTCAGGGTCTTTATACAGGCTCTGTCTACTCATAGATTTTGCCTCCAGTTTGGCGATTCAGCATCCAGAATGCGTTCCAGTGTCTGGACTCTTTGCTGCATCGCTTCTGCCTGACGCGTTAGGGATTGCAGTTTCTCAAAGTCTTCGTCTGACAATCCTTGCGCCGTTTTTCGTTTGCTGCGGTAGTGCAGCACTAGCCATATTGGTGCCACAAAGATTAGAAATACAATCAGTGGGGCGGTGATAAACGCTGCTGACATACAGAGACTCCGTTAGTGAATTACTTGTCTTCTTTATTCTGACCCATTTGCTCTTTCAATTTTGCGAGCTCTTTTTCAATCTCGTCCTGAGCTTGAAGTTCTGCGAACTCTTGATCGAGTGAACGGCCTGTTGAGGTGTAGGTATCGGCTTCGGCTTCCAGTTCGTCAATTTTACGCTCGTATTGCTCGAACTTTGACATCGCCTCAGCAGTGCGGCTGGTGTGCAGGTGCTTTTGCACGTCTCGGCGGTTACCCGCAGCCTGACGACGAATCACCAACGCTTGTTGCTTAGCGCGTGTTTCGTTGATTTTCGCCTCAAGCTTGCCGATTTCGCCAGTCAGTTTCTCGATGGTTTCTTCAACCAGCGTCTGTTCTGTATGAAGACCAGCCACCATTTCTTCCAGCTTTTGTTTCTCAATCAGCGCTGAACGAGCCAAGTCTTCACGTTGTTTAGTCAGTGCCAGAGTTGCTTTTTCTTGCCACTCTGAAATTTGACGCTCTACCGATTCAACACGGCGAGCCAGTTCTTTTTGTCTGCGATAGCACGAGCAGAGTTAGTGCGAACCTCTACTAATGTGTCTTCCATTTCCTGAATGATCAGTCGAATCATTTTTTCAGGATCTTCAGCTTTATCCAGAAGTGCGCTGATGTTTGAATTCACGATGTCCGCAAAGCGAGAGAAAATACCCATAATTGATCTCCTGTTATGTGACTGTTCAACTTGGTATGGTTTCTTTAATACACAATACGTGCCAACTTTTATTTATTTTAAATACAACAAGTTAGCTGGCAATCATTTTTTATACTGAGTATGCTATGATAATTCACACCAACACTTGGTAAAATTTACCACACCTAAGGAAAATCTCGTGAAGCAGCAGAATCTCATCGGTGAATCCCCTTCCTTTTTATCCGTTCTGGACAAAGTATCGCACCTTGCTCCAATTGAAAGACCTGTACTGGTACTCGGTGAACGAGGAACGGGTAAAGAGTTGATTGCTCAGCGCTTACATTACCTTTCCAGACGCTGGGATCAGCCTTTAGTATCCATGAACTGCTCCACTTTAAGCGAAGGTTTGATAGATTCCGAGCTGTTCGGTCACGAAGCGGGATCTTTCACGGGTTCCAAAGGCAAACATCAAGGTCGATTTGAGCGTGCGGAAGGCGGTTCCCTGTTTATGGATGAACTGGCCACAGCCCCCCTTTCCGTTCAGGAAAAACTGCTTCGGGTTATTGAATACGGCGAATACGAGCGGGTCGGCGGCACCCGGACACTCTCTGCTAATGTAAGGTTGATTTGTGCAACCAATGCCAACCTGCCAGAAATGGCAGACAATGGCGAATTCAGAGCCGACTTGCTCGACAGATTGGCATTTGATGTTGTTCATATTCCACCTTTACGCCAACGGAAAGAAGATATTCTGCTTCTGGCGGAGCACTATGCCATTAAGATGTGCCGGGAATTATCTCTGCCTATGTTCGTAGGCTTTACGACCAATGCTGTTGGTTCGCTCCTTGAATACCAATGGCCAGGCAATGTTCGAGAGCTTAAAAATGTTATTGAGAGAGCGGTATATCAACAAGGCGCCGGTGAAGAGCCTATCGATGAATTGGTCTTCAATCCTTTTGGCAACGACTGGTCTGAAACCCATTCAGACATAACTGAATCTACTGAAAACAGTGCCCCCTCCGCTGCCGATATTCAATTCCCTATCGACTACAAGAAATGGCAGGAAGAGCAGGACTTAATTTTGTTGAACAAAGTGCTCCATGAATCCAAACATAATCAAAGACAAGCGGCGAAAATGCTGGGCTTGAGCTACCATCAATTAAGGGGAATGCTGAGAAAGTACAATCTTGTGGGTCAGCAAGCAGAATAATCCTGTGCGATGATTCTCATTTGCCCCTTTGGATTCAGACTAATTGTTTGGTCTGACAAATAAAAAATGTTAGATTAGCCGGATCGAGAGGTATTGGTGAGTAATTACATTATTACCTCGTTAAGTGCCAGAATTCTCGTTTGTATGAAATCGTTCCTACATTTCTCTTTTACCGTTGCCAGTGCG